>JBBKWO010000037.1:0-46049 GCA_037969015.1 Opitutaceae bacterium
CTCCCGAAGCCCCCCTCCGCCTCCAAGCAAAAGTTGCGCTCACTCCCCCAGTCGTTTCTATCTTAGGGTTTAATCCGCCAAACCCACTCTTCCCCGCCATGAGCCTTACTCCCGAACAATCCACCGCCGTTTCCTCCTGGGTCGCCGCCGGTGACAACCTCTCCTCCATTCAGAAGAAGCTCCGTGAAGAGTTCGACATCGCCATGACCTACATGGATGTCCGCTTCCTCGTCGACGACCTCAACCTCGCCCTCCAGGACAAGCCCGAGCCCAAGGGCGACGTGAACGACGTCTCCAAGGCCGCACCCAAAGCCGCCGCTGCATCCGCCGCTCCCGGCGCACCGTCCGCCGCCGGCGATGAAGGCATTGAAGACGACGCCGTGCCCGCCACGCCCGGATCCGTCATCATCGATGTGGACAACGTCACTCTCATCCCCGGCGCCCTCGCCAGCGGCAGCGTCACCTTCAGCGACGGCGTCACCGGCAAGTGGATCGTCGACAACACCGGCCGCCCCGGTTTCACCGAAGTCAGCCAGCCCGGCTACCGCCCCACCCCCGAGGATGGCCAAGCCTTCATGACCGAGCTCAGCGCCGCCCTTCAGCAAAAGGGTTTCTAAGTGTAGCGTCGGCCTGCAGGTGGAACGCGTTGTCCCCAACGCGTTCGTTGTGCGCCACCACGCCATAACCAAGCGTGTTGGGGACAACCCGCTCCACCCAATCGGCTACATCGGGACCGCCTCCGCCGATTGCAGCACCTAATACCGCCCCGGCCCCACGCAAGGTCAGCCCCTACCGCGACCCGCAAACGCCTTGCGCGTTGACAACCCCGCCCCTTTTCCCGCCCGCTCTACGCATCTATGACCGAACGCGTAGCCACTTTTGCAGAACCTGACGTTGTCCTTATTGGCGGCGGAATCATGAGCGCCACCCTCGGTGTGCTGCTCCACCAGCTCGACCCGAACCTCAAAATCCAGATCGTCGAGGCCCTCGCCGAGGTCGCCAAGGAAAGCTCCAACCCCTGGAACAACGCCGGCACCGGACACGCCGCCCTCTGCGAGCTCAACTACACCAAACCCAAGGCCGACGGCTCCATCGACATCTCCAAGGCCGTCGAGATCAACGAAGCCTTCGAGCTCTCCAAACAATTCTGGGCCAGCCTCGTCAAAGCCGGTATCCTGCAAAACCCGTCCGACTTCATCCACCCCGTCCCGCACATGAGCTTCGTATGGGGCGACGCCAACTGCGCCTTCCTGCGCAAGCGCCACGAGGCCATGAGCCAGCATCCGTTCTTCGCGGACATGCAGTTCAGCACCGACCCGCAGACCATCGGCCAGTGGGCCCCGCTCCTGCTTGAAAACCGCACCGCCGGCAAACCCCTCGCCGCCACCCGCGCCGAGGGCGGCACCGACGTCAACTTCGGCGCGCTCACCTCCGGCCTCGTCGGCTACCTCGAGAGCCAGCCCAACATCAAACTCGCCACCAGCCATCAGGTGCGCGACATCGAGCGCCTGCCCGACGGCCGCTGGGAACTCACCGTCCGCAACCTCGAGAAAAAGATCAACCGCTCCATCGTCACCCCGTTCGTTTTTGTCGGCGCGGGCGGCGCCGCTCTCCCCCTTCTCCAGAAATCCGGCATCCCCGAGGGCAAGGGTTTCGGCGGTTTCCCCGTCTCCGGCCAGTTCCTCGTCTGCAACGATCCCGCCATCGCCGCCCGCCACCAAGCCAAGGTCTACGGCCAGGCCGCCACCGGCGCGCCCCCCATGTCGGTGCCCCACCTCGACACCCGCATGATCGACGGCCAGCAGTCGCTGCTCTTCGGACCCTTCGCCGGCTTCTCGCCCAAATTCCTCAAGTCCGGTTCGCTCTTCGACCTGCCCGGCTCCGTGCGCCTCAACAACCTCGTGCCCATGCTCGCCGTTGGTAAGGACAACATGGACCTCACCAAATACCTCATCGAGCAAGTCCTGCAAAAACCCGAGCAACGCCTCGCCGCCCTCCAGGAATTCTTCCCCGGCGCCACCCTCGACAAATGGGAACTCGAGACGGCAGGACAACGCGTGCAGATCATCAAACAAGACGCCAAGAAACACGGCGTGCTCCAGTTCGGCACCGAGATCGTAGCCGCCGCCGACGGCTCCATCGCCGCCCTGCTCGGCGCATCGCCCGGCGCCTCCACCGCGGTCGACGTCATGGTGAAGATCATCGAAAAATGCTTCCCGACGCGCATGCACGTCTGGCGCGAACGCCTCCGCGAGATGCTGCCCGCCTACGGCCACCAACTCGCCACCGATCCGGAGTTCTACCGCCAGGTCCGCACCAACTCCGACCGCACCCTCGGCCTGATCGCCTGAAGGTTTCCCGTAGGGCCGCCGCTTGTCGGCGGCCGCGAGCGACGTCCCCACAGCCTGCGACGCTCGCTCCTCGACACACGCCAAACGCGGCACGGACACAAAGTCCGGCCCTACCACAAACTATTTTCCAATTCATATGTCCGCACTCACCTACAAACAGCAATGGTTCAACAACCCCGGTCGCGATCTCATCGCCGGCACGGTGGTCGCCCTTGCGCTCATTCCCGAGGCCATCTCGTTCTCGATCATCGCCGGCGTCGACCCCAAGGTCGGCCTCTACGCTTCCTTCTGCATCGCCGTCACGCTCGCCTTTGTCGGCGGTCGGTCCGGCATGATCTCCGCCGCCACCGGCGCCATGGCCCTGCTCATGGTCTCGCTGGTCAAAGAGCACGGCCTGCAATACCTGTTCGCCGCGTCGCTGCTCACCGGTATTTTTCAAATCATCGCCGGCTGGTTGAAGCTCGGCAACCTCATGCGCTTTGTCGCGCGATCGGTCGTCATCGGCTTCGTCAACGCGCTCGCGATCGTCATCTTCATGAGCCAGCTCAAGGAGTTCCAAGGCCAGGGCTGGGGCATGTATGCCTGCGTCGCCGGCGGCCTCGCCATCATCTACGGCCTGCCCCGCATCACCAAGGCCGTGCCTTCTCCGCTCATCTGCATCATCGTGCTGACCGGTCTCTCCATGTGGCTCGGCTGGGGCGCCGCCGGTCCCGCCAAATTCCTCAACACCGTCGGCGACATGGGTGACTTGCCCGGCTCGTTGCCCAGCTTCCTCTTCCCCGACATCCCGTGGAATCTCACCACACTCATGATCATCCTGCCCTACTCGCTATCCCTGACCGTGGTCGGCCTGCTCGAGTCGCTCATGACCGCCACCATCGTCGACGACTACACCGACACCAGCAGCGACAAGAACCGCGAGTGCAAAGGCCAGGGCATCGCCAACATCGTCTCCAGCCTCTTCGGCGGCATGGCCGGTTGCGCCATGATCGGCCAGACCGTCATCAACCTGAAGTCCGGTGGACGCGGACGTCTCTCCACCTTCTGGGCCGGCCTCTTCCTGCTCATCCTGGTGGTCGTGCTCGGCGACTACGTTTCGCAGATCCCCATGGCCGCACTCGTCGCCGTCATGATCATGGTCTCGATCAGCACCTTCAGCTGGGCCTCGCTCAAGAACATCAAAGTGTATCCGGCCACCGCCAGCGTGGTCACCTTCGCCACCGTCGCCGTGGTGGTCGGCACGCACAATCTGGCGCTCGGCGTCGGCTGCGGTGTGCTCCTCAGCGCGCTCTTTTTTGCCGCCCGCATTGCCAAGCTCCTGCACGTCACCAAGCACCTCTCCGACGACGGCGCGACCCGCACCTACCACGTGCGCGGCCAGCTCTTTTTTGCGTCCACGACCACCTTCGCCGCGGCCTTTGATTACAAGGAAACCGTCAAGCGCGTCGTGCTCGATGTAACTCACGCGCACTTCTGGGATACCACCTCGATCAACGCCCTCGACAAAGCCGTGATCAAGCTCCGCGAGACCGGAGCCGAGGTTGAACTCGTCGGCCTCAACGCCGCCAGCAAAGCCATCGTCGAACGCCTCGCCATCTACGACAAACACGACGCCGCGCTAGACACCGGCCACTGAGGTTTAGTCCAAGGACCATGCGCCGGGGAGGCGCACACTCCGACTGTAGCGTCGGCCGTCCCCTGACCGATTAGGAACCGCCGGCCCAAACGATTCAGACCTTAACCACAAAGGTCACGAAGCTACACGAAGTCAGAAGTAAACACGTAGTCACCGTCTACCCGACCTGATTCGGATTTTTTAACCGCAAAAGGCGCGAAAGTTCGCAAAAGTCCCAATCCGGCTTTCGCGAGTTTTTGCGCCTTTTGCGGTTGTCCAACTTCCGCTCCGAACTCCCCGTTTCGACCTTCGTGTCGCTTCGTGCAATTTGTTCCCTCCGCTGCCCGGGGGGCACCCGCGTCAGCCACCCTTACGCTTCGCTTCAGGGCCAATCGCAGACGATTGACCAGCTCCGCCTCTCGGCTGCGTCGTGGTTAAAAAATCCCAACCACTCAACCACGCGGCCATTTTTTCAGTGACGCCTGCCGGGCCGAGCGCACGTAGAGAATACGAATTGCAGTCCCGCGGATCGTGTAAGTGACGTGGTATTTGAAGCGCGTCAGATAACCGCACCGAATCCCGGCTGCTATTTCCGGACAGGACTCGGGAAATTGCCGGACCTGTTTTTCCCAAGCGGAATATTCATCCAAAAATGCTCCACCCAAACTGCGCTCCTTCTCGAGGTAACGCGCCGCCGAAATCAATTCGGCCTCTGCTTGGCGGTTAAACGAAACCTTCACCGCAATGCCGCACGTGCTCGCTTCAAGACCGTGGCTGAAGCCACGCCGGAATCACCGTCGATATCCATCTGCAACGCCCGCAAAGAACTTACCGTCGCCAGCTCGATCTGAGTCAGACGCTGCTGGATTTCACGACCAGCCAACTTGGGCTTCGCTGATCGCGGAGACTTTTTAGAAGCAGGCACCGAAGGCATGGCCAAACCCTTAGCACACGCATTCGGCACCGCAAGCCCCCTCATCTTTCTTCGATTAACCACGAAGGTCACGAAGCTACACGAAGTCAGAAGTGAACGAGTAGCCACGGCCCGACCTGATTCGGATTCTTAACCGCAAAAGGCGCGAAAGTTCGCAAAATTATCCGATCCGACTTTCGCGAATTTTTGCACCTTTTGCGGTTGTCCAACCTCAGCTCCGATCTTCATGCCGCTTGTTCCGGAGGGCACCCGCGTCAGTCACCCTTACGCTTCGCTTCAGGGCCAATCGCAGACGATTGACCATCTCCGCCTCTCGGCTGCGTCGTTGTTAAAAACTCCGACCGTAGCGGAACGGCGGCGCCGTTTCGACCTCCAACCAGCCTGCTCCGAAAAACGCCTTGGGCTGCGCCTTGCCCTGACGTGTCGGGGTAAACTCGTCACGACCAACACCACCACCTTGCCCCCCGTTTGTAGTGCGCGTCGCGAGACCGGCGCAGCCGGGATTAGACCGTTCCGACTCTCCGCCCCCCTTACCGCGCGAGCCGCGTGGCCAGGAACGAGTCGAAGAACAACTGCATAAAGTGAAACAGCAGGCACGGCACCAGGGCCAGCGCGTTGGTCGGGGCGATGATCGCGATCACGCCCACCGCCAGCGGCAACGTCTTTTGCGCACTGATAAATACAAAGGTGTTTCGCTCCGCCGTCTCCAGACGGATCAGCCGCGCCAGACCAAACGCCGTCACCATCAACACCGCGTGCACCATAAACGCAGCCCCGGCAATCGGCGGATACTGCACCAGTGGCAACCCCACCAACAGATCCCGCGACGCCGCAAAGCCGACGAACACCGTCAAGATCACGCACGTCGACGGCACATAGGACAACAGCGGCACCTTGCCCACCCTCGCGCCCGCCAGCCGCCGCAACACCATGCCCACCAGAAACGGCAGCAGCACCAACTTGATCAGCTTGAGCAACAACGCCACGACCGAGATATCGATCTGCCCGGTCGACCCCAGCGTCAGCTTCAGCATGAACGGCAGCGTAAAGATACCGACCAAATTCAGACCGATCGTCATCAACAATGCCCAGGCCCGGTTCCCGCCGCTGAGCTCCGACATAACGATCGCCGACGACAACGTCACCGGCACCGCCGACATCACCACCAGCCCCGCCAGCAGCCGCGGATCGCCGCCAAACAAATGCCCCGTCCACAACCCCACGAACGGACCCGCCAGCAACGACAACGCCGCGCTCAACGCAAATGCCCCCACCAACTTCCCGTCCACCCGCGTCTCCGCGAGCCGGAACTCCCAGCCGTTCACCAAAAAGATGATCATCACCAGCACCCCGATCATGCCCGCCTCCTGCATCGCCACACCCGGCCCCGGCACGACCAGCGCCGCCACGATGGCGACCACCAGACCGACCGGTAGAAACAGCTTCTTAAAACTCATACGCCGGCCCCTCCGGCCGCCGCCTGCTGCGCCGCGATCTTCAAAATCATTTCACGCCCGCCGAAGATATGCTCGCGCAACAACCGCGCCGCCGCCACCCGATCCCTCCGGCGAATCGCCCGGATGATCGCCAACCGCTCCCGCGAAATCGCCTCAACCGGCGCGTCCACCTGCGTCCGCCACACCCGAAACGGATGCGTGCGCAGCAACATCTGCCCGACCATCTCGCGCAGATGCCGGTTCGGACACGACTCCAGGATGAGCGCATGCAACTGGTCGTCCACCTTCAGCGACGCCGCCCGCGTCAACTTCCCCACCGGCGTGAGCGCCTGCTCCAGCTTGGCCAACGCCGCGTCCGGGATGAGCTCAAACCCCTGCTCCAGCGCCAGACACTCCAGCCATGCCCGACACTCGAACAACTCGGCGATCTCGGCCGGGTCCTGGCTCTTCACAAAACAACCCCGACGCGGAAAACGCTCCACCAACCCATCACGGTGCAATAACATCAACGCCTCCCGCGCCGGCGTGCGACTCACGCCCAACTCCGCACAGATATGCTCCTCGCTCAGCTTCCCGCCCGCCGGCCGCGTCCCCTTCACGATCTCATCGAGCAGATGATTGTAGACCTGCTCCGCCGCCGACTGGATCTTGGGCTTCATCAACTTTATCCCCGCGACACGTCGAGCTCATCCATGATCGCCTGCGCCTCGATCGCCTCGGCCCAATACGGCAACTCAGGCGGCACCGGACAACCGAGGCTCCGAGCAATGTCGAAACCAAACACCTTGTTGCCGCGCTCGTTCAAGTGCAGGTGATCGCACATCAGCTCGCGGTAAAACGCATGACGCTGTTCCCGCATCGGCACCCAACGCCGCAGGTTATCGACCAACGACGAACCCGTATCCGCCGCCACCGCCCGCAGCCGGTCCGAGAAACGATAAAACTCCGTGTGCGGATTATCCGGCGTGCTGATTGGCGCGTAGTAAGTCTGAAAAATCACATGCGCACCCAGCGCATCAAACCGCCGGTGCAGCTCGCGCAGATTCGCCTCATACTCCTCGATCGTGATCGTCCAGCTATCGTTGCCCCCGATGGTGAGAAACACCAGATGAGGCGACAGCGCCGCCGCATCCGAATCAAACCGCGCCAGCAACCCGCGCGACGTATCTCCGCAGATGCCGGTATTCGTAAAATGCCCGACCGAGCCATACTTCGCGCGAAACCCCAGATGCACACAATCCAGCCAATGCATGCCCGGGATATGCCGCTCGGTATTCGAAGACCCAAACGCCAGCACCCGCACGCGACCGGCACCAGCCAATTGATCAACCCGAGATTCAAGTGAAACGCTCATGCCGAACACTCCCATCAAGATTGCACATTGTATACAATCCTAAACCAAAGCGGCAGAACTCCCGCCGTTGTAACGTCGGCCGTCCCCGGCCGATTTAAACCCATCCCAACCTTAACCACGGATTATACCAACAACCCGAATCAACCAGACTATAGGTGGGGCGGGACCGTTGGGCCCGTCGCGTGCGACAATCGACCTCCATTTGCGGTCCTCGAGCCGGACGGCCCAGCGGTCCGTCCCCACCTTCGAATCAGTCTAAATATTAAGGGACGTTGGTATTACTCGGATCGCCACGGATGGAAGGATCGGATCCGTGCTCATCTGTGTAATTTGTTCCCTCCGCTGCCCAGAGGGCACCCGCGTCAGTCACCCTTACGCTTCGCTTCAGGGCCAATCACGGGCGATTGACCTTCTCCGCCTCTCGGCTCCATGTTCCCTCCGCTGCCCAGAGGGCACCCGCGTCAGTCACCCTTACGCTTCGCTTTAGGGCCAATCACGGGCGATTGACCTTCTCCGCCTCTCGGCTCCGTGTTCTCTCCGCTGCCCAGAGGGCACCCGCGTCAGTCACCCTTACGCTTCGCTCCAGGGCCAATCGCAGACGATTGACCATCTCCGCCTCTCGGCTCCGTCGTGGTTCAAAACTCCGTTCAATAAGCTACGAGGCCCCGGCCCGGATTTCGCGACCTTTGGCGCCTTTTGCGGTTCCCCACCTCCGCACCGAACTTCGTGCCGCTTCGTAACCCTCGTGGTCACCTGAAAACCCCATTCACCAAAGGCGCCGCCGCTGCGGGGCGCGCGAAGGGACGCCGCGCTGCACGGCGTCACGAATCACGGCGATCTTCCCCGTCACTTTTTCGACCGCGGGCTCCTGAAGGTTGCAGGCATTGGCGATCTCCGGCCATGCATCAAGCGCCATGCAAACATCGCGGTCCATCGCCTCGAATTCTTCGTTCGCCACGCCATGGTCGGCCGCCAGATCAGCCATGCGCCGGACCGTGGGCGTGCGGCCAAAGGTCGTCGAGGACAGGCCGTGAAACGTGCTGTTCGCGGAATGGTTCAACGTGAGGTCGTAGGCCGGCGAAAGCGTCCACCGTCCAGCCTTGCGGTCGAAGAGGAACGCGTGGTTTTTGCCGTGATCGTCGCCATTGCCCGCCCGGACGTTGAAGATCATGCGCCGGACAGCCTCGTTCACCTCACGCTGGTCGCCCGTGAGCTGCCGGGTGGCGCCGAGCAGTTCATTGTAAGTCAGGTGGCGAAACGTTTCCAGGACTCCGGCCAAGGTGACCATGTGCAACCGTCCGCCATCGGGAGTGACGTCGAATCGATCAACGAACAAGTGGTGACGCTCCCGCCCGAAACCGGACTCGCCGATCACGTGGCAACCGGCCGTGTGGATGCCGGCGCGACGCGCCATTGCCATGTAGGCGTTTTCCAAACGGCCATCGGTGCTTGGACGAAGCGCCGAATCCTCCGCATCGAGCTTGAGGATGCCCAGACGCGCCCCCGGATGAGGGGACCGCACGGCGCGGACATCGCCACCGGCCAGCATGCTTCCGTCTGCGCAAAGCGCCACGGTGGCCTTGGGGAAGGCACCGCCGGCCGTCCCCGCCGTGCGCAGGATGGAAAACGCCTCGACCGGCGCCTTGCCCAGCACCGCCTGGGCCTCCCGCGCAAGCACCATCGGCTGAACCTCGGCCCACTTGGAGGACTCCTCGGCGGGCTCGAACTCCAAGGCGCCGATCGCGCGCCGCCCCACCCACGCGAGCATGTTGAGCGGGGTCGCGGATAACTGGTGCGAGGCAAAGTCCAGGGCCATGATTTCGCGCCCCCAGCTGTCGGGAAGCGCATCGGCCAAAAAGCCGGGCAACTGATCAAACGCATCGTCACGCAGCCGATGAAGCGCAGCCGTGAAGGGAACCCTCAACGGGGACAAGTTCGCGCCGCCCTGCAGCCAGCTCTGATGATAGCCAAACGCAATCGTGCCCGGGTTGATGACTTGCCCGACGGCTTCCTCGCCGAGCCATTGGACATCGAGCACGGGATGGGATCTGCCAGTGCCCTTGCTCATCGGTCCTCCTTCTTCCGCGGTTTCGCTCGCGCCCGCCGGCGCGGCGGCAGCCCCACCGTCTCAAGGGTATCGACGGCCTCCACCTCCGGAACCAGATCGGCGAGATTTTGAGAAAAGCCCAAGACGCCGAGAATCCGCATCAGGCTCCGCAGGGAAATGTTCGCGAAGCCACCCTCGAAGTTTTGATAGGTCGCCTTGGACACACCGACACGAGCCGCCATTTCAGCCTGCGACCAATCCCGTGCGACGCGTTGAGCGCGCACGCGATCCAACAGAGTGCGCACGATGGCCCGGTCTCCCATCGGGGGAATAGATGCACTTAATGCCTTCATAATACCTTAAAAATTAGGTTTTATATTACTAAAACCGAGTTAAAACCTAAAATATTAATCATAAGTTAAGCAAGAAAAGATTCACGCCGATCACCCCTACCCTTCGATTGAGGCGTTAGCCCGGATATTTCACCACCTTGAACAAACAGCTCACTAAAATATCCGTTTTGCCTTCGGCAAAAGCGACTTTGTCGCGGTTAACCCCGACAAGTCGGCCCGACAGGGCGCATATTTCACCAGAGGACTGGTGAAATATGCGGGTTAGACTTTCGACCGTCGAGGCGAAGCCTCGCCTTCCACCAACCCGTAGCGGCGAAACCGCGCGAGCAGACGCTTCTCGTTTTTCTTCCTGAGTTCATGTTGTGGACTCAACCGCCCAAAGGGCACCCGTTGCGCCCACCCCTTCGGGGCCGCGCAAATAGCGCGACCATCTCCGCGCTCACGCGCTACGTCCCAAATCCGAAGCACCCGCCAGCCCTTGGCCTTGAGCGTGCGCGTCACCAACCGGTCGCGGGCTTGGTTCTTGGCGATTTGTGAGCGTATCCGCCCCATGGGCACCCGGCTACACTCACCCTTCCGCGAGCTTCAGGGCCGCGCCTTGAGCGCGACCATCTCCGTGCTGCCGCACTGCGTTAGTCTGCCAAAACTCTACGTTGGTTTTCGGCTGCGTAGCGTGCTGCGGACAGCCGTGCCAAAAGCATCCGTCAACAAAGACCGCGATCTTGCTTGTCCGCGGAAGCCTTGACGAAGGAGGAGACTTGGGGAAAACGAAATCCGGCTTTCCGAAGACCGCGGCCACCTTGCAGAAACGCTTACCACATGACGTCGAAATCTACGGCCTTTATCTCGCTGTCGGTCTCTTGGGTGAGCACTTCAAAACGTCGGGGTTTCGCATCCCTACCGTATTTGATGTAGTTACCCGAGCCCTTGGTTCGGTATCGCCCATCCCATCCGGGCACAGGTTCAGTAGAGTCTATTTTAATAACGAAGCACCCGTTACGGAGAACTTCATTTCTCGCTTCTGCTTCGTGCCGCCTAATCTTGAGTTGCTGATTGACCTCTGGGCTTGGTGCAAAAATTACTGCGGGACGTGGTTGCGGTTGTGGTTGTAGACTCGGTTTAGGACTTGGCGTTGGTTTGGTGACCTGTGCGGCTGACGCTGGTCCTTGGACGTAAATTATACGTGGTTTTGTCGGCTGAGTTGGTGTTACCGGGCTGGGAACTGGGTCCAATGCGACGGGTATGAATTGCTGAGGCTCAGGTTCGGACTGTTTACTATAAGAAGTCGGCCAGAAGGCATATGCAGCGGCGGCTGCGACGACTGCCAGTGTGCTTATTAGGTAAGGCAACAGCCTTAACTGTGGCTTATCTACCTTGTGGTTGAGCCAGACAGGATTTTGTCGGACTGTTTCTGGCTTCCTTTCTAATGCGCTACGAATCTCATCGATTTCTGAGGCCTGCTGTTGCTCACGGTTCATTCGATAAATTTTCCCACGAGGTGTTTAAATTTACGATGGATGAAAGAGTGTCAGCTAAAATGCCTCTTGGATTAGCAGGAATGATGTTAACTGCGCGCTGTAAGCACCCGTGTCCGCACCTTGCATGATTGTTCAATCCAAGAAGGAGTCGAAGGACCCACCACTTACCACTGCGGATGGTTACACCATTCGCCCGTCAGGCCCATTTTCTGCAATGAGTCCGGGCAGTCTGGACGTCGCTCATCGATCAGTCCCCTGACCCGCTGGCGCCACTCGCACGCAAAGGCCTGCTCAGCCGCGATACCATGGAGCATCTTGGACTGGATAAGCAGGCTGACGAAGAGTTGAGTGTTATCCGGCAATAGCGGGGCGCTCCAGTGGTGACCGGCTGGCAAATCAGGTTTGATCGACCAAACGCGGTCCCAAAGCCTGGCGTGGTGGGCACATAGATTGCGCACATAGACCAGATGATGAATCCACGAGCGCAGCGTCTGGGGCTGGACCCCATAGCGTAGGGAAACCCGCTTTTGGTCCTGCTTGTGCAAGGTTCGATAAAAATTGGAAAGCGAACCAAATGACATGACTTCGGTCGCCACCCAGATTGGCACATCGGGAAACTCGTTATATTTAGTTCGATGATGAGCGATAAAGAGGTCACTGGACCGGTCGGTTTCTTCGCGTAGCTTACGCAACCATTCCGCGTGACGCGACGTGTCGTAGAAATGACTAAGATCTACATGACCAAAGGGTCCGTGGTTTTCGCCAAAGGAGTGGGCCAGGTTCGCCCGCAAGTCCAATTCGATCAGCTCGATCGATTCGGTGCACAGATCACGCAACACACGGTCAAATTCGTAGGCCTGCCGGATTTGCTCAAAAGTAGTGCCCGAGGGGTAGCAATGTCTCGGGTTTTCAAATGCGAGCCCATAGCCGGCAAACGAGTAGTAGTTAATATGCCGCAGGAACTCAGCGGCCAAACTGGGATCGGCAATGGTCAGACCACGGGATTGGAGCTTTACCAGTTGATCTGACACCGAAAGCCAATGCTTGGGACAGGGGACTCGAGGATCTCCACTCACGAGAAAAACCTCCCCTCGACAGCCTCAAATTTGGGCAAAAAAAAGACGCGCCCTTTATGTGCATCACTTTTTAGGGCGAGAGGCACGGCGCGTGTGTTACCCAAAACGTGCGTGACCTCTTCGGCATGCGCAAGCAGGTTTTTTATAAGAAAGCATGTGGCGTAGTTAATATCCCCATACCAGCCCAAGGCTGATGACGGGGAAATAAAATTCCGCAAATTCATGATGTATCGTTAAAAACACCCAAGAGCCCAAGGTCCAGCGCGAGGTAGTAAGCCTGCAAAATATTTATTCGGCCAGCCCACCGATCTGAGACGTTAGACTTTCGACGGGCAAGGCGAAGCCTCGCCTTCCACCAACCCGTAGCGACGAAACCACTCCTCACGAATCGGGAAACGCCAAGGCCAGCTCTTGACGGAAGAACTCGTCCAGCTCGGCCCAATCACGGGTAACCGCCGGCAAGTCCGTCGGGTTTTCCTCCAGTCGGGTCATTTCGGCGGCGAGAAAGGTGGCGGCGGGCCGGCGGATCGTATTTTCGAAAGCGCGTGGGGGCGGCGCAGACCTCCCTCATCAGCCGCTCGATTTCGGCGTAAAAGCGTTCGCCCAAATCGGCACTCACCGAAGCCTAGTGATCGAGCGCGGTGAGGAATTCGTCCAACGCTTCCTCGTGAATGTGACGATTCACCGGCGGAGGCGCTCGCGTGCTTGGGCGAGGGCATTATCGAGCGGAATCAACCGGGCGGTCCCCTGCTCGATCTCGTTGATGCGCCGATGCACGGTCTTCGACCAAGCCTGCTCATGGGAGGCGCTTTGTCCGCCGTGCGCGGCCAACAAGATTCGGTCAACCAACTCGCCAACAACATCGTGCGGCAGCGAGCGCGTTTCTTCCACGATTTGATCCAAAGAGAGCGGCATGAGGATTACCTTGCCGTGGCCCTGGCGTTTGACAACTCCGAGCTGGCCCCTCGCAGTCCACCCACAAAACCTGAACCAGAGGCCCGATCCTTCGACCTGAGACCTTAGACTTTCGACCGGCGAGGCGAAGCCTCGCCTTCCACCAACCCGTAACGACGAAACCGCGCGAGCAGACGTAGCTCATGCCGCTGAAGGGCACGGGCTCATACCTCATTATCAAACACCCGACCGTCTTCGACCATGACTGCGCCTGAAGCAGAAACCGTCACCGGCATGACGTATTCCTCGACGGTAATCGCATCCTCAAAATCGCGTTCACCGTCTAAAAACTCCTGTAGCCGAGTTTGCAGAAAATCCACCATTTCCAGTTGCGCCTCGCGCTCCGTCGGAAACACGACAGGCCAATCTTCACCATCTCGAACGGCAACCGTTACCCCCTGACAGAACGTATCGATGAAGATGCAGAAACCGTGGCGACCGTGTTCTCGTGAAGACGAGGATTTCATGAGCCGTCCTCCTGCGCCTTCATCTGGTTTTGGATATCAGAGACTATGCGGTCATAGTCCTCGGCGATAGCACGAGCCTCTGCCTCATCATTGCAGTCCTCGATGATGAAGCCCTCGTGCGGAGTCGCGCCGCTTTCAAAGTATTCAGCGGTTCCGTGCCACGAATCAGACCGGCACCTAAGTCCATCCAGCAGTTGGCCAAGATCACTTCCGTCGAGTCGGATCGTATAAGTTCTACCCATGATGGGCTAATTCACCTGGCCAGGTTTCCGACTTTCGGGAAGCCCAAATCGATAAAACCTAGGCTTCGCTTAATGCCTCGTGGCTGCCAACCTCGCCGACCATGAGCACTGGTAAACGCTGGACCCGAGACGAGCTACTGATCGCCCTAAACCTCTACCATAAGCTTACCTTTGGTCAGCTGGACGCACGGACACCAGCCATCATCGCCCTTGCCAATAAAATGGGGCGAGGCGCCAACAGCCTCTCCATGAAGCTGAATAATTTGGCGTCACTAGACCCAGTGCTCAAGCTGAGAGGAATTAAGGGATTGTCTGGTGCCAGCGCATTGGATCGCGCGGTTTGGGATGAGTTTCACACCAACCTGGACGAAGCGGTGCCCAGTAGTGAACAAGCCATGCGCCAGCTCTTTGGCGCAACCGAAGACAGCGATCTCGAAGTCATTCCTAAGGAGGGAATCAAAATCCGTAAGCGACCTCCGAGTGCAGGAACGGACACCGTGACTCAGACCAAACAACGCAGAGGGCAGGAATATTTCCGCGATGCCGTGCTAAATAATTTTGGTGGGTGTTGTGGAGTCTCTGGTCTGAATGTGCGCGAACTATTGGTGGCCTCACACATCCTCCCTTGGAGCAGCCATCCCACCGAGCGACTCAACGTCAGAAATGGGCTAGCACTTTCACGTCTCCATGATGCGGCGTTTGATCGCGGGTTAGTTACGTTTGACGACAACTTGCGACTAGTGCTCTCCAAGCGTCTCAAAAACGTAGTAGCAGAACGAAGCGTATCAGAAAACTTTGGTGCCTATGAAGGCCTGAGTCTCCAAGTGCCTACTGACGCCGCACTCCCCGATCTCGTTTTCCTCAACGAGCACAGAAAGACCATTTTCAAAAACTGATACGGCTCAGCCTGCAGCATTTCGAATCAGTCCGATCAACATGGATGGAGCAGATTTCCTGCAGCTATGAGTGATCTCACGAATAGTCGCCTACCTGGAAGAATCAGTGCGGATCGCTTCCGGACGTAGAGGTCACGAAACGTTCCAACCGGAGTTTCGTAATCACCCGCCATATTTGAGCAGATAAAAAACCAATCTCGGTGCGGAACAAACTGCACACGCAGCGTCGCACCTATTTCGACAGCATGAATCTTCACCCACGCAGACCTATCGATCACTGTATCGGTGAAGTGCAGAACCATACCCGTCCACTCCAGCTCCTCGCGGCGGTTTCTTACATTTTCTCCGAACCGGATGAGCTCCGGTGCTTTGGCTTTGGGCATCCGGCCATCTTACCGGATTATGACTTAAAAGTTGTATAGACGATGAGTCATAAAACACGGCCTTCGACCACTTCCCAACCTTAAGCTTGTTGGCGCCTCTTCACCATTGAGCAACGTTCCCTGCTCACCTGCCCTCGTCCACTTCCCAACCTTGGGCTTGTTGGCGCCCAAGGGCACCCGCCAACAAGCCCCCTGTGGGCCAGTTTTTACTAACCATTTGTCGTCCAATTCACCCTAACGGGGTGCCCGCCCTGGTCGACCTTTCCGATTCTCTCCAAGGCCAATGCCATGGCATTGACCACCTCCGGGCTCACGCCCTACGCACGCCTCTCGGCTCCGTCGCCCCCTTCCCAACCTTTGCGAGGCAACCCTCCGACCCAATCAGCCACCGTCTGCCAGCTTGACCACTGGACTATTTGGAGTCTCCATATCGTCTATATGAAGACTCTAACCGTAACCGAGGCGCGCAAGAATCTGTCGTCGTGGCTCCGGCGAGCGAAGGCGGGCGAGGATATCGGCATCATCGATGGCAACCGCATCATCGCCCTTCGTCCGGTCGAAGTGATCTCGGCCGACCGGGTTGAGGTGCAGGAGATTGCGGTGCCCGCCGCCACGCGGACTAAGATGAACGCGGTGGCTTCCGCCTGGAAAAAGCGCAAAGCTCAGGGGCTGTCTGCAAAATGAACCGGCGCTCTGCTTACGCCCTTTGGGTGAAATGGAAACCAAGCTGGGCCAGTGTTGCCCTTCAGCGGCACGGGCCGCTGGCCCGCCTCCGCTTCGGTCGCCTTGGCCGAGCTGGGTTCCCCTCTCACGAAGCACCAATTTATTTCGAAGACAGCCCCTGAACCGATGGCGGTGGTTATCTCACGCAAGATTCGCGCACAGGAGTTTGGCACGCGCCTGTCCAAGGCAGATCGTGAGGTATTGATACGCTCCGCACGTGTGGCCTTGGCGACAAACATCGCGGCCAAAGGCCTGCCGCCGGCCACCCGTTTACTAAAGGCCTATGCAACATCGCCACGTGGACCACGACGCATCGCGTATCTGTTGGCCGTGGAGGAGGGCACATTATTCCTCCTGTTTTATCGCGACAAGAACGACGACGTGGGCGCCAACATGAGCCCAAAGAATCCCGAGTTCAGCCGGCAGTTGCATAAGCACCTCGACTGGCTCCAAGCCGATATCGAATCAGGCGACTTTGAGGTTATCGAAACGACGGAGGAATAAGCTCCGGATCTAACATTGGCCGGGGACGGCCAACGCTACAGTTTCCGGGATCTTGTGCATGTTGGCGCCCAAGGGCACCCGCCAACATGCCCCCTGCGGGCCAGCCTTTTGGCTGACCATTTGTCGTCCAATGCACCCAGCAGGGGTGCCCGCCCTGGTCGACCTTTCCGATTCTCTCCAAGGCCAATGCCATGGCATTGACCACCTCCGGGCTCACGCCCTACGCACGCCTCTCGGCTCCGTCCGTGACCCAATCCGAAACTCTCCAATCATCGAAAGCGCGCCGCGCTTCCGCTACGGGAGACAAGAATCCTTTCCGTTTTTTGCGTCTCTTTGCGCCTTTTTGCGGCCAACCTTCCGAACCGGGGTCGGCGTCCCCGGCTACAATTCCGAACCTCTCCGATCATCGAAAGCGCGCCGCGCTTCCGCTACGGGACTATGCCCAACGTTTTCAGTGCGGCGGCGGGGGTGAGAACTTTGGCCGGGCGGCAGAGTTTGGCCGGGAAGTGGACGGTGTTTCCAGTGACGAGCACACGATCCGGTGTGCCCAGCGCGGCGGCCAAAAAGATCTCGTCGTCCGGGTCGGGCAGCTCGGGCGCGATGCCCACCGGAACTTGATGCGCCGTGTCGAAGGCCGACAGCAACGCCGCCACCGTTGCGGGACGAAATTTAAACTTCGGCCGCAGCAAAACCTCCCGGTATCCGGCCAGCATGGGTGCGCTCCAGGCCAGCACCACCCGACCGTCGATGGCGGCGCGCAGCACCTGATCGCATGTGCCTCCGGCGGTCAGCGCGGCGGACACGACCACGTTGGTATCCAATACCCAGACCGGTCTCATGCCTTGGCGGTTTTTTTGGCCCGACGCTTGCGGCGATCACCACGAACGGCGGCGATCTCGGCGGCGATTTCAGCAGCGCTCAATTCGGACGCACCACTGCGGGCGGCCTCGGCCTGGGCCGTATCCAACGCGCGCCCCAAGAGCAAACGACGCACCGCATCCAGATCGGCCTCAATGCCTTGCCCGCTGGTCGGAATCAAATAGGCGGCCGGCGTGCCGTTTTGCGTGATGACTTGAGGTCCCTTGGTGCGGACCTGCTTCAAAACCTGCCCCGGCTGCTTGGACAGTTCGCGCGTGGAGATAAAAGAAACCATGCGCCAACCGTCGGACAATTGTCCGGCAGTGTCGAACCTGCGGATGGGGTCGGATTCATGGAAGGCGTTCTTGATGTAGCCGCCCCCGTCTCTGGGGGCGCGTTGGACATGAATTCGTCAATGTCGTCGAACACACGGGCGGGGACGCCCGTGGCTACAATTTCCGAACCTTCGCGCATCACCAGTCCGAACATCGAAAGCGCTCCCGCGCTTCCGCTACTGGAATCAGAGGTCGCCGAGCTGTGGGCGGAAGTAGCCGCGAATACGTGCAGTATCACGCACACAGATCTGGATGTGCGTTTTGTCCATGATGCCCGCTCCCGGATACTGCGGCATGCCTTCGAAAAATGCCCCTCGAACCGAGTCATAAGGAGTGAGCTCCTCGGCTTCCCGAAGATCGTGGAGGTGATTAATCACTGCACAGTCCAAGTGCCGCTTCACCAAGTCTTCATCGCGACTGCTACCTTTTTCATTCGTCGGCATGTCCCGCTCCACGAGCGCTTGGATAACCTCGAGACTGCCATGAGCCGCCTTAACCAAGGCCAATGACGAAGCCTCGGTCAGGTCCAGACAATGACCCAGATCAATGATCGCGCCGATCACGAAGGGCTTGCTGATCCGCGAACTAAACCACTTGGGATGCCCATGGATGAACTTGGCCCACTCCATGGCGCGCGCCGGGCTGTTTTCCCAAAAGTAAATTCCATGTCCCAGCCAATCGTGGGAATTCTCGCTGGGCTTAAGGTGCTTTTTGCCAGCCAAGATAGCTTCGCCGAGCAACTGATCACACCCATGAAACCCAAGCACAAAGGCCGACGCATACATAGCCTAGCCGCCGTAACGTGAGTGGAGTTTTTTGCCGTCCTTGGTCAGAAACCCCTGTTTAATCAGATAGGCTTTGGCCGACTCGGGACTGGACGCGATCTTCCTGGATGCCGACTTGATAGCCTTCAGCTCCTTGCGGATTTCTTTATCCGATGGCTTGGCGATCACGATGGTCATACCGAAAACGTTGCTGCGAATTCCCGTTCAGGCAAGTCCACATCTATTGACCTAAATGTGGCAGCGAAGCAGATCATAAACTCCGTGTCGTAAACCATCGGTCAGCGACGACGGCTGCTACGAGACTCAACCGCTTTGATGACCAAACCCATATCGATTCCTTCACCAAAGGTTTCCGCCTTCGCCAACAGATCCTTGGTCGTGCCCTTGGCAATAGGCAGCGGCGTGAGCCGGGGTTTCGTGGTCTTGGTCACGGTGGCCATACCTCAAAGACTGAACCGCCCGTCACAGAATCGGCAAGCGCTCACAGGGACTGGTCCGGATGTAGCCGCCCCCGTCTCTGGGGGCGTGTTGGACGTGAATTCGTTAACGACGTCGAACGCACGGGCGGGGACGCCCGTGGCTACATTTAGCTTCCGGTTTTTGCGTCTCTTTGCGCCTTTTTGTGGCCAACCCGGATTCCGGTCAAAATCAACGGATTGGCCAGGACGGCCAACGCTACATCGGCGAGCTCAGAGCCCCGCAGAATCAGTCCGGGAACGCGGCCAAGTTGCTTGGTGTTGTCAGAAACCAAGGGCAGTCGGTGGGCCAATGTCGTGCCCCCCCTCACTCCTTCGTCCAGATGCGGGTGTTGAGGTTCAGGTCCTCGATGATGCCGATGATCTCGGCCAGGTCCCGGTAATACTCACGGATGACGTCCATGCGCAGCAGCGACCTGAACAGGCTGGGTTCGAAGTGATTCTTGCTGGTCGAGATCGCCACGTGGACCTGCGAGTTGACGAAAGCGAAATACACCTGACCACCGGCCTTGGCCCGCAGCGCCAGCATGCGCCGCATCAGCGCCGGAGTGAGGATGTAGCGCGCTTCGACTTGGTCGTCGCCGTAGACCACAAAGACACGCTCAAACTCGGGATCCTCCAGCTTGATCAAATCGCCCCGGGCAAAGTTCATCGACTGCAATGTCTGGCCGAAATGTCCGAACACGCGCTCCAGCATGTCGGGCAGCACCACCGTGCGGGTGACGAATGCCTTGTTGAAGTCAGCGATGAAATAGACGCCCTTGAAAATAGTGTTCCACTCCGTGTGTGAACCATCCTCGTCGGAATGCTCCGATTTGTATTCGGCGTGCAGTTCGGAGAACTCAAACTGCGTCGCCCCCAGCCGGCCGCCGACATGGTCCTCGCCGCTAAACCGGTCGATGTTCTCGGTGAAGAGCCGCCCTTCCTTGAAGCGCGCGCGGCTGACGTGACTCCCAGGCGAATACCGCAGATTCGGGCTGAAGTAGCGGACGACCGCCGACACGATGTCGCGCTTGAAGTCGTCGCGCAGGGAGTCTTTGCGCAGGTAATAGATCGCCCCGGCGATCAGCGCGCCGAGACCGAGCAGCACATGGCCCCAGAGAAACTGTCCGCGCAGACCCACGAGAAAAAGAGCCGGCATCAACACCAGCAACCCGATGGCGAGCTTCACGCACAGGGTAGCCTGCCTGCGCCGGCTCTCCAGCACATGCAGCCGGGGAAGCAGCTCGGTCTCACAAAAGGCGTTGAAATTTGATGCGTCAGACATCGGCCGCTCAGTGTTTGAACCTAGAACCGCCCGTCGCGGAATTGGCAAGCGCTCACAGGGACTGGTCCGGATGTAGCCGCCCCCGTCTCTGGGGGCGTGTTGGACGTGAGTTCGCTAACGACGTCGAACGCACGGGCGGGGACGCCCGTGGCTACATTTAGCTTCCGGTTTTTGCGTCTCTTTGCGCCTTTTTGTGGCCAACCCGGATTCCGGTCAAAATCAACGGATTGGCCGGGACGGCCAACGCTACAGGTGCGGATAAAACACACGCCGTCGAACTTGGTTTCGCCCCACGCGAGATCAATGCCTATGATGAGCATCGGTGGAAGATCAACGCGTGGGCTTCACAAAAGATAACGAAGGGAACGAAGCGTCGGCGGCACCTAGGTCAGGATTCGAGACCGTCGGGCTTCTTGAGCGATTTGCGCTCTTCGGAGACAAGCCGTCGCTCGACCTTCTTCAGGTCCTCCGACGGAGGCAACGATTCCGGACGAATCCCGCGTTCCAGCAAGGTGCGGCGCACGGCCTCATTATTGGTGATGTGCTCTCGCGATATGCCGGCCTCGGTAGTCATCGCGTTTTGACGCGCGTTGAAGATGGTAATCTCAGTAGCGAAGTCTTTTGCCTTAAGAATGATCGTGGGAGCAAAGTCGGCGAGAGGACGGTTGTCGGGAACTTTCCACTCAGCTTTCATGGCCTGGGTGGTCTTACCAAACAGCGCTTGATCTCCCTTGCTGCGAATCAGGGCAAAGTTGTCGTTGCCGCCAGTCTGCTCGTAGATGATCTGGGAAAGCTCTTTTTCCGTAGCGCTGAGCTTGCGACGAGCCGTGATGCGCTCGGCCTCCAACAGACGTTGCTCGATCAATTCGGCCCGCCGGGTCTGGATCGCAAAATAGGTCTGCGCAAAGGCAATCTCCGCCTTCTGCGGGTCACCGTTTTGAGCCACAAGGTAACAGGCGTAGCGGGTAAGCAGGAGGTCCGGAACCTCACGCTGGCTACCTGAACCCAAATCGACCATTTTCCCGACATCGGCAAAATGGTCGGACACTTGATGACCAGAGACTTCGCAAGCTGTCTTGGCCTTTGAGACGACATTCAGAAAGTTGTCCCACTTGGCATAGCCGAGGAGGTGCTGAAGATCGCGAGCCAGCCAAAACTCGACCCCGGTTTCGGTCTGCTGAGCGTGACCTTCAAAGGTGCCGGTGAGCGCTTGAATTTGATCCGGATTAATCGACATAGGAAAGATGGGATGACGCGCGCAAATTACGCCGGGAAACCAGAGCTAACGCAAACCGAGACACACTCAAGACCATCATCCCATCACCTCCCCTTAGCGCCCCCGTATCTGCGGGCGCCATGGACATTAATTCGCTGACGACATCGGAACGCACGGGCGGGGACGCCCGTGGCTACATCGGACGAACCTTCGCGAGACAACCTTCTGGGAAAACCTCAGAGGTCCCCGAGTTGCGGGCGGAGGACGATTTCTTCGATCACGGTGTTGCGGCCGAGGCGGTAGATGTCGAGGAAGGCGCGGGCGACGTCTTCGGCGGGCATGATGCGCTCGGGCTCCACACCGCTCGATGACCACGAGGGCGACCAGGTCGCGCCCGGGCACACCGTGCACACACGCACGCCGCTTTCGCGGGTCTCGGCACGGACGACCTTGGCCAGGCCGGTGACGCCAAACTTGGCGGCGCAATACGCGCTGCTGTTGGGATAGGCGTCGAGTCCGGCGATGGAGCTCATGAAGAACACGTCGCCATACTTGCGCTCCACCATACCCGGCAGGAAGGCCTTGGTGAGGAGGAACGCGCTGCGCAGGTTGGACGCGATGAGGTTGTCGAATTGTTCGACGGTGGTGTCGGCAAAAGAGGCGGGGACAAAACTGCCGGCGTTGTTGATGAGCACATCGACCCGGCCGTAGCGTTTGGAAATCACCCCGGAGAGCGCGCTGACCGCACCGGCATCGGAAACATCGCAGGTGAAGATTTCGGCGTTGGTGCCGAGTTTCTCGCAGGCCTTGGCAACTTTCTCCAGATTCGCCGCGTGGCGCGCAACGAGCGCGAGTCGGGCGGACGGCATCTCCTTGGCGAAAACCTTGGCAATGGCCGCGCCGATACCTTGCGAGGCACCGGAGATGAGTATGACAGGGCGTTTTGGAGCAGTCGACATGGGGAAAGACTTAACCACGAAGGCACGAAGGGCACGGAGTTTTTGAATCAATGTCGATCCGAGGCATCATTCCAGATCTTCAGGAATAACCACGAAGGTCACGAAGTCCCCGACCTGGTTCGGATTATTTAACCGCAAAAGGCGCAAAAGTTCGCAAAAATCCCGATCCGAATTTCGCGAGTTTTTGCGCCTTTTGCGGTTGTCCAACTTCTGCTCCGACTTCGTGTCGCTTCGTGCCCTTCGTGGTTAAAAAAATCAGCAGACTAGGGAGCGGAAGTCGGCGAAGTCGGCTTTCATGCCGCCTTTGATGCCTTTGCAGATGACGCTGACGGCGTCGTGCGAGTGGAGCGATTCGAGGTGGGCGCAAACCACCTGAAAGTCGGCGATGCGTTTGTCGGTCGCGAGTTGCTCATACACCAGACGGGCGGCGTCTTCGACGAATTTGATATTAGCTCCGTTGAGCTCGGCAAAGGCCTGTTCGTCTTCGCGCTTCACCATGACCTGGGTCTCGGTTTTGAGCGCGTTGAGGCAGTGTTTTTGCAGGTCCTCGATGGCGAAGCGGGCCTTGGGCGCGATCTCCACACGGACGCGGGCGACGGAGCGCTGGTTGTGCGGGATGGAATAAACGCCGCGGGTGTCGCGGGCGTGCTCGGCGAGCTCGGCGCTGCACGGACAGGCGGAGGAATACACGAAGTCGAGCTGGATGTATTTGTGAAACACACCGTCGGCGGCGAGCAGGCCTTCGAAGGCGCACTTGTAGTATTGCCAGCCGGCGAGGCCGCTGCGGAGCGCGGTCTGCAGCATGGGGTAGCTGAAGGCGAGCTTGAGTCGGGCGTCGAGGGTGACGACTTTCCGGCGATACTTGGTGAGGATGCGCTTGAGCAGATCGGGCGTGAAGACGTCGTCCTGATGCTCGTAGAAGGAGCGCACGATGCGACTCATGTTGATGCCCTTGAGGCTGGCGTCGAGGGACACGGTGCCGTCGATGGATGTCTCCAGGGTGTGGATACGGCCGTCGCGGGCCTTGTATTTGAGCGGCAGCTTAAAGTTGGAGATGCCGACCTGCTGGATGGCGACGGGCGCTCCGGTGATGGCGTCCTCGGCCTCCATCATGTCGGGGAGCGACGCGTGGTAGGCGGGCGTGAGTTTGAACTTCGCGTCGTAACTGCGCGGGCCAATGGTGGCGGCGGCACCGTTGGCGCGGTGCAGATACATGGTTTTCTTCGCAGCGGGCTGCTTTTTTGCGGCGGCGGGCTTCGCGCGGGAAGCCTTGGCGGCGGCGGATTTGGAGACGGGCTTGGACATGGTCGTTTTTGGGTTTCAACCGCCGGCAGGTGGTGACGATAACAACGGGCCGGCGGCGGACGGGCTTGGCGCCCGTGGGTTAATGCTGGGTTTAAATGGCGGTGTCGGGACCGTAGTAGGCGGCGAAGTTGCGCGGGGTCTCGAAGAGTTTCACGCAGTAGAGTTTACCGGCCGGGATGTGCGGCTCGATCTGCTGCCAGAAGGCGATGGTGAGGTTTTCCGTGGAGGGGATAATGCCGCGCAGGAAATCGACCTCGTCGTTGAGGTTGTGATGGTCGCACTTGTCGACGACGGTCTCGTTGAGGATCTTTTTGAGCGCGCCGAGATCCATGATGTAGCCGGTCTCGGGGTCGGACTCACCGGCGATGGTGACTTCGAGCACGTAGTTGTGTCCGTGCCAGTGCGGGTTGGTGCAGAGGCCGTAGTGCTCGACGTTCCACTTCTGACTCTTGGTCGGGTTGTGGAGGCGGTGGGCCGAGTTGAAGTGAACCTGACGCGTGATGAATACCGTCCCCTTGAGAGGGCGGACCACAGGCTTGGCGGCGGACTTCGACTTGGCGGACTTTTTCGGCATGAAGGGTCAACAGAGCCTAAATCCGGTCTTTGGTCAACGCCGGGGCTGGGATAGCCGGACGGACCAAGGTGGGACGCGTTGTCCTCAACGTGTTGACGGCGCAGCCGCCGGACGGCGTGACTGCGTCACGTCAGCGTCTTGGGGACAAGCCGCTCCACCTAATGCGGTCGAATCAGGCGGCGGAGACCGACTGGGCGTCGGCCAGAACCACCTCAAGGCCAAAGGGATCAAACACGGTCAACCCGGCCGGGCTTTCGTGCAGTCCGGTGGCTCCGGCGTTGATGAGCCGGAAGACCTCGTGCTTCGGGTGCTCGCATTGAACAACAAGCTGTTGCGGGAATCCACGGCGGAAGTTTTGACGTCCACGCTGGTCGGCGGAGTCGGTCCAGAGTTCGATGAGCACAACCTTCCCAGGCATGACCAGACACACTGCGCGTCCGTCGGAACGGGTAGGCTCGGAGTCTTTCATCCCCAGATGTTGGCGATACCAATTGGCCGCGGCCTCGGGGTCGGAGACGTTGAGCACCATACGTTGTAGATTCATAAGGCTCATTGTGTTGAAGTTTCACCGGTCTGTTAGCATGGGCGTTGCCAAGTCGGGGGAGCGACAAATCGGCCCAGAAACAGGAATCGGTTTGTGATGGCGGCGGCGCGGTCTAGAACACGCGCTTCATGGCGATGCGTTTTTGTATTTTAGGCAGTGGCAGCGAGGGCAACAGCGCCCTGCTGTGCACGGCCGGCGCGCGGGTGTTGATCGATGCGGGCTTCTCGGGACGAAAGTTGCATCAGATGCTGCACGAGGTCGGCGAAAACCTGGCCGAGGTTGACGCGGTATTTATTACCCACGAACACGGTGACCATGTGGCGGGCATCGACGGGTTGAAAAAACATCCGCACATCAAGATTTTCGCCAACCACGCGACTGCTCGCGCGGTGCAGGCCAAGCTCAAGCACACGCCGGACTGGCAGCGTTTCGAGACGGGTCAGCGGTTTAAGTTTCGCGATCTGGAGATCGAGAGTTTCTCCGTGCCGCACGATGCACAGGACCCGGTCGGCTACGTGTTCGCGGCGGGCGCGGACGGCGACCTGTTTAGCCCCCGCCGCAGCATCGCCTGGTTGACGGATCTCGGTCATGTGCCCGGCCATGTGCACGCCCGCATCCGTGAGGTCGATGCGGTGGCGATCGAGGCCAACCACTGCCTGAAATTGCTCGAAGCCGACATCAAGCGCCCCTGGACCACCAAGCAGCGCATCTCGGGTCGGCACGGTCATCTTTCCAACGACGGCATGCGCGAATTGCTGGAGGCCGTGGCGAGCCCACAGTGGCGGCAGGTGGTGCTCACGCACCTGAGCCGCGATTGTAACAGCCTCGATGCGGTCGAGGCCGCGCTGGCCGGACTAAGGGCACGATTGAACTGTTTTTTCTCGATCGTGGCACCGGGCGGACGCACGCCGTTTATTGATTTGGCCTGATAGGGCGCGATCGGACTCCTGATTGTCACCGGGGCCGGCCCAAGTGAGCTTGCCCGGTTGGCATGGTTCGCGCAGTGCTAGCAGCGCATGCAAACGTCCAATAACGCATTTCGTCGCACCAAGATCATCTTCACGCTCGGGCCGGCCACCATGGAAGAAGCCATGCTGGAAAAACTTATCCTCGGAGGGGCCGACGTGGCGCGCCTCAACATGGCGCACGCCAACCATGAGTGGACCCGCACGGTGATCCGTCGCATCCGCGCCGTTTCCGCCAGGGTCGGCCGCGAGATCGCCATCATGATGGACATTAAGGGCCCGGAAATCCGCACGGGCGACGTCGAAGCTCCCATCCTGCTGAAGACCGGCGAGATCTTCGATTTTACGGTCAAGCCCGGCGACAAAGACGGCGAGTCCGAGGAAGTCCGCTCCGTCAACGTCAACTACCAGGACCTGATCAACGACATCCATGTCGGTGACATCGTGCTGGTGGACAGCGGCCTGATGCGTTTCGAGGTGCTCGAAAAAAAGAACGCCCGCATCCGCTGCAAGGTGCTGACTCCCGGCCAACTCTCCTCGCGCCGTCACATCAATCTGCCTGGCGTTAAGGTCAACCTGCCCTCTTTCACCGAAAAGGACCGTCTCGACACGCTTGTCGGCATCGAGGAAGGCATCGATTTTGTCGCGCTCTCCTTTGTGCGTGCCGCGGCTGACATTGAAAATCTGCGCGAGTTTCTACGGACGAACAAATCCAAGGCCCGCATCATCGCCAAGATCGAGGACCAGTCCGCCATCGAAAACCTCGACGAGATCATCAACGCCTGCGACGCCCTCATGGTCGCCCGAGGCGATCTCGGCATCGAGTGCCCGTTTGAAGATCTGCCCGTCATCCAGCGCCGCGCAGTCAAGAGCTGCTTCCATCACGGCAAGCCGGTGATTATCGCGACGCACATGCTGGAATCGATGATCGAGTCCCCCATGCCGACCCGCGCCGAGATCACCGACGTCGCCAACGCCGTCTATGAAAAGGCCGACTGCGTGATGCTCTCCGGCGAAACCACCATCGGTAAATACCCGATGCAATGCGTTGAGATCTTCGACAAGATCGCCCGCCGCATCGAGGAAGAGGGGCCCTTTGATCTGGCCGATCCGGACCTGCTCAACGGCGACAAACTCAACCTGCTGCGCTCCGCCGTCCACCTCGCCCACGAGATCGAGGGCTCGAAGCTGCTGACCTTCACGCGCCAGGGCTTCATGGCCGGCGGGCTGGCCGCCATGCGCCCGACCAAGGCTCCGATTTTCGCGATCACCAACTCGATTTCCACGCTCCGGCAAATGTGCCTGCTGCGTTCGGTCAATCCCGTCATGATGGAGCTGGCTTCCGATCCCAACGATACGATCACCAAGGGCATTTCGCTGCTGGTCGATCTCGGCCACATCAAGAGCGGCGACAAGTTGATCGTGGTGACCGACATCCTGTCCCACGACCGCCTGATCGACAGCATCCAGCTGCGCACGGTGCGCTGAACACGATCCCTGCGATCTACGCAGACACAAAAAAGGCGGCCGTAAAAACGGCCGCCTTTTTTCGATGTAGCCACGGCCGTCCCCGGCCGTGTGAACGACTCTCCCGGCGGCTTACCTCGAACACGCCCCCGAGGACGGGGGCGGCTACATTACCAATCAGCGCAGCCCGACTGGAGTGTCCAATACTTCGCGAACGAGCCAGGCGTGACGCAGCGCCTTACGATTCCGGATGGTCTCGCGCACCGAGAGCGTGTGCGGCAGACGGTGGGCGGCGTTGCGCTTGGCGGCGGCCACGCTCGGCCGATCCCAGACGGAGTCCAATTTAGCCTTGGCCGCGGCCTTGGCGCGCTCCGCCTCGGCGAGTTGCTCGACCAATCGCTCCTGCCAGTGCAAGGCACGCTCATGCTCCTCGATCGCATATGGCGAGGCCGTTTGCTTGGTGCGCGAGGCGGGCTCGGCAACCGGCAAGGGCGGCGGCGCAGGCTCCTCGCGATAGTTGGCGACCGGCTGCTCCGTCGGACGACGCTGGCCCGATGCCGCCGCCCGACGCTCGGCGATCTTGCGGCGGATCTCTGCCTGAATCTCGCGAACGCGGGCGTCGTTGTCCTGCATTTCAGGCGGAAGCGAATCCCGGACCTCGGGCTGGAGATCGCGGGTTTCGTTGTCATTCGCCTCCGTCCAGCCCTTGCGGTTCTGGTTTATCCAGTAGGCGATGATCACTCCGACAAAGAAGATGACCCTGATGTTATCGAGTATCCAGTCCATGGTTACGCGGGTTTAAGGGTGCCGGCGGGCGGCGGGTTATTGCTTGTCCTCGCCGTCGCCCATGCTCTTGCGCATGCGGGTGTCGGCCTGGATGTTTTCCATCTTGTAGTAGTCCATGACTCCGAGACGGCCGGAGCGGAAGGCCTCGGCCATGGCGAGGGGAACCTGGGCCTCGGCCTCGACAACCTTCGCCTTCATCTCCTGCACGCGGGCCTGCATTTCCTGCTCAAGCGCGACGGCGGCCGCGCGGCGGATTTCGGCCTGGGCCTGGGCGATGCTCTTGTTCGCCTCGGCCTGGGCTTCCTGCAGCTTGGCACCGACATTCTCGCCAACGTCCACGTCGGCAATATCGATCGATAGGATTTCAAAGGCGGTGCCCACATCGAGACCGCGGGCGAGCACGACCTTCGAGATCGAGTCAGGTGATTCGAGCACAACCTTGTAGCTGGCGGCCGAGCCGATGGTGGTGACGATACCCTCGCCGACGCGGGCGATGATGGTCTCTTCCTTGGCGCCACCGACGAAGCGGTCGAGATTGGTGCGGACCGTCACGCGGGCCTTCACCTTCACTTGAATACCATCCTTGGAAACACCGTCGATGGTGCTGCGGCCGGAAGCAGGGTTGGGGCAGTCGATGACCTTGGGATCAACGGAGGTGCGCACGGCTTCGACCACGCTCTTGCCGGAGCCCTTGGTGGCGAGGTCGATGGCGCAGGCGCGGTTGAAATCGAGAGCGATGTTGGCTTTGCGCGCGGCGATGAGCGCCTGCACGGTCGGGATGACGTTGCCGCCGGCCAAGAAGTGGCCTTCGAGGTCATCGATGGAGATGTCGATGCCGGCCTTTTTGGCGGTGATGCGCGCATCGGTCATCAGACCGTAGGGCACCTGCCGGAGGCGCATGGCGACGAGGTTCATCATGCCGACGTAGGCATCGGCGAGCCAGGCGCGCAGCCAGACGGTGAAGAAGGAAAAGATAATGCCCAAGACCACCAGAAGGGCGATGCCGAGGACGACGAAGAGGACGATACCGATGTTACTCATGAGTTTGTTATGTGGAGGTTATTGAAGATTCGGAAGGTTGCACGATCAGACGGAAAGTATCGACGCCCACCACGGTGAGCCGGGCGCCTTTTTCGGCAAACCCCGCGCGGCTGAACGCCTCGTAGCGTTGACCGTCCACGGAGACGTAACCGGTCGGCGCGAGCGCGGTCAGCGCCTCGGCCTCGTGACCCACCACGTCGGCGGCGACGGCCACCGCCGGCTGGCTGCTGCCAGTGGACACGTCGTTCAAAAACAGACGCCGGCCCAGCGCAGTCTTGGGCAGAATCTTAAATTCAAACCACAGCAGCCCGCCGATCAGCACCACCGCCACAGCCAAGGCCAATACACCGCCGGTGACGCCATAATCGATAAAGGCCAGCACGCAGCCGGCGATCATCAGCACCCCGGCGATCGAGCCGAGGATGGCACCGGGCACAAAGACCTCGAAGCCCAACAGGACCACACCGGTGAGAAACAAAAGCAGTATGGTATTCATGCGACCTCCTTGATTGGCGCGGGCTCGACCATGAGTTCCCCTCCTTGCCGGGAAACGATGCGAACCGTGGCGCCGCGCTCGGCCGAACCGTAGGCAATCCGGGCTTCGTGGCGCACGCCGTTGATTTCAATTTCTCCCGCCGGCCGCAACGCCGAGGTCGTCACGGCTAGGCGGCCGATAAGATCATCCGTCGGGGCGTGTGGCGCGATCGCGGCATCACCAGTGCCGGCTGCGGCGGTCAAAATCATACGATCCCAAAACCACCCGCGCGGCATCACCATCACCAGCACGACAGCGCCGACCACCGCGATCGACACGCCCAGCGCAACACTGGCCATCGGCCCGATCAAGACATCACCCGTCAACTCCAGCGGTTGCGTCGGCCAGTAGTCGACCATCGACCAGACCAGTGCGCCGAGCATCAAACCTACGCCGCCCAGAGCCATCACCACGATGCCGGGGAACAAGAGCAGCTCGGCAAACAACAACAGCACGCCGACACCAAAGACCAAGGCCGGCTCGTGACCCGAAAGCCCCGCCGCGTAGTGCCCAAAGAACGCAATCGCCAGCAGCAGACCGCCACCGACGCCAAACACGCCGAAGCCGGGCGTCTTGAACTCGATGAACAGGCCGAGCAAACCGACTCCCATCAACAGTGGTGCCAGCGTCGTCAGCAATTTGGCGACATCCTCGGACCAGGTGACCTGCAGGCGTTCGATTTGGTAACCATTTTCACCATACTTGGCGTTCAACAAGTCCTCCACGCTGTCAAAGGTGCCCGCCGACAACAGCGTCACCGCCGGATCGCCATAGGTCTTGGCAGCCTCGGTCGCGGTCAACGAAAGCAACTCGCCCTTGGGCTTGATGACCTCGTCGCCGATTTTAAATTCGTAGCTCTCGTCGATCATCGAGGAAATCACCTGTCCCCGGTAGCCTTTGCCCTCGGAAAACGCCCGGACCTTGGCCCGCAGGTAACTGTTGAGCTTCATCTGCATGGTATCGCCGATGTCCTCCCCGGATGAGTTGACCGCCGCCGCCGCGCCGATGACTGCACCGGGCGCAAAGTAGATCTCGTCAGTGACGCTGGAGATGATCGCGCCGGCCGAAATGGCCTCCTTGTTCACGTAGGTGATCGTGGTGCCGTCGAACTTGTCGAGCGCCTCCATGATATCCAGCGCCACGCCGAGTCCGCCGCCGGGAGTCTCCATGTCGAGCACCACGGAACTGAAGCCCTGCGCATTGGCCTCCTTTAACCCCCGCCGTAGCACATAGAGAATCGGCTCCGCAATGCCTTCGCGAATCGGAATGACCAGCACCTTGACCGGTCCAGAGAGCGTAATTGCCGGCGCCTCCAACGGCGTCGCCGCCTCGGCAGCAACCACGGCCGGGGGCACGACGGGGTCGGTCACCACGGATTCACCCGCAGCTTTTTCTTCCGCCGCCCAAGCCGGGGAAAACACCCCGAGCACGAGCAAAAACCAAAAGGACGGTTTCATAAGTCGGTCACCCTTACCCATTCACAACGCGTCTGCAAGCACCGCAGGCCATAGATCCGTTACAATGCCGTGCATTGTTTCCACAAAATGCCTTTGCCTGACCGCCCGCGAACGGGCAACACGGACCCCCTATGGAACAAGTCCCGTATTTGGGCGAAACCCTCACCCGATGGAATGTCGGCAACTCCACCTTTCTGGCGCTGCCCGAACGCGGCGCGCGCCTCATGCACTGGCACGTCACCCTCGGCGATGGTTCCGTGCGCGACGTCATCCACTGGCCCGACCTCACCAACATCGAGGAATCTGTCCGCGCACGCGGCGGCAATCCGATCCTGTTCCCCTTCAACGCGCGCTCCTTCGACAAGGGCGACATCCACTTCTGGCGCGATCCCGCCGGTGTGCGTCGCCCCATGCCCATGCACGGCCTCGCCCGCCAGGCACGCTTCGACGTCACCCGCGTCGACACCCGCGGGTTCTCTGCGACCATGATCCCTGACGAAGCCGCCAACGAAGCCTACCCCTTCGACTATGAATTTACCGTGGTCTACCGCTTCAACCCGCTGGGACTTTCCTGCGAGTTCAACCTGAAGAATACCGGCGACAAACCCATCCCGTGGAGCGCCGGCCACCACTTCTACTTCACGATGCCGTGGGAAGACGGCAAAACCCGCGCCGATTACCAGATCCGCATCCCTGCCACCAAAACCCTGCGCCAGGACGCCCAGGGCATGCTGCAACCCGGCCCCGCGATCAAGCCGGTCGAGCCCCTCTCCAACTCCGCCCTCGTGGACACCTTTCACCTCGGCTTGAAGTCCAACGCCGTCACCGTGACGCCCTCCTCCGGCGCCGAGGGCGGCGACACGCTCACTATTCGCAACGGCCTTGAAGCCGTCCCGCCGCCCGAGGCCACCTTCGTGACCTGGACCAAGGACGCCGACTCCCCCTTCTACTGCATCGAACCGTGGATGGGCCCGGCCAACTCGCCCGAAACCAAGAACGGCCTGCACTGGGTCGCCCCCGGTCACAGTCAAAGCTACGTCGTCGACATTACCCTCTCCTGAGGAACCGCCTCCGCCCGCCGCAGTCCACTTAAGTTCATGACGCCCGCTTCGATAGTTTTTTTCCAGCCGCTTGCCTTCATCGACGGCCTTGGCGGCCCGGAACTCGTGATGATTCTTATCATCTCCCTCCTGCTGTTTGGCGGCAAGGGCATGCCCAACATGGCCCGCACCCTCGGCAAGACCATCCGCGAGTTCAAAAAGGCGACCAGCGGCATCGAGGAAGAGATCAAGCGCGCCATGAACGACGAGCCCGAACCGGTGCCCGTCCGTCGCCCCAAATACAAGCCGCCCGCTCCCCTGCCCGCTCAGGATACCCTGCCCGGCCGCTCCGCCGCGGCGGCTGACGACGACGACTACGCGGATGACGAACTGCCCTTGGAAAACTCCGCGCCGGTCAAACCGGTCGAACCGATCCAATCCGTCGAACCCGCCCAACCCAAACCGGCGACAGACGCCTAAGCCTTCCCCTTTTTTCCCATGCGCACTTCCATCACCTTTGGCACCATTCTCGGGCTTTCCCTTTTTGTCTGCCTGATCGGCCTGCACGCAACCGGCCTCAACGGCGACCCGACCAAGGTCAAAACCATGCAGACCCTCGAGAGTCTGCTCAGCTACATTTTCCTCATGGCCGCGCTGCTCGCCTGCCTGCGTCGCCTGCAAAACGCCACCCCGGGCACCCCTCTCGGCTTTTCCCGCGCCCTCGGTCACGGCGCCCTGCTCGCACTCACCGGCGGCATCGTGCTCGGCATCGGTCACTGGATCTATGGCACGTTGATCAACCCCGGTTATCAACAAGTCTTGCGCACCGCGATGCTCGCCAGCGTGGACATCCCCCCCGATCAACTCGCCTCGGTCGAGCCCCAGTTGCAGTTCATCACCAGCCCGACCGGCATCGCCATCACGCAAGGCGTGCCGTTGATCGCCTTCGGACTGCTGATGTCCCTGGTCGTCTCGATCTTCTTCCGCCGCACCGCGCTCAACACCGCCGCGCCGTCGGCCTGAAGGAGCGTGGGCATTCCTGCCCGCGCAGTTGGACGTAATGGCGGACCAGCTGATAACAGCCGTGAGCCAGTAACTATTTACAGGCACAGGTTGCGCCCGCGCTGAAGCCGTGGAAACTCCGCGCTCCCAATGACCGGCTCCGCCACATCAGGGCGGCCGCAGGTCGTCTTTAACGAAACCCTCCTGCTCGGCATCCTCGCCGCGGTGCAGTTCACGCACATCATGGACTTCATGATCATGATGCCGCTGGGCTCGCATCTGATGCGCGTCTTTGAGATCGGCCCCGAGGGATTCAGCCGGTTGGTCGCGGCCTACGGCATCTCGGCCGCCATCGGAGGACTCGTCTCCGCGCTGGTCATCGACCGGCTCGACCGGCGGCGCTCTTTGCTGACCCTCTACTCGGGCTTCATCCTCGCCACCTTGGCGTGCGCCCTCTCGCCGAGCTACGGCTGGCTGCTGGCCGCCCGCATCGCCGCGGGCGCCTGCGGCGGTGTCGCCTCGTCCTTGATCATCGCCATGGTGGGTGACGTCGTGCCGCCCGAGCGCCGCGGCCGCGGCATGGCCACCGTCATGACGGCCTTTCCGCTCGCCTCGATTCTCGGCGTGCCCGGCGGATTGTTGCTCGTCAACGCCTTCAACTGGCACGCGCCGTTCGTGTTGATCGTTTGCCTCGGTCTCATCGTGCTCACTCTCGCCTGGCTGCGCATGCCGGCCATCGTCGTCGAGCGCAGCGCCACCCACCCACTTCGCCAGATCAAGGAAATCGTCGGCCACCACATCCATCTGCGCGGCTTCCTGCTCACCGCCATGGTCACCTTTGGCGCCGGCCTGATGATTCCATTCATGGCCCCGTCCATGGTCGCCAATGTCGGCATCGCCGAGGACCACATTTGGATGATCTACCTGTTCGGCGGCGCGGCGACTTTCTTTAGCACACCGCTCTTCGGCCGGCTCGCCGACAAGCACGATAAACTGCACGTCATCGCGGGCATCTCCTTCTTCACCATCATCAGCAGCATCTTGCTCAGCCGGCTCGGTCCGACTTCTGTCTGGGTGGCGCTGATCATCACCACGGTATTTTTTGTCAGCATGTCCGGCCGCTTTGGCCCCGCCATGGCGATGATCAGCAACGCCGTCGAGCCCCGCTACCGCGCCGGCTACATGAGCCTCAATAGCACGGTGCAACAAGCCTCCAGCGCCACCGCCAACCTCATCGGCGGACTGTTGGTCATCCAGGCCGCCGACGGTCGCCTGCTCGGCTACGATCTGGTGGGCCTGCTCGCCGCGATCGCGTTTGCGCTCACCGTGGTCGCCGCGGCTTGGTTGCGCGCCGCCGCACCGCATTCCGCCCGCAACATGCCCGCCCCGCCCATGGTGCCACCGTCACCCGAGGCCGCGCTGTGAAGTTTCGCGTTTGCCATTGCGAGCAAACCAACCCCTGCATAACCTGTTCCCACTATGATCGACGTCATTAAGAAAACCCTATTGGCCGGCATAGGCGCCGCCGTGGTCACCAAGGAAAAAATCGAGGACTCCCTCGATGAGCTGGTTCGCAAAGGCAAACTGTCCGCCGCCGACGCCAAGATCGTCGCCGAGAAAATCGCCGACCAAGGCAAACGCGAATTCGAGACCGCCAGCGACGGCCTCAGCGCGAAACTCAAAGATCTCTTCAACCGCACCGAAGACGACACCCGTGTGCGCGTCGCCGCACTCGAAGAACGCGTGCGCATCCTCGAAACCCGTCTGGCCGAGCCCCCCACCCGTAACGGCGAACCGTGAAGCCCGTCGCCTTCTTCGGCCACGCCGTCCGTGCCAAGGAGATCATCGCCGTGCTGGCCAAGCACGGCTTTGCGGACTTGCTCGCGCAGATCGAACTCCCCTCGGGGATCCTTCAGCGCATCCTGCCGCAACCCGCCGTCCGCCGTTCGCACTACGAACGTCTGAGGCTTGCATTGGAGGAACTCGGCCCGACCTTCATCAAGGCCGGCCAACTCCTCAGCATGCGGCCAGACGCCATCCCCGCGGCGCTTGTGCTCGAGCTGCGCAAACTGCAAAACGCCGTGCAAGCCGAGCCCTTCGCCGACATGCGCGAAGTCCTCGTTGAAGAACTTGAAGCCGAGCCCCACGAGATCTTTGCCACCTTCAATGAGGAACCCGTCGCCAGCGCGTCCCTCGCCCAGGTTTACTTTGCCACCCTACCCGACGGCCGCCCCGTCGCGGTGAAAATCCAACGCCCCGACCTGCGCCGCACCGTCGAGGCCGACCTGGACTTGCTCAGCTGGTTCGCCAACCAACTTCACCAGCGCATCGACGCGCTCAAGCCCTACGACCTGCCCACCGTCGCCGCCGAAGTCGGCCGGGGTCTGCGCCGCGAACTCGATTTCCGCCACGAAGCCCGTAATCAGCGCTACTTCAACGCCATCAACCCGCACCCCGAGCGGGTCTTTGCGCCCGAAGTTGTCGAAGACCTCTCCTCCGAGCGCGTGCTGGTGATGGACCGCATCGACGGCCTCGCCGTCGGCTCCACCGCACTTTCGCCCGAGACCGCCAAAACCGTCGCCGCCCACGGTGCCGCCTCGCTGCTCGACCAAGTGCTCATGCGCGGCTTTTTCCATGCCGACCCCCATGCGGGCAACGTGCTCATCACCGCCGACGGACGCCTCTGCTTCCTCGACTGGGGCATGGCCGGCAATCTCACTCGCCGCCTGCGCATCGCGCTCGCCGACCTCTTTATCGCCGCCTCCGAGCAAGACGCCGAACGCATCGTGCGCATCGCCGCCGAACTCGGCAGCCCTGGAGGTCGCGCCGACCTGCGCGCCATGGAACGCGACGTCACCCTCGCCCTGCGCGAAGATTTCAACCACACCATCGGCCACATCGAGCTCGGGCGAGCCATGCTCAAGCTCCTCTTCATCTTCGGTCAAAACGGCATCAACATCACCCGAGACTACTCGCTGATGGCCAAGGCCGTGCTCTCCATCGAGGAAGTCGCCACCACGCTCGATCCCAAATTCGATCTGGTGATCCACGCGCGCCCTGTGCTCACCGCGCTGCACAAGGAGCGCACCAGTGCGCGCACCCTCTGGCGCGAGACCACCACCGCGTTGCGCGGCACCCTCGTCGGCCTGCGTGATTTGCCGTCAGAGATCCACCGCATCATCCGCCGCATTGAGCACGACGATCTCACCATCAAGTTTCAGCATCAAGGCCTCGACGACCTCGACGACGCGTTAAAAACCTCCGCCAACCGCATCGCCCTCGGCTTCATCAGCGGATGCCTTTTTATCGGCAGCTCGCTCATCGTCGGAGCCAAGGACGGCGACGTCACGTTACTCAGCGGCACCGGCTACGTTTTCGCCGGCATGATCGCCGTCTACGTCGCCTACGGCATCTTCCGCGAAGGCCGGTGAACCGCCGGACAGGCTTGCGCAGCCGCTTGGCGCAATAAACTTCAGCACGGAGCTTGGCATGGGTAATCCATTACCCCACAAGGGGATTGTTATACACCCACTTATGGAAACCAATACTCCGCAACTGCCCCGCCCGCCTCTGGGCCTCTCCCTCGGCCGCCTTGGTGCCCCCAAGGAATCGACCTACTTCACCTTCGTGCTCATCGTGTCGATCCTCGTTTGGGTCGCCTTAGCATTCAGCATCGTCGGCCTGTTCTACGCCGCGATGTTCGGCGTCTTCTTCTGGCTGGGCAACGGCCTGCTCATCGCCTACCTGCGCTCCGAAGCCGTCCGCGTCGGCCCGGCCCAGCTCCCCCGCCTTGCGGCGGCCTTTGACGAGGTCTGCGACCGCCTGCAACTCAAGGAACGCCCCGCGCTCTATCTCCTCCAATCCGGTGGCCTGCTCAACGCCTTCGCCACTCGCTTCGCCGGTCGCGACTTCGTCGTCGTCTACTCGGAGCTGCTCGAAGCACTCGGGCCCGACTCGCCCGAAATGAAGTTCATCCTCGGCCATGAGGTCGGCCACATCCAAAGCCGGCACATTCTCAAACAGATCTTCCTCGGCCCCGGCCTCTTCACTCCCTTGCTCGGCCCCGCTTACCGGCGCGCCTGGGAAACCTCCTGTGATCGCTACGGAGCCTATGCGGCCAACGATACCGACGCCTCCGTCCGCGCCATGCTGCTGCTCGCCGGCGGCCGCGCCTACGGCCCCGGACTCGACGCCGGGGCCTACGCCGCACAGCACCACGAGGAACGTGGCTTTTTCGTTTCCCTCCACGAGCTGACCTCCGGCTACCCGACCCTCTCTCGTCGCGTGGTCGACCTGCTCTCGCTTCCGAACGGCAAACCCGCTCCCCGCGCCTCGCGCAACCCCATCGCCTACCTTTTCGCCATGGGCATGCCAGGTGGTAATCTCGGCGGCGGCGGCGGCTCCATGCTCATCATGGTCGTCATCATCGGTCTGCTCGCCGCCATGGCCATTCCCGCCTTCGCCAAGGTGCGCGAAGCCAGCCAAGCCAAGGCCTGCATCAACAATTCCCGCATGCTGGCCGCCGCCTTGGATCAGTATCAACTCGAACACGGCCAGGGACCGGAAAACTGGGACCAAATCATCGGCCCCGATCAATACCTCAAAAGTATGCCGGTCTGCCCATCCTATGGCGAATATAACGCGGAGCCCGGCAACACCGGCTACCTGGTGGAGTGCAGCATTCACTCCGGGCACGAAAGCCCCTGAGCCCAAGATCTTGCCCCACCAAAGCGCCGCCACCCGCGGCGCTTTTTTGTTGTCGAGTCACCACCCACCACCAGCTCCTCCCTCGCCCGAATCAACACAAAGTAACCATTATGGTTACTTTGGTTTCCCTCTATAGAGTCCCGATTTTCTGTAGAAAGTAACCATAATGGTTACTTTCTACCGAGCATACCTGCGGAGGGAAGAGCGGGCGGCGGAGCTTGCGCCGCCAACAGAGCGCGGCAACGTTGCCCGTCCACACGATGTCCGTCACGACCGCACCTGCTCCGGCACCCGCCGCCGATTCCCTTCACCTCCGCCGCCCCGAGCTGCTCGCTCCCGCCGGTGATTGGGACTGCGTGCGCGCCGCCATCGAGAACGGCGCAGACGCCATTTACTTCGGACTCGAACGGTTCAACGCCCGCATGCGCGCCAAGAACTTCACCCAGGCCGATCTGCCCGAACTCATGGCGTTCCTGCACCGCCGCGGCGTGCGGGGTTACGTGACGTTCAACACTCTCGTTTTCACTCACGAACTCGAGGACGCCGCCGACTTCCTGCGCTCGATCATCTCCGCCGGCGTCGACGCCGCCATCGTGCAGGACATCGGCATCTGCCGGCTCATCCGCCGCCTCTCGCCCGACTTCCCCATCCACGGCTCCACCCAGATGACCGTCACCGGCTCGGCCGGCGTGGACTTTGCCCGCGAACTCGGCGCCGAACTCGTCGTGCTCGCCCGCGAAAACTCCATCAAGGAGATCAACGACATCCAAGCCGCCCAGCGCGCCTCCGGACTTACCCCGTTGCCGCTCGAAGTTTTTGTGCACGGCGCACTCTGTGTCGCCTACTCCGGCCAGTGCCTCACCAGCGAATCGCTCGGCGGACGCTCCGCCAACCGCGGCGAATGCGCCCAAGCCTGCCGCCTGCCCTACGACCTCTACTCCGACGGACAAAAGGTCGACCTCGGCGACCGCAAATACCTGCTCAGCCCGCAAGACCTCGCCGGCCTCGACGTGCTCGCCGAGCTCGTGAAATCCGGCGTTGCGTCGCTCAAAATCGAAGGCCGCCTCAAGTCCCCCGAATACGTCGCCAGCATCACCCGCGTCTACCGGCAGGCACTCGACAAAATCTTCGCGACCAGCATCGCGCCCTTCGATTTCGACCGCGCCAAATACGAACTCTCGATGACGTTCTCGCGCGGCCTCTACACCGGCTGGTTCGGCGGCATTAATAATCAGGAACTCGCCCACGGCCGCTTCGGCACCAAGCGCGGCGTGCACCTCGGCGACATCACGCATGTCGGCAGCGACCACGTGCTCATCAAACTCATCTCACCGCTCAAACCCGGCGACGGTGTTGTCTTTGATGCCGGCAACCACGCCGCCGGCGAAGAAGGCGGACGCGTCTATCAAGTCGAACCCCAGCGCGACGGCACCACCCGCCTGCGCTTCGGCTCCGGCGACCTCAATTTCAAGCGCATCCACGTCGGCGACAAACTCTGGAAAAACAACGACCCCGCGCTCGACCGCGAACTGCGCGGCACGTTCGAAGGCGAAAAACTCCGCCACACCCGTCCGATTAACGCCGAGGTCCACGGCCGTCCCGGCCAGCCGCTCACGCTCCTGCTCGACGACGGCAACGGACATCACGTGAAGGTCGAATCCGAGATTGCCCTCGAGCCCGCGCAAAAACGCCCGCTGACCTCTGAAATTCTTCGCGACCAAATCGGCCGCCTTGGCGGCACGCCCTTTCACCTCAACGAGCTCAAGGTCCACCTCGAAGGCGAGCTCATGCTCCCGGTCAGCGAGCTCAACCGCCTGCGCCGCGACGCCGCCGCCAAGCTCGACGAACTTCGCGCCGCCCCGCAGCGCTGGACACTCAACGAATCCGCCGAAGGTAGGGCGGGACCGCTGGGCCAGCCGGAGCGAATCAATCCGGCCATCGACGCCATCACCGGCCCCACATCCAATCCGGCGGGCCCGGCGGTCCCGCCCCACCCCCAAACCGCCGCACACCTCGTGCTGGTCGTGCGCAACCTCACGCAACTCGACACCGTGCTCACCTGCCCCGGCACGCGCGAGGTCTACTGCGAATTCGAAAACCCGAAACACTACCGCGAGGCCGTTCAAAAATTCCGCGACTGGCAGTCTTCAAACACGTTCGACCTTGGACCTTCGACCTTGGACGGATCGACGGCTCCCGCGCCGTCGATCTGGCTCGCCCCGCCGCGCATCTTTAAACCCGGCGAGGAATGGATTCTCAAACAAGTCGCCTCGGCCGAGCCCGACGGCTACCTCGTTCGCAATCATGAGCACCTGCGCTTCTACGCCGGCTCGCGCATGCGCGGTGACTTCTCGCTCAACGCCGCCAATCCGTTGACCGCCGAGTATCTGTTATCCAACTACAAACTCGAACGCATCACCGCCAGCTACGACCTCAACGTCCACCAGCTGGAGTCGTTGCTGAAGGCCGCGCCGCCCGCCTGGTTCGACCTCACGTTGCATCAACACATGCCCATGTTTCACATGGAGCACTGCGTGTTCTGCGCGTTCCTCAGCAAAGGCAAAGACTACCACGACTGCGGCCGTCCGTGTGATAAGCACGCCGTCCACCTCAAGGACCGAGTCGGTGCCGAGTTCCCGCTCAAAGCCGACGCCGGCTGCCGCAACACGGTCTACAACAACCGCGCGCAAACCGGAGCCGAGTTCGCCGCCCGCCTGTTGGAGCTCGGTGCGCGTCATTTCCGCGTCGAGTTCATGAACGAAGGCCCCGACGAAGTCCGCAAGACGGTCGACTATTATCAAAAACTCCTACGCGGCGAACTCGATGGCACGTCGCTGTGGAAGGAGCTCAAGCTCATCAACCAAATGGGCGTCACCCGCGGCCAGCTCGATACCGCGCCGAGGGTGATCTTCAAGAAGAGCTGAGCCCCATCACTCCGCCAGACGCGTCTCAATACGGCGATCGGGGTAATTCGGCAGCGGATTTATTTGAGATACTGCAGGGTGTGTTTCGGGGATAAACCAGCGGTCCGCTTACCCCTAGCACTACTTCGTAAGGTGGATACAAAAGTCTACTGATCCAAGCTCGCCTCCACCACGCCTGCGTTCGTAGTGCGGTCGCGAGTCCGGCATCGCCGGGATTAGACCGTGTTTGATGCCCACCGCGCCCCACGCCATCCAACGCATTGGCCTCGCTCCGCGCGTCCTTGCGGCGTCACTACAAACTAAACCGCGGATCATTCAACCGGTCGCAATACCACGACTGCGGCGCCTAATTAACAGAGTAATGCCAGGGGCTGTTTTGGAGGATAAACTAGCGGAGAAGGCTTGGCTCTCGGAGGCGGCACACAACTCAACACCGTGATTCATTTCCAAAAAACACGATAGGCCCGGCCCATCATAAAAAACTCTGGTTCAGTAAACGGCCGGAGGCACCCGTGGGGCGGCGGGAGCCGGCAGTGGCTTCACGCCAGAGTCAGCCGCAGCGGCAGCAGCGGCGGCATCGTTCAAAGCCTGCTCGGTAGTGGCGGTGGCTTCAGAGCGGTTGAAATTAACGACAAGGGTATCGTCGGCGTTTCCGTCTTCATCAATCAGTGTGATGTAGACATTAAAGACCCACGGCGCCCGGATCGGCTTATTACAAACCAGAGCCATACCGTCGGACGTGGGGTTCATGACATCGCGTTCGGCCCGGCGGCCGGGCGGATCGATTTTCACCACACCGCGGATACGGTCCGCTTTCTCGGGCTGCTTGTTCTTGTCGTAAAAATTGAGCTGCAGTTTGGGCCCCTCCATCGTCAGTCCAAGCCACCGGCCGTCGGCGCGCGAAACGGGATCGCCAACAATGGTTCCTTCAGGGACCTCGGCTTCAGCCGCAGGAACGGCGGGCGCGGCGGTCTGCGCCTGCATAACGGACACGGAGCCGAAGAGGAAGACGGCGGACAAGAGCGACCAGGCTGAGGAAAGCTTCATGAAGTCCCACGCTAAGCCCAAACGTTCCACGAGCAAGCCTGCGCAAGGTAAAGAAGCAGTGAAGCTGCCGCGCTTGATGTAGCCGTCCCCGTCCCCGGGGGCGTGTTGGATGGTATCCTACTCATTTCGCCGCTCGCGGTGATAATATCTCTCGCAAACATAACGTTGCTCGCACGGGCGGGGACGCCCGTGGCTACATCGATCAGGAGCTACCCGCTTTTCTTGATCGCCGCCTTGAGCTGTTTCCAGCGCGCAAGTCGCTCGGCGGTCTTGGCCTCAAAGCCGGATTGCTTCGGCTCGTAGAGGTGAAGCGGTTTTTCCAAGTAATCCTGTCCGCTGATATTCTCTGGGTAGTCGTGCGAATAACGATAACCCTTGCCGTGCTGGTTCTGCTTGCTGGCCGCACCACTCTTGTCACGTAGCGGCAATGGCACGGGTTGCACGGGCGAGCCTTTCAACGCGGCATGCGCCTTGGCCAACGCCAAGGTGGCGGAGTTGCTCTTAGGCGCGCAGGCGATGTGCAACGTGGCGTGCGCGAGCGTGAGCTCGGCCTCGGGCAGGCCGACAAACTCGCAGGCGTGGTGCGCGGCCACGGCCATCGGCAACGCGAGCGGATCAGCCAGACCGACGTCTTCGCTGGCGAGAATAACAAGACGCCGTGCGATAAAGCGCGGGTCCTCGCCGCCGGCCAGCATCTTGACCAGCCAATACATGGCGGCGTCGGGATCGGAGCCACGACAGCTTTTGATGAACGCGGAAATGGTGTCGTAGTGTTCGTCTTCGTCGGCGTCGTAGCGGATGCGACGCTCGCGGGCAAAAACCTCCAACTCGGACGGCGTAATCTCGCTGCCGACAGGCAGACCAAGCACGATGACTTCAAGCGCGTTGAGCGCGCGACGCAGATCGCCGTCGCAGAGCACGGCGAGGTCGGCCAGCACGTCGTCGGCCGCGGTGCATCCGGTGGAGCCGAGTCCGCGTTCGACGTCGTGCAACGCGCGGCGCAGCACGGTGGCGACGTCGGCGGCGGCCAGCGGTTCGAGTCGGAAAAGGTGGCTGCGCGAAAGCAGCGGCGGGTTGACGTAGAAACCGGGATTGTGGGTGGTCGCGCCGATGAGCCGCACGTAACCTTCCTCGACGTCGGGCAGGAGCAGGTCCTGCTGGGATTTGTTGAAGCGGTGCAGCTCGTCGATGAAGAGCAGGGTCGGTTCGTCGGGTCGTTGGCGGGCGGTCGCGAGGATGGCGCGCAGCTCGGCGACGTTGGACATGACGGCGTTGATACGCACGAAGCGGCTGCCGGTGACGCGTGCGATGACTTCGGCGAAGCTGGTTTTACCGCAGCCGGGCGGGCCGTAAAAAATGAGGCTGCCGAAACGGTTGCTGGAGATCAGACGCGCCAACAAACCCTCGGGCGAGGTGAGGTGGGTCTGGCCGGCTATTTCATCGACCGTGCGCGGTCGCATGCGAGCGGCCAGCGGGCGGACGGTGGCGGGAGCGGGCGCGGCCGACGACAACGGTGCCTGCGAAGCGGGGGCTTCGTTACCAAAGAGGTCGGGTTGCTGCGCGGGGTCGGCCATGTCACTAAAGAGGTTTCACAAAAGAGAACGAAGGCAACGAAGACCTTTGGGCTAAAGGCACAGAGCGGAACGATACTGGTGGGGAGCGAGCGGGTTTATTACGTAAACTATTTTGATCGTGCGATGCCGGCAGGCTCGATTAGTTCCAAGGCATGTCCCGCAGCACCGGTCATCGCGCTCCACTTGTATGGGTGCTGGTCCCTGGAATGCTCGGTCTGGCGATGGCGCATGCCGGAGTGACGACGCCGGCGATGGGCTGGCTGCTCGCGGCGGCGGGCGCGTTTCTCATCGCGGGGCTGGTCGTGTTAAGACAAACGAGGGTCTGCCTATCCGCACTCTGCGCGGCGATGATTTTGCTCGGTGTCGTCTATGGTCAGCTGAGTTGGAGGGGGGTGCCGGAACGCGCAAACCTGCCTCCACGCGAGGCCCGGCTGGAGGTGAAAATCGACCGGGTGTTTCACGTCGATGAAACGGATCGCTCGATCGGCTTGGGCCGGGTGGCCGGCACCGATCAGCATCTGGCTGCGCTACGCGGGCAACGGATATATTGGGCGCTGGATGCGACCGCTCCGGTGCGGGGCGAAGTGGTGGAGATGCTGGGAATCCTGACCGCGCTGCCGGCCGAACCGGAGGCTGATTCATTTGAGGCGTATTTAAAAAACGCGGGCGTTGGTTTTTCGATTCGCCGCGCCGGGCGGCTGGGAACAGTCAGGGCGGCTCCGGCGTATTATGTCTGGTGTGATCGCATGCAGACGCGACTGGCGGCGGTCTTGGGGCTCGGCCTTGAGAACCGTCCAGAATTGGCCGGCGTTTTGCGGGCGATGACCTTGGGCCAAAAGGATGCTCTCGCAGAGAACCAACAAACGCTGTTTCGCATATCGGGCACGATGCATTTGTTGAGAATTCGAGTCATACCCCACACCCTCCCTCCAAACTCATACATCGACTAGTATCGTGAGAAGTATTTCCGAACCATTTTACTTTGAGAGTGTTCTGAGAATACTGTTGAAGAGGTAGATAACTCTGAAACAGGCAAAACATGCCCCAGTCAAAATAGACACCCATGCAATCAGAAGAATCTGGGTAGTTAAACAAACCACCGTAGAATCGACGACCAGCAGGAACGCACTATATGCGCAAAGTATTATGCTCCACAGGGTAGCGGCAATGAAGTAATTAATCAGAGGGAGAAACTGATTAGTCGATCTAAGTCTCTTAATGATGTCCTTACCGTCGGAAGAAATCAAAATACCCTTTGCAGCAGCCAGAAACCCGACCGCGATAGCTGCTACGTTAATCGTAGCCTGTAAGAGGGTGGAGAATTGGTTCGGAGCCTGTTCAAGCCATCCGTTGTAATAGGCTATACTTGCTAGACCTAAACAAGAGATTTTAGGACCATGACTTTCCAGAAACTGTGCAACCTTGCCCACTGTTTTAATCGGTCAGCAAGGCTTCAATCTCGGCACCCTTGTCCCTGAAAGCACGAATAAGAGCCGATATTCTGGAGGCTGAAGTCATGGTCCTGCGTGCGGCATCAATCGGGATATCTTGGTAAGATTTGATACGATACTGCAACAAGTCGAATTGGTCGGAAGTGTCGTCATCAGTCTTACCCGAAACCCAGACCTTATCAACGGACTCTGCGTTATCTGAATTCATCCTCAGTAGGTCTCTAACTATTTGAACAATCCCGCCCTTGTTCAGTTCAGAGTTAAAGCGACCGACACTTACACCCATTTCAACCTGCATTGCATCAAGGTTGTTGAGTAATCCGATAGCTTGTCCCACCGAAGTATTTTGAGCTTGGGCCATAGTCCCTCGACGGGGACGGGCCACACGGAACACAAATTTCTTTACCAACCTCATCGACTGGAGTCGTTCAAAACCAGCCTCAGAAACGACTGCATTACAGAGAATGGGAGCACGGTGATTTGCCAATAGCCGGAAGTATTCAATGATAACAGGACCAGAAGCACCGTAGAAATTTCGTTGGGTGATTAAGGCTCCAGTCTGAGGATCGTAAGCAAATGCGGTATCTTCCGTTATTCCCTCATCAAGCCTCAGATTCAAATCGTGCCGTGCAGTTGAGAGTGTTGCGACACCAGGTAGCTCATCCATCCTCAACTTTAAAATGTCTCCAACGAACAACCTAGATTCACGACGTAGAACCTCATAACGCAAAGTCCGGTCTCCTACCTGCGAAACCCTGCTACCGATGTTCGTTATTCCAATTGCACTATTGAGAATATCTTCAAACGAAGGGTGTCCCTCCTGTGTCTCAACTTGCCAGAAATCAAAGGAAACTTGTTTACTCGAAGGCATAGTAAAAGATGAGGGGGGGGGGGGGTTAG
>JBBKWO010000038.1:0-31577 GCA_037969015.1 Opitutaceae bacterium
TGCGAAACCTGCACTGGACGTTGTTTTACTTTGGACGCCAAACGGGCCGCGCAAGCCCGGCCCCTACATTCCAGCGCCATAATAAGGCTACATTTTTTACGTAACGGAGTAGTGCTAAGTCGGTATCCAGCCCGGACGGCTGCGGGCAAAAGTTTGTGGCTCAACCTTCCGACAGTCTTGCGTTTGGGGAGTGAAATCAGAGGCTTGTCGCAGCGCAGTCCACAAACGCTGCGAGTCCGTTGATTACCTATGCCGGCTTTCACTCAACCACTGCGGGGTCTGAAACTACGTTGTCGAACCACCTCTGGTGGCAACCGGTGGTGGTTGCTTGGGGTATCGCTATTCATGGTGTGCGCGGGAGCACTGAGCGGGGCCGAGTTGGAGACCGTGACCTTGCGCCTCAAGTGGTGGCCGCAGTTTCAGTTTGCCGGTTATTACGCGGCTCAGGCGGAGGGTTATTACGCCGAGGAAGGACTCAAGGTGCGGATTGAGCCGGGCACTCCGGGCCGTTCCTCGGTCAATGTGGTTTTGGCGGGCGAGGCGGATTACGGGGTGGGCGACTCCGATCTCGTTCGTTTTTATCTCAACGGGAAACCACTGGTGGCCTGTGCGGCGATCTTTCAGCACTCGCCCTACGTGATCATGAGCCGGAGCGACAGAGGTATCCAGCGGCCCTCCGATTTGGTCGGGAAAAAAGTGATGTTGGCCGAGGGGCAGGGCATGGCTCAGTTCGCGGGCATGTTGGCGAGCGAGGGCATTGATCCTGACCGGGTGGAAATTGTGCCGCACAACTGGCATCTCGAGGATTTGGTTGAGGGCAGGGTGGATGCGATCGCCGCCTACGCCACCGACGAACCGGCACGGTTGAGTGCCCGCGGGATAGAAACCCATTTGCTGAGGGGCAGCGACTACGGGGTGGATTTTTACGGAGACGTGCTTTTCACCAGGCAGAGCGTGGTCGAGGAACACCCAGCCCGCACCGCGGCTTTTATCCGGGCCAGTCTCAAGGGCTGGAAGTTTGCGATGAAAAATCCGGGCAAGGTCGCCGATGTGATTCTGTCCGTCGACGGCGTGAAGCAGCGGGGAATCACCCGGGACATGCTCTTGGATGAGGCTCGCGAAATGGGGCCCTACATCCAGCCGGACTTTATCGAGCTCGGGCATATGAATCCGAGCCGGTGGCAACAGATTGCCGCTGTTTTTGAACAGACCGGCATGGTTTCCGCCGACAAGTCATTGCATGCGTTCCTTTTCGATCCACGGGCAACCGGCGACTCGGAGTTACCGGTCTGGGCACTGCGGGGCCTGGGAATCGCCGCGGTCATTTGGATCGTGATTCTTATCTGGAATCTGGTGATGCGCCGGATGGTCAACCAGCGCACGCGTCAGCTGGCCGAGGAGGTTTCCCACAGCGCCCGCATTGAGGAGAGTCTCCGCGCCAGTGAAAAAAGATTTCGCCGGATGTTTGAAGGCGCCGCCACCGGCATAGCGATTTTGGGAGCCGACGGGTATTTTTTGCAGGCCAATCCGTCGTATTGCACCACTACGGGCTACACGGAAGCGGAGTTGCAGCGCATGACCATCGCCGGGCTGATCCATGTCGGTGATCAAGTGAAGCAGGCCGAAATCTTTCAGGATCTGGTCAAGGGCACCCGTGACAATATCGTCACCGACATACGGTGTTTGAATAAGACCGGAGCGGTGGTCTGGAAACGCGCCAGTGTCGCCCTGATCCGCACCGAGGAGGGCGCCCCGTTGAGTTTTATCTTGGTGGCCGAGGATGTGACCGCACGCGTTGAAGCGGAACGTGAATTACTGCGGGTAAACCGGGCGCAGCAGATGTTGAGCGGGTGCAACGAGGCATTGGTGCGCGCGGTCTCCGAGGAGAAGTTGCTGGCGGCCATCGCGCGCATTGCCGTGGAGAGCGGCGGCTACCGTATGGCATGGGTGGGCTATGCCGAATCAGACGCAGGAAAGACGATTCGACCGGTGTCCATCGCCGGTGTGGAAGAGGGTTATTTCTCCGAAATCTCAGTCAGCTGGGACGAGTCTTTGCCTACCGGACGCGGACCGGCCGGACTGACCATTCGCGGCGGTGCCGCGGTTGTGTGTCAAAATATCGAAACCGACGACCGTTTCGCCCGATGGCGCGAGACCGCCCTGCGGCATGGTTATCGCAGTGTCATCTGCCTGCCGTTGCGAAACCAGGAGCGCACTTATGGTTTGCTTGGACTTCATGCCTCCGAGGCGGTGGAAATCGGATCGGATGAAATCAACCTCCTGCAGCAGCTGGCCGACGATCTTGCATTTGGTATCGAGGCTCTGCGTGCGCGGGAGGAACGAACGAAAACTCTTGATGCGGTGTTAATGGTTGCCCGCGGCGTATCGACTGCCATCGGCGCGGAATTTTATGATCGTTTGACTCAAAGCATGGTATCCGCCCTGGGGGCGGATGTGGGTGTGATCGGCCGTCTGAATCCCGACGACTCCGGGGAGATTCGCACCCTTGCGCTGGTGGTGGATGGTCAGCGGCAGGAAAATGTATCCTACCAGATGCAAGGCGGGCCCTGCGCAACCATAGCTCCCGACCAGCCCTGCATTATCCCGCTGAATGTGCAGGGAACCTTTCCTGACTGCGGATTGTTGGCCGCTTTTCAGGCCCACGCCTACATCGGCCATCCTTTGTTGGATGCGGAAGGCAAGATGATCGGACTGATGGCGGTGTTATACCGTCAGCCGGTCGCCCGCACCGAATTCATAATCTCAACCCTGCAAATATTCGCGAGCCGGGTCTCGGCCGAGCTGGCCCGACAGCAGGTGGATCAACGGGTTCGCGAGCAGGCGGCCCTTCTGGACAAGGCGCAGGATGCCATCATTCTGCGCGACCTCGACAACCGGATCACCTACTGGAACAAGAGTGCGGAGCGGCTCTATGGCTGGAGCGCCGCGGAGGCGACCGGTCGTTCTATTCCGGAGCTGCTTTACCGTGACCCCCACGAATTTCATGAAGCGACCCGCGCTACCATCGCCAAGGGCGAGTGGGTTGGTGAATTGAGCCAAGTCTCCAAGGCCGATGTCGAAATCATCGCGGAGTGTCACTGGACCTTGGTGCGTGACGAAGACGGGAAGCCGCGTGCGGTGCTGGCGATCAACACCGACATCACCGATAAAAAGCGGATTGAGCATCAGTTCCTGCGAGCCCAGCGAATGGAAAGCATCGGCACGCTGGCCGGTGGCATCGCGCACGATCTTAACAACGTGCTTTCTCCGGTGATGATGTCGGTGGACCTGCTCAAATTTGACGAGACCGATCCCCGCAAGCTCGCCCTGCTGGAGTCGATCTACACCAGCGCCCGCCGCGGAGCCGACATGGTCGGGCAGGTCCTGTCCTTTGCCCGCGGCATGGATGGCAACCGGGTGGAGGTGTGCCCCGACCAGATCATCCAGCACGTCGTGAAAATCGTGACGGATACCTTTCCCAAGGGCATCGTTATCGAGAGCCGCGTGGAGGACGGGCTGCGGTCGTTGATCGGCGACGGGACCCAGATTCACCAAGTGTTGATCAACCTCTGCGTCAACGCCCGCGACGCCATGCCGAATGGCGGCACCCTGACGCTGACCGCCAAAAACGTAGAGGTGGATGAGCAATTTGCATCCCTGCATGATGACGCACGGTCGGGAAACTATATCTGTATCGACGTATCCGATACCGGCATGGGGATTACCAGCCGGAATCTGAGCAAGATTTTCGATCCGTTCTACACCACCAAAGAGCAAGGCAAGGGCACCGGTCTGGGGCTGTCCACCTCGTTGGCCATCGTCAAGGGGCACGGCGGATTCATCCAGGTCTACAGCGAGGCGAGCCGCGGCACGCGTTTTGCGGTCTACCTGCCGGTCGGCCGGCCTGCCGGAGATGAAGCCCTGAAGTTGCCGGCTTTGGATCTTCCCCGTGGGCGTGGCGAAACGGTGTTGGTGATCGATGACGAAGAGCCCATCCGGCTGATCGCCTGCAAGATTCTGGAAGCATTCGGCTACCGGGTGATCCAGGCATCCGATGGCGCCGAGGGTATTTCGCTTTACGCGGGGCATCGTCAGGAAATCGCCCTTATCATGACTGATATGATGATGCCGGTCATGGATGGCGAAGCCGCCATTCATGCGATGAAGAAGATCGATCCCGCGGTGCGCATCATTGCCGCCAGCGGTATCACGTTGAATGGCAAAATTCCCAAGGCCGCGGCCCTCGGCGTGAAACACTTTTTACCCAAACCCTTCAGCGCCGAGGTGCTGTTGCGCACGGTGAAGGCGGCGTTGAACTAACGGTGTGGCTCCACGGGCGAACCGACTTCGGTGTGATTCTGGTTGCAGGCGCTTCGATTTTCGACGGCGCTGTCGGACATGGGAGCCAAATACCAGCCGTCGAAGCGTGACCTGAAAGCGAACAAAAGCTTTTTCAAAAAGCAGCCTGCCCAGTCCAAGTTCATCCGCCCGACCAATCCGATTCCGACCAAGCCTGCCGCGGAGCAGTCGCCGACCAAGTGATCACTCGGCTGATTCGCCGGCCGGCATCAAGGTCACGGTGAAATCGTCGAAGTCGATGTGGTTGGTTCGCGCGGGCCGGTAGGCGTCGCTACTGCCGCCGTGAAACGTGCTGAAGAGGAAATGGTTGATGCCCCAGTCCTGGCCGGCGAGCCGCCAGCGCAGATCGTGGCGGTCGAGCAGGAGTTTTCCGTCAACCCAGACCTGTAACACGCCATCAGGTTTGCCGGCGGTGTTGAGCTTCACGTGTTGTTTGAGCGTGTGCCAGCCGCCCGCGGGTAAGAGCAGTTGTTTGCCGAGCGGCAGGTCGTCGCCAAAGCGGCCTTTTTGTTCCGAGTGGTAAAGGTAGACGACGAGGTTGCCGTCCTTGCGCCACATGTAGCGTGAGCTGAAGCCGTTCGGGTCGGGCTTGCCGCCGGTGGCTGAGGTGCCGCCGGTCAGGCCGGGCAGCTTGCCGCCGTTCGTCCAGTCGAAGTCCGCGTCGAAGCGCACGCGGTATTCCGCAACGGCCTCGTCGACTGGATGCCGGATCAGGCGGTTCCATTGCGCGCCGCTATTGGGCGGACTGATCTGGCCTTCGGGATAAGTCACGCGGATGAAGCGATTGCCATCGTCCTCTTCGACCACAGAGACGCGTCCATCGGTGACGCCGTTGATGACATGGGCCTGCCAATGCGTGATCAAGTAGTCCGGCGCCAGGGTTCCCGTGGGGGCGTGTTGAAAGTCGTCATTCAGTATCAGCTCAGCCTGAAGACCCAGAGTCGCGGCCAGTGTTATCAGGAGGATGTGCGAGGATTTTACGAGGGAGGGCATGGGCATTCAGGTGCGATTTCGGATGCAGTAGGCGATGGCAATCCGTTCGTCCGCCGGGGTTATCGCGTTATCCAGACCGGAATGCGCGGGCGGCGCAATCGAGGCGTAATGTTTTATCTGCGCTGGTGGTTTCAACGGCGCGGTATATGCACTACACCATTAGGTCGCGTCCAGGTGGTCGGGAAAACCCGGCTCGATGGAACCGCAATGGTTGCCGGACCTGCTTCCGCCTATGCACACACCTTCTCTTCCGCCTCCGCCGTTTGATCTGACTATCCGGGTCGGGTGTGCGCTCACCTACGAGGTGACCGGGTCCGCGTCGTTACTGCTCAATATCAAGCCCCGGCCCACCCGCACCCATCTGGTGCTCTCGGAGTCGTTGATGCTGGGTAACAATCTCCCCGCGGAGGAGTTCACCGATTGTCACGGCAACCAGGTCTGGCGCGTGAGCCTGGCCCCCGGCACCAATTACATCCGGCACGATGCGATCGTCCTGGTGTCTTCCCATGTCGATAATCAGGACCTGCCCCCGGTTACACCGCAGTCGCCCGATCAACTCCCTGCGGACCTGCTGCGTTACACGCTGCCGAGTCGTTACTGCGATTCGGACAAACTCTCCGACTTCGCCTGGCAGAAATTCGGCCACATCGAGCACGGCCTGCCCCGCGTGAACGCCATTAGCGAATGGCTGCACAACAACATCGAATATCGGTTCATGTCCGGCCGGGCCGACATTTCCGCGTGGGAAGTTCTGCAACGCGGCTACGGTGTCTGCCGCGACTTCGCGCACCTCGCCATCGCGCTCAACCGCACCTTTAACATCCCCGCCCGCTACGTCACCGGACACCTGCCCGACATCGGCTATCCGGATCGGCTCAACCACATGGACTTCCACGCCTATGCCGAAGTCTATGTCGGTGGACATTGGTTCACCACCGACGCCCGCTTCCACGCGCCGCGGGTCGGACGCATCAAAGTCTCCTGCGGACAAGACGCGGTCGACGGCGCGTTCTCCACCATCTTTGGTGGGGCGGCTTTTACCCACTTCCAAGTCTGGGCCTACCAATTCGTCCGCGGCACGGTGAACATCGGTGACCCGCTCGATTTTTCGCAGCGCTTGGATAATCGACGCGAGATCACTACGGAAGCGCCGTATGCCGGAATTTAGAACTGTAGAGTGCGCCGTCCCCGGCGCTTTCACGTGATGAGCCGGATGGCATCGGACGCGCCTGCGAGCAGGCTGCCTACTCAAAGTGGGCGTGACGTTCAGTTCGTCTGAAAGTCCAACGCGTCGAGCTCGCTGAGCAGGAACGGAGCGCTGGCCAACACCTCTTGTAGCTTCTCCAACGCCTCGGCCTGGGTTGCGGCCGTGCAGCTCGACATACCGTCGATACTGTCATGGATCTGCACCGACCACGGAGAGCCGGCTTCGTCATTAATTTCAAAAATCGAGCCGTAGAGGTAGTTGCCGGCCAGACCGGGGTTGGCTCCACCGCCGGGAACTAAAAACAACGTATGCAGGGGATCATGCACGTCCTCGTTGCCTGGCTTGTTGCGATGGTGAATACGACCCGCGACCACCTTTTCGCGAACGGCTTCGGCCTTGGCCTGGAGTTCGGCGGGCAGCGACTTCACATAGCGGGAGAAGATGCTGGTATCCGCTTCGAGTGCATCGAAGGTGATCTTGCCTGCCAGCAGCGACTCGAGGTTCTGGGCGTGAAAGACCGGCTTGGCCGAAAGCGAATGCACGGTCACGTAGCCGTCCTTGTGATCGGCGGAGTGGTAGACTTGGTGGGTGTGGGTCAGCCGACGCAGGGCATCCTGATAAGTGGGGGTATGGGGAACCGCCCCGACAGGGCTTTGCTCGATCATTTCCAGAACATTCTGATCAATCTGGGCAAGGGGGTCATGAGACATGGTTCCGCCAACGTATTTGAACCCCACACGCAAGACGAGGCCCATTGCGCTGATTCGTGAAGCTGGCGTTTAACCACTCGCAGGCGGAAGTCGGATGCCAGGCGATAAGGTCAATTCAGGCGGATAGTTCCGGCCGGTTTCAGGTATCTTTTATTTCCGTCAACTGGAAGGGATTGCCTTCGGGGTCTTTCCCATGAACCCAAACCACATGTTCCCATCTGCCTATCTTACCCAGCTTAATTCCTTTCGTCTTTAGCTCCTTGCAGGCTTCCTCCACGTCAGGAACTTCAAACATAATCTGGGGTGGTCGATTGTAGTTTTTGGGATGACCGCCACCGTGAAAAGCGAGGACAACGCCCCTTCCTATATTCACCTCTATCCAGCGCGCCTCCGGACGAGATAGCCGGATTTTGAATCCAAAGATGCTGCAATACCAAGCGGCCAAGTCTTCGAAATTTTTTACATACATGATGACTCGGGCGATTTTCGCGTTCATGTTCATTTAGGAGAATTTCAGGTCAATACGGCCCGGGAGAAATTCTATCACGTGTGGTTTGGCTCCGTGCTTATTCCGTTAAGCTAGAGAGCATACCGGTTACGGTGTCTCGTCCCGTTTGAGCAGTGTGTGAGCGAAAGGCGTCAAGTTCAGATATTGAACTGCAGGTAGAGGAAACCAACGTGCCTCGCTAGCATCTTCGTCATCACCAGTATGGCGTAGTTCTTCAGGCGCTGATACCTCGCAGGCGAAAATGATGCCGATATGGTGAAGGTCTATGAACTCTCCGGTCTCGTTCTCGAACGACACGTTGATGGATAAGCTATCAATTAGTGTTGCGGCCTGAAGCTTAAGTCCGACTTCTTCTTCGACCTCTCTAGCGAGTGCTTGAATGGGTGATTCGCCAAATTCGATCTTCCCTCCGGGCAGATCCCAGCTGCCGGTATATGGGCCTCTGCTCTTCAAGATTAAGGCGATGCTGCCCTTGGATTTGATAAGGGCGTATACACCCAAATGAGTTACGCGTTTCATTTTTTCCGAATGTTTTAGATCAGACGTGACCGCAACTGGCGTGGAGCGTGCGCAGCCCGGCACGTGACAGGCATATTCGTTCTCTATAGCGAGTGGTTAACCTCTGTTTTGATTCCATGGTTCTGGCGATTCGAATTTCATGTCCGCGCGCTCACTATCTAGCCACCATCCGTTGTCTCGAATCCTAGGGCGATCTTTCGTAGGTAATACTTCCGGGCCTATTTTTAGATCCTTTCCATGGCTCTTCATGATTTGCACCACATAGGGCCAAGTGTAAGAAAGTGCTTCATAGATGTCGGTTTTGGGTAAATTATCCACCAATCGCTGAAGATTCCGGCCGGCACGACTCTGGGTGTCATCACTGCCCATTCCTTCCATATGAATCGCCAGAAAAATCAAATATGCCGCCTTCTGGTTTTTTGGCACACCAAGGCCATCACGATGAAGAACTCCAAGATTATTAAACGCGTCGCCATCACCCTGCTCAATCGCTTTCATATACCAATCGTAAGCCATGGCGTAATCCTGTTTAACGCCTTGGCCCTGGTGATAACGCAAGCCGAGTTCAGTCATTGCGCGTGCGTCGCCTTCGCTGGCAAGCTTCTCAAATTTAACGATATTAGGATCTTTCGGCGCGTTCGTTTCTGCACGGACTGGCGTTAGTAATACCAGTGATAAGATGGAGATTAGTAATTTCATTTTGGCTGACGTTAAGGAACGGTTGGTTCGGCTCCGTTTTTATTCAAGTGTCTTAAGTAAAATTTCACCGGCCTTAGTAATGACTAACTTGGCCCTCTGGTCTTCTTTCTTAAAAACAGAGGATTCGGCAATGTATTCATCACTGGCGTTTAAAATCCAATTTTGGTATTCGTGGGTTTCTGGATTAACAAAATACAAAAGTCCGTAATCTTCTGGGCCTGCGAAAGAAAGCAGCTGCTGATAATTCCTCGGGAATTCGCCTTTTTCTTTATAGTAACGTTTTAGCGTTGTGTTGTAAAAACTGTCTAGCCTGCGCTTCTGCCAGTAAGCGTCGTCTGTGGTATTTCGACCCTCTAAAAGGGGGATCGCAATTAGGCAGGCCAAGCACGAAATAACGCCCAAAAAGAAGGCAATGATCTTGGGTTTCATATTTTTGCCTAACGTTTCAGAGATCGGATCAGTTGGCGCGAAGCGTGCGCAGCACGATTCGTGACAGCTGTGGAGGTTCTCCGTAGCGTATGGTTCGGCTCATTTTAGTTCTGATATTCTCTTCCACTCCTTCCCGCGTTCTTGAATGTAAAGGGCCGCTTCATCAAGCGCGCCTTTGCTTTTTAGCTCAATAATATCATTCAGCCTGTAAGGGCCATCAACCGAACCTTCGATCGCGATAAAGAATTTCTCGGTTCCGGGCACAGGAGGGAAATCCACAGCGGCTTTGGTGGTCTGCAAAAGAGACTTTAGCGTCGCTGAAATCTCTTTCATGGTTTTCTCGGAGTCAGAATCAGCGCTGGATGCGGTATTGTGCTCAATCTTCGCGATAAGCGTGATGACTTCCGCGATACCTAGCGAGATGACTCCAGAAAATAGTGCTATGACACCAATCATGATGCCGCCTGGCAGCTTATTGGGCTCGGCAATGGAGATGATAATACATAGACCGCCGGCAATGAAGCCGAGGAATCCAAACAGTCGGTATATTGTGGCGAGGATTGGTGTTTTCATTTTTTTTCTGCCTAACTTTAAAAATGTGCCGCCGGAGAGGTTGGCCTGTCTGATGCGGAGTCTGGCGCCAGTGCCTGGTTCGGTCTGTTTCTTCGTGCGCGTCTTCGAGAGGACTCGATAGTAATAAACGGCACTAATGCGGAAGTCGATGCGACAGCCAATGCCCAGTAGTCATGTCCACTGTCAGAAAGCTTTGAGCAAAATTGAAAGACACCGTAGGCAAATACCGCCATGAATACTAGAAATAAGTAGACTCTGGCTATTTGCCCCAGGTTAATGCGTGTAGCACTAGCAACGCCTTTTCCGCCGAATACTACTTGATCGACGTAAAAGCTCTGAACGGGGATCAAGGGGACGAAAAAGACACAAAACCATTGGGTGGTGACGTAACCAACACTCTTAGTGTAGTCCCGTCCGTAGCATACCAATCCAACACCTTTGAATGTTTGCGGCTTGGTCGGATTTGGTTGTGCTTCCAATTCCGTCCTTTTTTTAGCCTCTGTCATTGTCGGGATAACCGTATCGAGTAGCACCTTCCGGCTGTCCCATTCCGCCATAACGATCTTGAGCGCTTCAGGTGTATAGTCCTTGGCCGACTCCAGAATGTGGGCTAACTGGACATTGGAATATCCGGCAACTTTTTGCACAAAATCTTTAGGCGGAGACATAACGACTTTGCAGAACGTTTCAGGTCACAGACCTGTGCAGTTTCTTTGCAGCGTGTGGTAAGATTCGGTTTTCATTTATAAATCACTTAGCCAAATCATCCGAGGGTAAGATAGAAACCAAGCCCAATTCCTAAAACGGCTAAAATCTTCATGCTGCTTTTTAGTAACGCAATAAATCCAGTGATAATGGCAATGGGACTAAAGATAAAACAGCATATCAGTGCCGCGCCGGTGCCGGTTGGGGATATCTGGATATTCCCGTTGCCGGTTGACGAGGTGTAGAGTGCTAAAATTCCTCCACCCGCACCTAAAAGAGGGGATGCCAGACTGATTGTCGATAAGGTCGGTTCAGGTGGCTTGAGTTCTTGTCCAGTAAGTTAGAGAGCATGGCGCAGGGATCTAGGTGACAGATAAACCCGGGACGTGGGTTACATTTTTGGGATCGTATGTCCTCAAGTGACGTGCCCTTCGTGCTGAGGAAGTGAATCAGTAATCTGGTGCCACGGCGCTTTCTCGCTCACAAAAATGTGTGCAGTAGGGCTGATGCCAGGCTCATCTATCAGGGACCCCATAGCCACGTGTAATCGTGTTCCGTGCTGGAGCACAGAATACAACAGAGATCCGCAAGTCTTACAGTGCACGTCGTGGTTCGCCGCGAGATCGCCGAAAATCAATAAGCTGTCGCCCCCCTTCGTGAGGTGCAGTTTTTCGCGAGAAATTCCCGCAAACGGTTTGAAAGCTGACCCTGTCGCTCGTCGGCAGTCTGGACAGTGGCAATTCATAGCGTAGCGAAATTCATCAGCTACCTCGAACTGCACTGCACCGCAGTAACAGCTACCACGAATCACTTTGGATTTGTTGGCCGGTTCCATTTTTGCCGATGGCGCGAAGCGCCGGACACCGTTGCAATGCGAAATGAATGGGTTATCCGCCGTGGGAGGGGGGATTGGCTTAGCCTTCTTAAGCCGCGCGTATTTTACGGACGATGTCTGAGGCGCGTTGCGCGCGGGCGGTGATTTCCGTCCAGTCTGCCGCTTGGATCAGTTCGCGCGGGGCGAGCCAGGAGCCGCCGATGGCGACGACGGATTTTTCGCCGAGGTAGGTGCCCATGGTCTCTTCGGTCAGGCCGCCGAGCGGGATGTATTTGAGCCCGAGGTGCGCGTAGGGCGCAGTGGCGGTTTTGAGGTATTTGAGGCCACCGGAGGCTTCGGCGGGGAAGAATTTGAGGAGGTTGGCGCCGTGTTCGAGGGCGGCCTCGATGTCGCTGGGGGTGGCAATGCCGGGTCCGAAGGGAATGCCTTCGGCTTCGGCGGCGGACATCACGCGGTGGTTGGTGCCGGGCGCGACGGCGAAGTCGGCGCCGGCGGCCTTGACCTGCTTGACTTGATCGGGGGTGAGCACGGTGCCGGCGCCGACGAGCAGGGACGGGAGGTGTTTTTTGATTTCGCGGATGGCTTCGAGTCCGGCGGCGGTGCGCAGGGTGAGCTCAAGCGAGGTGATGCCACCGGCCTGCAGGGCCTTGGCGAGCGGCACGGCGTCTTCCTTGCGGTCGATGACGAGGACGGCAATGACGCCGTCGTTTTCAATGGTGGAGAGGAGGGAGGGGCTGAAGGCGATGCTCATGGTTAAGGGGATGAGCATTCTCAGGTGAGGGCGGGGCTGACAACGTGATTTGTCGGGATGGGCGTGAAGCTTGTGGCAGGCGTTACGAACGAGGCCTGGGCGTCGGAGGCAGGCGGCGCGGTGGGGGGCGAGATGGAAATAGAGGGATGTTGCTGATACACAATGTATACAATAAGTCGTGTCTTGTTCAGCCCAACGGGCGGGTGGATGCTTGTCGCCCCCTGTTACCCACCTGCTTAAGGAAAATGCGCACGTTAGTTTTTAAGACCGCCGCTTTGGCCTGTTGTCTGTTCCCGTTCTTGGGGATCGCTGCTCCGCATGTAGACCTGTGGGAAGTGCCTGAGGCCTTGAAATTTGCCAACGAATCAAGCGGGAAAATCGTGCAGGGTTCTGACGGTCAATCGGCTCTGTTGATTCCTGAGCCCGAGGCGTTGCCGCCGGAAAGTCTGCGGGAAACCTTGCCGAGGACGGGGGCCAAATTGTTGTCGAAAGAGCCTTACACGATTCTCGCGATTGGCGATTCGGTGACGGCGACCGGCCCCTTTCCGGAGATTCTGTCGATGCTGCTCGGCCGGGCGACGGGTAATCAGGCGATCCAAGTCAGGCGGGCGGCTTATCCGGGGCGCAGTGTTGATGCGGCAATTCGTCGCTGGGATTCCGACGCGGGGCCGGTGAAGGGGGATTTGGCATTGATCATGTTTGGGCTGAACGATCAGGGCGCAGGCGCTCCAGTCGAAGCCTACTTGGAGCAGGTGCGTTGGCTGGTCGACGAGTTGCATGCACAGGGCGCGGACGTCGTGCTGCTGGAGCCTACGCCTCATATTAACATTACCCGGTTGCCCGGCGTGAGTGGTGAATCTCCGGCGGACGCGGCGATTTTTAGAACGATCGATTTTGGCGGTGCGTTGCACGTGCTGGGACGAGAGTTGAATGCGCCGGTCGCGCGGACTTTTGACGCGTTGTGGGGTGGGGGAGCCGACGACTTGCAGGCGACTGCGCGGCAGATGTGGCCGTTGTTTCCGAAGCATTACAGCCAGACCTTTTCTTCGCTTACCGAGACCGGTGGCAAAGGGGATACGATTCATCCCAATGCGTTGGGACACCTGAAAATGGCGCAGGCGGTGCTTGCCGCACTGGCGGGTCAAAATGTGCCCAATACTTTGACGGCGACTGGGGCAACCCGCTGGTCGGATGGGAAATTGGTAACGAGTGTGACCATCCAAAACCAGAGCGACCGGGAACGGGTCGGGCGGGTTGATCTGTATCCGGTTCATGAGGACGATACACGCGCCACCACCACGTATGCTCTCGCGGCCGGTTCATCCCAAACCATCGACATGATCTGGCCGAATGTTTCCCGTGCGGAGGACTTGTTGGTTGCTCCGCTCTCGAAGGTATTCGCCGGGCCGGGGCCGTTTGTGCAGATGGTGGATTACCATGACGGAGGGAGCCGCGTTTCGGCCGTGCGTGCGCTGATGATACCGGAGGTGCATTGGATTCGTGAGCGCACGGTGGTGGCGGGTGGAACGGCGGTCGCGCGATTCAGTGTGAATGGCGAGGTCACCGAGGTGCAGGTGCCGTTGTCCGAGGGCTCGGATGTGGGGCGAGTTGCGCTGAACAAATCGGCCAACTCAATCAACGCCGCTGCTGAGTTGGCCTATGTGCGTGCAGGCGTGGCAAAGTCCGGCGAGGTGGTTGCCGATGGGAATCTCGACGAATGGGCTGATGCCCGCTGGATGCCGGTTGGCGAACCCGTTCAGGCGCGATGGACCGCCGGTCCGGCCGATTATCGACCAACGCCAGAGACGTGTTATCTGCATTGGGCATTCAAGGCCGGAGCCGAAGGCGTTTGGGTGGCATTTCGTGGCACCGGCAATTTTTCAAAAGATCGGTTTACCCTCTATTTCGATCCGCGTGAACCTCGTCTATTGGGCACGGCTGGACCTTATTTCTGGGTGAGTGGCGCTTTCAAATCAGACGAAAAGCTGAGCTTACAAGCCGGCGACTCCTCGCCGTCCAGCGCGCGCGGATTGACTGGAGCGCTCAAGCGGTCGGAGGACGGGACCGAGGGGCAGGGCGAGTTTTTTGTGCCCTACGAAACCTTGAACATTTCCAGTTGGCCGGCATCGGGTGACCTCGGTGTTTCCATTGTTTGGGAGCATGGCGGTGCGGATGGACGGAGCACCCGGTTGATGTGGTCGGAGAACGGCCATCCTTGGAACACTCTTTGGTTCGGCTTTGTGAGGCGCGATCCAGTCGGTCCTCCGCCATGGATCGTTCACGTCAACTAAACCACCACGAAAAAGCCACTTCATGAAATCTCTAGTTGATGACGCCTCTGAGGCAACTGTCCTTAACCCGACCCGCACCGAAGCGGAGATTACCTCGTCGATTCGGACTCGTTTACGCGGGCTTTATCCGGACAAGGCTGACTCGCTGGCCGATGAATTACTCGGGCTGGCCGGTCGTTACCGCGCGCAAATAGCTCCGGCGGATAAGGGGTGGTCGGAGCGCGATGCCTTTCTGATCACCTATGGCGATACCATCCGCCAGAGTGGCAGCACGCCGTTGCAGGCGCTGGGGACGTTCTTGCGTGCGTGTTTTGGTGACACGTTGAACATGGTGCACCTGTTGCCGCATTTCCCTTTTTCCAGCGACGATGGTTTTTCGGTGATTGATTACCGGCAAGTGCGGCCAGACCTCGGTGACTGGCAGGACGTGGGCGCGTTGGCAGCGGACCGCCGGTTGGTTTTTGACGCGGTGGTCAACCATGCCTCGCAGCACAGCGACTATGTGAAGGGACATTGTTCGGCTGATTCGCCTTACAAGGATTTCGCCGTGGCCATCCCGCCCGGCACCGACACGTCCACGGTGCTGCGCACACGCAACCTGCCACTGCTGCATCCGTTCGAAACCGCGCGTGGCACGGAGATGCTGTGGACCACGTTTTCCGCGGACCAGGTTGATCTCAATTTCCGCAATCCGCGTGTTTTGGTGGAGGTCACCGATGTGCTGTTTTTTTATGCGCTGAAGGGCGCCTCGGTGCTGCGCCTCGACGCGATTCCCTACCTCTGGAAACAGCTCGGGACCAGCTGCGCGCATCTGTCGCAGACGCACGAAATCATCAAACTCTGGCGCGACCTCTTTGATTTGGCCGCGCCGCACCTCCTGCTGCTCACCGAGACCAACGTTCCGCACAAGGAAAACGTCAGCTACTTCGGCGAGTGCGGCGACGAAGCCCAGATCATCTACAACTTCTCGCTGCCGCCGTTGCTGCTCTGGAGTCTGCACACCGGCGATGCCTCCACGTTGACCGCCTGGGCCGGCACGCTCGACTACATCGGACCCCAGGCGACTTATCTCAACATCACCGCCACCCATGACGGCATCGGCATGCGACCGACCGAGGGCATCCTTACCGAGCGGCAACGTCAGGAACTGTGCGACCTTGCCCGTAGCCATGGCGGTGACATCACCGGCAAGCGCAACGCCGACGGCTCGGTCTCTGTCTACGAGCTCAATGTCACCTATTTCGACGCCATTAATGATCCTCGCGGCAACCGTCCGCTTGATGAACAGATTGATCGTTTTGTGCTTTCCCAAGCCGTGCCGATGGCGCTGATGGGCATCCCTGCATTTTACCTGCCGTCACTGTTGGGCACCCGTAACGACGAGGCCTTGGTCAAGACCACCGGCCGTGCCCGCAGCATCAACCGCTCTTCGTTTGATGCCGCCGATCTCACGGTCGAGCTGGGCGCTCCCGACTCGTTGCGCGCGCGTGTGGTGTCCCGCATCAGGCATCTGCTCACGTTACGCGCCACGCTGTCGGCGTTTCACCCGGACGCGTCCCAACAGATACCCGCGCATGGGCCGGCGTTGTTTGTGGTGCGTCGGGAAAACCAGACGACGGGTCAGGTGCTCATCGCTTGTCACAACGTCAGTGGCACAGCCGCCAGTTTGAGTCTCCCGGCCGGCACTTGGCGTGAAGTCATTGGTGGCACACGGCATGAAACGACGGTCAATCTTTCGGCACATTCCGTCGGCTGGTTTGTCCACGAGTAGAGCTACGATCCATTTTCCCTTAAAACATGATACCCAAAAAAAACCTGCTCAAACAGGCCGCCGTGCTTACTTCGGCGTGCCTATTCGTTACCTCGGGGCACGCGATTCAGACCGACAACCACGGCCTGCATTCGGTCCCTGCTCCCAAGTCCTCGGAGCTCAAAATCGACGGTGATTTGAGCGACTGGGATTTGTCCGGCGCGATGCTCGTCACCTACGACTTGGAGACGCTGGTGGATGTGTATTCCGCCAAGATTTCATCGATGTATGACGCGGATAATCTCTACGTCGCCATCCACTGGACCGATGCCAGCCCGATGGGCAACAGCCACGATCCACGCTATCAGGCCAATCGCGGTTGGGCCGGTGACTCCGTGCAGTTGCGTATCAAGACAGACCGGATCAGTCATCTGACCGCCTGGTATTATGCCGCGAAAAAAGAGCCGGCCTTGCAGATTTCCTACGGCACCAGCTTGGACAAGCCCTTCGGTGGCGGCGATGTGCAACTCTATCAGGTCGACGGCTGGCAACTGCAACAAGGGGCGGCGACGGCCTATAAGGCGGATGCAGACGGCAAGGGTTATGTGCAGGAGATGCAGATCCCGTGGAAGCTCATCACGCTCGATAAGAAGTTCGCCGCCGGCGGATCCCTTAACATGGGTATCGAGCTCCTGTGGGGCGAAACCGACTGGCCCGTTCATCGCTATGCGGACAATCTCGCGGAGGGCACCACCAGCCGTGAGTTCTTCTGGACCGCGCACAAGAGCTGGGGCCCCGTTTTCCTCGAAGCAAAAAACAATCTCACTCTGCCCGAGCCCGCCTACATCACCGCGCTCCATCAGGCTCAGCGAGGCGACGCGGCCGAAGGTCCCGCCGAGCTGACCTACACGCTCCCTAAGGATGCCCGCGTGACCATCGCTATCGAGGACGAATCCGGAAACCGGATACGAAATCTCGTTCCTGCGTTGCCGCGCAAAGTCGGTAAAAACACCGAGAAGTGGGACGGCCTCGACGACGCTGGAAAGCCAGTCGCACCTGGCAACTACACCTTTAAGGGGCTCTACCACGACGGTATCCACACCAATTACGCGCTATCCTTCGGCAATCCCGGCAACCCGACCTGGGGCACCGACGACGGTCGTGGCGCTTTCTACGGCGATCACACCAGCCCGCAAGCCGCCGCTGCCGCCGGCGACTACATCGCACTGGCCACCCCGATGGGAGAGGCCGGCCGGCATCTCATCGCCACCAACCTCGACGGACAGCGTCTCTGGGGATTAAACAACCGCGTCGCCTTTGACGGTGGCCGTATCTCGCTCGCCACCGACGGCACCACTCTCTGGGTCGGCACTGAAGGCAAGCAGTCGCTCATCTACCGCGTCACCCTGGCCACCGGTCGCTACGCGCCGTGGGACCTCATGGAGACGGACAAGGACGGCAATACCTTCAAGCCGGTTGACCTCCGGGTTTCCGAGCTCCCCGGCATGGCTGCCGGCTCCAGCGGGCATGACGACGCGGCTGTTCCGAACCTTAGCGCGATCGCGTTGCACGGCAATACTCTCGCCGCTGCGTTTGCTCGTGAAAACGAGGTCCGTCTGCTCGAATCCGAAACCGGAAAAGTTCGTTCGACTATCTCGGTCAACACGCCGATTTCCATCGCCTACACCGCCAGCGGCGAGCTGTTGATTCTTTCCGAAGGCCGCATTCTCAAGGCGACTCCCTACGGTAAAACTGCGCCGTTCACCACATTGACGCTCCCCGAAGCCTGGGGGCTCGCAGTTGGTGCGGACGGCCAGGTCTATGTCTCCGTTCGCGGTGATGAGCAAAATGTGAAGGTCTTCTCCGCCGACGGAAAACCCGTTACTCAAATCGGTAAACGCGGTGGTCGTCCGCACAACGGCGCCTTCATCGCGGAGGCGATGTTGAACCCCGCTGGTATTGCCATCGACAGTCTTAATCGCCTGTGGGTGACCGAAGAAACCAGCAACCCCAAGCGCACCAGTGTCTGGGACGTCACCACCGGAAAACTTCTCAAGGATTTGAGCGGCACGACCAGCTACGCCGGTGCGGGCACGGTTAATCACTTCGACCCATCCATGGGCTTCGCCGATCAGACCGTCTATCGCCTCAACTGGGAAACCGGTGGCTACGAAGCGATTTATTCAATTGGTAAAATTGATCATCCCGATGCCATTTTCCCGGCGTCGGTGCACGATCTCACCAGCCGCGTGGTGAAGAAGAACGGCAAGCTCTACGTCTACACCACCGGTGCAGCTCGTGGTTCTCGCGAGGTGCAGGTTACCATGTTTGACGGCAAGGACTGGCATTCCGTCGCGCACTTGGGCGTTGTCGTTCAGGGCAAGGACACCCAAGCCGAATACGCCAAATACCAACATCCGTTTTTTAACGGCCACAACAACGAGCGTTACGCCTGGGCGGATGAAAACGGTGATGGCATCGTGCAACCCGCCGAGCTGCATTTCTCGTCGATCAGCATCGATGGCAAGCCCATCGAGTTGCGCAGTTATTACTGGGGCCAACTGCCGGACATCGACGGCACCGTCACCTACATGGTGAAGGGCGCCAACTCGCTCGTGCAGTTACCCGTCGCCGGTTATACCTCCGCCGGCGCACCGCGTTATGACTTGGACAAACCCCGCGTGATCAATGCCGACAAGCCGCTCATCGGCAAAGGCAACGGTGAAGGCCAGGTCATCGGCGGCTCTCAAGGGCGAGTGTATCTCAATCAAGACCCGATCATCATGGTGCAGCCCGACGGTCGTGTGGTCGGTGGTTATCCGAATCCATTCACCTCGGTGCACGGCTCTCACAATGCCAAGGCGGCACGCCCCGGTTACATCATCGGTCCGTCCTCGTTCCTCGGCGTCGTCCAGGTCGGCGACGAGAAAAAGGGTGGGGCAGGCGAGGTCTTCTGCCTCAACGGCAACCTCGGTGAAAACTACCTGTTCACCTACGACGGCCTCTACGTCCAATCGCTCTTCAAGGACACCCGCGGCTACTTTGAAACGCCTTCGCAGGCAGTCCGCGGAATGTCGTTTGATGCGACCACTGCCGGTGGCGAGAGCTTCGGTGGTAACTTTGTCCGCACTGCCAAGGGAGACACCTATCTTACCAACGGCGGCACCGATGCCCGCGTGATCAAGGTTACCGGTCTCGAATCCATCCAGCGCTTTAGCGGCAAGCTCACCTACACCAAGGCTGAGTATGTCGAGGCGCAGGAGCTGCTCTCCAAAAAGCTGGCGGCCGAACAGGCGCCCAAAGACATCATCATCGCCTCCGGCTCCGCGACGATTGACGGCAAGGCCGATGAGTGGTCCGCATTGCTCGACGACGCTGCGCCGGCCATCGAAATCCAGGAAAACGCCCGCAAACGCTATGGCCGTGTGCTCGCTCGCTACGATGCGGACAACCTCTACCTCGGCTACCGTGTGTTCATCAACCGGTCCGCACCGAAGAACGTTGGTCAGGACGAACGCCTGCTCTTCAAAGCCGGTGACGCCGTTGATCTCATGCTCGGACCCGACACCGACAAGGAGGTCGCCGGCCAGATCCGTGTGCTCATGACGGTCAAGGACAACGCCCCCATCGCCGTCCTGAACCAGAAGAAGGCACCCGGTGCATCCGCCTCCGAGAAGTTCGACTTCAGCTCGCCGTGGCGCACGATCAGCTTTGATCGCGTGGTCACCAGTCGTGCGGTTACCCTGGCCACTTCACCGATGAATGGCGGTTACTTCATCGAAGCCTCCATCCCCTGGAAGGTGTTGGGCGTCACGCCCAAGTCCGGCCTCAAACTACGCGGTGATTTTGGTGTGCTCTTCGGCGACGGCGGCACCCAGACGATCGCGCGCCAATACTGGAGCAACCAGTCCACCGGTCTCGTCAATGACGTCCCCGGCGAAGCAGATCTCTCACCCCGGATGTGGGGTTCGATCACGCTTCAGTAAGATAGTTATTCCGATCCGCCCTTCGTCCCAGAAGGGCGGATCATATTTATTTAACGTCTATGCATACTTCCATTCCCCAGCACCCGATTGCCATCCGCTACCGGGTCCTGGCCGCCGGTTTCTTATCTCTAACCGTCCTCATACTTGCCGCCCGTGCAGGCACTTGGACTCCTGTCGTTTCGGACGAATTTGTCCGTGCCGACTCGCCGACTATCGGCAATAACTGGGTTGATCCGTATGGGGTAGGTAATATCGCGGGCAACGCGCTGACGTTGACCGTGCCACCCAGTGGCACCGGCATCGATATTCGCGTGGCTCGACCGATTGCCGAGACAAGTCTCAATCATCGTATTGAGGCGAGTTTTGTCATGCCGAACACGGGTGACGGGCTGGCGCACAGTGTTTTCCTGCGTGGCAAATCAGTGGTGATTAATGGTCAGGAGATCTATCCAATGATGATGGTCACCGCCTGGCATTTCGGCACGATTTCAACGCAACTCATGTATCGAGGGGGCACGATTGTGAATATCAGTCCGAACGGAGCACCTGCATTCACTCCCGTTGCCGGCCACACCTATACTCTGGCCGCTCAGATCACCAACAACTTCCCCGCGGTGGTTTCCGCTACGCTTACGGATGAGACCACGGGCACCCAAGTGGCTAACGCGACCTATGAAGACTATGGTATCTATACCGGGTCCAAGCGGCACATGTCGCCAGACTTTGAGACACCCGGCGTCACGGGACTTTCCATGTGGGGCGGGGCAGGGACCTCGGTTTCGTTCACCAAGGTCACGACTTATGCTTGGAGCGAAACCGGCGCATTGGAGGCTCCTTTTCAACCGGCCGTTGGCCAGTATGACGGCAAAAACCACCTGGCCTCTCCTTTCCCGCGGGGCGGCACGGAGCCCTATTCGATTCGCTGGTATCGCGGCACAGGGGCATTTACCCCGCCGCTCACAATCGACGGTTCTGGGACGGGCACCGGCACTTACATTGGTAACACATTTGAAGTGGTGGATGCGAATCCGCCCGCAGGTGTATCCAATTTCACGACAACTTACAGGGCGGTATATTTTGACAATGGAGACAACGCCGCGGTTGGCGTGAGTGGTCTGCTCACCTATCAAAACAGCCCGACCACCAAGAACTTTGTCGTGCCGCTGTGGATCGGTGATTCCATCACCTACGGATTCGCGACCAGCAGCAATAATCCCAATAAATCGCCAGCCACTTACTCGCATACCTACCTGGAGGCGGACCCGGAGTTTTCGGCGGCTTATTCCATGCCGATCGCTGTCTGGGCGAGCAACCTCGGCATACCCGGATACACATCCACGAATTTCACGAACTTACTCCCGCGCATCATCGGACAAGCCCGACTGATCGGTGCCACCTTCGCGAACATCATGCTGGGCGCGAATGACTCGAAAGACACGGAGGCCATATCGGCGGTGCAATACAAAGCTAACTTGGAGGCGATTATCGGCGCGCTTAAAGCAGCGCGGCCCGACATCAAAATCGTGCTCAACAAGCCGCTCTGGTTTAAGCCGGACACCGGTATTCACCCGACAATTTCAACCGCATCGCTTGCTCGCATAAATGAATACCACGCCGTCCTGAATGGAATGGCCGACGGCACCAGCTTCCTGGTCGGCGACCGGACTGCCTATGATGAGCTGGAAGCTCACGGTTGGATTGGAAACGTCGGTGAGTATAACCTTGCCAACACTGTAACGGCCTACCCACCGGCACCTACCGGCGGACAATCTTATCTGATCGACGGATTGCATCCCTACGACGGGGGTAACGAGATGATTGCCAAGCTGGAGTGGGGACCCAATGCCAAGGCCATTGTCTTTGGTAATGTGACACCCATTCCCGTGGTGAATGCCGGCTCGGACCAGGCGGTGGCGCTTCCGGCTTCGAGTGCCACACTCACCGGTTCGGCGGCCAGCGGGAACGGGGCCATTATCTCTTATTCATGGGCCCAGCTTTCCGGCGGCACCGCCACGCTGACTTCCCCAGCGTCGGCGACGACGAACGTGACGGGACTGTCGACTGGAGTTTACGTGTTCCGCCTAACCGCCACCGATGATCAAGGCGGAGTGGGGCACGACGACATTCAGCTTACCGTTCAAGGCTCCAGCTTCGCTTCATGGCTCACAGATAACGGACTCTCTGGGGGCGATGCATTACGCGCCGCCGATCCCGACGGCAACGGCATCGCCAACCTGATCGAATACGCGTTCGATATTCCCCACGGCTCCACGACGGGTGATGGATTGCCGACGGTTGATCATGTGGACGGAGTCCTGAGCATGACCTATGTGCAGCCGCGCTCCGACATCGTTTACCAACCGGAGTGGTCCCCGAGCCTGGGTATATGGGATACGGATGGTATTAACATTACTACGGTCGAGGACGTCTCGGTCGCATCGATCATCATTGGTGAAAGGTCGCGCCTCTTCATGCGCCTCAAGCTCACCTCTCAATAATTTCACGTCACTTTTTTGAACCTCTCCATGAAAATCATCTCATTGTTTTATCCACGTCGGCTGCTGGCCGCCTTGATCCTCGTATTGTCGGCTGGCGCTGTATCGTTGCAGGCCCAGCCGGTTTTGCGTAGCGGCGACCTCGTCGCTGTCTGTGGCGACTCTATCACCGAACAGCGCCTCTACTCGCTCTACATCGAGCAATATCTGCTGCTCTGCCAACCGGCCGATAACCTCATGGCCATGCAGTTCGGCTGGAGCGGTGAGCGGGCTCCCGGATTCAACGCGCGCATCGAATCGAATGTGCTGCCGTTTGGTCCGTCGGTCGCCACCACCTGCTACGGCATGAATGACGGCGGCTACAAGGCCATCACACCGGAGGTCGTCGAAACTTACCGCAAGGCCATGACCGATATCGTCAAGAAGCTGAAGGCCGGCGGAGTGCGTGAAATCATCGTGGGCTCGCCCGGTGTGGTGGACACAAAGTCTTACCATGTCCCCGGTGTCAGTGCAGATGTTTACAACCAAACGCTCGCCGCTCTTCGTGATTCCGCCCGCGAGGTGGCCTCTGCCGAAGGGGTGCATTTTGCTGATGTGCATGCCGTCATGATGGCAGCGATGCTTAAGGCCAAGGCCGCGTTCGGCGACGATTACGTGCTGGCCGGTGATGGCGTGCACCCAAGCGGCAACGGCCATCTCGCCATGGCCTACGCCTTCCTGAAAGCGATGGGCGTCAGTGGCGATATCGGCACGCTCACGATTGACTACACCGGCAACCGTGCCATCGGCACCGCCGGCCACAAGGTCACCAGCTACAAGCAGGGGACGATGGCGGTCGAATCGACGCGTTACCCCTATTGCTTTACGGGCCCTGCCGACGGCAAGGACACCTTGGCGATGAGCACCCTTATCCCCTTTAACGAAGACCTGAATCGCTTCCGTCTGGTCGTGCAGCGCGCACCTGCGCAAACGACGGTCACCTGGGGCTCTGCGAGCAAGACGTTCACCTCCGCACAGCTCGCCGCCGGCATTAATCTGGCCGCCGAATTCCCTCAAAATCCGTTCTCTGAACCTTTCGCCGTGGCCACCAAGGCCCTGCAAGACCAGCAACTGTTCGAGGCAATCGGCATCAAGAACATTCTAAATCCACTTGAGCATTGGCGTCTGGCGATGCCCGAGGGTATCCAACAATATGACGCGTTGAAAAAAATTATCATGGATAAGAGTGCCGCTAACCGCACTGCATCCAGAGATGCCGTCAAACCCGTGAGCTATACGATCACGGTAAGTCCGGCGCTCTGAGCACGCCGTGCTTGTTCCAACCCGCCCCTGATTGAACCATGCCGCGTTTTTATTGTCTGTTGATCCTCTGTTTGGTGCCCGTCTTGGCGTTTACCGCCCGGGCGGAGTCGGCCTACCAAACCATCTCCGATAACTCGACACCACTGGTCGCCTATGCGGTTGATTACGCCGAGGGCACGCTGACGTTTCGCGTGAGGGTGGGGGCCTTTGTGCCTGGTCAGCCGGTGCCACATTTGCACCTGGGCATTTCCGCGAATCAAACCGCCATACTCGATGAGAGCCGGGCCAAGGTCATCACCGGTCGCGAGGGGTGGACCTACGTCTTCACCCTGCCAAATGTGAATTTCACCAGCGTCGAGCAGGCACGGTTTCACTGGGCCATGATGGTCGAGTGGGTCGACGCCGACGGCCGCTCCTTGCAACGGCAAAATTATTTCACGCCCTCGAACTGGCCGCCGTTTCTCGACATCGGCACTGATGCATCGGCGTGGACGGATTTCAGTCTGGCGGATTACAAGGCCGCCCAGGCCCGGTTGGCCCAGCGCATCGCTTTTGAGATCAACGTGCCGGTCGACGGCAAGGCCTCCGTGGTCATCGATGATGCCAAGGGACGGCGCATCCGCAATCTGGTCAGCGGACAGCCCATGACCGCTGGTCCGCATGAACTGGTCTGGGATGGCAAGGATGAGGACGGCGTGCTGATTGCCCCCGGTGATTATAAATGGAAGGCCATCAGCCACCCGGGCATCACCCCCGTGTTGGACATGTATTTCTACGCCCCCGGCGAACGCCCGTGGGCGCAACACACCTGGCTGGCCGACCATTCCAATCCCACCAGTGCCGCCGCCTACGGCGACCACGTGGTGCTCGGCGCCCCCGTGGCGGAGTCGGGTAATAACATCGTTCTGGCCGACCTTGAGGGCAACAAGGTCACTTCGGCCAACCTCTCATCCTTTATTGGACTCGGACGACTCTACCTCGCGCTCGGTCCCGACCGCATCTACGCCCTCGATGAAGGCAGCCCCGGCTACAACAGCGTGCGCAAGGACGCCGACGGCAAGGAATACGTCTACGGTGAACTAACCCTCGTCACCTGGGACTACGCCGGCGTGCAACAACGTTACAAGGGAGCCAACGGTGAACACGTGGTCATCGCCTACAAAAAAGACACCTCCGAGGGCACCGGTTGGCGCAAGGACCGTCTCAAACTCAAACTGCGCAATCTGCGCGGAGTCGTTTATCTGGACGGACTGCTTTACCTTTCACTCCGCGACGAGGATCGCATCCTGATCATCGACCCCAAGAACGGTGCCGAGGCCGGCTCCATCGCGGTGCCCGCCCCCGGACCGATCGCCACCGACGGCAAGAGTCTGTTCGTGCTGGGCGATTCCACCATGTTCCGCGTGGGCTCGCCCAAAGCCGGGGCCGCCGCGGAAAAACTTTTCACCTGCAATCTCAGCGCGCAGATCCGTGTTCCCGAAGGTATCGAGCCCCCCGAGGTCGCCACCAGCATGGCCGCCAGCCCGCGCGGGGAAATCTTCGTCGCCGACAACGGCGTCGATCAAAACATTAAGATATTCAACACCTCCGGAAAACTGGTGCGCGAACTTGGCAAACGCGGTGGACGCGCCCCCCGCGGGGTTTGGAAATCCGACGAGATCCGCTCGCCTTCCGGCATCGCCTTGGATTCACGCAACCGGCTCTGGCTCGCCGAAAACGAGGAGGCACCCAAGCGTATCAGCGTTTGGGATACGGTCTCCGGCCATACGGTTAAGGAAATATTCGGCCCGACGCCCTATGGTGGTTCTGGCGCAGGCTTTGACCCGCAGGATGCCACCGTCTGGGTTGGCGCGGGTTGTCTGTGGAAACTCGATTACAAAACCAAGCAGGCCACCATCCAGTCGGTCCTGCATCACCAGACCAAGCCCGACCAGCTCGGCAACCTCGTCGACGGGCACAACGTCCGCATCATTCACCAGGACGGCCGCACCTTCCTCTTCGCCAAGGGGCGTGTGATGCGCATTTTTGAGTTGTTGCCCGACGGCTCCGCCCGGCTCTGGTCCGTTATCGGTTCACTCTCCGGCATCATGGCCGACAGTCCGCGCTTCTCCGTGCCACGTATGTTCAAGGAGCACCCGATGCTCACGGCTGAACTGAAGGACTTCACCGAACCTGCCGGCGAGTTCGGCGACCTGCGTCGGGCCGAGAAAACCAGCAAAGACTCCCGTTACTACACCTTCGTTTGGATCGATCGCAACGGCGACGAGACCGCGACGGTCGACGAACTTCAGGTTTCCAAAGGCGCCGTGCTCTCCATCCCGTATTGGTCGGCGATCAGCCCCGGCTTGGATCTCGGTTTTGCGGTCCAGAACGACAAGGACTGGGCCCGCGCCACGTTAAAACTCAACGGCTACCTTCCTTCCGGCGCGCCCGACTGGCGGCTCGACGAAGCCATCGCCGGCGCCGTGCCCTTCGATAATTACGCCCCCGGCGGCGGCCTGCAGGCCACCATGGTCGACACTCAGGGCCGCCTCCTGCTCAACGCCTCTCCGATGGTCGGTATTGATCCCGAAGGCAAGGTGCAGTGGCGCATGCGCAACGACTGGCTCGGCGTGCATGGTTCGCATGCCGCTCCGTTGCCCGAGACCGGCGTCATGCAGGGCAACCTTGGTTATCTGGGCGACGCGCCCTTCGACGATCAGGGCGAGATCACCGTGCTCAATGGCAATCACGGCCGCTTCTTTGCGCTCACCAGCGATGGCATCTACCTCGACGAGTTCTTTTATGATGTTCGTGTCGCTATCGAAAAAAGCCCCTACCGCATCGGTGGTGAGGCCTTTGGCGGATACTTCGGACGCGATGCCAAGACCGGCCGCTACATCCTGCAGGCCGGCCACGGTGCCTACCGCATTTACGAACTGAAGGGCATGGATCACCTGATCCGTTCCTCCGGACCGCTGCCGATCACCGTGGAACAGATCGTGGCCGCGGAAAAAATCAACGAAGCCCGTGCCCTGGAGTCCTTGGTTAAAAAAACCGCCGTTCTGCGCACTTCCCCCAAGCCACTGTCGGACAACCCCGAAGACTGGCCGGGTGAGTGGGCGGCCGAGTGGGGGGATGCCAATCGTCCGTTCCCCTATGCGCGGGCCAAGATCCTGCGCGAGGGCCCGATGCTAAAGCTGGGCTACGAGGTCAAGGATCCGACTCCATGGCTTAATCGCGGCAACAATCTCAATCTGCTCTTCAAGACCGGTGATGCCGTCGACTTCCAGTTCTCCACCGATGCCACCGCTTCCGCCACCCGCGCCGATCCCGTCCCGGGTGACCGCCGTCTGCTCATCGCCAACTACGGCGACGGTCCGGTGGCCATACTCTACGACTACCGCGTGCCCGGAACCAAGGAGCCGGTGCCGTTCAACAGTCCCTGGCGCAGCGCATTGGTCGACCGGGTCACCCAGTTGCCCGCAGCCTTGATCAAGGTTCGTAAAACCCAAAACGGCTACACCCTCGTCGCCAGCATTCCGCTGACTTCGCTCGGGCTGCCGTCCGGCGCCTTGGGCCTTCCATTGAAAGCCGACTTCGGCGTCATCTACGGCGACGAGGAGGGTGCATCCAACATCATGCGCAGCTACTGGTCGAACAACACCACCGGCCTCGTCAACGACGTCCCCGGTGAAACCATGATCAACCCCCGCCTCTGGGGTGAGCTCATCGTCGAATAACCCGCCGACTCCATCCCATGAACATGAAAGCCTTTTTCGCTTACTCCTTTGCCTCCCTGTTTCTCACCCTCGGCCTGGGTGCCGGGCAGACCCTCATCAAATCGGCCGGAGTGCTCGGCAACTCCGGTTATGCGGGCGACACCCTTGTCCGCTATGTCGGCAAGGTGGAAGACCGCAGCCCTATATCCGGACTTGGCGTCGACAAGTCCGGTTACCTCTGGGCCTTTGGCGGCACCGCCGCCATCAACCGCTACTCGGTCGACGGCCGGCAACTCGGCACCTATCCCGTGCCGAAGGTAAACGCCCGCTCCCGCCTGACGCTTTCGGTTGTCGGCAATCAGGTCATGCTCTGTGCAGGCGACAAACTCTGGACCCTTTCCGCCGACTCACCCTCCGGCACCGAGTTCACGGCCTTGCCCATACCCGCGAAGGTCATTTCAACCAGTGCCATCGGCAACCGTATCGCCATGATCTCGCCCGAAGGCGACCTCTCGGTGCTCGACGTCGTCACTCGGCAAATTGAACCGCGTGGCACCCTGCCCGAAGGCGCGCGTCGCAACTCCATCGTGCTGCTGCCGGACGGCACCCTGATCGTCGATTTTAACCTGAAGATTACGCCCGAGGGTCAGCACGAGACCATCAAACTACCCGGGAGTAATCCTGTCTGGCTCGACGGCAGCCTCTTTGTGTTCAACTGGCACACCACGATTCAGCGGGTCGATGAAAACGGTTCGCCCACGCCCGGTGTGGTCATGGGCGGCAGCTCCGGTTCGTTCATCGGCACCCTACCCAAGGACGGCGAAATGAATCAGTCCATCGGCTTGGTGCAACTCTCCGCCGACCGTTGGGCCACCGCCGGCGCACTCGGCATCATTCACATCCTGCACTGGAGCGACCAAAAGAACGCCTTCGAGTGGGTTCGCCGTATCGGTGCCGTCCACCGCTCCTCCGGTCTGGGCATCGACCGTCAAGGGCGCGTGTGGTGGAATTGTGGTTACTGGGATTGGACCGACTCACCCTCCACCTTTCCGCGCGACACTCTGCACATGACGGACAACGACGGTTGGCAGATGGTATTTCTACCCAACGATTCCATGGTCGGCCTCTCCTCGCGGCGTGAGAAACCCATCCTCGTCTGCGGGCCCATTGCTCCGGCCCCGCGCGTCCGCTACGACGAAAACGCGGCCAAGGCCGCCGACGACCTGCCGAAAAATTCCACCGGTGCCGTATTGATCGGGAAGGGCCAGCGCCCCGACGTGGTATTTGTTGATGCCGCCGGCAAGGGTGCCCGGGTCGCGGTAGCCGCCAACGGCCAGTTCAATTCCTTTAGAAACAAGATCACCATCAAGCTCAGCGGCTCCATGCCAGCCGACATCACCAGTCTGGGCCGCACGCCCAACGGACAGGTGCTCGCGGCCGACGGCGGTGCGATCGTGCGCCTGAATACCGACGGCGATACCTGGACGGAAACGGCGCGTTACACCGGTTGGGCAGGCATGCGCTTCGGCAAACGCATCACGATTGCCACCGACGAAGAACGCCTATGGGTGAGCGACACCGAGAATAACCGCGTGCTCCTTTTTGGCCTCACCGAAGAGGGCCCCCTGAAACCCCCGGTGGTTTTTCTAGGCGACCCCGCCATCGGCAAACTGCAGTCCCCCGGTCGTATTTCCGCCAGTGGCAACCGGGCCGTGGTCGTGGACGAGGGCAACCAGCGCCTGGTCAAACTCGAGGTCACCGAGCTCTGATCGCGCTTGGTGCCAAGCTGGGCCCAAGGTGGACCGTGAGCCCGAGGCGCGGTTTACAGTGCTGACGGTTCCGACATCGCCCAGAGGTCGCCCTCCACCAGAACATGAATGCCGGTAGCGTAGACGGTGCCACCGCATATCGCGGTGTTTTTGGTCGGACTCATTTGGTTTGCCTGCGGGGAGGCGAGCCATAATCAAACAGCTCTAAGATCCTCATGCTCATCAGCCACACGCATAAATTCATCCACGCCAAAACCAAAAAAACGGCTGGCACGAGTGTAGAAGTTTATTTCGAGAAATACTGTTATCCGCCGGATTCGTGGACGTTTCAGCACCAATGTGGTGTTTACGAAAGTCCGACCGGCATTGTCGGAGCCCGCACGGCTTTGCCTGATAAGACCACGTGGTATAACCACATGCCATCCGACACTATCAAAGCCTGGTTGGGCGATTCCAAGTGGGATGAATATTTCAAATTTTGCGTCATACGGGATCCGTTTGATAAGCTCATTTCCGGCTTTCACATGTTTCATGCAATTAGCCTTGAGCGTAAGCGAATGGCTAAACTGCGTTCACTGCCGCTTGTCTGGTTGGGGCTTGGAGATCCGATGCATCGGGTAAAGGGAACCACGTCCATCGAGCGATTCCGGAGCTGGATCAAGTTGGGGGGTTACGTGAATGACCGGGAGATCTACTGCCTCAACGGGGAGCCCTGCATGGATTACTACATTCGCTACGAAAAGCTGCACGAGGGCATCCGGTATGTTTGCGACAAAATAGGAGTGCCCTTCGATTCCGCGCAACTACCCAACCTGAAAAACAATTTCCGGAAAGAGAGAACCCCGGTGGCCGACTACTACGACTCCGAAACCATAGCGATTGTCCAAAAGCGTTATGCCATGGAGTTGGAGATGTTCGGGTATGGCCCTCCGAAGGCCTGATGCCAAAAAAGGTCCACGGATTGGGCGCGGTCAAAGGGGCGCGCGCGGTCAAAGGGGGTCGGGGCGTTGTTTATTGATTTTGTGCTCCGTGCCGGCATAGGTAACTGCGCAGGCTTGCTGGTTTACCCAAGGCCAGACGTTCTGCGAGCCAAACCACCGAAGCTCCACAGCTTTTCCTGGCCCCAGAAGCCAGCTCGATCTTCCAAGGCTGGCGTCTCGGCTTGGTGACCAAATCGCCCTCCTCTTTATTTAACTGCTTAAGTCCGGACTGCACTGCCTGCTCCCAAACCGCTTCGCGAAGCTCCCTGGTCTCCTTGAGCTCCAGTCCGGGATTAAGCGCCAAGTGACCGTGCTCTTTGGCGATCGCCCGCCGCCATCCGGATGTTCCAAGCGCCCATCCCTGGGATAGTCCCTTGAGTCCAAGCCGCTCCCACGCTTCCTCATCACGACCCACCTCAATCAGATAAGTTGCGTAGGCTTTACGCTCATTTTCGCTGCTCCCGAACCGATCCGCACCTCTCCACCCAACGCCATCCACCCAACCGCCCCCGCCGGTAATCCCCGCCAAACTCGTCCAACGATACATTTTGACCTGTTCGGGAGGCACGATCCGAGCCCTCACGGGGTTAAGATGAATGTAGTCCACCACCTTCGACATCGTGGCCATGTTCTCGATCAGCAACGAGCGGTAGCGCCCTTGGAAGAGCTGTCCGTTCTCTTTGCGAAATCGGTTAAAACGATTGGCCCATGTGCCTTGCAGCCAATGCATCCCCTCCGCCAGGTTCGGCTCTGGGGTCTCCAATGCCAGATGGTAATGGTTGCGCATCAGCGCGTAGGCATGCACTCGCCACCCCATCCGCTCTTTCGCCTCTCTTACAGTTTCCAGGAATGCTTTTGCCTCTCCGGGGCTGGCGAAAAGATCCCTGCGATAGTTGCCGCGATTAATCACATGATACATCGCGCCCTGATATTGAATCCGAAGTTTTCTAGCCATCTACCGTCACCATTGAGGCTCAAGCGGGGCGCACTCAATCAAAAATCAATAAACAACGCC
>JBBKWO010000039.1:0-35350 GCA_037969015.1 Opitutaceae bacterium
AGCTGGGCCGGTGTTCCCCTTCAGCGGCACGGGCCGCTGGCCCGCCTCCGCTTCGGTCGCCTTGGCCGAGCATGGTTTCCCTCTCACGAAGCACCGGTTTATTTTGAAGACAGCCCCTAGAGGTTCTCTGCCGCCAGGCCCCACCGCAGGTTGTGCAATGAATGGTGGAAACGTTCGATGCCCGTGTATTCCGCAACCGCCAGCATCGTGACTAAAGCGGCGGGGAAAACATCCGCGCGTGACGCGGGCATACCCGGAATAGCGCGACGCTCCGCCAAAGTCATCGGGGCGATTTCATCGAGCAGGCTGGCAAGCGTGGAGGTCGCCACAACAGCGGGGGTTTCTTCCATTTTAAGCCCGTGGAGCGCACCCTTGATTGCCCGGACGCTGGTCATGCTGCCGCCGGTGAAAACGGCATCGCCAAGGGTTAACGGGATTCGGAAACCGGCGGTTTTGATGGTGTCGCGCACATGCTTGGCCAGGGCGATTCCTTCGTTCTTATCAAGCGGCTCAGCGGGGGCTTTGATAAAACGCTCGGTCAATCGCACGCAACCCAGCTGCAAGCTCAGGGCCTGCACGATGTGGTGTTGGTCGAAGCGCAGGCATTCCAAGCTGCCGCCGCCAAGGTCAAAAACCAGGAAGTCACTCAGGTCGGACAATGCGGGGTCGCAGGTGAGGCCAAGTCCGATCAGATTGGCCTCCTCGTCGCCGTTGAGTATACGAATGTCGTGACCGGTGACCTCACGCACGTGAGTGCAAAAGTCGTTTCCATTGACGGCATCACGCACAGCGCTGGTCGCGACCAGCACGGTCTTGGTTGGTGCAAAAGGAGTGGCGGTGATCAGCAGTTCCTGAATCGCGGCGAGGCCTGTCGCCATGCCTTCGTCGGTCAGCCTTGGATTACTCTGACTGATGCCCCGGCTGATCCGCGCATCAATGGTTTGGGTTTTAAGGGCAATCACCCGACCGGTCTCGCGCGTGGCCACGAGGACTTTTATCGAATTGGACCCGATATCAATGACGGCGACGACGGGAGCAGGCATCGGGATTAAAGGATGAATCCAGCAGGGGCGATCAGGACGACAAATTCACCTTTGAGGCTGCCCTTGAGCAGTCGATCGCGCACTTCTCCGGCCGGACCGACCAGGAAGGTTTCGTGAATCTTGGTGATTTCCCGCGCAATGCAGATCACTCGATCCGGGCCGAGGGTGGCGACGATTTCCTGGGCAAACTTTTCTATGCGGTGGCAGCTCTCATAGAGCGCGATGGTGAAATCGAATTCCCGGTATTTTTCGAGGAAAGTGATTCTGGCCGCGCTTTTGGCTACGAGAAAGCCGGCAAAAAGGAAGCCGTTGGTGGGCAGTCCACTGGCGCTGATCACCGTGGTCACGGCACAGGCCCCGGGCACAGGGATGACCGGCAGTCCGAGCCGACGACAGGCGCGCACGATGCGGAACCCAGGATCACTGATGGCGGGGGTGCCGGCATCGCTGACCACGGCGACAGATTTACCGGCGGCGATCTGTGCGGCCAGATTTTCGGCGACATGAATCTCGTTGTGGTCGTGGTAGGCAACGAGGTCGCGATGCAGACCGAGCCGGGTAAGCATGGAACCGGTCGTGCGGGTGTCCTCGCAGGCCACGAGGTCGACGGAGCCCAGGATGGATTTGGCGCGTTCGGTGAGATCCGCGAGGTTCCCGATCGGGGTCGCCACGACGTAGAGGTGCCCGGGCAGGGGAGTCAGCGAGGTGTTGACGGAGGCAGTGGTGGGCGCGGACATGTCTAGAGTTTTGCGTGGTGAATTGTCGCGGGGCAATGCCGGGGACACAAAAAAACCGGCACTCCAGAGAGTGCCGGTTTGAAACTGGGGAGTTATATCAACGAAGACCACCCGGACCGCCCATGCCACCGAAGCCGGGGGCCTGACCTTCCCATGATGCCGGACGGCTCCACGGAATGGTGGAGTCCTTTTCGGACTTGGCGGTGCAGCCGGAAAGAACGGCTAAACCGGCGATTGCAAGGAGGCTGAGCAGGAGGCGGTTCCTGAAGGTCATTCGATTAACGATTTATGAGCGAGGACCGGCGACTGCAGCGCTGTCACCGGCGCGCAGGGCGCTTTTGATTGAGGAGGGAATCACTTGGGCTATGGCGTAGCCCTCACGAACTTCACTGACCTGAGCGCGGGCAATTTCAGCACCATCGCGGATGATGGAGAGGTTTTGACCGGCTTGGGCACCGTCGTTTGCTCCGAAAGACAGAACGACAAAGGCGTTTTGAGGACCGACGCTGGCAACTTGGGTGGTGAATTCGGCAGGAAGGCTGGCGGCTACCACCGCGCCAGTTGAGGAAGTGACGAACCCATTGCTGGCCATGGAGGCCGGTTGGGACTGAAGTTCCTGCACCTTGGCCTCGAGGGTCGCGATGCTTTGCTTGTATTTCTCGATTTCCTCAGGGGAAGCGGCCTCGGTGTTGAGGCGGGCTTTGACCAGTTCACTGCGCAGCTGGTCAACCTGGGTGCGGGCTTCTTTTTCAGCTTCTTCCTTGGCGGTCAGCTGACTGCGGACCTGAGTCAAGTCGCGGTTGATTTGCACTGAACGAGCTTCAGAGGAGCTAAGGCGGGATTTGGTGTCGCCAAGCTCGCTATCGAGGGAGGTCAGGCGCTGCTGCAGATTGGCGGTCTGCTCCTTGCTCTGACTCAGATCACCCTCTAGGGAGGTGGCTCGTGTCTGCTCGGTGGAGAGTTTATCGCTGAGCTCTTGTTTGGTATTTCCGATTTGAATATAGAAATAGGCCGAGGCGGCTGAACCAAGGATTGCTACAATGCACAGGGTAAGGGTGAGTTTCTTCATAGGGGGTTAAGGGCTAATTAATTGATCTACCGAGAGACTTTGGAAAGGTAAAAATTCAATACCAGACAATACACAGGTTATTGTCTGGTATGGCAAATTTACAGCTTAGGAGGCCGAATAGGTCGCATCAAAGGGACTTGAGCCGGCTGTTTTGGCGGCACCGCCATTGGCGGCCAAGTGTTCGAGGATTTTAAAGGCGAGTTCGGGATTACCGCCCACCTCTTCGGCGAGTGCCTCGGCGGTGCGTTTGGTGCCACCAGATTTTAGCGCGGCGGAGAGCTTGAGTTTAAGGGCGATGACCTCGGTGGCCGCCTTTTTGCCGGCCTCGACGCCGGGCTGATGGTAGGCATTGATGCCGACCAACGAGGCATAATAGCCGACCACCCGTTCATACAAAGCAATGAGCAGTCCGAGGGTGCGGGCCGAGACGTCGGGCACGGTGATGGTGACGGACCAGCGGTTGTTTTCGCTAAGAGCGTCCCGGGTGCCCAGATAGAAGCCTTGCAAATAATCGCCGGTGGTTACGCCGGGTTCGACATCAAAGGAGCTGCCGGTGCGATCCTTGAGCACCTCGATGAAGGTGACGAAAAAGTTGTTCACGCCATCACGCAGTTGTTGCACGTAGGCGTGTTGGTCGGTCGAGCCCTTGTTGCCGTAAACGGCGATGCCTTGATTGACCACGTTGCCGGCCAGATCGAGCTCCTTGCCGAGGGACTCCATTACCAGCTGCTGGAGGTAGCGGGAGAAGAGCAGCAGGCGATCCTTGTAAGGGAGTATGACCATGTCCTTGGCGCCTTTGCCATCGGTGGCGTAGTGCCACATCAGCGCGAGCAGGGCGGCGGGGTTGTCCTTGGTCGAGGTGGTGCGTGTGACTTCATCCATGGCGGCGGCACCGTCGAGCATGGCTTGGACATCAAGACCTTGAAGCGCGGCGGGAAGGAGGCCCACTGCGCAGAGTTCTGACGTGCGGCCACCGACCCAGTCCCACATGGGAAAGCGGGCGAGCCAACCTTCCGACTTGGCAACTGCCTCCAGTTTGGAACCCGCACCGGTGACGGCAACGTAGTGCTTGCTGTGGTCGATGCCGGCCGCCTTGAAGGCGGCGACGGACTCCAGCATACCGTTGCGGGTTTCCACCGTGCCGCCGGATTTCGAAATGACGACAACGAGGGTTTCGTCGAGTTTCCCTGCCAGCGAAGCGAGCACGTAGTCCATGCCGTCCGGGTCGGTGTTGTCGAAGAAAGAGACGGCAAGCTTGTCGGCGCCAGGCTGCCCGAGGGCGTGGTTTACAAATTGCGGACCCAGGGCCGAGCCACCGATGCCGACCACCAGTAATTGGGTGAACTTTTTGCCTTGGGCCGGTGCAATTTCGCCGGAGTGCACTTTGGCGGCAAAGGCCTTCAGGTCCGCGAGCGTGCCTTCGATTTCATCACGCAACTCGGCCGAGGGAGCGAGCGAGGCGTCACGCAGCCAGTAATGTCCCACCATGCGACCTTCATCCGGATTGGCTATGGCGCCCCGTTCCAGAGCGCTCATGTCGGCGTAAGCCTTCTGCATGGCGGGCTCCATTTTTTCGAGAAAGCCGTCGGGAAAGGGGATGCGGCTGATATCGAGCGACAGGCCGAGCTCGGCGTTATGATGGAAGTGGGTTTTGAAGCGGGACCAGGTTGACATAATGATGAAGCGGTTAGTTTGAGGCTAAAGATGGGGACAGGCGAGAATTGCCAACGGATTTGGGATGAAAAGATTCGGTGGTTACGATGAGTCGAGAACCGCAGCCGGTGCAGAGAATTCATTGGTAGCGGACGACTTCAGGGCAAGCTTACAAGAGTTGGGAGTGAGGAGCCATTCGGCACGCAACTAACTGGTTGTTGGCTTATAACCGATGTCAGTTGCCAGCTCCTCCATACCGACCAGAGGTATGCCCCAACTCCGCCAAGGCGGCATGTTGATCATCGCGCTGCGGCGTGCCGGACAGGACGATGTTGGAGTCTCCCAACACGGCGCTGGTCTGCGAGGCCAGCGACCATATCGTAGCCATGGCCCAGTCCAACCGGATGCCTGTCGACTTCCTCAAACCGGTGGCACAGCGGCGTCGGCAATACCGGGGTGTGGAGACGGAATAACTCCAGTTTGCTGTCGCCGTCGGGCCGGGTTGTGCAAACGCTGGGCGGGCACATGGCGCTCAAAATCAAATTCAACGACGATCGCATTGCCGCGACTATTACCGCGCTATTGCTCATTACCCGTGAGCATATGCACCACGGGGACACGGTTGAATTGATCGCACGGGCAATCGCCACTTACCGGGAAGACCCGGCGGCTTTTAAGGCGCGGTTTCCGGTGCGGGACCGTGAGGCGGCGAGAGATCCCGGAGTCTTGGCCAATACCAAGCGGGCGATCACCTTTCAGCGGCTTAACGAAACCGCCGATCGACTGCTCGGGAAAATCAAACAGGCTCGGCGCCAATTCAGCAGTCTTGACGAGATGGACAACTACATCGCCTTTTCGCTGCAACCCGTTTTGGAGCCGCCGGTGCCGGCCAGTCGTCGAGAGCCGGCTTGACCGAGTTGGTTGCCTGCCGGCAACAGGAGTCAGAGGTGTCTCAGCGTGGCTTCCTGTAACAAGCGGGCGGTGTTTGCCAGCGCCGCATTGAGCGGCATGTCGGTAGGGGTGATCGCGTAGAGCTCAGCTCCCCGCGGGGCATCGGGTAAATTGACACGACCGGCTAATACGACCGCACGTTTTTGTAGTTCCACTGCCCGCCTGACCAATCCGCCGGGCCCCTTGCCCAGTAGCGAGGTGGCGTCGAACGCGCCTTCGCCTGTGATGACGATGTCCGCCTTGGAGATACGTTGCTCAAGATCGAGCCACTCGGCCACCAGATCAAAACCGCTGACCAGTTTTGCGTTCAGACCGGCCATCAAGCCTCCGGCGATTCCGCCGGCAGCTCCTGCTCCGGGGGCGTCAAAAAGCTCATGGGAATGTCCCGTGGCTTGCGCGAGTAATCCAGCGAGGCGGGCCATCTCCCGGTCGATAGTGGCCAAGTCGTCGGAGTGTAATCCCTTTTGGGGTCCGTAGGTGAACGTGGCTCCATGGGGACCCGTCAACGGGTTGGTGACATCACAGGCAATCCAGATGGGCGGGTAGGGTGATGTCTCAATATCCGGCGGGATTATGCTTTGGATACGTGACCACCCGCAGGGCTTCGGGTCGGTGACTTGTTGACCTTCGGCATCGAGACAACGGAATCCGAGTTCTGCCAGCGCGCCAAGTCCAAGGTCATTGGTGGCGCTGCCGCCGACTCCCAACAAGATGGTGCCGGCGCCGACTGCTTGGGCGTGGCGAATCAATTCACCGACACCCGCGGTGGTCGCGCGAAGCGGATTGCGTTTGGCGGGTTTAACCAACGCAAGTCCTGAACAAGCGGCCATCTCCAGCACGGCAACGGAACCGTCTTCATTGATCTGCAGACGTCTGCGTGATGCGGAAGAAAGGTTTCGGGCGGGGATCACTGCCCAGTTGGCCGAAACGAGAGACGACAACGGTCCGGTGACCGTGTTGCTGAAAACTTCGCCGCGGTCGCCGGAGCTAAGAGCTTCGACAAATCCGTCCCCGCCGTCGGACAGCGGACAAAGGTCGAGTTCCCAGTCGGGGTGCAGTGTGCGCAAGGCATCTGCCACGGCCTGACATGCGGCGGAGGCACCGAGTGCCTCCTTGAATTTATCAAATGCAATCAGCGCGCGCATGTTATTCAAAATAGATGCTCACGCGGTCACGATCGGCGCGTCGTGTGCGGCTTCGTCATTCATGAGCATGTGCACGGTTTCCGTGAGCATCTTCCACTCATTATCAACCTCGGTGATTTCGCCTTTGGCATCCAGACGTTGCTCGACCGAGTTGTAGATGTAGCGCGAAAGCAGCTGGCCAAGGAGACTTCCACAGGCCGAGCCCACGGAGAATCCGAGAAAGATAAAATGACCGCCGATCACACCGCCAACCAGGACCAGCACGGCGGCCATGGTTACGCCGAGCAACAGTCCGCCGACGATTCGAAACATCCATTCGATCGTCTCGTTTGCCTTGTCGGTGGTGTCCAACAATTCGTTGCGGTGCGAAGTGGTGGTGGTGAACGTGTAGAACTTGCGCGGCGGAGATTCCCGGTGGGACATGTTGATGCCGAACACGGTTTCGACGGTCAGAATCGCGCTGCCTTTGCGAATAATGTAAGTGCGATCAGCATCGCATTTTTGCTCGCAGGTGACGGCATATGCATCGCCTTGGTTAAACGTGTTCGCGAGGTAGTAGCCGATTTGTTCCTGAAAAAAGACCGCTTGGCGTAGAGCCTCGGCCTTGTCCACTCCATCGAAATGCAGGCTGCGGGTGATTTTCCGTTCGGTGATGGAGTCGCTGGTCATGCCGAAGTTTTTATGACTCGCCCAAGCCGCTGCCGGTTTAACGGACTGCGACTCCGCGCACGATGGTGAGATGACGGGTGATTTCGTGTGCAGCGACCTCGTTGCCGGTGGTGACGATTTGAGGCGGGGGATTCATGGGATTAATAAACGTCGGTCCAATACCACACCACGACCACGCCGTGGTCATCATCTTCGGAGTGGGAAATATTGATGAGATTTGCCTGGCCGATTTCAGAGCCGAACTCAGCCGCTTCTGTGAAGAGGGTGTTCCACGTCGCGAAGGTGCCGCGAAAGATTTTAAAATCCACCTTTCGGCGCGGAGCGTTTTCAGGGGTGTCCGGCAAGGGCTCGGGAATAACCCCGGAGTCAGGCAGCTGGGTTAGGCACTTCCAGCAGGTGTCGAAATTGTCTTCGCTGACTTCGCGGCAACGCGGGCAGGTCTTCATAGGGTTGGGGGATGTTATTTCGTCTCGTCGGGTGTTGTGCGCAACCAGTCCAGGGCTGTATCCAGTGGCGTCAGTTCCGGGGCTTGGCCGTGGGGATACATCAGATTGAAATAAGCGACCTGTCCGGCCTTTACCGAAAATCTTCCGCAGTAAAGATTCATAGTATTGTAGGCGCCCGAGTCAGTCTTGGTCAAAAACACCAGACACTCCTCCTCTTTTTGGTAGATCACATTTGGGCAGGCGTAGCCGTTGTCGAAGTTTAGCGAAAGTGTGTCGCCTGCATTGCAGCCCTTCACCGCGGTCAACACCTTGGCGGTGGCGACACGACGAAAGCGACCGAACTCCTGATCGGTTGACGTTCCCAACCTGGCGGGCGGAGCACTGGTCGCCGTGATTTCGATATGAGCAATCAGGTCCGACTTGTTGCGGGCTTCGTATTCACTCAGGGCTACTCCCAACGACAGGCCGCGGCAGGCGATGGTTATCAGGAGTAAAAATATCAGACCGGCACGCATGGGATGGAGAGATTAGGACGGTTTATGCTTTCTGCTTCCGGGAACCTACGCGGTGACGTTATCCAACGAGCATCCGTCCGCGTCGGGGGTTTCGCAGTTGGGGCGGGCGACTACGCCGGGGTAAGGTTCGTCGGAGAAAATCTTCTCCGGTTCAGACAGCAGGTGACGGTCGCAGACGGCAAACAACTCGTCGCGACTGCGGGTGCGGCGCATGTCATGGAGAAAGGCTCCGGTGGGGTCCACACTCTGGCCGACGAAGTTGAGGTATTTCTTCATCTTGTTGACGTGAATCAACTCGGGCAGACCTTCGACGGTGGTGGCGGCAAAGAGCCCGCGAATGTAGGCATCAACTTCTCCGAGGGTGATCTGCCGGATGGGCCGACCGGCAAACGCGTCGCGGCATTGGGCAAAGATCCACGGGTTGCGAATGGCGTGACGGCCGATCATAACGCCGGCGGCACCGGTTTCCTTGAGCACGCGGACTGCGGTCGCGGCGGAGGTGATATTGCCGTTGGCCAGCACGGGACAGTTTACCGCCTGCACGGCCCGAGCGATGTAGTCGTAGTGAACGTCGCTGCGATACATTTCTTTCACTGTGCGGCCGTGCAGACTCAGCAGGTCGACGCGGTGTTTGTTGAGCAGATTAAGAATGGTCTCGAAGTGTTCGGTGGTCTCGAAACCGATACGCATCTTGACCGTGAACAAGCCCGGGCAGGCATCCCGCATGACACCGAGCAGGCTGTCGATTTTGGCCGGGTCGCGCAGCAGTCCGCCGCCGACATTTTTTTTATAAACCTTGGGGGCCGGGCAGCCCATGTTGAGATCGATACCGGCCACCGGATGGGTCAGCAGATCGCCCACGGCGCGGCTCATATGCTCCAGGTCTTCGCCGATGAGCTGGGCAAACACGGGGCGACCGGTGTCGTTGGCGTCGATCGAGGGCAGGATGTGTTTCTCCAGACGCGACTGGGCGTGCACGCGGAAAAACTCAGTGAAGTAATAGTCGGGGGCGCCGTGCGCGGCTGTCACCCGCATGAAGGGTAGATCGGTGACGTCCTGCATCGGGGCGAGCGCGGTGAGCGGCTGGCCCGGGATGATGCCGACTGGCAGTTGGGCGGTGTTCACCATGCCGCGTGCAGTATCACTGGAGGATGCGTCCACGGTGCTGCTTACTTGGTGTCGTCGTCATCGTCCGATGAAAACTCGTCCCGATCCGGGCTGTCGTCGTCATCATCATCGTCGTCGTCCACGTCGGGGCCGGCTTCGGCCGCCTGTTGTTGGACGCGTTCAAGGATCTCGGTCATGTCCTCGACCTTGTCGAATACCGCCCGGGCGACGAGCAGGGGACGTTGGTGCTGGATGGCGAGGACGATCGAGTCGCTGGGGCGGGCGTCGAGTTCGACAATCTTGCGGCCCAGTTCGTTTTCCATGACGAGCAGGATGCGGGCGAAGTAGGTCGATTCCTTGACGTCGTTGATGACGACATGCTCAACGCGGGCACCCAGACCGGTGAGGATGTGGGCGATCAGGTCGTGGGTGAGTGGGCGTTCTTTTTTGACGCCGTCGATGGACATACGGATCGCGTTGCCGACAAAGTGATCCACGTAGATGACAAAGGTTTTGTCGTCATTGCCGAGAAATACGGCGCAGCCGTTGGCGGTGGGCATTACGCCTTTGACGACGACGGGGAGGACGGGAGAGGGCATGGAAATATAGGACGGGGGAGTCGGGTCGAATGACGAATGAAAACGGCGTCGGTCGGTGTTATTCAACGCCGAGCAAGGCGATGCCGAGGGCGTTGGCGCGGGCGAGGACGGCGGGTTTGTCTATCATGATGACGCGATCGGTTTCGAGCGCGACGGCGCGGATGTTGGCCTTGTCGAGAGAGTCCAGAGTTTTGAGGCCAAAGCAGGGGACGTCAAAGCGGTAGTCTTGGCGGGCCTTGACGGTTTTGACGTAGAGGCATTGATCGGTTTTCAGGGTGCCCGCCCGTTGGATCATTTCGTCGGTGCCCTCGTAGGCTTCGACGGCGAGCACGGTGCCTTTGCGCACGACGCAGCCCTGACCGATGTCGAGTCGGGCGGATTCCCGGGCGATGTGCAGGCCGTGTTCGAGGTAGTCGGATTCGATGGGGAATTTTTTGCCGGACATGGGACCGCGGCTGGCGAGGTGTGCGTCGATGAAGCTTCGTGCATCCAGCAAGGTGACCCCGAGCTTCTCAATCTCGGCGGCGATGGCTCCAAAAATGGTCTCGGCGTTCCGGCGTTTTAACGTGGCCAACATGGTGATGGCTTTGAGGTCCGGATGTAGTCCGGAGAATAGTTTCCGCGGACTGACCTGACCGGCCATGTAGGCGTAGCCGGCGCCAAACTTTTTTAAGGCCTTCAGCAGGGCTCCGATTTGTCCTACCTTTACCACGGTGCGCTCGCTCTCGGGAAATTTGGCCAACAATTCAGGAGAGGTTTCCTCGTCCAGTCCGATCAAGCGCACGGGGACGCCGGCGGCGCGGATGGATTCGACCACGAGTTCCGGATAACGGCCTTGGCCGGCGATCATGGCAACCGGGCGGTTCGGGTCGAAGTTGGCTGGGAGGAATTTGGACAGGACGGACATGGAAAACAAATAACGTCGTCCTAATGACGACCTTCTGACGTCGAATGACAAGCCCATGGACCAACGCAAAAAAATAACGAATGCCGGCAGGCATTCGTTATTTAACAATCCCCGGGATCGAGTCTCCGGATCAGTTCTGGGTGCCGTAGTATTTTTTATAGCTACGGTAGTAGCGGTAGTTGGAGTAATACTCGATACGGCGTGAGGAGAGACCGTTGAGCACGATGCCGAGCAGCTCGTTTTTGCCGGTGCGCAGCGCGTTGACGTAAAGCTTGATGTGTTTGCGGGAGGCGCGATTAAAGCGGCAGACGTAAATGACCTCGTCGGAACTTTCGGCGATGAGCAGCGCGTCGGTGACCGCACCGAGCGGCGGCGAATCGATTAGCACAAGGTCGTAGTGCTTTTTCATACGCTCCAAAAGTTTACCGAAGACAGGGTTCTCAAGGAGTTCGGTGGGGCTCTTGGAACGTCCACCGGAACGAAGCAGGTCGAGGTTTTCGCCGATCGGGGTGATGCCGAGATCGGGATTTTCCAAGAGGTTGTCGTCGATGGGGGCACCGCTTTCCAGCCAGCGCAAAAGGCCGGCTTCGTTTTCGTGGCCGAAGTGACGGTGGAGCATCGGACGGCGCAGGTCGCAGTCGATGATGAGGGTCCGACGTCCGTGGCGGGCAAAGCTGCTCGCCAGATTACAGGAGATGAGTGTCTTGCCTTCACCCGGGATGGTGCTGGTCACCAGAATGGACTTGGGAAAGTCGAGCTTCGAATGGATTTTGACTGCGCTGTAAACACTGAGGAAGGATTCGACGCCGTGGTCCTGGCTCTGGTTGAGGATGAGTTGGTTTTTATCCTCATCTTTGACGTTATCGAGTTCAGGGATGATGCCGAGGAGGTTGGCTCCAATGAAATTTTCGACATCCCAAGTGCTCTTGATGCGGTCGTCGATGAAGCTCAGGCCGAAGGCGACGGCGAGGAATACGGCGATGCTGAGACCGATGGCAGTGCTGGTGATGGAGCCGAGGTCGGGGGCGTAGGGAGCGCCGGGGACGAGGGCGGGGTCCAGCGGACGGACGGGGATCTTCTCTAAATTACGACTGGTGGTGGCCTGGGTAAGACGATCCAGAATCTGCGAGTAGTTGCTCTTGGCGATACCGGCGGCGTTGGCCAGATTGTTGTATTCGATCGAGAGGTCGCGGAGGCGGATTTGATCGCGCTCGGTTTCGGCGTATTCTTTTTCCAGCGAGGCCTCCTGACTGCGGGCTTTTTCGAGGGTCGCCTTGAGGTCGGCAATGGCGAGTTCGACGGCTTTGTTGAGCTGCGCCTGGGCCACGTTGATGGCGTTGGCGACGTCGATCATCTTCGGGTGGAGTTCGAGATAACGCTCGGAGAGCACGGCTTGGGTGCGGACCAGATCAGCGAGTTGCGCGCGGACATTGGGCACCGTGCCGTGGTTGGAAATATAGGCGAGCTCGAGCAGGTTTTTCCCTTCGTTACGGAAGTTTTCAACCTGCTGGTAGAGATCCTCGGTGGACAAGCGGGAGAGGCGGGCCTGTTGGAGTGCCGCGTTAACCGCATTCAGGCGGTCGGTGACAATGTTGGTGCTGCTGTCGAGCGAGACCAGCTTCTTGTCCTTCATGTAATCGAGCAGCTTGTTTTCCGCGATGACTGCATCTTCGCGTAATTCAGCGGCTCGTTTTTGCAGATAATCGACGGCGTATTCGTTGCGACCACCGACGCTTTCCATCAGGTGCTGCATGAATTCATTCACATAGCGGTTGGCAATGAGGGCGGCTGCTTCGGGGTCGCGATTATATGCAGTGATTTTGACCAAATAGCTGTTGCGCACAGCCTGCACATTAATCGCTCCGACCAGCGCTCCCGCCCCCGGCAATGCCTGGCCTGGATTTGTATTAGATCGGAACGGACGCTGCAGAATGTTCAGCTCGGACGGGGTTATCGAATCAGAGACACGGTTGCGGAGCTTTTGAGAACTGATGATCTCAAGGTAGGTGTTGAGATCAATATCACTGTTGATGGCGGTGTTGACGATTGCCTGGCTGGTGACGATCGTTTCGGGCTTCTCAAGTTGCATGGTCGCCGTGCTTTGATACATCGGGACGGCTCGAGACTTTTGGTAGGCATAACCCAGCCCGACAATCAGCGCGAGTGGCAGAGCGATCCAGAAGCGTTCACGCAGAATAATGAAGTAGTCACGCAGGGAACGGCGTTCGACAACTTCCTCCTCGGCGTTTTGCGCGTGGCTGGTAGGCGGCGAAGATCGGTTTGTGGCGTCGGCCATTTGATTCAAAAAGGAAGTTTAGAAAAGGCGTTGGGGCACGAAAATAAGGTCTCCGGTTTGGAGAATAAGCGAATTGTCCGTAACGCTCGCGCTACGCTTGCCCTTGATCATGCTTTCCACATCCACGGTGAAGATATCCTTGGTGCCATCTGGGAGCACCCGGGTAATGTTGATTTCGGTGCCTTTGGCGGTGTCGGTCAGGCCACCGGCCCTGGTCACCAGTTCAAGGATGGTCATGTTGGCTTCGATCGGCAGCGGGTAGCGACCGGGCGAACGGATCTGGCCTTGGATGGATACTTCGCGTGAAGCGTATTCCTCGACGTTGATGGTCACCTTCGGCATGCGCAGGAAGCGGCCTTCCTGATAGGCTAGTTCTATGGTGCGCTCGGCTTTTTCCACGGTGAGGCCGGCCACTTTGACCGATCCAACAAGGGGTAGATTGACGTTTCCACGGGCATCCACTCGTGAAATGACCGAGAGGTCGTCCTCCTGATACACCGCGACGCGAATACGGTCGGTGTTAGTCACCACGTAGGCCTTTGAGGGAGATTTGTCCGGAGCGAGGACCTCGACTTCACGCGCGGCCGTGGGCCTGAGGATGGCTGACATCAGCAGGGTGGCGAAGAGCAGATTACGTATGATGGTGGAGGCGGGCATTACCAGCGGGAGGAGAGGTTGAGGCTGAAAATATGGCGGTCGAAATTGGACAATGCGGTCGAGGAGCTGTTCGAGAAATAATCGTAACTTCCACTGATGCTGAGGTGAGGATTGAATGCGTAGCTGAAGCCCGTGCCGTAGCTGTAGTAGTTGTCTTGCCGGTTGGCGGCGGCGGAGTCGAGGTAGTCGTTGCGACCAACGCTGGCCCGGGCATTGAGCGAAAGCTTTGCATTCACCGCATACTGGCCGTCAATCGTGACGGTGGTGCCTTCGGTGGAACTGTCGGTTGAGGTGGTGTTGAAATCTCTGGCCAGAGTGCCGGTCAGGCTGAGGCGACGGTTCACCGTCCAAGTTGAGGAAACGGACGCATTGATCCCGTTGGATGTCGTGTCGGCTCCACCGGTTGAAGACTCGCTGGTTCTGACCTGGTAGCCGATTCGGGCCGAACCATTTAGTTTCGCGAGAAGTTTGCCGGAAACGCCGGTCGAGAAGCTATGATCGGTGCTAGTCGAGTTTGCGGAGGTTTCGCTCAGCCGGTAGCGGTAGCCGAAGATGAGGTCCCGCTCAGAAGTCCACGAGTAATAGAGGTCAGTGCTGGCGGTGTAGGTCGAAAGATCGACAAGAGTCGTGCCGTTGTCGGTGTAGTCCGTGAGGCTGTAGCCAAATTGGCCGGCCAGCGAATAACGCTCAATCACCGGGTAGCGCAGGGATAGTCCTGTGCTGTAGTTCCATGCCGTTGTTCTGACGTTGGCGTCGATGTCCGGCTTGGAGCTTTGACTGGCGCTCAAACTGAGCGAGCCCGTGGTGCGGCCCGTGCTCTTGGTCAGTTCAAGACTCATGGTGGGAGTGGAGAAGTCCTCGCTGGAGAACTGGTCGAATTTCGAAAACCCCCAGCCTAGATTGCCATTGATTCCGATCAGTCCGGCCCGCCTGAGATAATCAATGGAGAGTCCGGAATTGAAAACGAAGTCTCCTTGTCCGCCTCCGGCGGTGAAAATGTTGGAGTCGTAGCTGGTCCCGGTGTTGAAGGTGACATAGACTTGGTCGCGACCGTCATTCATGCGCAGCAGTGCATAGGCAGGGGTTACCGCCAGCACTCCTGATGCCAAGGTGGCCAGGCTCCTGAATGAGTTCTTCGCGACCACCTTCATGCGTGCTTGCGTGGATCTCGAATCACTTCGGGAGCGCTGAGGCGCTGATTACCGGACCGATGTCATTGGGGTTGACCGGTGTTACCGTGATGGGAATGAGGTCGAGCGCATCGGATTCCGAACTGTTTTCATTTTGGCGTTCGGCGATGTCAAAATAGACGGTGCGACGGGCCATGCAGGCCTGGGCAACTTTTGCTTCCAAGCCGGGGAGCTCATCATCGGGTATGGGTTGGATTACAATCTTGGGGGGCTGGTTAAAGCCTTGGCGGGTGATGATCGCCTGATTGCCGGGTTCCAAAGTTTCCCCGCCAGTAAATCCCTCACCTCGCAGGGTGACGTCTCCGGCAATTAACGAAACTTTTGTTTCGTTGTCGGTTGCCTCGATCACGACCTTTTGACCACGCACAGAGATGTCGGCCAACGCGGTCGAGTAGGTCATGACGCTGCCGGCTACGAGCTTGCTGGTGCACAGTCCGATAGTGCCGCGTGCGAGGTAGGATTTTGTTTGGGAGATCGAAGGCTCGGTTTCCAAATCGGTGCGGTTTGGTTCGAAAGGTTCCTGTAGGAACCGTTTAATTTCCAAGCGACTGTCCGGATCAATAAAAATACCTGTGCCGTTGGATAGGACCAAGGCATTGGTCGAATCCTTCTTGGTTTCGATGATACTGCCTTCTGCGGAATAAACCGACTTGTTGTTTAAGTCCTCAATTTTTTCGCCCGTATTAACGTCCGACTTCCCAGACACGTCGGCCACGTAAAACTTACTTGTGGGGTTTTTTGAATTGCTGTCAGCGCCGAGCCGTCCGCTTCCGAGAGTAGCCAACAACACGATCACGGACCACTGCAGGCACGTTTGTTGGAAGTTGGTATTTCGGATGGTTTTCATACCTGCGAGACTTTGGTCAGAAATGCTGAATGCAAACAATTGGTATCAACGACACCCATACCTATTGGCATGGGTAATATACCCTATGATCCACTGGGCCTGTTTTTATTCAACCACAATATTGAGGATTTTGCCGGGGACGTAGACGACACGTTTGATGGTTTTCCCCTCTATGTGCGGGGCTGCGTCAGTGCTCGCACGGGCGGCAGTCATGACAGTTTCCTGATCGGAACCGGCAGGGACCACCAGTTCGGCGCGGCGCTTACCGTTGACCTGCACGATGACTTTTTGCTCGGAGGAAACGAGTTTGGCCGGATCGTAGACCGGCCAAGTGGCGGTCGTGAGCATGCCGGAACCGCCGATGCGGGCCCAGAGTTCCTCGGCGATGTGCGGGGCGAGCGGAGCCAGCAACTGGAGGAAACCGAGCGCGGTGCCGCGTTGGATGCGTTCCACCTTCTGCCAGGCGTTCACGAAGATCATCATCTGGGAGATGGCGGTGTTGAAGCGCAGGCCCTCGAGGTCCTCGGTGACCTTCTTGATGGTTTCGTGGTAGAGCTTGGTGAACTCGGTGGAATCTACCCCCGCCTCGTCGGAGAGCTTCGGGTTGGGTTCGCCTTCGCGGTCGACGCATTCACGCCAGACTTTCTGCAGGAAGCGGTGCACACCCTCGATGCCGTTGGGGTTCCAGGGTTTCATGGCCTCGAGCGGCCCGAGGAACATCAGATACAGGCGCAGCGTGTCGGTGCCGTGGCTGTTGATGATTTCGTCGGGGTTGGCGACGTTGCCACGAGACTTGGACATCTTTTCGCCGTCTTCGCCGAGGATGATGCCTTGGTGAAAGAGCTTGGTGAAGGGCTCGGGCGTGGGCACGACGCCGATATCGAAGAGCACCTTGTGCCAGAAACGGGCGTAGAGCAGGTGGAGCACGGCGTGCTCGGCGCCGCCGACGTAGATGTCGGGACCTTTCCAATAGTCGAGCAGCGCGGGATCGGCGATGGCGTCGTCGTTCTTCGGGTCGAGGTAGCGCAGGTAATACCAGCAGGAGCCGGCCCACTGGGGCATGGTGTTGGTCTCGCGACGGGCGAGCACGTAATGGGGCGCGGGTTGCGGCTGCGAGGCCGGCACGGCGGCGCCGGTGGCGGCGTCATACCAGATGTCGACCCAGTCGGTGATGCCGGCGAGCGGGCTTTCGCCGGTGCCGGTGGGTTGGTAGCTGGTGACCTCGGGCAGGGTGAGCGGCAGCGAGGATTCCGGCACGGGCAGGGCGCAACGGGTCACGCCGTTGATCACGCAGGTGACGGGCTCGACGGGCAAAGGCAGGGCGGCGCCGACGGACTTGGCGTGGGCGACGGCGGAGGCGAAGTCAGCTTCGCTAACCCAAACGATCGGGAAGGGCTCGCCCCAGTAACGCTGACGGGAGAAGAGCCAGTCGCGGAGCTTGAAGTTGACGGTGGCCTGACCGCGGCCGCGCTTGGTCAGGTCGGCGGTAATTTTGGCCTTGGCCTCGACCCAAGGCAGTCCGGAATAGCCGTCGGAGTGCACGAGTTTTCCATCGCCGCTGTAGGGCAGCTTGGTGGTGGCGGAGCCGTTGGAACCTTCGGCGTGGTGGTCGGGCTCGATGACCTGAATGACTGGAATTTTGAATTTCAGTGCGAAGGCGTAGTCGCGTTCGTCGTGCGCGGGCACGGCCATGATCGCGCCGGTGCCGTAGCCCATGATCACGTAGTCGGCGACCCAGATCGGGATGCGTTGACCGTTGATCGGGTTGATGGCGAACGAACCGGTCCAAACACCGGTCTTTTCGCCCTTGGCGAGGTCGGTGCGTTCAAGGTCGCTCTTGGCGGCGGCCTGCTTGCGGTAGGTGGCGACAGCTTCGGTTTGCGCGGGTGTGGTGAGAGCGTCGGCCAACGGATGCTCGGGGGCGATCACCATGAAGGTGGCACCGTAGAGCGTGTCGGGACGGGTGGTGAAAACCTTGAGGTCGCCGAGTGAGGCGTTTTCGAGCGCAAAGAGCACCTCGGCGCCTTCACTGCGGCCGATCCACGAGGCCTGCATGCGCTTGGTGGAATCGGGCCAGTCTACGAGGTCGAGATCCTTGAGCAGCCGGTCGGCATAGGCGGTGATGCGCAGCACCCATTGGCGCAGCGGGCGGCGCTCGACCGGGTGTTTGCCGACTTCGGACAGGCCGTCGACGACCTCTTCGTTGGCCAGCACGGTGCCGAGGGCCGGGCACCACCAGACGGGTTTTTCCTCGACGTAGGCGAGGCCGCGTTGGAAGAGCTGCAGCCAGATCCACTGGGTCCAGCGGAAGTAGCGCGGATCGGTGGTGTCGATCTCGCGTTCAAAGTCGTAGGAGACGCCGATGGCCTTCAGCTGACGACGGAACGTGGCGACGTTTTCAATGGTGACCTCGCGCGGATGGCGGCCGGTTTTGACCGCGTAATTTTCCGTGGGCAGACCAAACGCATCCCAGCCGATCGGGTAGAGCACGTTCTTGCCCTTGGCGCGTTGAAAGCGCGCAAGGATGTCGGTGATGGCGTAGTTTTCGCAATGGCCCAGATGCAGTCCCGCTCCCGAAGGGTAGGGGAACATGTCGAGCACGTAGTATTTGGGTTTGCTGAGATCAGAACTCGCCCGGAAGGCGTGATTCTTTTCCCAGAACCCTTGCCAATGCGGTTCAATTTGAAGAAAGTCGTAGTCTTTGCAATGCGTTGCCATCGGAAGAAACCCGCCACTGTGGGGGATTGGTCCGCACCGTCAACGTCCGTCCTGAATCATCGTTTTTTACGTCTGCCAGCGCCCTCATTTCCTTACTGAAACCCATGTTTACCGGTATTATCGAAGAAACAGGCTCCGTGGTTGCCTTCACCGAGGCTCCCGATGCTTGGAAACTGCAAATCGCCGCAAAGGCCGCTCTGGTTGGAGTGGCTTTAGGTGACAGTATCGCGGTCAATGGCTGCTGCCTCACGGTCACTCGTTTCGATGAGGAGAACCTCAACTTTGATGTGCTGGCCGAAACACGCCGCCTGACCAACTTCGCCGCGCTCGCGCCGGGAGCACCGGTCAACCTCGAGCGCAGTTTGCGTTTTGATGGGAAGGTTGGCGGACATTTTGTCAGCGGTCATGTCGACGGCCAAGGCGCGATCGAAATCTTCGAACCGCGTGGTGCCGACTACTACCTGAAGATCCGCGGTCCCGTGGGTATGGGTCGTTATCTGGTGCACAAGGGCAGTATCGCCATTGACGGCATTTCGCTCACGGTGGCCGAGGTCGACGGGGATGCCTTTGCGGTTTGGCTGATCCCGCACACCGTCACGGTGACCAACCTGCATTCGCGTAAAGTCGGCGAGCATGTGAATCTGGAATTTGATCTGCTGGGCAAATACGTGGAGAAACTCCTCGCACCGCACGCCTGATCGGCCTGCGCTGTCCATCAATCCATGCGCTCTTCCCTGCAAGCACTCACCGATGAACTCCGTCGCCTTAAGGCCGGTGGCGTTTCGACGGTGTCCGTTTCGCCGGAGAGCCTGGAACGTTTGCGCGCCGCGGTCGCTGCCCTGCGCCCGACCCAATCTCAGCCCGCGGTGGAGCAACCCACGGAGTCATTGGATAAACCGGTTCGCCGCATTGAATCCAAAGCGGTCCCGGCACCGATGCCCGCACCGGTTGCAGTTGTCGTCGAGCCGGCATTGCCACCGCCTCCCGTGGTTACACTGCCGGCCGATGCCGACAAAGCAGCCCGCTGGGCCTGGCTCAATGATCACGTCGTTAATCACCCGGTGGTGGTTGGTAATCTTCGCGCCGGAAAACGTGCGGTGCTCGGCGTGGGCAGCCTCGATGCGACCATCATGTTTATCGGCGAAGCTCCCGGCCTCGAAGAGGAAAACCAGGGAGAGCCATTCGTTGGTCCCGCCGGACAGTTACTGACCAAGATGATTCAGGCGATGGGCCTTGCTCGCGAGGAAGTCTATATCGGGAGTATTATGAACTGGCGTCCTTTGGCCCCGAATACGCCGGACGACGCGGAGCAGAATGGTAATCATCCGCCCACAGCCGAAGAACTCGCGTTTTGTCTGCCTTTTTTACGCGCCCAGATCGAGATCGTGCAGCCCAAGGTGCTGGTCGCGCTCGGTGCCACCGCGGCTCAGGGTTTACTCGGGGCCGGCTCCTTCAAAGCATTGCCGGAAGTTCGCGGGAAATGGCATGATTTCTCCGGCACCCCCGTCATGGTCACTTACCATCCGACCTATATTTTACGTAACAACTCCAACCGTTCGAAACGCATGATTTGGGAAGACCTGCTCAAGGTCATGCAGCAGGTTCAACTCCCCGTCAGTGAACGTCAGCAGGGTTACTTTCTTGGCAAATGAGTCCTCGCATCCTTGTCCCGCTCACCGCGTTTTCCCTGATCCTGTATTCCGGCTGCGCAGGCCCGCACAAACCATCCGCCGCCAAACCGGCCGCTGCAGTGCCGGCGCCCGCGCCCGCTCCGGTCATTGTTGAACAACCTGCGCCGCAGGCACAGCCTGTTTCGCTTCCCGAAGTGAAGGCGCCCCCGGTTCGGCCGGCATCGGTGGTGTCGTTCGATGACTTGCGCAAACTTGCCGGCGAGACGGCGGCCCTGCCTTACCAAGGGCCCAGCCCGGAAGACGTGCCCGCCGTGCTCCGCGATCTCAACTACGATCAATACCGTGATATCCGTTTCGACCCCGGCCACGCTTGGTGGGGACGCGATCCGGCGCGTCCGTTTCAGCTCCAATTTTTCCATCCTGGTTTTCTCTATAATCAAACCGTGCGCATATCGGAAATCGTCGGAGATAGCTCCCGGCAGATTCCATTCAAAGCCGAGTATTTCAGCTACGGTAAAACCAAGGTTCCCGGCGACCTGCCCGACACGCTCGGCTTTACCGGCTTTCGGGTCCACTACGCGCTCAATAGCCCGGAATACCTCGACGAACTGGTCGTCTTCCAGGGAGCCAGTTACTTCCGGGCACTCGGCCGGCAGATGCGCTACGGCCTCTCCGCCCGAGGCATCGCGATCAATACCGCCAGCGCTTCCGGCGAGGAGTTCCCCGCCTTCACCCGCTTCTGGATCAAACGCCCGGAAGTTGATGCCAAATCGCTGGAGATTTTGGCCCTGCTCAACGGACCGAGTCTGACCGGTGCCTATCGTTTCACCGTGCGGCCGGGCAATGCCACGGTGATTGATGTCGAGGCCGAGCTTTACCCGCGCGGTGCTATCGACGTTCTCGGCGTGGCTCCGTTGACCAGCATGTTTTGGTATGGCGAAAACAGCGCGGATCGTCGCGGTGATTTCCGCCCCGAAGTTCACGACTCGGACGGCCTCTCAATCGCCCGCGGTGACGGTGAATGGCTTTGGCGGCCGCTGGAAAATCCCCTTGGAGTAAAGGTCTTCGACTTCGCCGACGAAAATCCGCGCGGCTTTGGTCTGGTGCAACGTGATCGCAGCTTTGGTTCCTATGAGGACCTTGAGGCCCACTACCACGATCGTCCCAGCCTCTGGGTCGAGCCGGTCGGAAACTGGGGCAAGGGCCGTGTGCGTTTGGTTGAGTTGCCCACTCCGGATGAAACCAACGACAACATTGTCGCCTTCTGGGTTCCTGATGCGCAGGTTGTTGCCGGTCAGCCGATCCACCTCAGTTATCGTTTGCATTGGTTTATGGAAGACCGCCCCGGCGCGATCTCGCCTCCGTCAGGTTCGGTCAAGGCCACCCGCATCGCTTCGCTCGTTTTCGACAAGTCGAAGGGCAAGCGGTTTGTCGTCGATTTTGCAGGCAAGGCACTGGCCGGTCGCGCCGGAAAAGCCGAGCCGAAGGTCGAACTTTCCGCCAGCCCCGGCGCCCGCATTGTCAACCAGTTCATGCAGCACAATCCCTACGATGACAGCTGGCGGCTTTCCTTTCTCATCGAGTCAAACCGCCCCGGTGTGCCGGTTGAGCTGCGTGCCTTCCTGCGCTCCGGCAACGATGTGCTGACCGAGACTTGGAGCTACCAGTGGATTCCCTGAGCGGATGTCTTGGGCAGGCCGCCTACAGGGATACGAGTTCTACTGGACCAGCACAAAACCCATGCTCGTTAGCACGGTTCCGATTGGTGCGCCGCTTTGATCTGGCCCGCAAGCCAGAGTCCGGCGCACACTGGCGATTCTATGATCATCGCAGACCTTGCTAAAATCGCCGGGGGCACGTTCCCCGCACGTCGCATGGGCCGCGGCCTCGTCGGCCAGGCCACCCAGCCCATTCAGGCCAAGGGTTTTTCCATGGGTTACTCTATCCTGGAACCCAAGGGCGGACAGGTGCCGTGGCACAATCAGGAACAGGAAGAGGTCTACTTCATCGTTCAGGGTGAAGGCCAGATCTGCGTCGGCGGCGAATGCTCGCCGATCAAGGCCGGCCAGGCCGTCTACATGACTCCCGGCATTTTCCATCAGCTCACCAACACCGGCGATGAACCCATGCACATGATGTATGTGTATTGCCCGGGTGGTGACGTCGCCCACTGGCGTCAGGAGCTCAACGGCACTCTGCCGCCCGCCGGCAGCGAAGGCATCCCGCCGCTTCCCGAGGGAGCCTGCGAACAGTGGTGCGGCACCGGGCCGAAACCGTTGCTCTAAAGTGATTATGTTGTCGCTACGGCCGTCCCCGGCCGTGTGGACGATGTAGTTTTACCAACGGTATCTACCGCCTCCGGTGACGGGGGGAGCGGCTACATTAAAGCCATTTGGCTACATCCTTAACCTCGTCGCTGGCCGCGCCAGTCGCCGGGGGTTTTGCCGGTTTGTTTGCGGAACCAACGGGTGAAATAATTCGGGTCGTCGAAGCCCGCCCGCGTTGCCGCCTCCGCAATACTGTCGGCCACCAGCAACGCCGACTGTGCGGCTTGCAGTCTTTCCTGATCGCGCAGCGCGCGCAGGCCGAGCCCGTGTTCGCGTTTTAATTTTCGACTGAGCGCATCGCGCACGTAGCCGGTTTCTTTGGCGAGCTCGGTCAATGCGCGATTATCGCGTAATCCCTGTCGCACCCGTTCGACCAGCGGTTTGCCCGCCACGGCCGGCATTACCGGTGCCTCGGGCGCGGAGGGTTCCAGCAAACGCGCGATGACCGCGATGATCGCCGGATAGTCGGAGAGGGTGGGGCGTCCTTTGGTCGGCACCTGGGCCAACAATCCGTGCAATTCGTTGAGCGACTGTTGCGGAAGCCGTCGGTGGATCATCCGGCTGGATTTCCCTGCCTTATGATAATCGAGCACCAGGCAAAGCGGCCGGCTGCCCCCGACCATCCGGTAGCCATGCTCTACCCCCGGAGGGATGATAAACAAGTCTCCGGCCCGTGCATCCCGCCCTTTTTCGCGGATCAGTTGCAGGCCTTGTCCGCTTAAAAATAGGATCAACTGGGTGAACTCGTGAGTGTGCGGTTTGACCTCGCCCTCGCGGTGTCGGTTCAGCTGCAGTTTCCGCAGCACAAACCCGAGCGCTTGAATCTCGATTTTCTGAATGAGGATGGGGCTCCAGGCTAACATCGTGTCGGTTTCGTGCTATCCAAAGTCGGGAACGTTCTAACTGCAAGTCTCGGTTTACTGTAGAGTCTCGGCATCCCCAAAAACCCAGCCCTCATCATTTCTTCAACACCTACCACTACCATGACCACCCACAAAGTCGGCATCATCATGAACGGCGTCACCGGACGCATGGGCACGAATCAGCATCTCCTGCGCTCGATCGCGGCGATCATCAAGCAAGGCGGCATCAAGCTCTCCGATGAGGAGACCATCATGCCCGATCCGATTCTGGTCGGCCGCAGCGCCTCCAAGCTTGCCGCTCTCGCCATTCGCGCCGGTTTGCCCGAAGACCGCATTACCACCAATCTCGACGCCGCCCTAGCCGATCCTGAGAACATCATCTACTTCGACTCGACCCTGACCGGTCAGCGTCCCAACGGCGTGCGCAAAGCCATCAAGGCCGGCAAGCACATCTACTGCGAAAAGCCCACCGCCACCACCTCGCAGGAAGCTCTCGCGCTCTACAACGAAGTCACCGCCGCCGGTCTCAAAAACGGTGTCGTGCAGGACAAGCTCTGGCTGCCTGGTCTCGTGAAGCTGCAATACCTCATCAATACCGGCTTCTTCGGCAAGATCCTCTCCGTGCGCGGCGAGTTCGGTTACTGGGTATTCACCGGCGAATACGAGAAGCTCCAGCGTCCGTCCTGGAACTACCGCAAGCAAGACGATGGCGGCATCATCGTGGACATGCTTTGCCACTGGCAGTATGTCATCCAAAACCTCTTTGGCGAAGTGAAGAGCCTCACCTGCCTCGGCGCCACCCACATCCCCGAGCGTTGGGACGAGGCCGGCAAAAAATACAAGTGCACCGCCGACGACTCCGCCTACGCCACCTTTGAGTTGGTCAACGGCGTCATCTGTCACTTCAACTCCTCCTGGGCGGTCCGCGTTAATCGCGAAGACCTGCTCACTCTGCAGGTTGACGGCACCCATGGTTCCGCCGTCGCCGGTTTGCGTGATTGCAAGGCCCAGTCCCTCGCCGCCACTCCCCGCTGTATTTGGAATCCCGATATCGACAGCCCGATCGACTACAAGGACGGTTGGACCGGCGTTCCCTCCAACGACACCTACGACAACGCGTTCAAGGTGCAGTGGGAACTCTTCCTGCGCCACGTCGTCAAGGACGAGCCGTTCCCATGGAACCTGCTCCAGGGCGCCAAGGGCGTGCAGCTCGCCGAGCTTGGCATCGAGTCCTGGGAGCAGCGCAAGTGGGTGGATGTGCCCAAACTGGGGTGAGCTTCTGAAGGAGCGTGGACATTCCTGTCCACGTCGTTCGACGCCCTATGTCGAAACGCCCGCCTAGACCTCCCGGCGTGGACAGGAATGTCCACGCTCCTTTTTAAACCCGGCCGGTTACAACCGGACGGGTTTTTTCCATTCTGGCCGGTTCGACTTGCAACGGCTCAAAGCTGATTAACTTAAATACTACTAACCCATTTTAATCATATGCTCATTTGGATCGTCCTACTCATTATTCCCATGCTTTTCGGCCTTTATGCGCAGTCGCGCATTCACTCGGCCTACAATAAAAATGTCCGCATCCCGTCGCGTGGCCGCATCACCGGTCGCGAAGCAGCCGAGGCGGTCATGAATTCGGCCGGTATTACGGATGTTGAAATCGTGCAGGTGCCCGGTCAACTGACCGACCACTACGACCCGATCCACAAACGCCTCGCGTTGTCCGAAATGAACTACAGCGGCACCAGTCTGGCCGCGCTCGGTGTGGCAGCTCACGAGGCCGGTCACGCGATCCAGCACAAGGTGGGATACTCCATGATGACGATCCGCCAGACCATGGCACCGGCCACTCAGATCGCGGCCGGGGTATCCAATTACGTCATTCTTGGCGGTATCTTGCTCTTTAGTTATGCCGGTTTGGCGATCGGTTATAATCTCCTGATACTTGGCGCCATCGCCCTGGGTGTAATCGTGCTCTTTCAGTTGGTCACCCTGCCGGTCGAGTTCGACGCCAGCCGCCGGGCCAAGGCCGAGCTGGTTAATCTTGGCATCGTTGACCGCGACGAGATGGATGGTGTGCATGAGACGTTGGATGCGGCCGCCCTCACCTATGTCGCTGCATTTGTCGCCGCATTGGGCTCATTGTTGCACATTCTGATGATTCTATCCGGCAGCCGTAGGGATTAACCCTGGCCTCAATATTGCCGGTTTCCAGCCGCTCCATTCCGGAGCGGCTTTTTTTTGCAGTCGCACCCGACGTTGCGACCGGCAATCAAGAGCGCGTGTCACTTACCACCTACATCGTTCCCGAAGGAACCCGTCCCGGTCGCGCCGACAAGATTCTCGCTGGCGCGTTCCCTGATTATAGCCGGGTAGCCTTTCAACGTGCCATTGCCGACGGACGAGTTACACGCGACGGGGTGGTGTTGGATAAAAGCGCCGAAGTCCACGCCGGCGAAGAGCTCCAGTTCTCTTTCCCTGACACCAAACCCGCCGAGTTGCGGGCGGTTGATATTCCTCTGGATATCCTTTTCGAGGACGAGCACATGCTCGCGATCAACAAGCCTGCCGGTATGGTCGTTCATCCCGGCGCGGGCACCGGAGAGGATACTCTGGTGCATGCACTCCTTTTCCACTGCGCGGGCAGCCTGAGCGGCGTCGGCGGAGTGGAGCGTCCCGGTATTGTTCACCGTCTCGATCGGGAAACCTCGGGTGTGATTCTTGTTGCCAAGAGTGATCTGGCTCACCGCGGACTGGCCGAACAGTTTGCCGAGCGGTCCATGCACAAACGCTACCTCGCGCTGGTCGAGGGCAAACCGACTTTGATGAGCGGCAGCATCCGCCAGCCCATCGGCCGCAATCCTCAACAGCGTCATAAAATGGCGATCATTGACGAGGAACACGGTGGCCGTCCTTCCCACACCGACTGGGCGCAGGTTGAAGTTTTCGGCGGCGGCCTGGTAACACTGATGCGTTGCACCCTACACACCGGTCGCACGCATCAAATTCGAGTGCACATGAAATCCATCAATCACTGCCTGCTGGGTGATCGCATCTACGGTTGGAAACCGCATCCGCTTTACCCGATCCAACCGGCGCGGGTGATGTTGCATGCCGAGTATACCGAGGTGACTCACCCGATCACCGGTCAGGAACTGAAAATCACCGCGCCACAACCCCCTGATTTCATCGAGATGGCCGCCGCGTTGCGCACGCTTTCAAATGTGAGCCTCGCGGGCCGGACCGGACGTGGAGATCGTGATTCCTACCGCGGTAAAAAGGTGTGATCTGGCTCTGTCGATGTAGCCGCCCTCGTCCACGGGCGCGTGTTGGGCGCTGATTAGCCCGCGACGCCATCCACGGAGCACGGCCGGGGACGACCGTGGCTACATAAACGTGGATGCCCTTTGCATTTATCAATCAATCGATTCTCGATATTTCATTCCATGTCTTCAGTGCTGACTTTTAATCGTTCCATGACACTGCCGGTGCCAGCGGCTGATGCCTTTGCCTGGCATGAGCGCCAGGGCGCTTTTGAGCGGCTGGCACCGCCGTGGGAACGCATCGATGTCATCGCGCGTCGAGGAGGCATCGAGGATGGCGCGTGGCTGATGCTGGAACAGTGGATCGGTCCGTTTTGGCTGACCATGGAGGCGGAGCACTTTGGCCATGTCGCCGGACGCGAGTTTAACGATCGCCTGGTGCGCGGACCGTTCAAGCGTTGGGAGCATTGTCACAAGTTTACGGATACGCCGGAAAATGCCGGATCGGTGTTGAGTGATGAAATCAATTTTGCGCTACCTGGCGGCGGTGTCGGCAATGCGCTGGGCGGTGCCGTGGTGCGCGGGAAATTGGAGCGGATGTTTGCCTACCGTCATGCGGTGACCGCGGCAGATCTTTCGGTTTGGAAACGTTGGTCACATTGTCCGCGGCAACGGGTTTTGGTCAGCGGCTCGACCGGTTTGGTGGGCAAGGCGCTATGTTCGTTTTTAACCACGCAGGGGCACGAGGTGATTCGGTTGGTGCGTAACGTGCCGGCGGCGCCTGATGAAGTGGTGCTCGGTCGTTTGGGCGAGGCCGGTCGTATCGACGCAGTCGTGCATCTGGCGGGTGAGAACGTCGCGGGCGGTCGTTGGACTGAGGCGCGGCGCAAACGTATCCTTGAGAGTCGGGTCGAGGGCACCCGGGCATTGGTGGATGCGCTGGGCAGACTGCCGGAGCGGCCCAAGGTTTTTATCGGCGCGTCGGCGGTCGGGTTTTATGGCGATCGTGGTGAGGTGCGTTGTGCCGAAGGCGAACCGGCGGGGCGGGGCTTTTTGAGCAAGGTGTGCCAGGCGTGGGAGCGTGAGACGCGCGCGGCCGAGCAGTTTGGTCTGCGCACGGTTTGTTTGCGCACGGGTATTGTGCTTTCACCGGCGGGCGGTGTCTTGAAAAAACTGTTGCCGGCATTTCGACTCGGCTTGGGCGGGCGACTCGGGGACGGGCGCAATTGGATGAGTTGGATATCCATTGATGACTTGATCGGAATCATCGCGCAGGCATTGGTCGACGAGTCGCTGACCGGACCGCTCAATGCGGTGGCCCCGGAGCCGGTTACGAATACGGGGTTCACACATGAGCTGGGCAAAGTGTTGCACCGCCCGACCGTGTTGCCGTTACCGGCGGCGGTGTTGCGCGGGTTGTTTGGTGAGATGGCGAATGAAACCTTGTTGGTGAGCACGCGGGTCGAGCCGGCGACGGCGTTGTCCGCCGGGTATGAGTTTCGACATAAAACTTTGGATGTGGCGTTGCGGCATGTGCTCGGCTGCGCACGTTGAAGTTATGAACAACACAACAGTGATTGTTGGCGCCGGTATCGCCGGCTTGTTGTTGGCCCGTCGTCTCAAGTCCGAGGGGTGCGAAGTGGTGGTGCTGGAAAAGAGCCGGGGTTTTGGTGGACGCATGGCGACCAAGCGGGTTGGGCCGGCGGTTTTTGATCAGGGAGCCCAGTATTTTACGGCGAGGGATCCGGTCTTTTCCGCATTGGTTGCAGAGTGGTGCGCCAAGGGGTGGGCAGCACCGTGGAACGCCGGCGGGCACCATCGGTTTGTGGGGACTCCCAGCATGACCGCGATTCCCAAGGGCTTGGCGTCGGGATTAAAAGTTTTACGTGAGCACAAGGTCACAGCAGCGCGACGTCATGACTGCGGATGCTGGGAATTGGATGTGGAGGAGCATGGGCTGGTGCGTGCCGAGCGCCTGTTGCTGACCGCTCCGGTTCCCCAGTCGCTGGCGATACTGGAGGCGGGTGGAGTGAAATTGCCGGAAAAAGAGGCCGGGGCATTGTCCATGGTGGAATACAATCCCTGCCTGGCTTTGTTGCTCAAGTTGGACGGACCCAGTGGACTGCCCGAAGATGGGTTGAGATTTGAAGACGGCCCGGTGCGTTGGATCGTGGATAATGTATCGAAGGGCGTTTCGTCCGGCGCGGGTGCGGTGACGGTTCATACCAGTCCGGAGTTTTCCGAGAAACTTTATGGTGCCGCGGAGCCAGAGGTCACCGCGCTTATCGTGCCGGAAATATCCAGCCGGCTGAGAGCCAATGTGGTGTCCGCTACCTTGCACCGCTGGAAGTTTTGCGAGCCGAAGGTTTCGTATCTGGCGCCGATGTTATGGATCAAGGAGCTGGGGTTGGGCTTTGCAGGTGATGCCTTTGGCGGACCACGGGTTGAAGGCGCGGCGTTGTCCGGATTGGCCTTGGCCGAGGCGGTGGTTGAAATACTGGTCGTCTGAGTGAGGTTCTCAGTTTGAGCGAGACCCAGGGCGGGCCGGTTTTCTGGCCGCCTTAGGCCGGCAGGAAGACCACGGGTTTCTCATAAATGGCCAGCACAATGCAGCCCGAGTTGCTGACGATGCTGTGCTGTGTGCCCGGAGGATTGATCACCAAGGTGCCCGCATGGGTCGGACCGTTTTGGTCAACCTGTGAGCCGGCCAATACAAGGATGTGTTCGTAACCGGCGTGTTCGTGGAGGCGCACCTGACCGGCTTTGTTGAAGCGGATGAGTGCGGCGGTGGCTCCGGTATGGCCGTCGCCATAGAGCCGGTGGATCTCCACGCCGTCTCCAAATGCATCCCAGATGATGTTGTCCTGCCATTCGGCGATCCGGTGCAGATCGCGTAGTTCGGTGCGGGGAAAGGTTGGCAAGGTGTTGGGTTCGGAGTGCGTGGACACGTGGTGAGGCCTACAATATCAGACGAGATATGGACAGGTTGGTATAGGGTTGCGGGACGAAATTAACGGATGGCGGAAATGAGTGCTGCGGAGGTCGCGACCGCGCCAAAGACGCCGCCTTGCATTTTGATCATTTTCAACGCGGCGAGATGGTTGCCGTGATCGGTCGCTCCGGTGCAGTCCTCCAGGAGTAGACATTCGAAGCCGCGGTCATTGGCCTCGCGCATGGTGGTGTGCACGCAGACATCGGTGGTGATGCCGGCGAGGGCGATGTTTTGAATACCTTTTTGCCGAAGAACCATGTCGAAGTCCGTGCCGTAGAACGAGCCCTTGCCGGGTTTGTCGATAACGGTTTCCTGCGGAAGCGGCGAGAGTTCCTTGATGATCTCCCAGCCGGGTTCGCCACGGGTTAGAATTCGACCGCAAGGTCCGGCGTCGCCGATCCCCGCGCCGATGCGCTGGCTGCGCCAGCGTTTGTTGGCGGGAAGATCGGCGAGGTCGGGCCGGTGCCCTTCGCGGGTGTGCATGACATGGTAGCCTTTAGCGCGGGCTGCATGTAGCACCTGTTGGATCGGACCAATCGGTGCCCGAGTGAGCGACAGGTCGTAGCCCATCCTGTCCACATAACCGCCCGGCCCGCAAAAATCCGTCTGCATGTCGATGACGAGCACGACGGTATTTTCGGGGCGAAGATCGCCGTTGTAGGGCCAGGGATAAGGATCGGCTGCGACGTATCGGTTCATGTTCACGGGCGGTGTGGTTGGATTAACGGGTCAGGTGGTGGCGGGACTTTCTTCGAGCTCGCCGTGAACAGGCTCCGGAGCAGGCGCGGTGACTTTCACAAACTTGGCGCAGGCGATCAGGATTCCGCCCATGGCAAGGTAGCTGAAGGCGACCAGCGGAGTCTGGGCGATGCCGATGGCGTGACCGTGCATGAAGCCGAAGAACGTGAGCACCGCGCCGGCGGCCGAGAAAGCGGCGGCCTTGGCGAACTGACGGTCGATAATAAAGACACCGATCGAGCCGAGGATGAGGCCGCCAAGGATTGAACCACCTCCGACGATTTCGAGACCACGGAAGAGCACGCCTTGATTGATCATGGCGGCGGCGAGTTCATCGCTGACGCTGTAGACGCCGGCTGCTGCGAGGGCTCCACCGATGAGCGTGACCGCCCAGTGGGCCATGTGCGGGGCAAGCGACAGGATGATGGCCGGCGCGTGGCGCTTGGGCGTTTCCTGGAAGGCCTGCGAGCCGATGAGCATGGCGATGTAGAGCAGGATCGGAATGATCGCGACGCTGGGGATGGCCGCGAGCATCACCGAGATGGTGCCGAACCAGCAGAGCAGGATCACGGTGATGCCGGTGGCTGCGGAGTAGCCGATGCGACCGCCCATGGCTTTCCAGCCGGGGTGACCGATGTAGACGGCGTTTATGAAGGGGTTGCCCATCAGGCAGCCGATCAGGCTGACCACACCGTCGGCGGTGAGCACGCGGGTGGTGGGAAACTCGTCGCCGGCTACAGCGGCGCTCTCAACGTTGTCGATGGCTTCGACGAGGTCGTAGATACCGAATGGAATCGCGGTTACAAGGATGACACCGAGGAATTCAAATCCAGAGAATACGTGATTAAAGGCAGGAACAGGGATGCTGAAACCGAAGTTGGTGAACGAGTCCTTGAGGCCGGCGAGAGAGAGGCCGCCGTAGTTAAGTCCGAAGAGATTCGATCCCCAGGCGATGATGGTGCCCGCGGCGATGGCGATCAGGCCGGCGGGAATGCCCTTGAAGTAGCGGACACCACCAAACCAGCTGAGCAGGATGATGGTGAAGCAGGTCAGGCCGATGACCGGTGTGAGGAACATCTGCACTGCCGGGCTCATGGCGATGAACGTGACCGACACACCGGCGAGGGTGCCAAGCAGCGCGGCGCGCGGGGTAATCTTACGAATCCACGGCCCGATGAAGCCGCCGATCATGAGAACGAAGCTTTGGATGAACACCCAAGTGAGGCCGGCTTCCCAGCCCTTGATCGGGTCGCCGGTCTGGCTGGCGATCGGTAACATGATTACGAATACAACGACAAACATGTGGGGAACGCTGATGCCCGACGGCAGGGCGCAGACATCGGTGCGACCGGTTTTTTTGGCGAGGCGGTAGGCCAACCACGCGTAATACATCGTGGACAGGCAAAGCATAAGGCCGACGGCGGGCAGGATGCGACCGAAGACAAGATCATCGGGCATCTTGAGCACAAAACGCAGGAGCGCGGTGAGCGTGAGCAGGTTGACGAGGATGTTCGTTCCGAATCCGAAGAAGGCGTTCCAATCGCCGGGGACCCATAGTTTGGGTTTGGTGTTCGAGGTCATGTTGATGATCGCTGAATTTTTTCGTGAATGCTGAAGGTGGTGCAGAAAAGCGGAGGACGCGTCAGGCGAACGCCGCGAGGAGATCGGAGGATTGGCCGACCCAGCCGAAGATGCCGCCCTGGGCCTTGATCATGCGCAGGCCCATTTCCTGAAACTCAGGAAAGTAGGAGCCGACGCAGTCGGAAGGCACAAAGCAGTCGTAGCCGCGGTCGTTGGCTTCACGCACCGTGGTATTGACGCACACCTCGGTGGTGACTCCGGTGACCACGAGCTGGGTGATGCCGTTGTTTTGAAGAATCAGGTGCAGGTCGGTGGCCCAGAAGGCACCCTTTCCGGGTTTGTCGATGACGGGCTCGGAAGGGAGCGGGTAGAGCTCCGGGATGATGTTGTGGCCGGCTTCGCCACGCACGAGGATGCGACCCATCGGGCCGGAGTCGCCGATGCAGGTGGCGCTTCTTCCTCGAATTTTTTTGGCGGGTTGCAGGTCGGCCAGATCGGGACGGTGGCCCTCTCGGGTGTGGATGACGGTGAGCCCCTTGGCACGCCACGCCGCGAGCAATTTGCGATTGGGCTCAATGGTGCGTCGAAGTTGAGAGACGTCGTTGCCGAGCATCTCGCCAAAGCCGCCGGGTTCGAGAAAGTCGCGCTGCATATCGATGATGAGCAGGGCGCATTTGGCGGGAATCAGCTCGAACGGGTAAGGTTCGGCGGCGATGGAGAGCATGCTGGTTTTATCCATGACGAGTAAGAGCCGGAGTAAGGTTTAGAAGAAGACCGAGATGCCGGAGTAGGCCTGAACAACCGAGTCGGTGCGGGAGCTGAAACCACCGTCGGTGGAGAGCTGCTTGAGGTTGTCGTCGACGAAGTTCATGTAGCGGACGCCGAGGTGGGCGTTCCAGAAGCCGTAACCGGCGGGCATGAACTTGAGCGGCATGGAGGCCTTCAGGCCGAGTTCGTAAAGACCGATAGTCGAGCTGCTGCCAAAGGTTTCTCCATAGAAGTCACTGTCGGGCAGGAGCACGCGCAGCGGGGCCTCGAGTTTGATGTCGCCCAACATGAGACTGGGGGTGACGCCGAGCTCGAAGTAGTAGCTGGAGGGAACGCCAAAGTTGGCGGCGGCGGTCGCTTTGTTATCCAGCTCCTTCCAGTATAGCAGATAGGGATGGAGGGCGAAGGCACCGAGCAGATCGCTGTCGTTATAGCTCAGTTTGGCTTCAAGGTGTTCGGAGGTGCCGATGTCCAGAATCTGCATGCAGAAGGCGGTGTAGGTGAGGTCGAGTTTGACGTTTTTCCCGAAGCCGAGGGAAACGCCGATGATGGGATCGATCTCGATGAAGTTGGTCGTGGTGCTGGTGGCGGCAGGCACATGCTCGGCGACGGCGTCGGTGGAGAAGTCGGCCCAGAAACCGCCGACCAAAGTGATGTCGGAGAGGAACGCGTCGGGCTTGCCGTCGTAGACGTCGAGAAAGCCGAGCATGAGCGTCTGGTAGGTGATGCCCTCGTCCTGCACGATCATGCCGCGCGGCGTGAGGTATTTGTCGGAGACTTCGAGGTTGAGCAGCGCATGGAAGCGTGAGGGCGGAGCGTCCTCTGCTTGGGCGAGCTGAGTGAGGCCGGCGGCGACCAGCGCCGTGGCGGTGAACACTGAAGCGCGGGCGGCACGCGCGAGACGGGAGGGAGTTGGCACGAGTTTCATTTGGTTTGGCTTAGGTATCGGTTCAGGCCTGCGGTGTGCAGGTGTGCCGACCCTTTAGCGCGGGGTGTGCCAACGGATTTTTATGTTTTTTAACTCATTTATTATGAATAGTTAAAAAATAAATAAGCAAAATTTTTGAGTATTGTTCACATCGGGGAAATGTCGGGTGTGTCGTCAGGGCGACATTTACGACGGTTGGTTGCCTCAGGTGCCGGCTTCGGCGAGTGCACGGTAGATGCGGGTGCGATGCACTCCGAGCAGTCGGGCGGCTTCGGCAATGTTGCCGCCGGTCTGGGTGACGGCCCGCCGGATGAGGGTGCGTTCGGCGGCGTCGAGATTGATCGGCAAAGCTTCTTCGGTGTTGATGACGGGAGCGAAGGGATTGGCCGAGGCGGAGATGGGCGGTGGAGTGGCGGCGACAGGTGCAGCTAGGAAACGTAAATGGGCCGGGGCGATTTCACGGCCACCGCTGGCGATGAGGGCGCTCTCGATGACGTTGCGCAGTTCACGGATATTACCGGGGAAGAGATGGCCGGCCAGTGCGGTAAGCGCAGCTGAGGTGATGGCGGGCGCGGGGCGGCCCATCTCGGTTGCGAAGTGAGCCAGAAAATGGGAGGCGAGTAGTGGGATGTCTTCCGGACGTTCCCGCAAAGGCGGCACGCGGATAAAACTGCGGGCGAGGCGAAAGTAGAGATCCTGACGGAAAGTGCCGGCGGCGATCTTGTCCTCAAGGTGGGCGTTGGTTGCGGCAACTACGCGCACATCGATTTGTTTTTCGACAGAGCCGCCGAGCGGGGTGATGCGACCGTCCTCAAGGACGCGCAGTAGCTTTGCCTGGAGGGCGGCCGGCATGTCGCCGATCTCGTCGAGGAACAGCGTGCCGCCGTGGGCGAGTTCAAAGTAGCCCTTGCGATCTACGGTGGCACCGGTGAAAGCGCCTTTCATGTGACCGAAGAACATGGACTCCATGAGTTCTGCGGGGACGGCGACGCAGTTGACGGGGACGAACGGACCGGAGGCACGTGGGCTGCCGGAGTGGAGGGCACGCGCGACGAGTTCTTTGCCGGTGCCGCTTTCGCCGGTGAGCAACACGCCGGTGCGGCCAAATTTTTGCAGGCGCTCAACTTCACGCAATAGCGCGGTGAGTGCATGGCTGCGTCCAACCAGACCCGCGACGTTCCATTTACGGGCTTCGCGAGCCGAGAGTAATGAGAGACGTTCGCCGGCCTCACGACTGGCTGTCTCGGCTGCTTCGCGCCGGGAGACTTCCGCACGGAGTTCAGCGAGCTTTTCCACGAGATCACGGCGGGTGCGGGCAAGGTCGAGATGCGTATGCACCCGGGCCAGCACCTCGGCGGACTCGAAGGGTTTGACGATGTAATCAACGCTTCCGGCCTGAAACCCGGCGAGTCGCATATCGGACTCGCTGCGTCCGGTGATGAAGATGACCGGGATGTCGCGGGTCGTTTCATCTGCGCGGAGTTCGCGGCAGACCGTAAGTCCGTCGGTGCCTGGCATGACGATATCGAGCAGGATGAGATGCGGGCGGGCCTTACGGGCGACGCGGAGGGCGTCCTTCGCGTTGGTTGCCGAGAGCAGTTGGTAACCGGCCGGTTCCAACAGGTCGCTGAGAATGGCCAAGTTGGTGGGTTGGTCATCGACCACGAGCACGAGATTTTCCGAGGGGGCGTTGGTCATGGGGCGGGGGTGGTC
>JBBKWO010000040.1:0-20754 GCA_037969015.1 Opitutaceae bacterium
CCCACTGGCCCCCTAAGCCTCCGGGCTCCGGCCACCCCATCCAACAAGGCACTTGCCCGTCACCAAATGTTCGTATTACGAACATTTGGTGAACACCTATCTACATCCACAAATCGAAATGCTTTTTTCGCTGATGGAGGGCTTAGAATCCGTAGCCCGGGATCTAACCAAGGAAGCACGCAAGCGCACTGAAACCCGCGCCTCCCGAAGGGCGCGTGGAGCAACATTACGACCAGGCACCAAAACGCAGCTGTGGAACGCACTTTCAGCTGCTATCCGGCCTCATCTCAAACAACGTGGAGCACGCGCAGTGCTCGCCAGAGAACTCAATGTGCACCGGGCGCGCATCGGTGAGTATTTCGACCAAGGCAGCGCCATGCCCGATGCCGAACGCACTTTGCTGCTCCTGCTCTGGCTCAACCGTCGCGCCCAATTGGAAAACCCGCAGACCTAACAAATCCAATGTTCGTATTACGAACATTGGACGACCGACATCGTTTGTTTAGGAGCGTGAGTTGCGCCTTGCTTGTAGAAGGCACAGCCTGTGCTGCGTGCTGTCGTTACCCGTGGCGGTCATCTACCTAACACATAACACAACTACTCATCACACCATTATGACAATCGACTCATTGATCGCTTATTTCGACGGCCACTTTCCCGCCTTTATCTCCGCCCTTCCGGTGGCGGCGGCGGTCGTCTTGGGCGGTATCGTCCTCAACTTTATTCTAGGCCGGGCACTCTCACTGGTAGCCAAACGCACCAATCTCACCGAGATGGATGTGCAGCCGGTCAAACGACTGTCACGCTGGCTGGTCTCATTGATCACCGTCCTGCTCGTGGCAGGGGTGTTTGGGTTTGAACTAGGCGGAGTCTGGGCATTCATGTCCACCGTGCTCGCCATGGTCGCGATCGGCTTTGTCGCCGTCTGGAGTCTGCTCAGCAATACCTCCGCAACCATGCTGCTGCTCTTCACCCGTCCTTTTGCGATCGGTGACCACCTCGAACTGAAATCGGAAAATATCGAAGGCCGGCTGGTCGACCTGAACTTCTTTTTTGCGACGCTGCAAGTCGACGAAAACACCACCTATCAGGTGCCCAACAATCTGTTCTTCCAGAAGGTCATTCGCCGCACGGCCGGCACTTACCAGCACTCACTGGCCCAGCAGTTAAGCGCCAACTACCCAGCCAGACTCCTTCCCATGCCCTGCGAAATCAGTGATTCCGGGGAAAAGTCCGAGACCAAGACCGCGGCCGACGACGACGCCATGAAGGCAATCCCCGATCCGGCGACCATGAGCCCGCGCCGGTAAACGGCGCCGGTTGAAGTCAGCCAAGACCACACAAAAAACCGCCGGTGGCGTTAGACGCCCCGGCGGTTTTTTGTGGTCGGTCAACTCAGCGCAAACGCAGCCAAGTGGCCACCGGGCCTTGATACAGACCGAGCAAGATAGAACCCAAGGCCAGCAGACCGAGCGTCAGGCGCATCCAAGGGGCGACCGGTGTGCGGGCCGGAGTCGGATCGGTTTCACCTTCGAGCAACGGCGCGCGCCAAGTGTCGAAGTAGGCGGCCTTGATCCAGCCGAAATAGTAATAGATCGAGATCACCACACCGACCACGGCAACACCCAGGAGGCCATAGTAGCAACCGGAGGTCAGCGGGCTGATCGGCGCGGTGGCTGCGGCAAAGACCGTCATGAAAACAAGCAGCTTGCCCATGAAGCCGGCCAGCGGAGGAATGCCCGCCAACGAACCCAGACCGATGGCGAGCACGCCACCGAGGAACGGATTGCTCTTGGCCAGACCTGCGTAGTGGTCGAGTTCCTGATCGGCATCGTCGACGCCGGCGACGTGAGTCATCACGCCAAAGACGGCGAAGGAGGCCAGCAGGTAGGCAAAGAGGTAGAAATAGATGGCGCTGGCGGCAACCGGCACGGTCATGGCCGCGAGCACACCAAGGAGCAGATAACCGGCATGCGAGACACCGGAAAGGCCGATCAGGCGCTTGACGTTATGCTGGGTCAGCGCGGCCAGATTTCCGAAGATGATCGTGGCGACCGCCATCAGCGAAATGACCGTGGCAACCAGTCCCGCATAGGGAGCGAACACGCCAACCAAGATCAGGAGAATGGCAAAGCCGGCTGCCTTGGAGGACACCGCGAGGAAAGCGGTAACCGGAGTCGGCGCTCCCTGATAAACGTCGGGAATCCAGATCTGGAACGGAACCGCACCGATCTTGAAGGCCACGCCGGAGAGCACAAAGACGATGCCAAGCGAAGCGAGGAAGTTGTCGGGGTTGGCCTGCAGGAAACCGTAAAGCGAATCGAAGTTCATCGAGGTCGCGCTGGAGCCTTCGAGCGTCGGATTACCGGCCACACCGTAGAGCAGCACGATACCAAAGAGCAGGATGCCGGAGCTGAGCGCGCCGGTGATCAGGTATTTGAGGCCGGCCTCAAGCGTGAGCGGGTTGGTGCGCACGTAGCTGACCAGAATGTAGAACCCGACGGTGACGGTTTCCAGAGCCACAAAAAGCAGCACAAAGTGGTTGGCCTGCGAGAGCAGCATCATCGCAGCGGAGACCACCAGAACGATGACGAAGAACTCGACCTTGGGCATCTTCTGCTTCGCGAGGGCAACGATGCCGAGTAGGCTGACCAAGAGGGACGAGGCCACGAAGAACGTGCGTAGGAACTGGGTGTGTGGACCGGCCATCAGCATGCCGTTGAAGATCGGCTGGCCGACACCGATGCTTTTCCAATTGATGAGCAAACCACAGAGGATGCCGAGTTGGCCGGCCACCGAGATCGCGGGCACAAGGCTGTGCTTGGACTTGGGCAGGAAAATTTCCGCCACCAGAAGAATAAGGGCGAGGCAGGCCAGGGCCATCTCGGGGGCGATTGCCATCCAAGGGTTGTCGGCGGCTGCGGCCTTGAGTAATTCGGAATTCATCGCGTCAGGAAAGTCGTTGGTTTCAGCGGGAAAGTTGGGCGGTATCAACCGCGGCGGAAGGAGCGGTGGCGTAGAGCACCTCGGCGGCGTTAGTCACCGGCCCGGAGATAGTCTTGGGCCAGAGACCGATGGCGAAGAGGGCGATAATCAGGATCAACGCCGGGATCTTTTCGCAGATGCAAAGGTCGGCGGGTTTGTTCTCAGCAACGACCTTGGCGAAGGCTTCGCTCTCCGGACCAAAGAAGACCTTGGCGGCGGCGCGCAGACCGTAGATCGCGGAGATGACCACACCGGAGACGGAGACGACCGTAAGCGTGGGCGAGAAGTCCCAGGCGGCGACAAAGATGGCGAGCTCACCCCAGAAGTTGGCCAGACCGGGCAGACCGATCGACGCGAAGGTGGCGATGACAAAGAAGGCGGCGAGCACCGGCGTGTATTTCACCAGACCACCCATGTCGGACATCTCAAAGGTCTTGGTGCGATGATGAATGCTGGTCGAAAGCAGGAACAGCAGCGCGACCGAGAGACCGTGCGCAACCATCATCATAATCACGCCGCCGATACCGACGGCGGAGTAGCAGGCGAGGCCGAGGAACGCGTAGCCCATGTGCATGACCGAGCTGTAAGCGACCATCTTTTTGAGATCGCTCTGCGCGATGGTCACCAGACCGATGACGATCAGATTGCCGAACACCGCCAGGCCGGCGAAGAGGCAAACCCAGTTGGAGAAGCCCTCGGGGAGCAGCGGCAGTGCGATTTGGATGAGACCGTAGAGACCAAACTTTTTCAGCACGCCGGAGTGCAACATGGCGGCGGAGCTCGGAGCCTCGGAGTAGCCGAGCGGCGCCCAGGTGTGGAACGGCCAGAGGGAAACCAGAATACCGAAGCCGAAGAGCAGCAGCGCAAAGATGTTGGACTGAATGCTCTCACGCAGACCGTTCTCGGCGATAACGCGGTGCAACTCGATGATGGTGAAGTTGTCGGCGCCGCTCTTGAAGTAGAGGGCGATCAGACCGAGCAGCGAAAGCATCGCGCCGATCGTCAGGTAGATGGTCATCTTCATGGCCGCGTAACCGCGGTCACGTCCGCCCCAGATGCCGACCATGATGAAGGTCGGAATGAGCGCGAGTTCGTGGAAGAAGTAGAAAAAGAACACGTCCACGCTGGCGAACACACCCATCAGACCGGCCTGCATGACCAGCAACAGTCCGAGGTAAAGCGGCAGACGCTCGGCCTTGGACTGAATTGCGTAAAGGCCGGAGGCGAGACCGACGATGCCGGCCATAAGGAAGAGCGGCATGGAGATGCCGTTGAGGCCGAGCATGAGGTTGATGCCGAAGTAGCTCAGACCGGTGTCATACCCGGTGAGGTAAGTGTAGTCCGCGCCGAGGTCGGTGGGGAAATAAAACCAGCAGTGCAGCGCCAGCAGGGCGGGCAGCAGAAAACCGATGGCGGCGACGGCTTTACCGAGCTTGGCGGGCAGGCCGAGCGAGAGCATTCCGGCCGCGAGCAGCGGAGCGACGATGGAGACCAGAAGCGGGTCAAAAGGAAGATTCATGACGTGGACGTAGTCGCGTTAAAGGGTGCCGGCCGCGAGGGCCCAGAGGATGACGGCTCCGGCGAGGAACCAATAAACGTAGACGTGAATGTTGCCGGTGTGCAGAGCACGAGCGGCCAGACCAAAGAGGCCGACCACCCCGGAAACGCCGCGAACGATCACGCCGCCGATCAGGATTTGATCGAGGAAGTTGAGGACCAAGGCGAAACGCTGCTGGATCTTGGCAACGTAGTAACCGTAGACGGCATCAGGGGTGGATTTAAGGCCGTTCAGCAAACCAAAGGCACCGGGCACACGTTGTTGTAGCGAGTCAGCCGGTCCTGACTTGTAGAAGAACAGCGCGCCAAGAGCACCGGTCAGCATTACCGCCAACGAAGTGATCAGAATAGTGGTGTGGGCTGAACCGTGCGGATGGGCGACTTGATCGAAGACCCCATTAAAGTGTCCGCCGTAAATGGCCTCGTAGCCACCGATCAGCGAAAGCACGCCGAGAACCAACAACGGCAGAGTCATACTCGCCCCGCCCTCGTGGGCGTGGTCGGCATCCTCGCTACGCGTTCCACCAAGGAAAACCAGCTTCCACATGCGGACCATGTAAAAGGCGGTGAGCACGGCGGTGATGGACAGGATGATAAACACCGGAGTGTTGTTCTCCATGGCGAGGTAGAGGATCGCGTCCTTGGAAAAGAAGCCGGCCAGACCAGGCATGCCGATGATCGCCAGCACACCAATCGTGAAGGTGATGAAGGTGAGCGGCATCTTCTTGGACAGGCCGCCCATTTTGAAGATGTCCTGCTCGTGGTGACAGCCGTGGATGACCGAGCCGGAACCGAGGAACATCAGGGCCTTGAAGAAAGCGTGGGTGGTCAGATGGAACATCGCGGCGCCGACGCCGGCGGAGATGATAATCAGGGTATGGCTTTCGGCATCAAGGTGCTCGATCGATCCAAGACCAAAAGCAGCGACCATGTAGCCGAGCTGCGAGAGTGTGGAGTAGGCGAGGACCTTCTTGATGTCGCTCTGAGTAATCGCGCAGAGGGCGGCGTAAAGGGCGGTGCCGGTGCCGATCCACATTACGACGTTGAGGGCGATGGCCGGAGCGTGGGCAAACAACGGCTCGATGCGGCACAGCATGAAGATACCGGCTGCCACCATCGTGGCGGCGTGGATCAAAGCGGAAACGGGCGTCGGGCCTTCCATGGCGTCCGGCAACCAGACCTGCAGCGGAAGCTGGGCGGACTTGCCGACCGCACCGCAGAACAAGAGCAACGGAATGGCGACGGCGACGACTCCACCGGCGCCAGAGGCGTGGGCAATTTCTACCAGATTGACGGTGTCGAAGGTGTAGTAGCAAAGAATGATTCCGAGCAGGAAACCAAAGTCGCCCACGCGATTGACGATGAAGGCCTTCTTGGAAGCATCCGCTGCGGACTGCTTGAGGCAGTAGTGGTTGATCAGCAGCCAGGAGCTGAAACCGACCAGCTCCCAGAAAATGAAAATCATGAACAGATTGTCCGCGAGGACGATGCCGATCATGGAGAACATGAAGATCGACAGTCCGCCGAAGTAGCGGGCCTTGGCCGAGTCGTCATGCATGTAGCCGAGCGAGAAGATGTGCACACACAGGCCGACCACACCGACGATCGAGAGCATGAGTGCCGCAAGATCGTTGTAGAGGAAGCCGAGCGAGATCGTGAAGTCGCCAAGACGCATCCACTCCATGTCGACGGGCGCACCGAGCTGTTCGCCGAAACGACCGCCACCAAAGGCGAGCGTGAGGGCGCCAGCGGCGACCACCGCGGCGGCGAGCGTGGAGACGAGCGACGCGAGCGTGCCCTGCTTGCGCAGGAACAGCGCGATGAGCGTGGCCGAGGCCAGCGGCGTCAAAAGCGTGAGAAGGGCGATAAACTGGACGGACATGGTGTGCGTGGAAGCTTTGGAGAGGAGAAGCGGCCGGTTACGGCCAGACGTGATCTCGTGTTGAAAATCAGTTCTTCAGGGCGTTGAGCTCCTCGACCTGGATGGTCTGGCGGCGACGGAAGAGGGCCACGATGATGGCCAGGCCGACCGCGACTTCGGCGGCGGCGACGGTGAGGATGAAGAACACAAAGACGTTGCCGTCCATGGTCCCGTTGAACCGCGAGAACGCGACCAAAGCCACGGTCGAGGCGACCAACATGAGCTCGAGGCACATGTAGATGATCAAGGTGCTCTTGCGGAGCAGCACGCCAAAGAAGCCGATGGCGAACAGCACTGCGCTGAGATAAAGATATTCGTTAAGTCCGACGGTCATTTGACATCCTCCAGGCCTTCAAATTTTTTGCTGAGCACAATCACGCCGAGCATGGCGATCAGCAGCAGGAAGCCGACGATCTGCACAGGCAGCAGGTAGGTGGTGAAGAGTTGTTCGCCGTAGGCCTTGAGCACCGAGCCGGAGGCAACCGAGCTGGCGGGCAACTCGGCGGTGACCTGCGCGCCGCGGGTGGTGAAGCTGACCAGGCCGACGACCAACAGGCCTGCGGTGAGCACGCCCGAGATGATGCTGGCCTTGTTGAAGGACTTGCGATTGCCGCCCTGCACATCGAGGAGCATGACGATAAAGAGGAAGAGCGCGACCACCGCACCGGCGTAGACCAGCACCATGAGCACGGCCAACAGGAAGGCGTCGAGCAGCACGAAAATGCCGGCGACCCCGACCAGCGAGAGCAGCAGGCAGAGCGACGAGGCGACCGCGTTGCGGTTGAACACCACGCCGAGGGCGCACGCCACGGTGAAGATGGCGAATATGTTAAAGAGGATGGCGGACATGGAAATGATGTAGCGGTTAAGCGGGTGAGCTCAGGTGCCGGGCGGCTCAGTGGTGAGCGTTGCCGTGCTGTTCGGCGGCCTTCTTTTTGTCCCACTTGTAGTGGGTGTCGGGCAGGGTTCCACCGAGCTCGTAGAGCTTGGCCTTGTTGTTGACCATCTCCTCGCGGGTGTAGCCGGACATGGAGAACTGGTTCTGCAGCCAAATGGCTTCCTCGGGACAAACCTCTTGGCACAGGCCGCAGTAGATGCAGCGGAGCATATCGATCTCGAACTCCTCGGGACGTTTTTCAACGTGCGCGTTGGGATCATCGGAGGCGATTTCACCCGGGGTGATGCGGATGGCCTTGGGCGGACAGACAAACTCGCACAGCTGGCAGGACACGCACTTCTCGCGACCGTTCGGATCGTAGACGAGCGTGGGCACGCCGCGATAGCCCTCGGGGATGACCGGACGTTGCTCGGGATACTCGAGGGTGAGCGGCTTGCGCACCATATGCCGTAGCGTTGTCCGCAGACCGCTGATGATCTGGGGAATATAGGTGCGCTCTGCGAAGGTGAGCGGTTTGCGTTCGACGGGAATGACGGCCATGGCGCGTAGGTAATTCGGTTACTTGGACAGCAGGGCGATGCCGACCGTGTAGAAGACGAGGTTGGCAATGGAGAGCGGCAGCAATTTGCGCCAGCCGATCGCCATCACTTGGTCGTAGCGGAAACGAGGGAGCGTCCAGCGCACCCACATGAAGAAGAAAATCATCGCGAGCACCTTGAACAAGAAGATGCCAATGCCGATCAGTCCGGTCACCAAAGGCATACCCGAGACGCCGATCAGGTTGCAAAAGTCGGCCAGCGGGAACCAAGGCAACGGATTCCAGCCGCCACCGAAGAGTAGCATGAACACGCCGGAGCCCACCAGCATGTGGCAGTATTCGGCGACGTAGAAGAGCGACCACTTGAAGGCGCCGTATTCGGAACCGAAGCTGTTCACGAGGTCGGCCTCGGACTCGACGGTGTCGAACGGCTGACGGTTGGTTTCGGCAAAGAGTGAAATCAAGAAAATGAATGCCGACAGCGGCATGATGAAAATAAACCACGTGCCACCCCAGAATCCGGACTGACTCTGGAACTCGACCACGCGGCTCAGGCTGAGCGAACCGGTCAGGGATGCGGACGACTCGCCGGCCATCGGACCGTTGATCCAGAGGAACACCGGAATGACCGACAGGGTCATCGAAAGTTCGTAGGAGATCAGCTGCGCGGAGGCGCGCACCGAACCAAGGAAGGGAAATTTCGAGTTGGAGGCCCAACCGGCAAGAATGATCGAGTAAACGCTAAGGGAGGAAATCGCGAAGACCGCCAGCAGGCCGATGTCGACATTGGCCAACATGATCGGAACCAACTGCCCGGCGGAATTGAGGTAGGCGCCAAACGGCACCACGGCGATCGTGGTCAACGCGGGAATCACCGCGATGATCGGGGCCGCGATGAAGTAGAACTTGTTCACGTGGCCAGGGACGATGTCCTCTTTGAAGACGAACTTACCGCCGTCGGCCGCGAGCTGGAACAGGCCGAGCTTCTTGATGATACCAATGCCGGGAATCCAGGCGAGGATGGGCGCGATGGTGCGGTTGGGTCCGGGACGATCCTGAACCAAGGCCGCGATCTTGCGCTCGGCCATGGAGCACGCGGCGCCGATGGGAAACATCACCAGCATCACAGCCAGGCCTTGCGCGGCGAGGCGGATCCAAAGCGGGAGGTCGAAGTAAAAGTCGAACATGTCAGAAGCGGGAAAAGGAGGGAATCGGAAGGTCGGAGAGTTACACAGAGTGCACTGAGCAGGCACAGAGGTTTTGGAGGCTCGCTGGTCTAATGGTGTTTAAAATCTGGTTTGGAAACTCTGCGTGCTCTGTGGCTGCTCTGTGTTCTCTGTGTAATGATTAAACAGTTACAGCCGGTTTGAAGTGGAGGGTTTCGCCTTCGACGAAGGTCAGCCCCTGCCACGCGGTGGCGTCGAGGAGCAGGCCGGTCTCGGGGAGGTTGGCGTAGCTGATGGTGGCCAGCGCGGGAACCTCGGCGGCGAGGGTGTTCCAGATGGTGCCGACGGTGGCGCCTGGCGTCTGCGAGCCGACGGCGGCGGTGAGCTTGGCGAGAACCGCGAGGTCGTCGCTGGCGCCCTTCGGTCCGGGGACGGCGGCGGCGAACTTCTGGATGCGGAACTGCTGGTTCACGAAGGTGCCGCTCTTTTCAAAAGCGGTGAGCGTCGGGATGACGACCTTGGCGGCGGCGGTGGTCGCATCGGCATGGGTGCCGAGGATGATCACATTGACCTTACTCAGCTGCGCGGCACTGAGGCCGGCGGCGGTGAGATCTTCGCCGAGAGTGAGGACCGTCTTGACCTTGCCGGCGTCGATGTCGGCGGCGAGATCGGTCAGCTGCGCGGAGGGCAACTGGGTGATCAAGCCGGTGACGAGCGCGCCGCGAACGTTGGGGTTCAGGTCAGCGGAAAGGAGGAGCTTGTCGCCTTCTCCGGTGCGACTAACGAGTGAAACGGAGGCGCCGACGGCGGCAGCGAGTTTTTTGAGGGCAAACTGTTCTTCAACGGTGGCACGTCCAGAACTAACGATGGCGATCGAGCCGGCTTTGAGCAGCTTGGCGGCGGACTCGACGAGGGCGTCGAGGGCGGTGTCAGACTTGAGACGGTTGTCGGCGGCGACAGCCTTGTAGAGAACACGGCCGGAGTCGGTCATCCAGGTGTCGTTGACCTCGTCGTTGCGACGGGGAGTGATGCGGTAGATAGTGCCTTCGCGGGACCAAACAACGGTGTTGGTGCCGACGCTGGACTCGGTGCAGAGGCTCTTGGTCTGCTTAAGGAACCAGACGCGCATCTTGAAGCGGAAGTCGGTCGAGGTGAGCGCGCCGACCGGGCAGATGTCGACGGTGTTGAGCGAGTAGTTGTGATCGAGCTTGTGATCGGGATGGCAGGTCAGCGTGGAGTAGCTGCCGCGATCGACGAAGCCGAGGACGTCCTTGCCGGCAACGTCGCGGGAGAAACGGATGCAACGTGAGCAGAGCACGCAGCGTTCGTCGTCGAGGGTGACGCGCGGGCCGAGCACGGTGCGCTTGGGCTTCACGTTCTTTTGCTCGATGAAGCGGGAGTAACCGCGGCCGTAGCCGGTGGCCTGTTCCTGGAGTTTGCATTCGCCGGCCTGGTCGCAGATCGGGCAGTCGAGCGGGTGATTGATGAGCAGGAACTCCATGACGCCTTCGCGGGCGTCTTTGACCATCGGGCTGGTGGTCTTGATGTGCATGCCGGGGGCGACATTGGTGCCGCAACCGATCACGGGGCGCGGGACCCAGTTGATCTTCTGCTTGCCGGTGGCCTCGTCCATGACCGGCGCCTTGGTGGCGGGATCGACGGCGGGCATGCCCATCTCGATAAGACACATGCGGCAATTGCCGACGATCTCGAGCTTCGGGTGGTAGCAGTAATGGGGGACGTCGATCTGAGCTTGGCGTGAAGCCTCGATGACGTTGGTGCCCTTCGGCACGGCGATCTCCTTGCCGTCGATGTTGACGGTGATGAGGTCAGGTTTTGCAGGCTGGATCATTGCGTGAAAGAGAAAGTTGGATCGATCAGACGAGGACGCGGCGGTCGGCGGGGAGCGCTTTTTTGGCTTCGGAGTAGCCGTCGAATTCGTCTTTGAATTTGCCGATGAAGCTCTGGGTGGGCCACGAGCAGGCTTCACCGAAGGCGCAGATGGTGCGGCCGGGAATCTGGTCGGCGACGGACTTGAGCAACTGGCCGTCTTCGGGACGGGCATCGCCGTGGACCATGCGACTGGAGATTTTTTTCATCCACAAGGAGCCTTCGCGGCAAGGAGTGCACTGGCCGCAGGACTCGTGCTGGTAGAAGGCGTTGATGTTGGCGAGGGCCTCGACCATGTTGACGGAATCATCCATGACGATGACGCCGCCGGAACCGCCCATGGTGCCGATCATGGCGAGCGAATCAAAGTCCATGGGAACGTCTTCCACTCCCCAATCATACTCGACGCCGGCGCGGCTCTTGCCTTTAAAGCGTTCGCCGAAACGAAGGATTTTAGCGGACGAACCGCCGGGAATAACGGCCTTGAAGGTGCGACCGGGCAACGGACCGCCACAGACCTCGTTGAGCAGCTGGCCCATGGTGATGGTGCCGGCCTGGAACTCGTAGTAACCGGGGCGCTGCACGTGTCCGGAGACGCAGAAGATGCGGGTGCCGGTGTTGTTGGTAGTGCCGATCTTGGTGTAGGCCTCGCCGCCGATGTCGATGATGTGCTTAACGTGGCAGAGGGTCTCGACGTTGTTGACGATGGTCGGGCACTGATAGAGGCCGAGCACCGCAGGGAAGTAAGGAGGCTTGATGCGCGGGTTGGCGCGCTTGCCTTCGAGCGACTCGATGAGACCGGTCTCTTCGCCGCAGATGTAGGCGCCGGCGCCGCGGTGAACAAAGATTTCGCAGCTGTAGCCGGTGCCGAGGATGTTTTGACCGACGAGGTTCTTGGCCTTCGCTTCGGCGATGGCCTTTTCGAGGATGCGGGCGCCTTCGGGCATCTCGCCGCGGATGTAGATGTAGGCCTGCTTAACGTCGTTGGCGAAACAGGAGATCATCGTGCCCTCGATCAGCTGGTGCGGATCTTGGTGCATGATGTAGCGGTCCTTGAAGGTGCCCGGCTCGGATTCGTCGGCGTTGACGATCAGGTAGATGGGCTTGCCGCTCTTGCGGTCGACGAGCGACCACTTGAAACCACAGGGAAAACCGGCGCCACCACGGCCACGCAGGCCGGACTTCTTGACCTCTTCGCGCAGGTCTTCGGGCTTCTGGGTTACGGCTTTTTTGAGCACCTCGTAGCCACCGTTGCGCAGGTAGCACTCGATGTCGTTGGAGTAGCCGGGCTCGTCGATGTGCTTAAAGATGATGCGGGTTTGGGCGGGTGCGGACATCGGTAAAATTAGGATTTGAGAATTAGGATTTAGGATTTCCTAGGGACTTACTTGCGGGCGGCGGCCTCGGACCGGATCTGGGCGGCGAGCTGTTTGGCTTTTTCGCAGTCCACTTTTTCGTGGAGAACTTCGTCAATCATGACGACGGGAGCGGTGCCGCAGGAGGCGAGACACTCGACGAATTCAACGGTGGCCTCGCCGCAGGCGGAAACTTCGCCGAGACCGACGCCGAACTCGGCCTTAAAGGTGTCGCAAGTCTTGTAACCGCCGACGAGTGCGCAGGAGAGCGTGCGGCAGACCTTGATGTGGCGACGGCCAATGGGCTTGCGGCGGAACATCGGGTAGAAGGTCACGACCTCAAGCACGTTGATCGGCTGGAGCTCCAGCTTTTCGGCAATCCAGGTGATGGCCTCGTCGGAGATGAACCCGGCGTCCTCCTGAATGAGATGAAGGAGCGGCAGGGTGGCGCTGCGCTTGACCGGGTAGTGCGTAATGACTTCGTCAATACGCTGGAAGGTTTCGGGCTTGAGATTCATTTCTGGCGAAAAAGTGGCGGGAAAGATTACCGGTCGCACTCGCCCATCACGAAGTCGAACGAGCCAAGGATGGCGACGACGTCGGAGAGCAGATTGCCTTGGCAGACCTTGGGCAGGATGGAGAGATTACAGAAGGACGGGGCGCGGATCTTCAGGCGCCACGGAACGCCGCCGCCTTTGCTGACCACAAAGAAGCCGAGCGCACCCTTGGGGTTTTCGGCCTCAAAGTAGACCTCGCCGGCGGGCATCTGAGGGCCCTCGGTGACGATCATGAAGTTGTTGATGAGCTCCTCCATTGAGGTGAGCACCTTCTCTTTGCGCGGGGCGAAGATGCGCACGGCGTCTTCGGCGAACCAGGCGCCGGAGGGCAGGTTCTTGATGGCCTGACGGACGATGCGCACGGACTGCTTCATCTCTTCGCCGCGGCAGAGGTAGCGGTCGTAGCTGTCACCGGTGGTGCCGACGGGAACGTCGAACTCGTATTGCTCGTAGCCGGAGTAAGGACGGTCCTTGCGGAGGTCGACAGTGACACCTGAGCCACGGGCGTTCGGGCCGGTGAGTCCGTAGGCGATGGCGTCTGCCTTGGAGATGATGCCGACGCCGGCGGTGCGGTCGGTGAATATCTTGTTGCGAGTCAACATCGCGAGCATCTCGTCGAGGAGCGGCAGAAACTGGTCGCAGAAGGCCAACACTTGATCGGTCCAGCCTTCGGGCAGATCGCGGGCGAGGCCGCCGATGCGCGTGTAGCTGGTGGTGAAGCGGGCGCCGGTGAGCGTTTCGAAGAGCTTGTAGAGCTTTTCGCGCTCGGTGAACTGATACATGAACACCGTCCATGCACCGACATCCATGGCGAAGGCGCCGAGGCCGAGCAGATGCGAAGAAATACGGGCGAGCTCGGCGATGATGACGCGGATGGCCTGGCAGCGGGCGGGCACCTCGAGCTTGGCGAGTTTTTCAACGGCGATGGCGTAGGCGACGTTGTTGGCCAGCGGGGCGAGGTAGTCCAACCGGTCCGTGTAGGGCACGAACTGGTTGTAGGTCATGTTCTCGGCGATCTTCTCGTCGCCGCGATGCAGGTATCCGAGGACGGGATCGCACTTGGTCACGATCTCGCCGTCGAGCTCGAGCTGCAGGCGGAGCACGCCGTGGGTCGACGGATGGGAGGGGCCCATGGCGACCGACATTTTTTCGGTCTGGAACTCCTGGGAGGCGTCCGCGGTCTTGGCGGCGTTGTCGGGAAAGGCGTATTCGGTGGCCATCGAAAAAGTGGTGATGCTTGCAGTGTCGGGTTTACTCGGAGGCGGGTTTTTCCTTGGCCTCGTTCCAGCTCTCGTCCTTGGCGCGAGGCTCGGCCTCGGTCATGTTCATCTTGCCACTGGAAGCGACGAACGGGCCGCCGGCCATCGGCACGGCCTTGGCGCTGGCGCCGGTGATCTCGGCGACTTCCAAGTCGGGCAACGGCGTGTCGATGCCGGCCAAGGGGAAGTCCTTACGCAACGGGTGGTAGGGATAACCGTCCCACATGAGGATGCGGCGCAGGTCCGGATGATCAGTGAAAGTGATACCGAGCAGATCGTAGGTCTCGCGCTCGTGCCAGTTGGCGGCCGGCCAGAGATCACAAATGCTGGGGGCCACGGGCTCGGCGTCGCTGACGCAATCGGCCGCCACACGCAGGTAGTTGCTGCCAGTGGTGGAATAGAGATGCCAGATAACCGTAAAGCGCGGCGAGGCCTCAACGCCCCAGTCAACTGCGGTCAGATCCACCAAAAAGTCGAAGGACTGCTCATCGCGCAGGAACTTCAGCACAGCCACGGCCTCAGTGACGGGCACGTTGATGGCGGGGTGGTCCCCGCTCGGGCGGGAGGTGATCTGCGGGAACTTGCCCTGAAGGGTGGCGGTGACGTCGGCGGTCGCGGTCATGTGGTAAAAGGTCGTGGTCAGGTCGTTGAAAGATCGCTCAGGCCGAAGTCAGCAGCTGGCTGGCGGAGGGTTCGCGACGGATCTTGGTCTGCATCTTGATCAAAGCATCGAGCAACGCCTCGGGACGCGGAGGGCAACCGCTGACATAGACGTCGACCGGGACGATGCGATCAACGCCCTGCAAGGTGGCATAGCTACGATACATGCCGCCCGAGCTGGCGCAGGCGCCCATGGCGATAACCCACTTGGGCTCGGCCATCTGGTCATAAATACGACGGACGTGGGGGGCCATCTTGTAGGTGACGGTGCCGGCGACGATCATGCAGTCGCACTGACGGGGCGAGAAACGCATGACCTCCGAGCCAAAGCGGGCGATGTCATACTGGGAGTTACCCGCGGCCATGAGCTCGATACCGCAGCAGGCCAACCCCATGGGCATCGGCCAGATGGAATTGCTGCGGATCCAGTTGATCACCGCATCCGCGCGGGAGACGATGACCTCTCCCTCTATTTTGCTGTTGTATGCGAGTTCAGTGTTTGCGGAAACCATGGCGAAAAGTCGTTGGTGAGAATGCGTAAAACAGAGGAACCTGTAGCAACGGGCCTAGCCCGCGCAAGACGCTTTTCAAATCTCTCCCCATCCATTGCCGCAACCCTTCCCCTGCTGCAAAACCATGGCGCAAAGATCTGATAAAAAGCCGGATTTTCGCCATTGACCCGCGCCCCCCAACCACTCTTCCTCTGCCCTTCGCCCATCGAGGACCGTCTCCGGACTGTCCCCGTATGCAACCAATTTGGAGAGGTGGCAGAGTGGTCGAATGCGCTCGCTTGGAAAGCGTGTGTAGGGAAACCTACCGAGGGTTCGAATCCCTCCCTCTCCGCCATTTTTTACCCGGCCCGGCCGGTCGCCAGAGACCGTCGTTGAAAAGATCCCGTTAAAGACGGCCTTGACACCGGCGGACTGCTAAGGCACTTCGGTCAACTCTTCACAACTTAAAGTCATGCAACCCACCTTTCGCCCACACCGCAAAAAGCGCGCTCGTCAGATCGGCTTTTTTGCCCGCAAAGCCACCGTCGGTGGCCGCAAAGTCCTCCGTAATCGTCGCCGCAAGGGCCGTAAGCGCCTTACCGTCGTCTGATTTCGACTCCGCCACTCCCGGCGGATCCTCAGCCTTCCCCCTCCGTGCCATGCGCTTCCGCGCCGAGCAACGTATCCGGCGGCAAGGCGACTTCCTCAACCTGAGGACCAACGGGCGCCGCCATGATTGCGGCGCCTTTCTCGTGGTCATGGCCCTGCCCTCGCCAGACCGCGGCCCCCACCCGACCGCCCGCGTCGGCGTGGTCGCCTCCAAGGCCTCCGTGGGCATCGCCCCCTTTCGCAACCGGGCCAAACGCCGCCTGCGGGAGGCATTTCGGGCCCATCAACAACTGGTGCCGCCGGAGTATGATTTACTGCTGATTGCCCGCCGGAGCATCAATCGGCTTGAATATACCGCAATCGAGCGAAAGTTCGTGGACGCCTGTCGAAAGCTCTTTCCGACTCCACGCGCCGATGACTGAACCACTGATCAACACCCGACCAACCCGGCCGAGCATTCCCGCGCGGGTGCTGCTGGGCGGTGTGCGTCTGTATCAATTCCTGATTTCTCCGGCCCTGCACGCCGTCGGCGGCCCCACCTGCGGCTGTCGCTTCACCCCGACCTGCTCGCACTACGCCGCCGACGCCCTGCGCAGCCACGGCGCTCTGCGTGGAACTTGGCTCGCCGCTTGCAGACTGATCAAGTGCCAGCCCTTCCACCCCGGCGGCCACGATCCCGTGCCCGCCGCCCGGCGCCGCCCGGTCTGCGAATCCGTCAACCACGGCCCTACCACTCTCTTCAATGGATAAAAAGAACCTCACCATCGGCGTCCTCCTCTTGGTCGCCGCCATCGCCTTCCCCATCGTCAGCGCGCGCTTCAGCCCGCCGCCTCCTCCCGCTCCGGTGATCCTTGATTCGCCGGCGCCGATGCCGACCGCCGCCAACGAGGCTCCCACGCCCACCCAGAGCGCCCAACCGGCCAGCTCTCCCGGCAGCACCTCCTTCGCCGAAATCGTCACGGCCAACGCCGACGCCACCATCACCCGTCTGCGCAACGACTACATCGAGCTGCGCCTCACCAATTTCGGCGGCGCTATTCAAGACGTGGCCTTTGCCCGCTACGCCGAGGAGCTCGGCAGCGAAAAGTCCTACGTTTTTAATCAGGTCAACGCCGACCCGATCCTCGCCTTCGCCGAGCGCAGCGTTCCCGGCCTCGGCCGTGCCACCCGCTACGAGCTCGTCAGCGCCACCGCCAACGAAGTCATCTACCGCACGGTCCTCGAAGGACGCTTGGAAGTCACCCGCCGCTACGCCCTGGCCGGTCCGGAAGAAGACCCTTACCGCATCCACGCCGAGACGACCTTCCGCAACTTGGCCGACCATGCCATCCCCGCCTTCAACCCGGCCTTCGCGCTCGGCACCACCGCCCTCGTCAGCGCCAACGACTACGGCCAATACCTGAACGTTTCGACCTACACCGGCGAAGACACCGATTTTATCGCCCCCTCCGACTTGGCTGGCGGCGGTTTTCTCAGCGTCATCGGCATGAAGGACAAGCAGGACAAGACCGTGCTCACCAAGGACGGCACCATGGTCTGGGGCTCGGTTAAGAACCAATTCTTCGCCAGCATCTTCACCCCGACCGAACCCGGTAACGGCATCATCGTCCGCCGCGTCGAGCTCGCCCCCTTCCCTGGTTCCACCCAGCCGAACGTTGGCATCACCGGCGCCATTCGCGTGACAGTGCCCTCCCTCGAGGCCGACGCCAGCACCACCATCGGCGGCGATCTCTACGTCGGACCAAAGGAATACACCCGCCTCGCCGCCTTCGACCATCGCGAAGACAAGGTCATGCAATTCGACCACGGCATGGGTAAGTTTGTCCTCTCCGGCGTGATCGCCCCGATCATGAACCGCCTGATGAACTGGATGCATAGCTTCACGGGAAATTGGGGCATGGCCATCATCCTCATGACGCTCGCCCTGAAGATCGTCACCCTGCCCTTCACGCTGGCCGCCTCCAAGTCCGCCAAGCGCATGGCGAAGTTCCAGCCCGAGATCGCCGCCCTCCGCGAGAAATTCAAGGACACCCCCCAGAAGCTCAACCAAGCCACGATCGAGCTCTTCAAAAAACACAAGATCAACCCGGCCGGCGGCTGTCTGCCCGTGCTGATCACCATCCCGCTCTTCATCGCCTTCTTCTCCATGTTGCAGGGCACGGCCGAGCTGCGCTTCCAGAGCTTCCTCTGGGCACATGACCTTTCGGCGCCCGACACCGTGGCCCGCATTTTTGGTCTGCCGCTGAACATCATGCCGCTCCTCATGGGTGCAACCATGGTGTTCCAGATGCGCCTCACGCCGAGTCCGTCCACGGATAACGCGCAGATGAAAATGATGAAGTTCATGCCGATCGTATTCACCCTGATCTGCTACAACTTCGCCGCCGCACTCGCCCTCTACTCCACCATCAACGGCGTGTTTACCATCGGTCAGCAGCTCATCGTCAATCGCATGAAAGACCCCGCTACTGACAACCAGATCGTCGACCCTGCCGGCGCCGTCGCCGCCACCCGCAAGGGCAAGAAACTCAAAAACGTCACTCCGAAACAGAAGTAATAGCCCGTCGAAAGCCGAAGGCCCAAACGTCGCAGGTCAACCGCGGCGGCACACCGGTGCCGCCGTATCGATTTTCCACCTTGGGCCTTCCGACCTTCGACCTGATCCCCACACCCCATGGCCGGTCATAACAAGTGGTCCAAAGTCAAACGCCAGAAAGCCGTCACCGACGGCCGTAAAGGCAAGGTCTTCTCCCGCCTCTCCCGCGACATCACCCAGGCCGCCAAATCCGGCGGGGGTGATCCCGATGCCAACGCCCGTCTGCGCACCCTGCTGCTCAAGGCCCGCGAAGCCAACATGCCCGTCGACAATGTCGACCGCGCCATCAAGAAAGGCACGGGCGAACTCCCCGGCGTCTCGTATGATGATATCACCTACGAGGCCTACGGCCCGGGCGGCGTGGCTTTCATCGTAAAGGTCACCACCGACAATAAAAACCGCGCCGCCGCCGACGTCCGTTCCCTGTTTACCCGCGCCGGCGGCAGCCTCGGCAGCACCGGTTCGGTCGCCTTCCAATTTCTCCACGCCGGCCAGTTCCTCATCACCAAGGAAGCCACCACCGAGGACACCCTCATGGAAGTCGGCCTCGACGCCGGTGCCGACGACGTCATCACCACCGACGACGGCTACGAACTGCGCTGCGATGTGCACGCCTTCGACAAAGTCCTGCACGCCCTTGAGCAAGCCGGCATCAAAACCGAAAGCTCCGAAATCGCCTACATCCCCACCGTCACCGTGCCGGTCGACGCCGCCACCGCCGAAAGCCTGGAAAAACTCCACGATGCCCTCGATGAACTCGACGACGTGCAGACCGTCTTCTCCAACGAAGACACCGCCTAAAGGAGCGTGGGCACTCCTGCCCACCCCGTGCGACATCCGCCCACAAAAAAGCCCGGCTAAAAACGCCGGGCTTTTTCGTAGCGGAACGACAGAGTCGTTTCGATGTTCAGCCGGAGTTTCCCCGGCGCATCCCAATCACTTCCCGAACAGCCCCTTGACGGCATTCACCGCACCCGCCGCCGAGCCGCTGTCGATGCCGAATGTATTGAGCACACCCTGAAGCAAGTCCGATTGCTCACCGGAAACCTGTCCCTTCTGCAACAACGGCAGTGCCTGGGCCGCGATCTGCCCCACATCGCCCGATTGCAACGCGCCCAGCACGCCGGAAATCTTGCTCACGTCAAACCCCTGCTTGAGCGCCCACGCACTGACCAACTGCTTGCTCGTATCCAGCAACGCCGTCGCACCCGGGATCGACTTCACCGCATCACCCAAACCCGACAGAGACTTAAGCGCGCCCATCGCATCACCGGCGCTCAAAGACGACTTCACCGAACCAATCTGCTCAACCGCTGCGGGTGACGCCTTGGCCACATCCTGCAAGCCCGATAGCGACTGGATGGCTACGCCGGACAAATCCGCCACCGAAGCCGTCTTGAAATCGGGGATCTTTAGCTCGTAACCCGCCGCCTTGGCCACGGTCTGGGCGACCTCGACCGCCTTGGCCACCGGCTCGGACATCTTCACCTCTGCCTTGGTCGGCATCGCGCCCACTTCGACCTTGGCCGCCGGAGCCGGTTCACCGGTCGCCACTGGCTCGGATTTAGAGCAACCCACGAAGCCGGCGGCCAGGATTACGGTGAAAGGAACCGACAAGAGGGTATGGATTTTCATGGCCGCCAGAAAAACCGCCCCAAAAGCCAAAGGCAAACTTTGCCAAATTAATACCCGATCAGTCGGCCGTGCTCAGGAGAATCAGCATGATACGCGGCGCCCCGTTACCATTCTTCCCCGTAAACAACGTCCCCGACGCCGGCAGATCGATCTTATCCTGCTTTTTCTGCTTATCACGCTCGGTCCAATCCATGCGCAGAACCGTGGTGAAGCCAGGTTTGATCGTTAGCGTTTCGTCCTGGGTATCCGTGGCGAATATCGGCTGGTAAAATCCAGTCGGCACGTGGACCGTAGTCTCTCCCGATACGGCAACCTGCTGGCCGCCATATTCCACAAAACCCTCAAAGGTGGTGCGCCTAAACGTGGCTTTGAGTGAAATAACTGCACCCTCAGAGGCGATCTGTAACAGCTCAACCTCAACCCCCACGTTGCGAGTCCTGAACTTTTGCCCACAGATGACGACTTCACCCAACGCGTCTGATTTTGCATTCGCATCCTCCAAAAAGTCATTGGCGCTCACCTTGGCCGGAGTATCAGGTGAAAGTGCAATGACCTCACCATCCGGCAGGTAACTCAACTTATCCCCAAAGGGATCAGTAGTCTTAATCCCGGAAACCTCGCTCCCCAAAACCCGCCC
>JBBKWO010000041.1:0-70758 GCA_037969015.1 Opitutaceae bacterium
GGCCGGGGTTGGGGCGGATTTTGTTTTACCTGCGGCCTTGAGGGCGGACTGCAGCTCCTTGGCGGCGGCCTCGGTCTGGGCGGGGAGCTTTTCCCAACGGGTGAGCAATTGATCGAGGCGCGTCGCGGTCTGGTCGATTTTCTCGACGATGGACTCGAGCTTTTCGGTCTCGGCGGCGCGGAGTGTGCCCAGTTCCTGACGCAAGTTTTCGATCTCGGCGTCGGAGGCTTCGGCGAGCGCTTCCTTGAGCAAATGGATTTTATCCTGAATCAGCTTGGGTAGATGTTCGGAAATTTTGGCGGCTTGGGCGGCGTGTTGCGCCAAATCGGGCAGGGAGGAGGCGGCGATGCTGATTTGCTCTGCGGTCGCGGCGGTATCGCGGACGAGGGCAGAGAGGGTGAATTGGCGTTCCTCTAACGCGTCCTCCTGTCGCCGCGCGTAGCTGACGACAAATGGAATCACGGCTAGAATTGCGCCGACGCCGACACAGACCGAGATCGCGAGCAGGGGGGCGGTGCCGAGCGGACTGTCGCTGTGACTGGCGATGTAGGCCGCGGCGAGCAGGAGTAGGGCATCGCCGATGAGGAAGGGAAGCTTGGGCAGGGAGGGGACGTCGTCGGGGTGTTGCATGATGTTGTGGCGAAAGGAGGAGTCAGAGTGAGCGCCAGGCGGCACCGATCATCGAAGTGAGCATACCGATGCGAATCGCACCTTCAAAGGTCAGCACGACGAGCACCCATTTGAGTCCGCAGGATCGGCGAACGCTTGAGCCGAGCACGGAGACAAAGAGCATGCAGGCGATTTGGGTGCGTCCCAGCGGAGAGAGCAGGCAGGCCAGCATCCAAATCCAGTAGATGATGATCGCGGAGCTCCAGACGAAGGAGATTTGTTCGGAGGGACCGACATCGCGCGGATCCTCTCCCGCGACGATTTTTTTGATCCCGAGGTAACGTTCGGCGACGATCAATTGTGCGGCTTCAAATCCGATGAAAAACGCCGAAAAAAACAGAATCGTGGCGGGCGACATGGTTGCGGTCCGGACATTGAGGAAAGGGATGGACGGCGGCAAACGGAAAGGACACACCGGCGTTGACCGCGAGGCGAAGAGTCGACCAATCTCTAAAGCTACGCCGCGGCCCTCGTGGTGGAATGGTAGACACTGGAGACTTAAAATCTCTTGCCAGTAATGGCGTGCCGGTTCGACTCCGGCCGAGGGCACCAGCGGCGCGCCAGGCGGGCGCGTGGTTTAACTTGGAAGTTTAAGTTGAAGGCCATGGCCGGGCCGGGCCACTCTGGCGGCCGTGAAAATCGGTTTATTGGGCGGTAGTTTCGATCCGGTGCACAACGGGCACGTGGCTTTGGCGCAATCGGCCTTGGCGCAGGGCATGGACCGGGTGCTCCTGATTCCGGCGGCCCAGGCGCCGCTTAAGCCGGCGGTGGTGCAGGCTTCGGCCGCGGATCGACTGGCCATGTTGCAACTCGCAGTGGCCGATTTAGACGGTCTGGAGGTTTGTGATTTGGAAATCCGGCGCGGCGGCATAAATTACACGATAGACACGGTGCGGGAACTTCGCGGACGGTTTCCCTCCGACGAGTTGTCTTGGATCATCGGCGCCGATCAGTTGGCCTGTTTGGCGGAATGGCGGGACATTGCGCTCCTGGCGGCCGAGCTTGAATTTCTTTGTGCGATTCGTCCCGGACATGTTTTGCAGGCCCCGACGGGTATCCCGGGTCTGCGTTGGCGGCGCTTGGCAGGACCGGAGTGGAATGTGAGCTCCAGTGATCTCCGGACCCGGATAAAACAGGGGGAATCGTTGGTTGGATTGATCCCCAACAAGACGATTGAGTATCTGGATAGAAACCGCCTCTATCGCTGAAAACCCATGTCTACCAAAACCATTTCGGACCCTACTTTGACCGTGCTCACCAAACTTGTGCGCGCAATCGACGATAAAAAAGCCGAGTCATTGGTCGTGCTCAATGTCAGCAAACAGTCGAACATCACCGATTATCTGGTGCTGGCCAACGGCAACTCCGAGCCGCACCTGCGGGCCTTGCGTATCGAGGCGGAGAAGGTGCTGGATCAGGCCAATACGCCGATCGCGGGCATGGAATCTGGCGGCTACGGCAGCGGTTGGACCGTGGTTGATGCCTACCAGATCATGTTGCACATTTTCACACCCGAGCAGCGTAATAACTACGCCTTGGACAAGCTTTGGAAAGACGCCCAAGTGATCGATATTAAGAAGCTGCTCGCCGAGCCGAAGGCTAAGGCGCCGGCTGCCAAGCCGGTGGTGGCGAAAAAAATCGCGGCCAAAAAATCTCCGGTGAAGAAAGCCGCGGTGAAAAAGGCCGTGGTGCAGAAAGCCGTGGTCAAGAAGGTGGCGGCCAAGAAGACGGTTGCTAAAAAGCCGGTAGTGAAAAAGCCGGTAGTGAAAAAAGCGCCGGCCAAGAAAATAGCAGCCAAGAAGGCCGTGGTCAAAAAGGCTGTGGTTAAGAAAACCGCCGCTGGCAAAAAGGCGAAGTAAGCGCCGCTTGAGAGCGTATTGTCGGTTGGGCCGGCAATCATTCGTTCAAACCGGCCGGTCTTTGACGCGCCGGTTTAGAACACGTAGCCGAGCGCGCTGCTGATGCGTTGGTCTTCGCGTGCCGCCGGATCGGCGACCGCATTGTCGTAATCGTATTGGTAGCGCAGATTGAGCGAAAGGTGTTCGGAGAGCTTGCTGACCAGCGTGGTGCTGAAGCGCCACTTGATATTATCTTCTTCTTTTGAACCGGACGCGGCGGAGTAAGGCGCCGAGGGCCAGTATTGCAGGGTCAGGCTCTGCACGATTTTGGCGATGTCGTTGAATTTATACGTCTGGTCCTGAAATATCTCGGTCAACGCCCCGGTATTGTGGTCAATGTTTTCGGCATTGCGATATTGGCCGGTCAACCCGGTGCCAATGTTCAAGGTGTGTTGATCATGATCGATGAGACGGTAGCCGAGCCCGACGTTTTGTTCCAAATTGATGTCTATGCCGGCGACGAGATCGCGAGCGTAGCTGGTCTGGAACTGGGTAAAGGTCCCGTTGCCGAAATTTTCCCTCCAGCGGACACTCGCCTCGGTCTGGTTGGTCGTGTTGCGCTCATTCTGCTTGGCGTAGGCTATCCGGCCTTTGGCGAGGACCGTATTGCGACCAAAGGTCTTCTCGGCTTGGGTCAAAATGTGATGGCGGACGGTATTATCACGACCTTTTGCCATAAAAAACCCGAATTCGACCTTGATACGCCAGGGTTTGGATTTGGGTTTTAGACCTTGGAGGTCAGACTTGGGCGTTGGTTTTGGGGTGGCGACAAGAGGCGGCTTGGCCACAGGAGGAGCCTTGGGCGCCAAAGCGGATCGAGGGATAGTGAGTTCACCCAAGGTCGGGGAACTAAAGAAAATCTCGGTTTCGGTCTCTTTTATGACACTTCCAGTGAGTTGGTCGCCGTTGGCCAACTTAAGCTGCATTTTGGGGCCGGCAACTTTGCCTGATGTGATGACTGGCGCCCCAAAAACCACCAAGACCGAAAACAAGGCCCCGACAGAACGGCGGTGGAAAAAAACAAACGGACTCACAACTGCTTTAACCGAGAGGTTTTTTTATGAGGTGCGAGCTCAAAGGTTGGTAGATGCTATGTTTTCCCGGGATTAGACCCGCTCCTAGGGGATAATCCCGATAGGCTTTGCTCTTGTGCTTTTGCCAGTCGTTAGCATTCTCCGGCCTTAAGCGCTCTCGAAGCGTGCTCATATAATATTAATACCATCGTTAAAATGAAAGCTCGTAACACATCCAAGGGTTTCACCCTCGTCGAAATCATGATCGTCGTCGTCATCATCGGCCTCCTGGCCGCCATGGCGATTCCTGCCTTCCAAAAGGTTCGGACCGAGAGCCAGAAGAAATCCATCACCAACAACATCCGTCAAGTCACGGCTGCTGCTGACCAATATTACCTCGAGAATGGCACCACCACCGCCGATCTCTTCGCCGACCTCGTTGGCTCCGACAAATACATCAAGACCCTCGAGTCTAAGTCCGGTGAAAGCTATCCCTCCATCCTCACCCAGGGCAGTGTCTACACCGTCACCTGGCCGGCCTTCACCACCGGCATCACCTTCACCCAGTAATTACTGGTTAAGTTGATATTTCAGGCCGTCGGCACGTTTTGTGCCGACGGCTTTTTTGTGCAGCTTGACTGCCGTTCAGGGGGATTTACTCAACAGAGCTAATTATGACTTTTTTTAAATCGGGTGGATGGGGTTTGTCGCGGGAAGATGTGAAGCGACTGACTCTGTTTATCTTGGTCGGGGTGTTGTCGTTGGTTTTGGGCCGGGTTGTTTTTAGAGGTAGTCAGGCGGTGTCGACCTTCCAGTCCACGGCCTACTGGTTTACGACCGTATCTGTTTTGGCGTGGGGATATGCGGGCTTTTTGATGGCTCGTTCTTGGGACTGGCGTTCTCACTTGCGGGCCTTCCGCAAGGACTGGCCTTGGTTGGGCGTCGCGATGCTGGTTACGTTTTTGGCGGTTTTTGTTCATCAACAGCCCGGGCTGAAGATTGTGAACGATGAGCCTACTCAGCTGGGCACGGCCAAATCCTTGTTTGAAACGCATCAGGCGGCGGCAGTCTATCGAGCTTATGACGGCGGATTAGGCATGGTGCCGACCAATTGGGTCGTGGATAAGCGGCCGATTCTCTATGCATGGACGGTTGCCCAGGTGCATGCGTTGACCGGCTACCGTGAATCGAACGGTTTTTGGGTCAACCGGGTGCTGTCGGTTTTCACCACTCTGGCACTCTTTGTTTTGGGGAGACGAATTGCCGGTGCTTTTGGCGGAGCCTCCCTTTCGTTGTTGATGTTACTCGCACCGATGCAGGCGCATATGGGCAACAGCGGTGGTTTCGAAATGATGAATTTGCTCTTCATCGTGCTGCTCGGCTTGGGGTTGTTCTGGTATTTTGATCACCCGTGTAGTCATACGGAATCGTGGCTGGCGCTGACTTTTGTGCTTCTGGCGGGCTTGCGCTATGAGTCTGTCGTTTTTGTCTTTCCGGTGATTATCGCCGTCTTGGTTGCCTGGCGTGCCGGCCATGCGCCGCGATTGGGTTGGTTGACGCAATTAGTGCCGGTGTTGCTGATTCCGCGCTTATGGTTGCAGGAAGTTTTTAATCGTGGCGACAGCTGGCAGCTTCAATCCAAGCCCGAGGCCAAGGGCGATCCGTTTGGGCTCCATTTTCTTTATGAGAATATCGGACACGCATTAAACTACGCTTTCTCGACCTCGCTGACCTCCACCAACTCGATTCTCTTATCCGCCCTAGGGCTTGGGTGTGCGGTTTTTTGGCTGATGTTGCTTTCGCGAAAGAGTCGACACGCATCGTCGGTCCCCCTGAGCGAGTGGGCGCCCTACGTCCTGTGGTTTGGCCTGAGCCTGCATCTCGCTTTGATGATGTGCTACTTTTGGGGGCAATATGATGATCCGTTGACCCAACGTCTGGCATTGCCGACCCACCTATGGCTGGCAGTCGCGGCAGTTGGCGTGATTTCGACGTTCAAGTCGCTGCGGCGTTGGTATCCGCATCTGGTTGTGGTGCTCGCCGGATGCTTTCTGGTGTTCACCGCGCCGCAATTGAAGATCAACCGTTTTTATGAGCTGAATCACACGACTCGTGCGCAAAATAAGATCCGTGAATGGATGCAGGAGCATCCAGATCGTCACCGATTGGTCATCAACAACGTGGCTGTGTCGACTTGGTTGTCTGGTGACAATCCCTCGGTAACCATCGGGCTGATCCGCAGCATGCCGGAGCGAATTCGTTATCAATGGGAGGCCGGGACCTTTTCCGAGATATTGGCGTTTTTCAGGGAAGGCTACGATCCGGAGACCCATGAGTGGAAACCTGTTGATGAGGATGCCTTGGGGCCGGATTTTGATTATGAGTATATCTGGACCTTACGTTGCACTTCCGTCTACCGATTCAGTTTGGTGCGGGTCACGGCGATTCGCAGTGATCATTTGCATTGGACTCCTGAAAAGCTGACACCGGAGCAAGGTGCGAAGTATTGGACCATCCGAAACGAGTTCTTCACCAAGCAACTCGACATGATGCCTTGAGCCTGGCGGTTCAACGTCTGGCCAGATGGTTTTCCAAGGCGGTTTTGAAGCGAGTAAGCTCAGATTTTTCGATTTTGGACGCGGCGGTTTCGAGTCCCTCATCGACTTCCTTTAATGCGGCCTTCGGGTCACCCTGTTCCCAGTGGCACTGGGCTGCGTAAAGGTGAAACCATGCGGGACTGACCGCGTGAGTTTGCGCCCATTCCGCCCACTCCAAAGCGGCGGCGGGGTTGTCGGGCTTCCAGGTATTCAGCCAGTTCCAAAGACCAAAGGTTTCACTCGGGAAAATTCTTAATGTGCGGGCGACCAACGCATCCGGCGATGCCGGTCGACTGTGGGTGAGGGCAAGGGCCAGCGTGTTGTGCAGGACCAGAATGAAAGCTCCCGCAGTCAGGCCCACTCGCAGTGCGTTTTTTGTCCAGCGGGTTGTTGCGATTATGCCGTCATTTCGAAGCGGGCCCACGCATAATCCGGCAAAAATGGCCGCAGGGATTGCGATGATTACATGATAAAAAACACCGTCAAAAAGCGCGCAAACGGTGACGCCAGTCAGGCCTGCAAAGGCCACCCGAATCGTCGCCGATGTGCCGGCGGATCGACCGCCGCCAAACAGCCTTCCGGCCAGCAGGAGTAGGAGCGGAAGTGTTCCCAGCACCCCGTATTCAAGCAACCATTGCAGCAGGAAGTTGTGGGGCTGATTCCCCACCTGTCGCGGATGCATGAACAGATAGGCGTCTCCCCCCGAGCCTATCCACGGGGAGCCAATAACACGGTGCCACACGACGGTCCAAAAATCACTTCGAGTTGAAGACAGGGCATTCAGATCGGTGCCGGCCGATACGGTCCGGTGCAGGGCGGTCCACCAGCCTTCCCCATAAGTTGGACCGAGCAACCATGATGTGGTCATGGCCGTGATGCCTAGACCGATGCCGGCCAGTGCGAGTTGGATGCGTTCCGGTTTGGAGCTCGTGTAAAACCAAACAATCAAGGCAACCCCCAGACCCAACACCGGGGCTCTGCTGCCGGACCAAGCCAATCCGGTCCAGACGACTCCGGCTATTAACGCGGCCATGACTTTGGCGGGCCGAGAGTCTCTAACCAGTAGGAACCAGCCCAGTGAGGCCACCGAACCGGCCAGCATGTGCATGCCAAATATGCGTGAATGGGTATAGAATGGAATCATTGGCCAGCCCCGCTCATGGCCGGCTCTCACGACCACGACTCCGATCGCGGCACTAAGGGCCAAGGCTGCCAGAACCAGCCGAACCGCGGCTGGGTTTTGCGCCAGCGGTCGTGCGGTCATCGCCGCAGCCAGAGTCCACCACAAGGCCGCTGCCGCGACGGCGGCCCGGGCTGATTGTGGAGAAAAACAGATCGAGATAATCGTCAGTCCGGCAAAGGCCAGCATGAGCCTTTGATCCCAGTCCGATACCGGTGTGTCTCCGTTGGTTTTTCTCCGGCTCAACAACAACCACGCCGGTGCGATCAGCAGCTGCAGCGACTGGTCGATCTGCAACGGCAGCATCATGCTGACCGGAAGAGCGATCAACGTCACGGCCAGCACCAAAGCCGGAGCGAATAGGGGGTCGCCGGCCGGCGTGAATCCCCAAATGCGTCTCAAGCGGCTACAGGGAGACTCGTTTGCGGGCAAGTTGGTCATGAGCTAAACTGACAGCGGGTGCTTCACTGGCTTTCTGACTGATCCTTTGGATCAGTGATCGCCGGTTCTGGCAGGGGGTGGTCCTGCTTGGCGAGTTCACTCAACAGATGATTCTGTAAACTGGTGAGGTAAGGTCGTAGTGAACGGTGGCAGGCCCTGAGGCCGGCCTGGGTTCGCTCCAGAGCAATCTGGAACTGTCCGAGGCGCATATATTGAACCGCGCTGTAGTAATGAAAAAAACCGGGGGTGGTGCCGTTTTCACACGCCCAGTCGGACCACTCAATGGCGACGGCTTTGTCGGTCTTTGCCCATTCCTCCAGCCACCGCTGCAGACCAAAATCCCATGAGGGGAAAGCCCTGACGAGCTTGGCCTGCGGACTGTCGGGGGAGGGGATCGGCCGGTCGGATGAAAGCACGATCACCAGATAGCTGTGGGTGAGCACAATGCACGCCGCCAACCCTAGAAGCAACCGATGGGCAAAGGCATAACTCGGGCCCTGGGCCGCCATGGCTTCTTTTGAATTGGCTTGCCCTGGACAACCGGCCGCCAGGCAAATACCCGCAAATACCGCCAGGGAGATATGGATTTGGGCGTGATAAAAATAGCCATCGAACAGGCCTCCGGCTAGGCCGCCTATCAATCCAGCGGCAGCGGCGCGCGACCACTTTTGTTGTGGGCCGGCGGGGGCCTTGAATCCGTTGCGCACGATGCGGAAAACGAGAGTGGCGAATAAAATTCCGCCAACCACCCCGGCGTCGAGCAACCATTGCAGCACCCAGTTGTGCGGCTGGTGTCCGTCAAGTCTGGGCTCGATGAAACGATAAGCTTCCGGCCCGTGGCCTAGAATGGGGCTTTGTTTAATATACTCCCAAGTGATCGCCCAGAAATCGCTGCGCGTGGAGGTGAATTGTGAGATGTTGGTCACCTCATAACTGCGTTGCACCGCATTCAAAAACCCCAGCCCCATGGTATCGTTGCCATTGGCGATGGATAGGCCCGCCCCCGCCAGCAACACGAATACCGACTGGATGATCAGGGTTTTGCGTTGTGACTTTTCTGTGCACCAAAATAAAAAGAACAAGCCCGTCCCCAGCATGAGCATCGGCGAGCGTCCACCGGACCAAAGCATACCCGCACAGCTGACGATGCCGACCAGCCATTGCGCCAGACGCGCTTTGCCCTTGAGCGGGGAGAAGTGCAGCCAGACCACGGCCGCGATGCTGGTGGCGGCCAGATGCATGCCCATCAGGCGGGGGTGAATATAGAGTGGCAACACCTCGGACTTCCCGGAAATGGCCAGCATCAGCCAGACTCCAATGGTTGAGATGGCACCACTCGTTGCCATGGCCGCGAAAAGCCATTCCTGCCTCTGTTCTCGCTCGGTGATTTTTTTGGTGAATATCGCAATGGACCACACACCCGCCAAGGCCGCCGCGCCGACCAGGGCTAATGCCACATGTTTGGTGCTGATCAGATTAATCACGACCACCAGGGCGACTCCCCATGCCAGAGCCGCATTGGTTGAATCACCCTGTCCGCGGGCGGCATTGCCGCGTGGAACAAAAGGCAGCAGGATCGCCACACACAACATGGCGATCACCCGATCAAAATCGATATGGAGTAAGGTGCCAAACGTCAGTGCCAGTAGGATGAGGCAGAGTGCGCCGGTGCCCTTGGGTATCTTTTGAAGTGATTGGAAATTCATTCGAGGATTTGATGCAGCCTCTGCCCGGATGCAGCATGTCGGGTTGTGATGGCGACAGCAGCCGACCGGTTAATTTTCGTCAGTGCGAAGCAATAACGAATCCGGCAGCCAGAATTCATCAGGCCAGAGCGACTGCAACAACAAGTCGGCCCAGAGGTTCTCACTGTGCACGCCGCCGTCGTTGACGCCCTGCAGACGCGGATGGCGATAGTTGACCTGAAAGCCGGCTCGCGTCGCCCGGGTTTGGTAATAGGGCCAGTTCACTCCGCCGGCCACGGGTTGGAACGCACCGCGCACCAGTTCGGGCGGTGTGTGTTGGGTTAATAGATACTGCTCTTTTCCCAGCGGGAATTGGTCGCCAAGTTTATTTCGGATGACGGCGGGCCAAAGCGGATCGGCCGGGTTTTTTGTCAGACGGATGACAGACTCCAGATGGGTGGGGAGGTTAACCAATGGCTGTGCGTCGCCTTCATCAGGTGAGGTCAGTTGCGTCCAGAAACTCAGTTGTTGGGGGGTTCTTGATTCGCGCTTCAATGTTTCAGTATCGGCGTCGATACCTTCGCTCCAACGAATGATGGCTTGGAAATAGCGCGCGTCGTTGCGGATTGATAGACGCAGGGAAGCAGTCGCCGCGATTGTATCCAATTCCGACAGCACCCGGTTGATCACCGCCGGACGCAGCGCGTCCAGCGCGGGTAGGCGCCACCACCCAGATGCCAGAAAGCGCGGCCGCGCGATGCAGGCTCGCGCCAATGCATGGGATGCTTGATCCGGCTGGCCGAGTGAAATCGAAGCGAGACTCAGGCCGAGCAATGCTGAGTGATGATTCGGGGCGGTCTGCAGCGCCGCCATAAAATCATTCCGGGCGGCGGACGGATTTGTGTCCAACCGGGCCCAGCCGGACAGGCAATACGTCAATTCGGGGATCAGGTTTTTATTGGCATTGGCGTCGAGTAATAAAAGAGCCTCCTCCTGCCGTTTGAGCGGATCTGCAGGCGCGCCTTCGCGCGTGTGCAGCAAGCGGTCCGCGGCATAGATCCGCAGTGCGGCGTCGTCGGGAGCCAACTGAAGGGCCGGGCGCCAGTCGTCGCGTTCGAGCATCTCGCGCAGTTGGCATTGTTCGGCCGCCACCTTGGCGACCGCGATGCATAACAAGACAACGATGCAGGTGCCAATCCGGTCCCATACTGCGCGGTTGTTCACCGTTGGTTTTACGTCGCCTGATTGCGCCATGACGACGCCGGCCAAAAGCGCGAGGGTCACGGCGATGATCGGCACGTCCAGCTGGTAATCGGTGATTGAAAATACCCCATAGCCGCCGAGCGCGGCTAATGCGGACCACGCAACGATAGGGGCGGGTGGGTCAATCTTTCGTCGCAGCATCCGCCAGCCGGTTCGCGTTATCCATGCGGCCAGCATTAAGACCGCGAGTAAGGTGATGACTCCGTTTTCAGCGAGAATTTGCAGCGGGGTGTTGTGCAGTTGCAGAACGGTATATGGGCCGTAGTCGAGTTGCCCCCGGTAGCGAGGGGTGAACCAGGGCGTGGATCCGGCTCCCCAGCCGAGAATCGGTCGTTCTGCCGAGGCCAGCAGTCCGTCTTTGATCCAAGCTGTGCGTTGGACATTGCTCATGTTCACCGGGGCATCCGGCGGAGGCGGGAGCAGCCCTCGTCTTACACCCGAATTCAGCAGACCAAGTCCCACCAGAATGATGCAGCCGGCGAGTAGGAGTGGTTTAGGGATTCGTTTCCAGCAGAGGATCAGGCCGAGGCCGGCCAAAGCCGCCAGTCCAACCAAGGCACCACGACTCCCCCCTGAAAAAAGCATGGCGAGCACCAGCAGGCTGGCGATTCCCCACGCGGCTCGTCGCCAGCCTCGGGACGAAATGGCAAGGCCGGTGACGATCGGAAGGAACAGCAACGCGCAACCGGCATTGTAGTTGGCATGACCAAACGGCTGGGCATTGCGGCTGTTGAGCAAAAATCGCAGGGAGTGGTTGATCGGATCGCCCCAGTCTTCTTGGAGCGACATTTGTCCGGTGGTTTTGGTTATCCACATCACCAGCGAGGTTGCGGCGATGAATGTCCCCGTAACGCCCAGACAGGCGATGAGTAATCGGGCGCGTCGGGGGCCGTCGGTTTGTCCGGCCAGCAGCCGGGTCGCGGCGGCGGCCAGGGCGGGCATGGTCAACAGCCAGCCGGTCCAGGGTAGAATCTGGGCGCGGTAGGGACTGGCGGCGGTGGAAAGGATCACTCCAACGGTGGCTACAACCAGACCCCAGTTCCATGCGGGTGTGATTCGCGAACGGGCACTCTGCATGGAAAAAATCAGGGCGGCTCCGGCGGCCAGTGGTCCGATCCAGTAGAGCAGTTGCCACGGCCAGATCAGCATGCGGCTGGTGCTCGTGTCCTGAACCGCCAGCAGCGCGGCGCAGGCCAGGGCGATGCCGATCAAGCCGCAGGCGGCCCGCGATGTGTGTGAAGTGTCGTTCGGCACGGCAGTCGGGGGCTTGGATCGGATAAGCTGGAGGACGCGCCCCGATTGGCAGGGCGCGGGTCCGTCCCGGACACTGCTCACCGCACAAACAGATTGTATTTTACAATCGAATACAGGGCACGGAAACCGTCGCGCCACCCGATTTTTTTGCCTTCGGCGTAGGTGCGGCCGTGGTAGCTGATACCGACCTCATAAATCACCACCTTGTCGAGTTTGGAGATCTTGGCGGTGAGCTCGGGGTCAAAGCCGAACCGGTTTTCCTGCAGGCTGATCTGTCGGATGACCTCGCGGGTGCAGACCTTGTAGCAGGTCTCCATGTCGGTGAGGTTGATGTTGGTCAGCATATTGGAGAGCAGGGTGAGAAACTTATTGCCGATCATGTGCCAGAAATAGACCACGCGATGGGCGTCGCCGCCGGCAAATCGGGTTCCGAAGACGACATCCGCATGGCCATCGACGATGGGTTTGATGAGCCGGGGATATTCAGCCGGGTCGTATTCCAGATCGGCGTCCTGGATCAGAATAATGTCGCCGGTAGCGGCTGCATAACCGGTGCGCATGGCCGCGCCTTTGCCTTGGTTTTCCTCGTGGTAAATGATCTGGTCGACGAGGGGGGCGATTTCGGTGCGCAGCAGATCGCGGGTGCCGTCTCTCGAGCAGTCGTCCACGATGACGATTTCCTTGGTGACGCCATCCAGAGGCACCGAAAGGACCCGGTCGACCAGTGCTCGGATGGTGTGGCGTTCGTTGTAGCAGGGAATGACGACTGAGAGTTTCATGGCGTGGAGTATCTGCGTTGGATCATCGCAGGTTTTAGTGTGAGCGGATGTGGGCGGATTTTTGGCAATCGCTTACACGGTATCTGCTTTTTTAAGGCGATTGAAAACAGTGGTTTGCTTAAAGTAATCGAGGTCCTCGGGAGTTCCTAATCCATACATGCCTTCTCGCTCCCGTCCGGTTCTAGACACCACTATTTTGGCACCGGCCTTGATGAGCTGATTGTAGGTCGGGGCGACGTAAAATTCGTTATTAACCCGGAGGTCATTCGCTATCATGTCATCTGCGGCCTTCACAAATTCCCGTCCATGGCGAAAGTTGTAGATGCCGACCGTCGCCTCGTTGCTGATCACTCGTTTTTCGACTACATCGGTGACCAGTCCGTCCTCGTTGAGTCCGCAATAGGACCACTTGGGATGGTCTGACCAGAAGGTCATGATTAATCCGTCTGCTTCGGCCTGTTCCATTCCTTCAAGGTAGTCGTCGATCGCCAGCTCCACATATTGATCCGCGTTGGCGATCATCAGGGCATCGTGGTTGTCGATGAATTGTCTGGCGAGAAGCACAGTGCAGGCCGCGCCTTCGGTGACTTCACGCACGGTCACGATTTCGCATCCGGGACAAAGGCTTCGGAGTGTGGCAGGCACTTCAGGATAGCGGACCAGGTGTTCTTCAAGGCAGATGAAGATAAACCTGTGGGGCCGGCTTGGGCTCACGTTTTCAATGACCCACTGGATCATCGGTTTTCCGCCCACCGGGATGAGCGGTTTTGGCGTTTGATATCCTGCGTTGGCGAAGCGACTGCCTCGACCGGCCATGGGAACAACAATGTTTATCATCAAATCACTCTCCGCGCAGAAATTTGTCATTCTTGGCTCCGGGGACTTTCACAACGGTGGTCACCACCGGAGACAAGGTGATGAAATCGGTGCCCTCACCCGGAGGGATCATGATGATGTCACCCTTGGAATAGCGGCGCCCGTTCATCTCCACTTCTCCGCTGACGATAACCGTGTATTCGGTGGCCACCTTATGGTAGTGCCATTCCTCTTGAAAATCCGCGGGGTATTCTTTGACCGCTACTTCAACGGCGTCGGTTTTTAGCAGGGTCGGGCTGAAGTCTCCAATGAACCAGCCCTTCTTCATATCCTGTAGCTTGGTGATGGTCGGCATGGTTTTAGCGAGCGATCGAAACCTCGTAGTTATGGATGTCGGATGGTGAGGCAAGGGAGCGGTAGGACTTTCTGGGGATGCGGTGGACGCCGATTTTACGCTGTTTTAGGATGAGCTCATTATAAGCCGGACAGATATAAAACGCACCGCCAACCTGGGCGTCTTTCTTGATCATTTCCATAGCCGCCTGAACAAAATCTTCACCCCGGGCGAAATAGTAGAACCCGGCCGTGGCCAGATTGCTGATGGGGCGTTTTTCGGCGGTTTCGATGACTTCGTCCGTGTCATTACATTTCACGAACGACCAGCGCGGGTGAATATCTTCGAAGACCAGAATGCCGCCGTCCAGGCCCTTGGTTTGAAAGCCGGTCACGACGTCCGGGAGGTCGACGTCAAGCAGCAGTTGGTCTCCGTTGATGATGAGCAGGGGATCCGATGAATTGATGTGCTCCACTGCCAGCAACGCGCTGCAGGCTGCGCCGGAAGTGTTGTTCTTCAGTTCCACCAGTTGCGCGGTCGGATCGATCAGCTTGATGACCGCGCCGGTGTGATATTGGCGATTCTCGTCGTGCCGGATGACACAGATCAAACGGGAGCCGAGAGTCTTCAGAGGGGTGAGTTGATCCAGAACGCGTTGGGCGAGCGGGAGGCCGGCGATCTCAATCAGATTTTTCGGGTAGGCGAATCCGGCGTCCGTGAAGGCTTTGGTGGGCCCGGACATGAGCACGAGAATGTTGATCATGACGCAGACTCCGCAAGGGAGATATGGTGTTGAATATTCTGGAGGGTCACGTCGGTGATTTTGTCCACGATCATGAGGTGGGCTCCGGCCGCCCTGGCCGAGGCGATGCCGTGTTCGTTGTCTTCAACGACCAGTGTTTCAGTCGGGGTCACACCAAGGAGTGCCATGGCTTTCAGGTAGATTTCAGGAGATGGCTTGCCGGTTTTTACGTCCTCGTTACTGACGATGGCGGACAGGTAGCCGGTCAAGTTGCTCTTGTGCATCATCAATTCGATGCTGGCGCGGACCGAGTTGGATGCGATGGCCAGTTTGTAGCCCTGGGCATTGAGCATCGAAAGAGCGTATTCGTGCTGGAACACCGGTTTGCAACGGGCGTGAACGATTTCCGTGGTGTAGGTCTGTTTGAGCTCGTTGAGGAAGCCGTGCAGGGGAACGGGCAATCCCTGCTCACGTGTCAGCATCTCCAGCTTTTTTCTGGTGGGAAGTCCATCGAAGGTAATCAGGTGATCGTAGCGGCTGATGTTATAACCGAAGTGGTTAAGCGCACGATTCAAGGCCTCGTAGTGCCAGTCCTTTGCTTCGATCAGGACTCCATCCATGTCGAATATGACAGCGGTGATCTTGGTCATGTGTTCAAATAGTTACGGGCCGTTTCGGGCAGGTCACTGCATAGCAAGAGGTCGGGGTGATCAAGGAGATCGGAGGCCCCGGCGAGTAAATCCCAGAGACGACGATGCTCGCGGCCGTGCAGCTCGGGTGAAACCAGACAGACTTGCTTGCCGGCTTTGAGGTGTGGTCGGATCGCCTCGGGGGTGATCCAGTCGGTGAAGAATCCGTCCATCCACACTCCGGCGGCCTCTTTGTAAAAGGAGGGTGCCGGTTCAAGGTCACTCTGCCTTGTAAAACAACGCAGGCCCTGTTTGAGCGACTGAACGGCATCGGGGACGGACATGTCGAAAAGGAAGTAGTTGGTCAGTCCATACTCCGCCAATGCTTTCTTTAGCAGATGCTGCAATCCGTCGGCCTTGATGTTGATTGCTAGTGGCAGGTTCGGGTCGTGCCGGGCCAACAGGGAAAAACACCGGTCTGCGTCGAGTGGTTTTTCGCGGGGCGGGTCGTGGGCTATTACGAGGTCGCCGAGGAAGTCCCGGAAGTCGGTTTCGGTGCCGAAACCAAGGCGAAACGAGCGCTCGAAAGCGGTTTCGGTATTTTTCTCGGTGCGGTCATGCCAGTAACCGCGATGGCTTATGATTTTCATCGGACGTGTGTGGAGTCGTCTGTGTGCGGCGAGGAGCGCTCGGGGCATCGCCGTTGATTTCAATCTCGCGCTCCCCGGGGGCGGAAGCAACGCTTGGTCGGTATTTTTTGAGAACCCCTTACATGGAGACCAAGACACCGCGACTTTTTATTCTCATCGTCGGTCAATTGCGTTCGGCGGAGCAGACAATCGGTGCCTTTCGCGAGTATTGTGTGGGTTTGCCGGAGGCGAAGATCGTGGTGCAATGTGGGGCATCGGAAGGCGCGTTGGCCGAAAAATGTTTTCCCGGCGCATTAATTGATGCGTGGGACCCGCCGGAGCCATTGCCGTGGCGCGTGCGTTGGGCGTGGCCGTTTTTGGGAGAAGCCGGAAGCGAATGTGGGCGACGGAAGCCGTCTTTTTATTACCAACTGCTGCGTCAGTATCGGGCACTTGATCTTTGTGCGGACCAGGTGGATGTCGGGCGTGACTGGATACTGAAATGGCGGCCGGATTTACGATTGTTCGGACCGCTGGACTGGGCGAGTCATTCCGACGAAAAGATGATTTCGCTTCCGCCAAACGACAACTTTGGGGGATACAATGATCAATGGGCAATTGGGCCGGCCGATCTGATGTTTCACTACCTCCGGCGGCTGGAGCGTCTGGCTGACTATTTTGCCGTTGGTGGCCGGGTGCAGGCGGAGGCTTTCCTCAAGTGGTGCCTGAATGGTGTGCCGGTGCGCCGTTGGTCGGTGCCCTATTGCATGGATCGTGGGACTCACTTGCAACCGGTGGTGTTGTCTCAGGAGTGGGACGATGTTTTCGACCACGATTTGGTGGACAAGCTTCGTGAGTCGGCAGTGGCTGTCGATATGGCGCGAAGAGAACGTTCTTATCCGCATGTATCCTTCCCTGCTTGCGGACGCTTTGGTCAACATTGGCAGAGGGCCTTGGCGTGGGGTTGGCGGTGGTCGGCAGGTGTTATCGCGCGTCGCGCGGGGGCTTCCGTGCTATGACTGTTTTCCCTGAGTTTGGCAAAGGATTGAAAGTGGGAAGGATCACAGTCGGGACGCTTCGGCAGGTTAAGCGCTTGCGGACTCTGGCCGCCCGTGTGTTTTGAGTGCACCCCCGATTGGAAATGGCTACTCCCGAGTTACCTGAACCCTTGGAACCCGTTTCTCGTGTGAGACAACTGCTCGCCGGCAGCCGGATTTTAACTTTAAAGGAGCGTTGGAAAACAGGCCCTACCATTCGCCGGATGTTTAAGGGCGGGGCGTGGCTGACTGGGGAACAGGGGATTCGGATGCTGCTGGGCGTTTTTCTGGGAGCCTGGGCCGCTCGTTATCTGGGGCCGGCGGATTTTGGTGCGCTTAGCGGCACTTTGGCGGTGATTTCTGTGGTCGGGGTGGGTGTGTCATTGGGGTTAAATTCTATTTTGGTTCGTGAGTTGGCGACCTCGCCGGAATCGGCCGGCGAAATTCTGGCCACGGCATTCTGGATGCGGTTGGTGGTGTCAGGTTGCTCCTGGCTCGTCTGTGTTGCGGTGGTTTTATCCCGAAGCGGGGCGGACACGGTTTATTCGGCGCTCCTGCCGCTGGCTGGTCTGGCACTTCTGTTTCAGTCCATGGACGGCGTTGAACGGCAGTTGCAAGTGCAGGGTCAGCTCAACCGTTTGGCCAAGATGCGGATGGTGGCGATGTTGTGCAGTAATGGACTGCGGGTGGCATTGATATTGAGTCATGCCTCGGTGATTGGATTTGCCTTGGCGTGGGCCGTCGAGGTGGCGGTGTCAGCGATCGGAATGGCGGTATTTGCCGGAAAGAACTGGGGCGGTTATCGGCAATGGAGTTTTTCCAAATCGAGAGCTGCGGCGATGTTGCGAGAGGGGGTGCCGTTGATGGTGGCGTCATTTGCGATCCAAATCCACGGATCGTTTGACCAGATCATGATCGCCGCATTCTGCGCGAACGATCAGCTGGGGCAATATGCCGCGGCTTTTAGATTGATCAGCGTGTTCTCGTTTTTGCCGATGGTCATACAAGCAGTGGCATCGCCGGAAATTGCCCGGGCCAAACGAGACGATGCACTCCTTTATCGGCGCAGGCTGCATGGGCTGCATCGGTTGACTTTTTTGGCCGGGTTGGGGACTGCTTTGCCGGTGGCGTTGTTCGGACCGTTTGCCATTATTTTATTGTTCGGCGGTCAATACCGGGAGGCGGCGATGCTTCTGCCGTTCATGGCTGTCCGGTTGTTTCTGACCAACATGGGTGTATCGCGGGCTGTGTTCATGAACACCGAGGGCATGCCTCGATTTATTTTGATCACCGCGGTGGTCGGGGCGGTGCTCAATGTTGGATTGAACTTTATTTTTATCCCGGTGTGGGGTCCGTTGGGGGCGGTGCTCACCTCGACCATAACGTTTTCCGTAACCATCTTTGGCTTGGAATGGATGGACCCGCGTGCACGGGATAATCTCTCACTGATGCTTTCTGCGGTGTTGCGACCTTGGAGAGCCTACCGTTAAGAAGCTATGCCCATGTTAAGAACTCACAACGGGTCCGTTAAGGCTTTTGATCGGTATGAGTTGGCGTATGCGGGCTACCCTCAGGGAGGTTGGCGGTGAGAAAAGAGCGGCATTACTTGATTTATACCCATGGTGGCGGCCGGATGGGTAACCAGATCATCCGAGCCGCCCATTGGTTGGCTTGGGCGATGGATTATCCGGATGACATCAGATTGGTGAATCTGGCGTTTTGGCCCTATGCCTCTTCTTTTCAAGGCACGGTGGATTGGCCCGGCTGTGCCTACCCCTCCGCGATCAAGGGGCTCGATGATCTAGCACGACTACGTTCGCACTTACCCGGCTGGTTTTTGGACAAGGCGGAACGGCGTTTTCAGCATTTAGTCCATGCGGTCGGAGCGGTTTTGCCGGGGATGCAGCGGCTGGATGATTGCCCGGATGGTGCGGCGGGCATCAATCTGGATGGTGATGACTTTTACCAACGTGTTGTTTTGAAACGAGTGACCACCTGTGCCGGATGGAATATCACGGGTTGGAGCCGGGTGCGTCATCACCAAAACGAACTGCGTGCTTTTTTTCGACCCCACAACCCGGTGGCGGCAAAGGCTGCTGCATTTGTCGCCGGGCTGCGCGAGCGATGTGATCGGGTTGTCGGTGTCTTTATCCGTCAGGGCGACTACATGACCTGGCAGGGAGGGCGATTTGGATTTTCCACACTGCACTATGTTCGTTGGATGAGACAGGTGTTGGATATCGAAAGCGGCCACCGGGTGTGCTTTCTGATTACATCCGACACGTGGCAGGATCCGGGGCAGTTTGCGGGGTTGCCTTATGTATTTTCAAACGGATCGAAAAATGCAGGCGGCAGCGCGATCACAAGCTTTGCTGAGATGTCTGAATGCGATCTTATTTTGACGCCACCCAGCACGTTTTCATCGGCTGCGGCGTTTGTGGGTAAGTGTCCATTGTGGCCGGTGGTGCGACCGGATCAGTCGTTGTCGTCCGACCAGATAGAACACAATGTATTGCTGGATGAGGCGATCAGCTCCAAGGGGTGGTTTTAAAATGAGAAGCCCGGTCGCATTTATTGTTTTTAAACGTCCTGAACAGACCCGGCGCGTGTTGGCGCGTATACGCGAGGTGAGTCCGCCGTGTTTATTTGTGATTGCAGATGGTCCGCGATCGGACCGGGCGGGTGAGGCTGAAAAATGCGCCGAAGTCCGGGCTTTGATCGAAGCCGGCGTGGACTGGCCCTGCGATGTCAGGAAAAACTACGCCGAAGCAAACATGGGCTGCGGACATCGGGTGGCATCCGGTTTGGATTGGGTTTTCAGTCAGGTGGAGGAGGCGATCATCTTGGAGGACGATTGTTTGCCTGACGCGTCGTTTTTTCCGTTCTGCGAGGAGTTGCTGGAGCGCTATCGGAGCGATGTGCGGGTGGCGCATATTTCCGGCACTTTGAATTATTGGTCCGGAATCAAACGGCGGGAGAGTTATGTTTTTAGTCGCTATGGTTCGGTATGGGGATGGGCAACCTGGCGGCGGGCATGGGTGGCGAATGATCTGTTGCTCGGAGCCTGGCCGGCGCAAAAGGCTGCAAACATGTTGGCTTCGGCCGGACTTGGACCTCGAGAAGTTTCCAAGCGCGAGGCGATTCTGGATGAACTCCATGCGGGCAATGTGCACACTTGGGATTATCAATGGAGTTTCGCCAAGTGGAGTCGGGGATGGTTGTCGGTGATCCCGGTGATTCCGCTGGTGGAGAACATTGGCATGAACGATCAAGGCACGCATCGTCCCGAGTCCGACTGGATTTCCCCGGAGACGAGCACCATGCGATTCCCCTTAACACACCCGGACTCAGTCGAAACCGACGGCGTATTTGATGCGATGTGGGCCGATAGATTTGCGCCTTCGTTTATGCGGCGGTTGATCAATCGTTGCCGAAGGATGTTTCGAGGAGGATGCCGATGACAAGACTGTCCCATTATATCCGCAGGGCATGGCATGAATGGGGTGACGCATCCGCGCATCCATCGCCTCGCAAGCCGACGGTGCTGCAATTTCCGGTCAATGACATCTGCAACTCACGATGTCAGATGTGTCGGATCTGGGAGCAAAAGCGTGACAAGGAAATTTCGCCCGCTGAGCTCGAGCAGGTTCTGGCCGACCCCCTTTTTGATGAAATTGAGAATGTTGGCCTAAATGGAGGTGAGCCGACCCTTCGCCCCGATCTGGCCCGGTTGGCCGAGGTCATGATAGATCGCCTACCCCGGTTAAAGGGACTGAGCCTGATAACCAATGCGATCCGCGACAAACGGGTAATCGCGGCCGTGGATGAACTGGGAGCGTTGTGTCAGGCGCGCGGTAAACACCTTGATGTGATGGTATCTCTCGATGGTGTCGGTGATGTTCATGACCGGGTGCGGGGAGTTCCCGGCAACTTCGAGGCGGCCATGCGGGTGCTTGATCACCTGCAGGCATCTCCGTTGGTGAACTCCTATCGCATCGGCTGCACGATTATCGCTGAGAATGCCTTTGGTATCGAGGACGTGCTGGCTCTGGCCAAGGCCCGCGGGGTGTATGCCCGTTTCCGTATGGGGGTGCCGCACCCGCGACTGTATTCCGATCAGTTGACCGCGCCGTTTTTCCTAACGCCTGAAGCGGTGTTTCATGTGGCGGCATTTTTGGATACCTTGGTTTGTGAATATGAAACCAACGAATCCCGCCGGGCTTTTTATGTCAGTTTGCGGGATCAGTTGACCGACGGGCGGCCTCGCGCCGCCGGCTGTGCATGGCGAAATCACGGGGCCACCTTGGGGCCGCGGGGGGAATTCTCCTACTGCGCGGTCGCCAGTCCGGTTTTGGGTAATGTCTTAAAGGCGTCGGCCGCCGGTTTGTATTGGGGCGGCAAGGACGTGCTTGAGCAGATTCAGCGCGATCATTGCGCGGGTTGTCGTCACGACTACGAGGGAATTGGCAGTCGCCGGGTTTTGCTGAAAGTATGGGCTAAGCGTCTGGCCGCTAAGCTGCCGCGGGCAGTGTTGCCGCCTGTGCGCACGGCCTGGAGAGGAATTGTGGATTGGCGGAATTACCGGAGGGCCGGACAAGTCCGTGTGAGCGGTGCCGTGGCCTCGGGCGTCCGGCGCGTTTTGCTCTGCGGCTGGTATGGCACCGAAACGTTGGGTGACCGCGCAATTCTAGCCGGTCTGTGCGGCTTGTTGCGCGAAGTCGCGCCTGAAGCCGTCATCGATGTCGCCTCGCTGAATCCCTACGTGACCCGGGAGACCGTGCGTTTAATGCCGGAGATGGGCGTTTCCGACGTGCTCGACATGACCTCGGCCAAGCAGGCTATCGCGAGTGGACGTTACGGTGTGGTGGCGGTTGCGGGTGGGCCCTTGATGACTCCGGTTCGCGAGGTCATTGACCTGTATCACCTGCTTCGGGCGGCTCGTCAGGCCGGGGCACGCACAGCACTTTTGGGATGCGGACTCGGGCCGATTTCGGGGCGCGGACCACGGCGCCGCGCCATCGCAGCGATGGTTAATGCCGTGGATGTGTGTGTGCTGCGCGATGCTGCTTCGGCCAATATGGCTTGTGAGGTTTTTGGCCGCATCGGTGTGACTGGATCTGCTGCTGATCCGGCGTTTTTCTGGGTGACCAGTAGGGATGCCGACACCAGTCCGGTAATTGCCGGCCGTCCGGTTGTCGCCCTGGCGCTTCGGGAGTGGCTGCCCGGCGAGTATGCCCTGGGTTTGGCCGAAGAGGACGCCGCGGTTACCAAACAAAAATTCGAAGCAGAGCTGATCCGGATGGTCAGGCGGTTCCGTTCCGCCAGACCGGATGTTTTGGTGGTTCCGGTGTGCATGCACACCCTGACTCAGGGGGGCGATGACCGTTGGTTCTATCAGCGACTTTTTGCCGATGAGCCCGAGTTGCAGGCCTCGGTTGTCTGGCAGCGGCGGACTCCTTTGCAGGAGCTCGCATTACTGCGGGATGCTGACGGCGTCGTCGCCATGCGGTTTCACTCGGCAGTGTTTGCGCTCGGTCTGGGCAAGCCGTTGCTGGCGATCGATTATACGCTGGGAGGCAAGGTTTCCGCGCTGCTCAATGAGTCTGGGAACGCCGGTCGTATGGTAACGTTGATGGAATTTGATGGTGAGGCTGCCGCAGACAGGTTGCTGGCCGATATCTCTGCACCGACCTATCCCCGTGCGGTTGATCTGTCGGACTCACACAGCACTTATACTTCGGCCCTGCGGGAGCTCATGGGGGCGGAGCATTCCGAATGAAGGTAATCCATTTGAGTCTCAGCGCGGGCGGTGGCGCGGGCATCGCGGCATCCCGTAGTGTGCGGGCATTGCGGGCTGTGGACGTTTCGGCGGAATTGTGGACCGCTGATGATGAAACCTTGGGTAAACGGCTCTATTCAGATTGGTGGCTGTGGCTGAAGACGCGACTGGCGGTGTTGCCGCAAAAGTTTCGACAAAATAAAAAACTATTCTCTGCCTGGTCGGACAATTGCCTGCTGCCTTCTCATCTGGCTGCGCGGATAAATCGGGCGAAGCCGGATATTGTGCATTTGCACTGGGTCGGCGCGGGATTTCTCAATCTCAAGGAACTGACGGAGTTTGATGCTCCGGTAGTCTGGACGTTGCATGATCCGTGGGCGTTTACCGGAGGCTGTCATTATCCGGGAGAGTGTTTGCGGTTTGAGCAGGCCTGCGGGTGTTGTCCGCAGCTTGGTTCCGCATCCCCGGTTGATGCGAGCCATCACAATCGAGTGAGGGGGCGTGCGCTGATATCTTCGGTCGCCATGTGGGTGGCTCCAAGCGAGTGGATCGCGGATTTGGCCAAAGGTCCGGGAGGGTTGCCCACCGAACGTGTCTGGTGCGTGCCCAACGGATTGGACTCACGCTTGTTCCAGGCAGGTTCGCGTGAACATGCCAGAAAGGTATTGGGTCTGGCTGACGATGCGTTGGTCTTGGTCGCCGGTGCCCATGATTTACGCGAGTATCGCAAAGGCGGACATTTATTGCCCGCGGCCCTTGAGGTGATCTCCGCCACTGCCGGTCGGAATCTGGTAGTGTATGTCTTTGGAACAGGGGCGGAATCCATGGAGGTGAATTGGTCGTGTGAGGTTCGCTTCACCGGCTTTTTGAAACATGGGGCCGAGGTCGCGCGGGTTTTTTGCGCGGCGGATGTGATGCTTTTGCCATCATTACAGGATAACCTGCCGAACATGGCGGTGGAGGCTCTGGCTTCAGGTTGTCCCGTTGTAGGCTTTGATCGCGGTGGGCTCGGTGAGATCGTCGAGCATGGCCGGACGGGCTGGATTACGGGGAAGGTTTCCGGGCAGGGCCTCGGGCAGGCGGTGATTGATTGGCTGGAGTTCAGGCCTGGCCGGGATGCTGTGATGCAGGCTGCGGCCGGTCGGGTCGAGGTGGAGTATTCACTGGAGGTGCATGGGCGTCGTCTACGTGAGGTCTATGAGACCTTGCTTACGGACCGTGCACGTGGCGCAGTTGAGTCGTGATCGGAAAACGCATTAATCCCCTGTCATGCAGCTAAGAATCGTGATGCCTACTCTGGGCCGATCCCCTTGGTGGTCGGAAGCGCTCGATTCCACTCGTTTGCCGGGGTTTTCAGATCGAGTGGTGGTTTGTCCGTCGGGTGTCGAGTTGGGTTCGCCAGACTGGCGGCGACTGGAGGATGAGGGCCGCGGGCTTTATTCGGCGCTTAACGCGGGATTTGCGGCGGGCGATGATTGGGATGTGGGAACCTACCTGAACGATGACGACCGTTTGCTCGGTTCGGGAGTGGCGCGTGCATTGAAACTGCTCGCGTCGGATCAACGTATCGGTGCGGTTTTTGGTCGGGTGCATTTGATTGATGGGCAGGGGCGACGCTTGACGGAAATCCCCGTCGCCCATGCAGGAACGGATATAGGCCCTTTGTTGGCCGGTGGCATCATACCTTTGGCGCAACCCGGAACGCTCTTTCGCAGGGAACTATTCACCTCGCTGGAGGGGTTCGATTCCCAGTGGCGTGCGGCCGGCGACATGGATTTTTTTATGCGCGCACTACGGGCGGGTTGGTCGTTTGGGTTCGTGGATGCTGTGGTGGCCGAGTTTCGGGTGCACCCCGCTCAAATTTCACAGCAGGCTGCCATGGTGGAGCTTGAGCGCGACCGCCTGTTTCGCATCGCCGGCCAAGAGTCGGACTGGAAAGAGCGTGCCTTTGGTGCGCGTTTCCGGTTTCGGCGGCAAAATTTGGGAGTATATTTTGACCGCCTGCGACGGCACGGGTTTGCCTCTATGCAGAGCATGTATGGAAAGGGGGCCAGGGCGTGAAATCACGGGTGCTGTTTTTGTCCAACGTGCCGTGGGACTTCGTCTGGCAGCGCCATCAGACGCTCGCTTCGCTTTGGGCACGGGAAGCCGAAGTGGACTACGTTGAATTACCCGGCATGCGCAGTCCGGGCTGGAGGGACTTGGGGCGAATACTAAGACGGGTGGCTGCCTTGCTGAGGCCGCGCTCGAAATCCAAGTCTCACAGTGATGCGCCGGTCCGTCTGATCCGGCCCATGATTTTACCTGCGGTGACTGAGATGCTGTGCGGAATCAATGCGAGATTGGTCGACCGGATATTTCGCAAGACCCCGTCCTTGCGTGGGCCCTACACCCATGTGGTGATCTACACGCCGGCCCGCACCGCATTGCAGTGGCTCGACCGAGTCGAGGCAGGCCGGGTGATTTACGACTGCACCGATGATCTTACGACTGTCCGCGGAGTGCCCGGATTTTTTGTGGCTGACGAGGCCGGGTTGATGCAGCGGGCGGACCTGACTGTCGTCCCGAGTCGAGTGCTCTACGATCGGAAGAGGACTGGAGCGCGTCGCATCGAACGTCTGCCGCACGGTGCCCAGACCGACCGGTTTCTTGTCCCGCCCAAGGATCGCCCCGTGGACGGCCGGCTGACCCTTTTGTATTATGGTCATCTGCACCAGCAACACCTCGATTTTGCGGCGTTGGACACGCTGGCCCGGGCGCGCCCCTCGTGGCGGCTGATTCTGGTCGGCCCGGTGCGCACTCCACATGAGTGGCCGGCCAATGTGGAACTGCCCGGCCAGGTCGAACACTCCCGGCTCGCGGAGTGGGTGGCCAAGGCCGACGTGCTGCTGCTTCCGTATGTGATAAATAAATACACCGAGGCGGTAATGCCCGCCAAGACCTATGAGTGCCTGGCCACGGGACGTCCGGTGGTGGCCGCGCCGTTGCCGGAGTTGACGTCTGGATTTTCCGACGAGATGACCTTTGTGCCTCCGGGCGGGAGCTGGGCCGAGGCGGTAGAGACTGTCCTGCGCCTGGACTCTCCAGAAGCAGCTGGCCGGCGCCGGGCCCGTGCGCTGGAAAATACCTGGGAACGGCGCTTTGACGAATTACGACGGATGGCGGACCAAGGGATGGAGGTGGACGGAAAATGAAGCCTATCCTTTCTGTTATCATTGTTGCCTATAAGTCCGTGGAAGAAATTGCCGCAGCGGTGGCCTCGATCCCCGATATTCTGTTGGGGCGACAGGTTGAGGTTGTCGTGGTGGATAATTCACTGGATGCCGACGGGACTGGTGAACTTCTTCAGGGGAAGTATCCGCATGTGGATTATGTGTGTCCGGGCTCGAATCTGGGCTTTGGCCGGGCAAATAATTTGGGCTACGCACGGACTGCCGGTGAATGCGTGTTGTTTCTTAATCCGGATACCGTGTGCAATCCCGAGGCGCTGGAACATTGTGTGCGTCGTGTAGTGGCCGAGCCCGGGACGGGGCTGATCTCGCCCAAGTTGGTGATGGCGGATGGCGGCATGGATCTGGCCTGCCGTCGGAGTATTCCGACGCTGTGGGACGGGTTTTGCCGAGCTACCGGACTATCCGCCCGTTTTCATGACCGGGCTTGGGCGGCCGGCTATAATCTGACCTATCTTCCGTCCGATGGAACTTACGAGGTTGGTGCCATCAACGGTGCATTCATGCTCGGGCGACGAGAGGTGCTTGAGACCGTGGCGGTGCGCGGTGCTGATGGTCGGGCCCAAGTGTTTGACGAGGCGTTTTTCATGTATGGCGACGACCTTGATCTTTGCATACGGGTGGCTCGTTCCGGCCGAAAAATTATCTACGACGGTCGGGTGTGGATCACCCATCTCAAGGGCTTGAGTGTGGCTAAAAATTACGAGCCGATGTCGCGGGCGATCTTCGACGCAAATCGTGATGTCTATCTGAAGCACTTTAATCCGAGCCAATCGATTTGGGTCGGCTGGAAATGGCGCGCGGCTTTCGGGGCCTGGAAGGGTGTCGCGCGATTCAAGGCATGGGTTTCCGGCTACCGGAGAGTCAAGCCGCTCTAGTAGCGATCAACCTGCGGCCGAAGGATCCTTCCAGCGAATGAAGGTGAGTGCGATGATCTGCAGGTCGAGCCAGGGTGACCAGTTTTCGATGTAATAAATGTCATGTTGCACACGACGGGCGAGCTCGTTGCCTCCACGCAGGCCGTTGATCTGGGCCCAGCCGGTCATGCCGGGTTTCACCAGATGGCGGGGCAGGTAGTGAGGGATCTCCGAGGAAAGGCGCTCGACGTGGAGGGGGCGCTCAGGGCGCGGGCCGACTAGGCTCATGTTCCCGCAGAGGACGTTCCAAAACTGGGGAAGCTCGTCGAGGTTCCAACGGCGGATGAAGGCGCCGATGCTCAGCAGACGCGGATCTCCGGTGGGAGTGCTGACGCTGATGTGATCGCTGGACGAGGCGTCGGGGGCCATGCTGCGAAGCTTCCACAAGGTGAAGTGGCGTCCGCCCGCCCCCATGCGTATTTGAGAAAAAAATACGGGACCGGCTGGAGATTCGCGTTTGATGAGAATCGCGAGCATGGCGACCACGGGTGCGGACAGCACGAGACCGATCAAGGCTCCGCAGGTGTCGACGGCGCGTTTCAGTGCGCGATTAAAGAGCCGGTTGATGGCCAGCTCTTCCACGCCGAGGACGGGGAGGTGGCCGACAGTTTGCAGACGAAGGCCACTGACCAGAATCTGAAACGAAGACGGCACAATCTTCCACTCGACGAAGGACTGTTCGCAGGCTTCTACGATGGTGTGGAGCTCTTCGCGTGGCAGGTCGGTGCGTGCGGCCAGAATGACGTCGATTTGATGTTCTTTCAGGGTCTCCCGCAGGTGATCTGCGGAGCCCAGAATGGGCAGACCATCCGGTGAGTTATCTCCCGGCAGGCTGATCAGCCCGGCAAAGGCGAAGGGGTGGGAAGGATTGGCCGCCAGATCGGTGACCAGACTCAGGGCTTCGGCATTCCATCCGAGGATGGCGACACGTTGTCTGAGCAGTCCGACGATATGGGGGCGGCTGCAGATGCGGTAGGCGATGTTGCGCCAGATAAACATCAGCAAGAGCACGATCAGGTAGGCCAGTATCACGAACCACCGGGAGATGGGCGGGTTGAAATAAAGGACCAGCGAGAGGCTCAGGTAGGCGATCAACCAGAAGGTGGTTCCCTTGATGATGAGGTTGAGCGCCTGAAACTTTCGCAGAGTCAGGCGTTCTTCGTAGAGATTCAGCTGGGCGTAGGCCGCGACGAGAAAAGCGGTGCCGAGCAACAGTAGTGGCAGGTAGGCTAGGTAGGTGGCGTCGGGCACATCCAAGCCGATCGATCCGATGGGGGTTTCGTAGCGCAGCCAGTAACCGAGCGACAAACCGACAAACGCCACCAAGGTGTCACCAGCCAGAAGCAGGGAGGGCAGGATGACGCGTCGCAGGCGGGCTGAGTTAGGCACGGTAACGGATCATGCGCCTGCGAGCAGGCGGCCTACGTTTGAACAATGGGCTTAACGGATTTGCGCCAGATCGATCGCGACAGTTTGGGGGCCGGTGCGATTGGGGATCTGGGTGCGGCGTCCTTGATAATCAAACTGTAGGTTTTCCAAGGCGGAGGTTTGCACGGAAACGATGGTCTTGGGCAGGGTCAGGCGGAAACCGGCCGGGAGCTGGCCGTTGCTGCTATAGAGTTCACTGCCGTCGTTTTGGCGGGTGACCTGAAGGGAGACCGGGCCGGTGGTGACGATGTCGATCGTCTCTTCGCCCGGACGGATGGGGGCGGTGGCGGTCAGTGATTGCTCCGAAGAAGGGGTCCTGCCGTTAGAAAAGGCCGCGTAAAGTCCCCAACCGACCAGTAAAACCAGAACGAGGCCGATGGCGCCGAGTGTGCCGGTCTTCAGCAGGAAAACGCGTTCAAGGCCTGCGATGCTGCTGCCCGTGCGGCCGCCGGGGCCACGATGGGGCGGATCTTCCTTCGGCTTGGGGGCGGCCGACGGCGGGCTGATGGCCGGTTCATCGCGAGCGGTCTTGGCGGCCTTGGCCGGCGCGGAGATATCCATGCGTCCGTAGACCTCACGATTCACACCGCGTTGGTTGCGTTCCTCGGCAATACCGAGCGCCAGATAGTCGGTGACAATTTTGTCGGCGGGAATGCCGAGGTAATTGGCGTAGTTACGCAAAAAGCCGCGCACATAAATTTCGGGGAGCTTCAGATCAAACTGGTTGCTCTCGTATTTATGCAGGTAGTCGGTGCGGATTTTGGTGGCCTCGGCAGCCTCACGGATGGAGATGCCTTTACGTTTGCGGGCTTCTTCGAGGCGTTCGCCGATGGATTGCATGGAGTGAGGGACTAAGGAAAAGAATCCGGCAGTGGAAGCGGATTTGTAAATTGGTAATCAGGAAATCAGAAAATCGCGAGTTTGTCGGCGGTGTCGGGTCACGTGTTGTCGAGGTCCATCAGGATTTCGCGAGGGCTGGAACCGTTTTCCGGACCAACAACGCCTTTGTCTTCCATCTGGTCCATGATGCGTGCGGCGCGGTTGTAGCCGATGCGCAGGCGTCGCTGGATCATGGAGGTGGAGGCGCGCTTGGTGGAGCGGATGACGTCGAGGGCCTGTTTGTAGAGCTGCTCGTCGTCGTCGCCGCCTTCACTGTCGGAGGAATCGGACGACTTGGAGTCATCGTCTCCGGAGGCATCGCGGTCGATCTGCGCCTGCACGGATTGGGCGTATTGCGGCGGGCCGTTCTTTTTGAGGAATTCGACGACCTCGGTGACTTCCTCGTCGGAAACGAAGGCACCTTGGGCGCGGATGAGGCGGGAGGAACCGGGGGGAGAGAAGAGCATGTCGCCGCGACCGATGAGGGTGTCGGCTCCCTTGCCATCGAGAATGGTGCGGGAGTCGACTTGGGAGGCGACTTGGAAGGCGATGCGGGAGGGTAGGTTGGCCTTGATGACGCCGGTGATGACGTTCACCGAGGGGCGTTGGGTCGCGATGATCAGATGAATGCCGGCGGCGCGGGCGAGCTGGGCGAGACGGGCAATGGAGGTCTCAATTTCAGCGGGGGCGACCATCATGAGGTCGGCCAGCTCGTCGATGATGGCGACAATGTAGGGGAGGCGGTCGGGCAGCTCCATCTCGTCGCCCGAGGCGAGCGGATCGACCCCTTCAAGCGCGCCTTGAGTCTCGTCGTTGGTGGGGAAATCGGGTTTGCCGGCTTTTTTGCGGGAGTTGAAACCGGCGATGTTGCGCACGCCAACCTTGGCAAACTGTTGGTAGCGTTGCTCCATCTCGCCGAGCAGCCACTTGAGGGCGGCGGGCACCTTCTTGGGCTCGGTGACCACCGGGATGAGCATGTGGGGGAGGGTGTTGAAAATTTTGAGTTCAACGACCTTGGGGTCCACCATGATGAGGCGGACGTCCTTGGGGCTCTTGCGGTAGACGATCGAGGCGATGATGGAGTTGATGCAGACGGACTTGCCCGAGCCGGTGGCACCGGCGATCAGCAAGTGGGGCATGCGGGTGAGGTCCGAGATCAGGGGCTTGCCGGAGACGTCTTTGCCAAGGGCGATCGGAATCTCGGCTTTGGCAGAGGCCCAGTCTTCGGACTCAAGGATCTCTCGCATGCCGACTGGTGTGGCGGTGCGGTTGGGGATCTCGACGCCGACGGCGGCCTTACCGGGTATGGGGGCGAGGATACGCACCGACTGGGCGCGCATGCCGAGGGCGATGTTTTTATCGAGGCCGGCGATTTTTTCGACGCGCACGCCCGGGGCGGGGGCGACTTCGTAGCAGGTGATAACCGGGCCGATGTGAATCTCGCCCGGGGTGACGGTTACTCCGAACTCGCCGAGGATGCGCACGAGGTCGCCCATGTTGCGCACGTGTTCCTCGTCCGAATTGTCGGAGGCGGTGGGGGCCTGTTCCTTAAGCAGGGAGAGTTCGGGGAAGTGGTAGTTCGCGTCGGAGACGGGGAGGATGCCGGCTTTGGCCTTTTTGGTTTCCTCGGCTTTAACGATGGCAATACCGGATCCGGGAGCTGGCGTCTCTGCCGGGGCGGATCCGCGCACGATCTTAGGCGTGAAAGGCGGTAGTGAACTGGTGCTGGGAGCGGAGGTTCCCTGGAAGGGGTGGTTTGAGCGCTCGAGCGGGTCGCGATCACCTTTGGCGATGGTGAGCTTTTTGAGGGTGGGAGCGGGGGCGGCGACGGCTATGCTGGTTTCGACGCGTTTACGCTCTACTTCAACATTATGCTGCTTACGCGATTCTGCGATCTCAGCGAGCCGTTGCTGGCGACGTTCGCGGTAGGTTTGCATCCAGTGAATGGCTTTCTCGAATTCGGCGCCGATGTCCTTGGTGAATACGAAGAGCAGTCCTAGGCAATAGGTCAGCCCCAGCACGAGCGCGGAACCGAAGGCTCCCATCAGCGACTCAAGGCCGTCGCGATAAATGAAGTTGCCGAGTTGTCCCCCCAGTCTGTTTGGAAAATACTGAGACACCGGATAACTTTCCCACATGGCGCAGAGGGCGGCGAAGCTGCCCATGCAGGCGACCATGGCGATCAAGCGGGTCAGCGCCAGTCGACGGGCGTTGCGCAGGGAGACGTAGGTGAGCCAAAATAGGAAAAATGGCATCAGCCACGCGGCCAGTCCGAACCAATAAAACGACCAATAGCCGGTGTAGGAACCGAAGTCGCCTACCAGATTGGTGTCGGTGGGGTTGGTGCTGATGACGCGGCTCTGCGTGGGGGCATAGTCGACGAATGCCACCGCCACGAGCATCGCTAGCAAAAAGCAGATGCTGGCAGCCGCCCAGCGAGGCCGATACCGCGGCGGCTCAAAGGATGGGGCGTTGTTTGGGTTTGAACTTGTCCGCTTGGCCATGTGTTTTGCTGCATCAGGCAGCCCTGTTGATACCAAGCTATCTGTCCCCACGGTCAAACGGAATATCTGCCCATATTTTTTTCACAAAATTCTAATTGTTCGCCATGAAGGAAATCCTACGTTTTCAGCCCATCTATCAGGACCGCGTTTGGGGCGGTCGCGCGCTCACCACTTCGCTCGGTCGCGAACTGCCCGGTGAGGGCCCCATCGGAGAGAGCTGGGAGATCGTCGACCGGCCTGAAGCCCAGTCGGTTTTGACCGCCGGTCGATCCAGCGGTCAGTCGATTCGCGAGGTGATCGCGGCCCATCCGGCCGATGTCATGGGACCGGGCTGGCCGGCTGACAAACCGTTCCCGATCCTGGTCAAATGGCTGGATTGCCACGAACGGCTCAGCCTGCAGGTTCATCCGCCGGCGGCGATTGCTCCCGGTCTGGGTGGCGAACCCAAGACCGAGACTTGGTTCATCGCGGACACGTCTCCCGGGGCCAGCTTGATCGTCGGTCTTAAAGCGGGCGTCACTCGTGCCCAGTTCGAAGCCGCCATCGCCGACAACACCCTCGAAAGTTGCGTGCATCGTTTTCCCGTCGCCGAAGGCGACTCTATCCTCGTGCGCAGCGGACAGGTCCACGCTATCGATGGCGGCAACCTGATCCTCGAGATCCAGCAGAACTCGGACACCACCTATCGCGTTTACGACTGGGCCCGCGTCGGCTTGGACGGCAAACCCCGCCAGCTTCATATCCAGGAATCCCTCAAGTCCATCAAGTGGGACGACTTTGAACCGTCACCGGTCCGTTCGGCCCCCACCTCGGGCGTGATCGCCGATTGTGCGGAGTTTCGCATCCGACGGGTGGTCTTGGACCGTGGCGAAAGCCTGCATTTTGCGGCCAACGAGCAGCCGCGTATCCTCAGTGTGGTGACCGGTAAACTCGCCCTCAGCCGCGCCCAGCAGTTGGTCCGGGGTGACAACGCCGTGCTGCCCTACGCCGGAGAATTCACCTTCAAGGCCGAGGAAAGCGCACTGATCCTCGTCACCGAAAACTTCGCGGGATGACCGGTGGTGATGTTTGGCCCTCCACCCGCCGGTCTGGCTCGTTTGCCGGCGGTCGGGGAGGGGTGTTTAAACATTTGCTGATGCCCATGGCGGTCGCGGCCGCCGCGCTGACCTTGATCTGGATGCTGGCGCTCCCCGGGGTGCTGGCGGATCGTTTTGGCCGGGCGACCGGGTTTGGGCTCAAGCCCGGTAGCCTCTTAGCCAATCCGCTTTCCGGCCATTTTCGATTAACCGACACTGATTTGGTTAATCCTCCCGATTGGCCGTCCGCGCCATTTCTGCACATCGACCGGCTTGAAACCACCGTGCGTCCTTGGACTCTCCGAGACCAACCGCTGGTTCTACCCCGGGTGGTTTTGGATATCGAACTACTAACCCTCGTTATTGGTCCGGATGGACGCAGTAACACCGTCTTGTTGGACGGTGCGTTCGCTGAACTCGGGTTCGCCGGCCGGTTCCCGTTCCTGATTTCGCGACTCGAACTCTCTGTAAACCGGATTGTTGTGGTCGACTATTCCCGGGGCAGTCCGCCCCGTCTGGCCGAATACCGGCCTGCCTACCAGCGTGTTCATCAAGAGGTTAGCAGTTTTGGGCCGGTTTGGAATGACGTGCTTGGCTCGTTCCACCGTTAAGCCCGCCGCCGGCCTGATTTGGCCGGTTTGGACCCAAGGGTGAACTCCCGCTTGAATATCGCGCCAAGCTGACCTTCAATCTCACCTTCCTATGACCGCAGAGTCCGCCGAAAACAAAACACCCTCTCCTGAAACCACCGCCGATGCGGAGGTTGCCACCGAAGCCAACGCCACCGTCGAGCCTGCCACCGAGGCTGCTCCCGTCAGCGAACTCGACACCGCCAAGGCCAAGGCCGCCGAAAACCAGGAGCGCTACCTGCGCACCCTGGCAGATTTCGACAACTTCCGTCGCCGCACCGTGCGCGAAAAGGAAGAGCTGCGCCAATACGCCGCGTCCAAAGTCCTCGAAGATCTGCTCCCCGCGCTTGATAATCTCGGGCTTGGCCTCGCGGCGGCCGCCGCACCCAATGCCGATCTTAAAACATTGGTTGGCGGTATGAACATGGTGTCTGATCAGCTCCTCTCGACTCTCGCCAACCACGGTCTCAAGCAGATCAATCCGGTCGGCGAAGCGTTTGATCCCAATTTCCATGAGGCGCTCACTCAGCAGCCGCATGCCGAGATCCCCGAGGGTCACGTCGTGCAGGTCATCCGCACCGGCTACTCCCTCAACGGCCGCCTCCTGCGCGCCGCCTCCGTGCTCGTGTCCAGCGGACCCGCCGCCTGATGGCCCTACGCCTGCTAACCTTCGCTACTTCCGCACCCATCCGCCATGGCGCAAACTGATTACTACGAACTGCTCGGAGCCCAAAAAGGCGCCACCGAAGAAGAGCTAAAAAAAGCCTACCGCAAAAAGGCCATCCAGTATCACCCGGACAAAAACCCGGGCAACAAGGAGGCCGAGGAAAACTTTAAAAAAGTCTCCGAAGCTTACGAGGTCCTCAAGGATCCGCAGAAACGCGCCGCCTACGATCGCTACGGTCACGCCGCCTTCCAGCAAGGCGGCGGAGCCGGCCCGCGCGGACCCGGTGGCGGCGGCGGTTTCCATGACCCCTTTGACATCTTCCGCGAAGTCTTCAACGCCGGTGGCGGCGGTGGAGGTGGTGGTGGCGGAGGCATCTTCGACGAATTCTTCGGCGGAGGCGGTGGTGGCCGCGGCGGTGCCGATCGCGATGGCTCCGATCTGCGCTACGATCTTGAGATCAGCCTCGAAGAAGCCGCCAAGGGCGCCGAAAAGGAAATCTCCTTTCGTCGCGCCTTCACCTGCGAACGTTGCGACGGCTCCGGTGCCGAACCCGGTTCCAAGAAAATCACCTGTCCCACTTGTCGTGGCGCCGGACAAGTCCGTCGTAGTGGCGGTATCATTACATTTACCCAGGTCTGCCCGACTTGCTCCGGTTCCGGTCAGAAGATTGAAAAAGTCTGCACGGCCTGCCGCGGGGAAGGCCGCGCTCCCAAGACCACCAAGCTCACCGTGCGCATTCCCGCTGGTGTCGACACCGGTTCGCGTCTGCGTTCCGCCGGCAACGGCGAAGCCGGTCTTGCCGGCGGTCAGCCCGGCGACCTCTACATCGTGCTTCAGGTCAAGGATCACGAACTCTTCGAGCGCAATGGTGACGACCTCTTCTGCGAGATTCCGATCAAGTTCACCCTCGCCACCCTAGGCGGCTCCATCGAGGTGCCGACCCTGTTTGGCAAAGGCTCGCTAAAGATCCCCGCCGGCACGCAAAGCGGCACCACCTTCCGCCTCCGTGGCAAGGGGATGCCCTCGCTGCGCAGTCGCATACAAGGCGACCAGCTCGTGCGCGTGCAGGTCGAGGTCCCGCAAAGCCTCACCGCCGAGCAGAAGAAGATACTCGAGGAATTCGCCAAGGTCAGCGGCGACGCCGACGAGCCCACCTCGAAGAGCTTCTTCGATAAGGCCAAAAAGTTCTTCTAAGCTATTTCGAGCACCATGCGCATCGTCATCCTCGGTTCCGGTCGCGGTTCCAACGCCGAAGCCATTCTGTCCGCCCAAAAAGCGGGCCGGCTCGGCCGGGGTGAAGTAGTGCAGATTTTCTCGGACAAACCCGATGCCGGCATCCTTGGTCTCGGCCCGCGTTTTGGTGTGCCTGCCAACTACCTCGATCCGGCGCCCTTCAAAACCAAGCTCGATGGTGCCGGTGAGGAACACTACATCGCGGCGATCGCCTCCTGTGCGCCCGACTTGGTTGTGCTCGCGGGTTTCATGCGCGTCATCAAGCCGCGCTTCCTCGAAACCTTCGCCGGTAAAATCATCAACCTGCACCCGAGCCTGTTGCCCAGCTTCCCCGGCCTCGACGGTATCGGTCAAGCCTTTCGCCGTGGGGTCAAGGTGACCGGCTGCACCGTGCATTACGTGACCGCCGAGGTGGATGGCGGCCCTATTTTGGATCAGTCGGTCGTGCGTATCGAGGCGACTGATACGTCGGAAACGTTGGCGGAAAAAGTTCACGCCGCCGAACACGCGTTGCTGCCCGCGGTGATCGCGCGGCTGAGCGAGCGCAGCTGAGCCTGAAACGCCTTGGTCCGCGATGCGTGCCCTTGCGGCGTCACTACAAACGGGGTGTGCGGATATCGCTGGTTGGGAGGCCGTGTCTTTGTTTGTAGTGCGCGCCGCGAGCCCGGCGTAGCCGGGATTAGGCCGTGTGGGATGTGGTGAGGCTGGGTGGCGCTGTTGTCTCGGAAACGCCTTGGGCTGCGTTGCAGCCCTTGCGGCGTCACTACAAACGAGGTGGGCGGATATCGCCGGTGGGGCGGTCGCGTTTTTGTTTGTAGTGCGTGCCGCGAGCCCGGCGAAGCCGGGATTAGGCCGTGTGGGGCGAGCTGTCGCCAAACACCACCGTCACCACGCCGCCGTCGGTATCGACGGTTTCGATGGAGATCACCTGGAGCTGCGCGCCTTGGGCGGCCAGCAGGGTGTTGAGTCCATCCGCAGAATCGTGGGTTTCGCTGCGCACCTGGCCTTGCTGGCGGTAGGTTACGCGGTAGGCGACTTCACCGGTCGTGTCATCGAGTTTACGTAGTTTGTCTTTGGCTCCACCGGCGGATGCGCGCTTCGTTGGTTTGCGTTTGCTGCGTTGATCCGACGGCAGCGTCGGACGCTCAAACGGATACGGTTCTCCCAGAATCACGGACGCGGCGTGCTCGATTTCATGCACACGCAAAAACAGCGCCTCGCGTTCGAGGAGCAGCGTGTTGATGCGAATCTGCGATTCGTCGGGCATGAAAGATGCCAGTAGGAGAACGGAAGGGGAGGGCTCGCGCGGTGCGCGAACTCAGGCGTCCGTGTCGTCGCTGTCGGCGGATGTTTCCGTCTCGTCGTCGTCCGAGGTGTCGTTATCGGCACGGGCGGCGGCGGCTTTCTTCACCACGGCGGCGGAGCGGGTGACGGTGTCCGACTTCGGGTCGAAACCGGCCACGGGCAATGCGGGGGCGGGGAACGGGAATACGCCGGTCTCGCCGAGCACGTCTTCGACCTGGGTTTCCAGGGCGGCGATACGTTCGTAGGCGGCCTGACGCTCGGCGATGAGTTGGTCGATCTGCACACGGGCTTCGTGTGCTTGGCGGATCACGTCGGCGTCGGCGCCGAGCACGATGTCGCGGAAGGATAGGGATACGGTCTTTTTAGCCATGGGAGTTTATTGCCAGAAGATGCGTTTGAGTTGGTTGAAAAGTTCGGGGGCCGAGGATGGCGCGGGCTCTAAATCGGAAGCGGATTCAGAGGTCGGGTCGGACAGCGTCGGGCGTCTGGACGCGACGTCAACGCCGGTTTGGGCCGATCTTGCATCCAGCACCACGCGGCGGGGAGCGGCGGCGCGGGCTGCCAGAATTTCGCGGGCGACGGCGGCGACCTCCGGGTCCTGCTCGGCGGTGCGGTCCTGCAGGAGTTCGTCGGGTGCGTTGCGGTGACGCATGGCGGCTATGCGCACGGCCGGCACGCGGTCGCGGACAAGGTCGTAGAGATCGGCGCGACGCCATCCGGGGCAACCGTTGATCGCGAGAATGCGCACGGTGGGCAGCGGGTCTTGGAACAACGTCTTGGCGGTCTCGACGTCGAGGGCGACCGAGGTGCGTTGCTGCATGGCCCAGTGGCGGCGGAAGTCGGGGCTGTGGGCGATGAGGAACTGGGCCAGTTTTTCGTCGATGGTTTCTCGGTAGGCCAGCCCGGACAACACGGCTGGCAGGCGGGTGGCGGCGAGTTCCTCGATGAGGTCGGCGGGCACTGCCGGGTTGGCGGCGAGCGCTTCACAGACAGGGGCCTCGGCGAGCGAGACGAAGTAGCGGGCGATGGTCTCGTCGAGCGCGTGGTTGGCGGCGAGCGCGGTGCGCACTGCGGCGTCGGCGTCGCGGGCGAGCAGGCTTTGCAAGGGACGAGGCAGCAGCGGGCGGGCGGCGACCCAGGCGCGTTCGTCGGGTTCGCCGCGACTGGCCAGCAGGAGCAGGTCGATGTCGTCGAGGTCAAGGTCGGTGCGGGCGAGCCGGCGCACGCTGGCGTGGGTGGACCGAACCAGTGAGTGGCAGATTTCGGCGGGCAGGTTTTTGCGCTGAAGCAGGGCGAGTTGCACGTCCTCTTCGTCGCCGGCGGCCCAGCCCTCGAGTAGCTCGTCTTCGACGTTCGCGGTGGCGACGGTATGCAGGCGGACCACCGCGTGGGTGTCGGAGGCGAGCACGAGTGCGATCGGCGCGGGCAGGCCGGGCTGGCCGGCGAGGCGGAGGCGCACGGCTGGATCGGTGTCGATGACGAGGGCGGCTTGGTGGGGCAGGCGCAGGCTGTTATTGTTGGCGAGCGCGCGGCGCACTTCTGCGCTGGAGTCCTCGGCGAGGACGAACAGTTCGCGGCCGGGGAGCTGCGGGTGGCTGGCGGCCTGGGCGCGCACGGTCGGGTCCTCGTGGGCGGCGAATTGGGTCAGCAGATGCGGAGGCGTGCGCGGGTTGGTCGCGAGGTGCGCGAGCACGGAACTGGCGGGCGCGGAGCCGGCCAGGGTTTCCAGCAGGTGACTGGGCGAGAGCGGGTAGGCGGCGACAAAGTCGAGGGCCTCGGGCGCGTCGGGCAGGGCGGCGAGTTCCTGCAGGATGCGCGACGGGATGGGCGGTTTGCGGTAGGCGGCGCTGACGCGGCGTGCTCCATCGGCGCGGATGCGGGCGAGCAAGGATTCGGCGGTGAGGGTTTCGTCGGACATCGTGCGTAGTGGTTATTTGGTTGCCGGGATCAGCCGAGGCGGATGTCGCCGGGTTGCACGTAGATTTCGCGCGGGTTGTTGCCGACCTGCGGGCCGATGTAGCGGCGTTGTTCCATTTCCTCCATGAGGGAGGCCGCGCGGTTGTAGCCGATCTTGAGGCGGCGTTGCAGGTAGCTGGTGCTGGCGCGGCCGTGGGTGGCGATGACTTCGAGAGCCTCTTTGATCATGGGGTCGGTGCCGGCGTGAATGGTGTCGCCGTCGATGCTTTCGGAAGGACCGGGGGCGTCCTCGGCGCGGAGTTCTACGCGGTAGCGCGGCTGCACCTGGGACTTGAGGAAGTTGACGATGCCTTCGATCTCGGCGTCGTCGACAAAGGGGGCTTGCAGGCGCTGCAGGCGACCGAGGCCCGGCGGGCTGTAGAGCATGTCGCCACGGCCTTGGAGGGACTCGGCGCCTTTGCCGTCGATGATGGTGCGGCTGTCGACCTGCGAGGAGACCTGGAAGGCCATGCGCGTGGGGTAGTTGGCCTTGATGATGCCGGTGATGACGTTGACCGACGGGCGCTGGGTCGCGAGCACGGTGTGGATGCCGACGGCGCGGGACATCTGGGCGAGGCGCGCAATGGAGGTCTCGATCTCGGCGGGCGCGGTCATCATGAGGTCGGCGAGTTCATCGATCACGAGCACGATGTAGGGCAGACGGGGAAAACCTTCGGAGACGGCCTTGGCGTTGTAGCCGGCGAGGTTGCGCACGTTTTTCCCGGCGAGGGTTTCGTAGCGTTGCTCCATCTCGCGCACGAGCCACTTGAGGGCCTGGCAGGCTTGTTTGGGATCGGTGACGACCGGGTGGATGAGGTGGGGCAGGTCGCGGTAGATGGCGAACTCGACGATTTTCGGGTCGATGAGCACGAGCTCGAGTTCGTCGGGGCGGAATTTGTAGATCAGCGAGAGGATGAGGTTGCTGATGCAGACGGATTTACCGGAGCCGGTGGCGCCGGCGATGAGTGCGTGCGGTGCGCGGGCGAGGTCGCAGAGGATGTGTTTGCCGGCGATGTCGACGCCGAGGATCAGCGGGATTTCAGCGGTGGTGGTGCGCCATGCGTGGTTTTGAAACGAGCCGCGCAGGGAGAGCGGGGCGGAGTTGCGATTGGGGATTTCGATGCCGACGTAACTTTCACCGGGGATGGGAGCCTGGATGCGCACGGCGTTGGCCGACATGGTGAGCGCGATGTTTTTGTCCAACGAAGCGATGGCCTCGACGCGCACGCCAAAGCCGGGACGCACGCGGAACTGGGTCACACGGGGACCGACGATGGCGTCGTGGACCTGGGCATCGATGGCAAAGCTGTCGAGGGCGTCTTGCAGGAGTTGTTTGTCGGTCTCGAGGTCGGCGGCACTGGCGAATTCGTGTTCGTCGGCGGCGGGGGCGCGGAGCAGTTCGAGGGCGGGGAACTTGTAGTTAGCGAGTTCCTCGGGTGTGAACGGATCGGGGAGTTTCGGCGCGGCTTCGGCGACTAAGGCTTCAAGAGCGGGGGCGGCGGCAGGCATTTCGTCGGTGCCGGCGGCGCGATCGCGGGTGGTTTGGCGGAGGGTTTCGAGGTGGTCGAGGGCGTCTTCCAGCTGGTCGCGGTGGCGGGCTTGCAGGGTGGCGCGTTCTTCGAGGCGGGTTTCCATTTCCTCGCGCCAGAAGGAGAGCAGGCGTTCGTCTTCCGCTAGTTGGCTTTGCGCAATGGTTTCGAGTGCGGCGGGCGTCGGGGAGTCGTCAGCATCGAGGTGGGTTGATGAGGCGGGAACAGAGGAAAGCGGTGTCGATACAGGCATCGGGAAGAGGCAAAAGGACAACGCTAGAGGGGCCGAGGCGGTGCGCGCAAGCGAAGGCCGGCGTCTTTTTTGGAAGGAGCGTAGACAGTCTTGTCCACGTAGACCGATGTCGGCTGGCGTGTGGCAGCTTGACTGAGTTTTGGCATCCAACGGCGAGGACAGGACTGTCCACGCTCCTTCCGGCAAACCGCGCTTGCGGCACCGGGCTTATGCCCCGACAGTGGCCGCTTACACGTCATGAAAACTAAGGTATTTGTCGATGGCCAGGAAGGCACCACAGGACTGCAGATCTTCGAGCGGTTGGCCGCGCGCGCCGATATCGAGGTCATCCAGATTGATCCCGCCCTGCGCAAGGACACCGCAGCCCGGGCCGCGTGCCTGAATGCCGCTGATATCGTGTTTCTCTGTCTGCCCGACGCCGCAGCCATCGAGTCCGTCGCGCTTGTCACCAATCCGCACTCCTGCGTGATCGATGCCTCCACCGCGCACCGGATCAACCCGGAGTGGGCCTACGGACTGCCCGAACTCGGCGCCGACTATCGCAATCGGATCAAATCCTCCAAGCGCATCGCCAATCCCGGCTGCCACGCCACTGCGTTTGAGCTGGTCGTGCGGCCGCTGATCAAGGCCGGTAGTTTGGCACCAGATACGGCGCTGTCTTGCTTTTCGATCACCGGCTATTCGGGCGGCGGGAAAAAGATGATCGCCGACTACGAGCAGTCCTTCACCGACCAGCTCAAGGCCCCGCGTCTCTATGCACTCGGCTTGGCGCACAAGCATCTGCCTGAGATGCGGGTGCACGCCGGTCTTGCCGCAGCTCCGGTCTTTAATCCCATGGTCGGTCCCTTCGCCCAGGGGCTCTCGATCACCGTGCCGTTGCAGCTCGACAAGCTGCCCGGTTCGCCGACGCCCGAGGCACTGCGCGACATTTTGGCTGAGGCCTATGAAAACGAATACTTTATCAACGTGCTGCCGTTTGGTGACGAAAGCTCGCTGGATGGTGGTTTCTGGGATGCGCAAGCCTGCAACGGCACCAATCGTGCCGACATCGCGGTCTTTGGTCATGCGCGGCAGGCCGTGTTGATGTGCCGGCTCGACAACCTAGGCAAGGGCGCGTCCGGCGCGGCCATTCAGTCGATGAATCTGCACCTCGATCTGCCGGAAGACCTTGGTCTGACGGTTTAATGTAGCGTCGACCGTCCCCGGCCGATTCCGCGTGCGGTAATTTCCACGGGAATTCCGGTTGCGTGTCGTGCGCGTGCACGGGAGCGTGTCTGCATGAGTCTTTTCCAAGTCAAAGCCGAGATCATCCCCGCCACCGCTGAAACGGTTGACGAACTGTTGCTCGAGACTGAGGCCGCTTCGTGGAGTGTGCTTCAGGATGTGCTCATCAATCAGGCTTGGGTGATCGGCATTTTTGAGGAGGAGGACGCCGCGCTGGCCGGGTGGAAAACCTTGCAGCCGCAACTCGTGAAAGTTGGCGCGTCGCCCAGTCGTCCCGATTTGACGGTGCTCGATGACCAGGATTGGCGCGACAGCTACAAGGCCCATTTTAAGGCATCGAAGTTTGGCCGTCTGCATTGGGTTCCGATCTGGGAGCGCGACAGTCATGTTGTCGGCGAAGGCGAAGAAGTCATCTGGCTGGATCCGGGTCTGGCCTTCGGCACGGGCAATCACGAAACCACGCGCCTGTGCTGTCACCGCTTGGTTGAGTGGGCGGATGCCAAGGGCAACACTGGGCGCGTGATCGATGCGGGCTGTGGTTCGGGCATTCTGGCGCTGTCGGCCGTGCGACTTGGTTTTCAAAACGTTGTCGGTTTCGACAACGATCCCGAGGCTGTGCGGGTGAGCGGTGAAAACGCCGCGCTCAACGAGCTCTCGGGCGCGGTTGATTTTTATGAAGGCGATCTGATCACCGGCTTGGTCGGTCGCAAGGCCGAGGTGGTGATGGCGAATATTCTCGGGAACGTGCTGATGCAATTTGCGCCGCAGCTGTTGGCCGTGGTGGCGCCGGGTGGCACGCTGATTTTGAGCGGTATCCTGACGGCCGAACGCGACCAGGTGCAGGCGGTGTTTGCCAAGGCGGCGCCGGAGTGGACCGTTGAGTCCCGCATCGATGGCGAGTGGGCCGACGTGGTGCTGAACCGTCCGGCAGCCTAAGCTTGCCTGTCGGAGGCGGCGGCCGAGCGGATGCGATCTATGTTGCCCTTGAGGACCTTGAGGTAATCGCGATAGTTTGCGCGTTGTTTCATGGTCGTATTTTCACCATGAATACGGCGTCGCAAAACGCAGTCGTTCACAGTGCCTTCGACCAGACCTGAGGTGCGGGCACGGGCCAGCCAGTCGATGAATTGTCCCAGTTTGATTTTATCATCAAAAAAACCGACTCGCATGAACGTGTCGCGTCGGGACAGTAGAGTGCCGTAGGACGGCACCGGACGGGGGCCGGTTTGCCGGGTGCCCAGGGTGATCTTTCCCTTGGGGATTTCTGGCGAAATAAACTCATCGCCATGGCCGAAAACCAGATCGGTCGCGGGATGTTTTTCCAGGTGGGCAAACTGCAGCGCGGTTTTTTCAGGTGTCCACAAGTCGTCGCTGTCGAGGAAGGCCAGCCACTCGCCGGTGCCCAAGCGCAGGCCGTGGTTGAGCGCGCCGCCGATGCCTTGGTTGGACTGAGAATGGCAGATGACTGGCGGCCCGTAAGAGCGGGCGATCGTGGCGGTGTCGTCGGTGGAGCCGTCGTCGATGACGATGATTTCGAAGCGTCCCGTCGTTTGTGCCAGTATGCTATCGATGGCTTCGCAGATGTAGTCCTTCCGGTTATAGGCCGGCATGATGACGCTGATGAGTCCGGAGGTATTCACTTGGCTGCGTTCTTGTGGACGTTGAAGGCCAGCACGGATTCCAGTTGCTCGCGGGTGATTTCCTTAAAGAGCAGGGGGAATGGTCGGACGCTGCCGTTTTGGCGGCGGCGATCCATGGATTTTTTCAGCACTCGCAGGTAGCCTTTTTGCACGGTGTCGCGGCCGTGGGTCATACCTCCGGGGTGCAGTCGGTAATGAATCATGGGTTCGAGCACCATGTGCATGGGGGTGTCCAACTCCCATGAGCGGAAAAACCAGTCGGTATCCTCGCCGTAGCGCATGGTTTCGTCGAAGACGCCGACGCGGTCGAACGCCGCCTTGCGGTAGATGCCACAACCGATGAGGTAGATGAACGACATCTTTTCGAAGCGGGGTTGTGGCGGGGCCTCGGTGGCGTCCGGATCAGCATCGATGCGAAAGGATTGTTGCAGGCCGAGGACCATTTCCAAGTCCGGCTGCTCCACCAGCAGACCGAGTTGTTTTTCGATTTTGTCGGCGGGCCAGAGGTCGTCGGCGTCGATGAATGCGAGGATGTCGTGCGTGGCCAGACGGATGCCGTGATTGCGGGCGGCGGCGGGGCCTTGGTTCTCTTGAAGGACGTAGAGAATATCGTCGCCGAGGTCGCGGGCGACATCGGCGGTATTGTCGGTGGAGCCGTCGTCGACGATGATGATTTCGGCGGGGCCTTGGATTTGCCGGCGCACGCTGGCCACGGCCTCCGGGAGGTAGGTGGCGGCGTTGTAAGCGGGGATGATGAGGCTGTAGGGCGGCAGGTTGCGCATCAGTCGGAAAGTTCGTCGAGCAGGTTGGCGAGGACTCCGGGGATGGCGGGCAGGTCGCGTCCGAGCAGCAGTCGATAGGCGGGCAGTCGGCCGGCGAAGGCGCTCATGAGGGCGATGCTTTCGCGATCGGCGCCGGGGATTTGCGCGAGAGTGCACGAGACCATGGCCCGCCAAGTAACGATGCCGGCGACGCGTTCCAGTCGGGTGGTGTTGGCGTCGACGACCGAGGGCAGGATGACGGCGCGGGCGGGGCAGCCGGCGAGCAGTTTTTCGGGGAAGTGTTGGTGGAGGAACAGGGAGGCTTTTTCCTCGTCGAGTTTGTCGTGGTTGTGGATGCGCGCGGCGATGTGGGGAAAGCGCTTGAGGTTCTCGGGCCGGAGCTTGGCGGAATTGTAGATACTGGCCAGACGGGGGGCGGCGCCGGGGGTGATCACGCACCAGTCGTCGGCGAGGTGAAAGAGGGGCGAGTCGAGGCAGAGCAGGGCGGTCGAGGACTTGCCGGAGCCACCTTCGCCGACCAGGAGCAGGCCGCCATTTTCATTGCCGACGGCGGAGGCGTGCACGAGCTGGCGGCGGTGATGGTTCAGAAAGGCGTTGAGCAGGGCGCGCAGCGGGGCGGCACTTTCGTAGTAGGGCAGGGCGGCCGCGTCGCGCACGCTGTAGAAGGCGGTGCCTGCGTCGAGATCGATCCAGGTGCGGGTGCCGAGCCAGTCTTCGTCGAAGGCTTTGTGGTGTTCGTCGCTGCAGAGGCGCAGGAGGTGTTTTCGCGCGGTCTCCAGCATGAGCGGATGCGGCCGTGGAATGAGCGGGAGGCCGGGATGCTCGGCCCAAAGCTGGATGGTGAGGTCGGCCGCGTTGTCGTTCTCCGGGAGTGCCAGATGGGCAAAGGCCGGGGTGATTTTTTCGAACAGAGCAGTGTCGAAGAACCGGCAGCGGATGACGAGGCTGTCGATGGCGAAGGTAAATTCGCGGGCGTCGGGAGATTGCGCGGCCACCTGTGCGGCGATGGTGGCGGCTTCGTGGTAAAACGCAGCGGGCACGCCGTGGAGCACGGCGGTGGTGGACGGGGCGGAGGGCATCAGCTCTCGGCCGGTTTGGTGTGGGGCCAGCCGGCTTCCTCGACCTCGTGGAGCGGGTCGGCGAGGAGGAGCTGCTGCATGTCGGTGTATTTGTTGAGCTCGGGCTTGGCGTAGGCGACGGGCTCCGTGGCGGATTCAGTCGGTGCCGCGGAAGAGGTGGCTGTGATCAGCAGGTTTTCCTTGGTGAGCTCGTTGATGAAGGTGGTGATCTCAGTTTTGGCGGTGGCGGTGGTGCCGGTAAAGAGGGGGAGCAAATCGGCGATGGTGCCGGGGGATGTCAGGCGTTGCCAAATCGCGACAGCGGTGCCGGCCAGGCTGTAGTAGTTACCCGTGTCGAATTGGATAATGACGACTTCGCCGTCGATGAGTTCGTGGGAGAGGGTTTCCTGATTGATCTGGAGGCAGGCGGACATGGGGAATAACGAGCAGGAGGGCGGGGCAAACGCAAAAATAATGCGCATCTTATTGTGGACTTATAGAATTCGCGGTTGAGGCGACGGGCTGGGATTACACGTTGGGAGTGAATGAAGGTTCAGCATCATGACATGTCGCAGCTGGGATTTGATCAGGAGTTGCCGCCGCCACGTTCCTGCTGGCCGACGGTGACGCAGCGGTTGTTACTGCAAGCATGTCTGGGCGGGCCGGAGTTGGCGGCGTCTGCTTTCGCGGCGTGGCACTCGAGGGTGAATGTGTTCAAACTGGATCATGGCTCGAACCGGTTGATGGCGTTGCTCTATCGCAATCTGGAACGGGCGGGAGTGCGTTCGGCGGAGCACGATATTTTAAAGGGAAACTGGCGGTATCACTGGTATCGAAACAAGATGCGCCTGCGGGACTTTGCGGCCTTGCAGGCGGGCATGGTCAAGGCGGGCATTCCGGTGGTGGGGCTCAAGGGTCTGCCGTTGGCGACGTTTTATTACGCGGATCTCGGGGTTCGGCCAATGGCTGACATTGATATCCTGGTGCCGCGTTCACTGGCACGGCAGGCGGTGGAGTTTTTGCTGGCGCAGGGCTACCGGTCGGTTTGGGGCGATCTGGAACACATGATCACCAAGGGGCCTGGCGGGGAATTTGTGAAGGAAGGCACGAGTGTCGTGGATTTGCACTGGAGTGTGTTGCATGACTGCCGGGCGCCATGGTCGGACGAGGGGTTTTGGGCGGGGCAACGGACGCGCACGTTTGAAGGCGTGCCGTTGAGTATGCTGCGGCCGGAGGACCAGATTTTGCACCTGTGTGCGCATGGCATGCGTTGGTGCGTGGTGCCGCCTTTGCGTTGGCTTGCGGACGTAGCGGTGCTGGTGCGCGCCGAGGGACATCGGATCGATGTGAATTATCTGGTGGAGGCGGCGGAGCGGCGCGGGATGGTCAACCCGGTGCGGCAAACGTTTGTCTGGTTGGACCGCCATCTGGACTTTGGTCCGGGTAATGTGATGCGACTGGCCTTACCCCGGTTGCGTCCGGGGGTGATTGAGCGGCTCGATTATCTTTGGCGGGTGCATGTGCCGAAGGGGCGTCCGGGAGTAGTGCCTGCGTGGGTCGACTACCGCCGGGCCCGGGTGGAGGCCGGTGGTCCCGGGGTGGACGGGTTTGTGGCGTTTTACGCCCGACGTAGGAGCTTCGACAGCCGGTTCAAGGCGGCGGGTCATATGGTGGTGATGAGCACACTGCGGATGCCGCCATGGCTGCTCGGGCAAGGTTGGGCTTGGTTGGTTGAGCAGTGGCGGGAGTTCACCCGCGGCGGGTCTGCTGTCGGCTCTGACTTGCGCGTGTGATCAGGCGGCGTTGTCGCGGTTTATGCGGGCCATCGGGAAGGGCGGACGGGTGTCCACTTCGAGCAGGTGGGCGGGCTGGCCGTTGAGCTGGCCGAGCAGGATGTTTTCCAGCTCCTGAAGCATACGCTCGCGGATATCGAGGGCCTTGGTGCGTTCGGCGAGTTTGACCGCGATACCTTCGAGCTCGGGGTGAAAGGGTGGTGCGCTCTGTGCAGCCGGTGGCGGGGTCACGTCGAGGTCTTTTTGCATGGCGGCGAAGGTGCGTTCAAACCGCCGGGTATTGGTGCGGAGCTGCTGTTCGCGTTCCTCCAGCGAGGCACGCTCGACGGTTAGTCGGGCTTCCTGGTTTTGGAGTTCCTCGTTGCGTTTGAGCAGTGCGTTTTCGCGGCGGGTGAGGCTGCGCTCGGAGGGCGTGCGCGACGGGGCGGCGAATGCACGCAGGGTCGCCGCAAGCGCGGCGAACTGGGGGGTGGTGGTGCGACCGGCCGGACTGTTGGCGTTCAACAGCTGGGCGAGTTGACGCGCAGAGAGTGGCTCCGAGATGACGTCGCGCAGGCCGGCTCGCATGGCGGCGACGATGAGCGGGAGGCGGGGGCTGTCGCAGACCAGCACGCCGTGCCGGAAAACGTTACTGCTCCGCAGCCGGGTGACCTCGGCGAAGGCGGCCTTCTGGCAGTCTTCACGCATGCCTTGTGAATCCACGACCACCAGATTGACGGGTTGGCGACGTGGTCCCGCTTGGTGGATGATGCCCTTAACGTCGAGGTGCAGCACGCTAGGAGTGCCGGGTTTGTTGCCCGGACCCCGGCGGATGAGCACGCAATGGACAAGTGGCTGCGGCATGCAGGCGGTGGCGTTTAGGCGGCGGGCAGTTGGTCGATATCAACGTCGGCGTGTTTGCGCGCGGCCTCGGCCAATGCGCTGCGGAACTCCGGATGGGTGACGGTGAAATCGTTATTGATCAGACTGAGTGAATGCAGGCCGGCGGCTTGCATCAGCTCGGTGGGGATTTGCAGGAAGACGCGGTAGATGAGCAGTTGGCCGGCGACACCGCCGCCGGCTTTTCCGCCGATGGCGTCGAGCACGGGACGGAGTTTCCACATGCTGGTCTTGGCCGGGGTGGGGTTGGGTTGGGCGAGCGTGGTGATGCCGCCGGGGGCGATGCGCAGGCTGATGGCGGGCGGGCGAACCGTGGTGGCGTCGGGGCTGGAGATGCGGAAGGAGATCGGTGTCGGCCGGACGGCTTGTCGGTGAACGGCGGGTGTTGGCGCGGGCGCGACGGCTTTCGGCGGCGTGGACAGTGGCGGGTTGGTCGGCACCTCGGTGGCCTGCACGGAGACAATGGCATTCTTGACTGCGGCTGGTGTGGGGAAGGGAGCAGTCGTGGCGGCTTTGATGGCGGCGAAGTCACGCCAGGAAATGGTGAGTTTGCGCGCGAGTTGTTGGGTGACGAGTTGGTCGACGGCCTGCTGCACGATCCCGCAGGCAAGGCTGGTGCGGGTGTTGAGTTCGGTGATGTCGCGCGGCTCGGAGAGCTCGGCAAAGACGGTCCAGACCTCAACGGGAAGCTCGACCTGGTCGATGCGGGCCTCGAAGTCTTCGCGACGAACGTAGCGGGGAGTGTTTTTCATAATGATCGGGTCAACGCTGGAGTGCGATGAGCAGGAGGCCGTCGTCGTCCTGCCAGTGAAAGGGCAGGCGAAGGGTGAGTGGTGGCATGGCGAGCGAACGGGGAAAATCGCCGGCGGTTGCGGCCAGCGGCGGGGCAACCTTGAGGTGTTCGCCGAAGTGTTCGCGGGCGTTGCTGGTGAGGGTGCCGGTGATTTCGGCGACGAGGTCGAGTTGGGTGTTCTGGTCGTCCTCGGGTTCACCGAGTTTTTTGAGCACGATGTTGATGAGGGTGGTGGGCAGGCTGAGGGCGATCCAGCCGTTGAGGCGTCCGCTGACGGGCATGTAGCCGGTGCAGGCCAGGCGGGCGGGCAGCTCGAGCTCCAAGGTCGGGGTAAGGAAGTCGGGCAGGGCGCCTCCGATGGTTTGGAAGTAGTGCCCGACGGTGCCGATAAAGACGGCCAGTTCCTGCTCGGTTTCGAAGGAGGTGCTCACGATTTTTCGGGGGAGGGGTTGGCTTGCAGGGAGACGAGCACGCGGGAGCGGTGCCGGTTCCAAGTCACAGGAAGGATGTAGCAGGTGCTGTCCTTGGGGGCGTGCACGGTGAGTGGATTGCCTTCGAGGATGAAGGGCGTGGAGATCATGAAGCCGGCGCCGAGTTCTTCGCGGGCGTTGCCGGAAATGGTGTTGGTGATCTCGCCGACGAGTTCGGCACAGAGGCGGTCGTCCGGCTCCTTTTCTCCAATGAGCGGGAGCAGGGCGTGAAGTTTTTCGCGCGGGGCGGTGTAGTAGATGTTGCCGCGGTGGGTGCCGGTGATGCCGATGACGGCGGAGAAATCAAAGGCGGCGGATTCACGGTCGGAGTTGAGGTAGGGCGTGCCGAGGGTGGCTTCGCCTCCGGCGACGGTGGCGAAGTAGCGGGTGACGCTCTGCGCAAAGATTTTGAGGATGGCTTCTTCCATGGTGGTGGGCGCTTGATTAATCGGAGAGGATTTCTTCGAGCGCGTTGTGCACGGACTCGGCGGTGACGGGTTTGAGCAAAAAGCCTTGGGCTCCGCGTTTAACGGCTTCGACCGCGGTGGATTTGTCGGCCAGTGCGGAGACCACCAAGATGACGGCGGCGGGATCTTTTTTCATGATGAGGTCGACCGCAGTGAGCCCGTCCATGTCGGGCATGGTGATATCCATGGTGACGACGTCGGGCCGGTGTTTCTCGAACATCTCGACCGCGAGGCGACCATTGGTGGCGGTGTGGATTTCGGTGAACCGGGTGTGGTTGAGGCTGCGCTCGATGGCGCGGCGCATGATAAGGGAATCGTCAACGATGAGCAGTTTCATGTCTGGGGAAGGTAGAGGTGGAACTCGCAGTATTCGCCGGGGTTGCAGTGGACCTCGATGGCGCCGCCGGCTTCATCGACGATCTTGGTTTTGATGATGTCCATACCGATGCCGCGGCCGGCGTGCTGGCCGACTTCGGTGGCGGTGGAGAGGCCGGGCGAGAAGATGTGGCGGGCGATGTCGGCGGGCTCGGGTTTGGCGTTGGGCGAGATGAGTCCGGCGGCGGTGGCGCGGCGGTGGATGGCGGGCAGGTCGAGACCGGCGCCGTCGTCGCGAAAGGCGATGCCGGCCATGCCATCGGCGGAACGCGGCAGGCCGCGCACGGTGATACGGGCCTGGGAGGGTTTACCGGTGGCCTGACGCAAAGGAGCGGGTTCGATGCTGTGGGCGAGCGAGTTACGGGCGAGTTGGATGAGCACGTCGCGGGCGAGGCTCTCGCGTCCGGCGGCGACGGTGTGCAGGGCGTAGTCGTCGATCTCGATAACGGTGGCTTTGTCGAGTTCGCGGGCGGCGTCGGCGACGAGTTGTTTAAGGCCGGCGCTGATCTGCACGGCGGGGCTGCTGATGACCGGTTCCGGTGATCCGGCGCCGGCGCCCATCGTAACCGGTTGTCGGATACCGGTGAGTTTGCCGCGCAGTTCGATCATGTCGCCGAGGTCGGATCGCAGGCCGGCCTGGGCGACGACGATGGCGAGGAAGTCGTCACCGGTGAGCTGGGGACGGCCGAGCAGTTCGTGGAGCTTTGATTCGAGCTGATGAGCGGCCTTTTGGCAGGTGGCGAGCTTGAGCAGGGAGGCGTTGCCCTTGAGGTTGTGCACACTGCGGTAAACGGTTTGGAGACGTTCGCGGAGTTCGCGACCCTGGCCGCCGGTGTTGGCAAAATGTTCGACGCGCAGGGTGTCGTTAATGGTGTCGAGTTCGCGTTCGGCCAGTTCGATGAAGTCGTCGAGCTCGTTCGGGGCGACGTGCACGATGCTCAGGAGAATATCGAGCTGGCGGTCCTTGTGTTGTTCGGACTCGCGGAGTTTTTTCTCGAGTTCGATCTGATTGGTGACGTCGCGCACGGCGACGAAGACGCGGACGACCTGGTCGTTTTCAACGATGCGGCGGAAGGAGAAGCCGAGGTAGCGGTGAATGAAGCCGCCGGCTGGGTTGGGGAAGTTGACCTCGATGTCGGTGAGAGGGTTGACCTGAAGGACGGTCTTCTCCTTGCGCTTGGCGTTGAAGAGCAGTGCGAGGTAATCCTTGGTGGTGTTGAACATCTTCTCCGAAAGAAGGCGTTCGAGGATGGCGAGCAGGTTGCGGCCGGCGAGTTGCTCCTGGCGGAGGATGACATTGAGCTCGCGCGAGTGGTAGTCGCCGATGACACCGCCGGAGTCGATGAGCATGAGGCCTTCCTGCACGGTCTCCATGATGTGGTCGGTCTCGGCCTTGGCGACGGAGAGGGCTTGGGACTGGGTTTCGAGCCGGGCCTGACTGGAGCCGAGTTCGGCGGCGAGTTTGGCGGACGCGTTGCGGGCGCGGCGGAGGCGGTTGACGAAGAAGGCGCCGGGCAGGGCGATGATGCAGAGGGCGGTCGAACCGATCAGAAGGCTGCGGGGTTGTTCGATGGCTTTGACGCGAGTGCTTTGCAGGGCCTCGATGCGACGGCTGAAGGCGAGGACTTTTTCGGCGAGGATGGCCTCCTGGGCGTCGACCCAGAGAGAGGAGTCGGCGAGCATGGAGGTGGTGAAGGGGAGGGCCTCGGTGTTTTCTTTTTTGGGACCGGCGGTGAGCACGATCTGGTCGGCGCGGGTCTTGATGCCGAACCAGGTGATGTTGACCTCGTTGAGCAGAGCCAGGGCTTCTTCGTCTTCGACGGCGTTGACCATGAAGCGCACGCCGTCGGGGGCGACGGTTTCGGAGCCTTCGTTGAAGGCGTTGACGATCTGGTCGGCGCGGTCGGCGGCGACTTGCAACTGATAGATGGGTTCCTTGGTCGAGCGGTTTTCGCGCACGGCTTTTTCGACCAGTAGAATCGATTTAACGATCTGCTCGCCGAAGGCGTTGATGCGACCGACCACGGCGACGGTGCGTTGGCCCTCGGCGAGGGCTGTGTCCACGGTCTTGGTGGTGACTTGGAGTTTGTGAATCGAGATTACCGCGAGGGCGGCGACCGGAATGTAGAAGAAGAGGCTCCAGAGGATGGCGGAGCGTCCGGCCGGGCCGAATATGCGGGAGAAAATCTTTTTCATGAGAGTGTGTTTTGTGCCGAGTTTACGGTTTGAGGGCGCAGAGGTTTGGTCTCCTGTTTTGGGTGGTCAACCGGCCCACGCTACGCTTGTGAAAAGGTTGGGTTACGAACCTGCGGACCGGAACGTCCCGACTTGGTTGCTGACAAAACCGGTCTGGTTTTCGGGGTAGGTAGCCTATGAACACACCTCGCCGGGTTGCCCTCTTGTTGTGTGTCGCGTTTCAAAGCCGACCCGCAGCGGTTTTTACTGAAGTTGGACCAGCTGCAATCGGGGCAGTCGAAGGCCGAGGTCGAAGAACCCAAGGCCGGACAGCACTGAACCGGGGCTTGGTTAGCGCATTGGAAACAGAACGGTAGCCTCAGGGCTGCTGATAGTATGGGCAGCCTGCTTGCCGGCGCGTTACCGTTATCTCTGGTATGGTGTCCAACGCGCCCCCGGGACGAGGGCGGCTACATTCGGAGTTGTGGCCACGAGCGTCCCTGCCCGTGCTGATTGAGTGTAGTGCAGGAGCGAGATCGCTCCCGTCGGTTGGTGTCCAATGCGCCTGCAAGCAGGCTGCCTACAACTCAACACCATGATCTATTTCAGGAACGCGGCCTAGCGGGTGACGCGCAGTCGCAGGAACTGACGATCGGCGGTGTTGATTCTGCGCACGGTGACTTGTTGTCCACCGCTGACGTTGGTGCGGGTGGTTTCTTCAAGGACGGTGGCTCCGGTCTGCCAGGTTCCTCCAAGATCCTCGGTGGTTTCCACGGTGTAGGTGAGGTCGGTGCGGCCGGTGGCTTCGAGGTAGGTGATTGCGAGTCGGTTGCCGTCCAAGACGGTGGATAGGGGCGCGGCCGCGGCGACCACCGGATCGGAATCGAGTGCGTATTCCAGGAGGTTGTTCAGCCCATCGCCATCGGCATCGGCGGTATCGCCGGAGACCAACGGGTCGGCGAGCTGTGGGGTGGTGAAGTGGAGGTATCGCCAGGCGTCGAAGGGTTTGTCTTTGATCGTGACGGTGGCGGTGTTCGCTGTGCCGGAGGAAAGCGAGTAGTCGGTGGCGAGGCTGACAATGACGGTGCGGTCGCCTTGGGCGATGTCGTCGGTGACGGGGGTGATGGTGAGGGTTGTGGTGGATGCGCCGGCGGGGATGGTGACCGAGGTAGCCAGCGTGGTGTAATGTGTTCCGGATACGGCGGTGCCGCCAATCGTGATTGGCACGACCAGCGGGCTCGTCGTCGGACCGGTTCGGGTGAGGGTGAAAAGTCCGGTTGATCCGTCTAGTTCGGAGGCGGTCGCGTCGGTGGCGGTGATGGTGACCGTAGGTGAGCTGCGCCAGGCAAGGGCGTAGCGGGTGCTTGCACCACTGGTGCGGGTGACTTGTAGGGCATAGCGGCCCGGCCCGAGATTTGAGCGATAGATGTGCTCCACGTTGTCCACCGTGCTGATGCTGGCGTCGACTGGTGCTCCGATGGTGAATGTGCCGCTGGTCACCGCGTAGAGATGGAGGTCGAGGTTGGCGAGGGTTTGGCCGTAGATGCGGTGCCAGGCGAGTGTGGCCGAGAAGGGGGTGCTGGTCGCTCCCGTGGGGATGTCGAAAAAATAAGTGCGGGTGGACTGGCTTGGTGGAATGGAGTTTGCACTGGCGACTGACCAAGCGGTGGCGGGCACCGTGGAGCTCCCGGACGGGCTGACGCCGCCGGCGTTGAGTATGCGGTAGGCGAGGAATATATTGAGGGCGCCGGCACCGTAGGTGGTATTGTAAGGAGTGGCGGTGCTTGTGCGGTTCCACGATGCGAGCGGTTCCTTGCTGGCACCGGCCAGCAGCAAGGCCTTGGTCAGGCGCGGGTAATCTGCAGTGGTCAGTCCGCTTGAAAAGCTGTCTTGAATTTTTGGGTGAGCAGGCCGGCGGCAGAGGCGACTTGCGGGGTGGTATTGCTGGTAACTGTTTCGAATGAAACGATGTCCGGCTTCATGCGCCCAGAACCGTCGTAGGCGGTGAGGCCGGCGCTATGATTGCCATCAACCCGTCCGACGCTGAGCTGATTGTAGCCTTGGCAGAGAAGGTAGGGTAGAGTGGTGGAGTAGTCGTTGCCCACTCCCACGACTACGATGGTGCCGTAGGTGTCCGCCATGTAATCGATCACGTTGTTGTAGCTGGTGACTGCGCTGTTTATGTCAGTGCCCTCGGAGAAGGCGGTGCCAATCCAGCTATGATTTTGAACCCGGCGCGACTCGTTGTAAGGCAGCCGGCTGCTCCAGTCGTTGGCACTGTAGGCGTCGATCTGCGTCGTCCCGGGGATCAGGCTGCTGGCGCTGCCGTAAAAATAGGTGCCGACGCCGGTGGCGTGGCCGGAAGTGCCAGTGCCGGGGCTAAGGTTGTTGATGGTCTTGCCGGTGAACTGGGCGTTGGCGGAATCAGGCAGATAGTTGTTCGAAGGGGTTGTGTCGGTTGGCGTTGTGCCCGCTTCCACTTGGGTTACCCCGGCCGACACGGCGGTTGGCACGCCGGTGGTAAACGTTGCGGTCAGGCGGTCGTAGCCGACGTCTTGCTTCCAGTCGGCATGGACCAGCGCCGTCGACAACAGCAACGGCGCAAGAAGGTGGTGGAAGCGTCGTGGGGTGGTGATCACTTCAGGGGCAAGGGGCGGATCAGCCCGGCGGCCAGCTCAGTTGGCGTTGGGCGAGCAGGTGGACGTGGAGGTGGGGGACGGTTTCGCATGCGTCGGGGCCATGGTTGATGACGAGGCGAAAACCGCGGGGGAGGTTGAGCTTCTTGGCTACGACGCCGGCGGCAAGGAGCAGGTTACCGAGAATATGGGCTTGGTCGGGCGTGGCCTCGCCAACGCGCGGGATGACGACCTTGGGGATGATCAGCAGGTGCACGGGGGCCTGCGGCTCGATGTCGTGAATGACGATGCAGTGCTCGTTTTCGTATTCGATTTTGGCGGGGATCTCCCGGGCGATGATGCGTTCGAAGAGGGTGGGCATGGGGTATACGTTATGCGAATTTTTCAGAGGAACAAGAGCCGCAATTCCGCGCTGGGAGCGGTGCGGGCGGCGGCCAGATCCTGAATGTAGCTCAGAGCGGTTTCGTAGTCTTGGCGCCGGCGGGCGGTTTCGCGTTTTTCCGGCGGGAGCAACGCGGGGCGCAGATTGGTCACGAGCAGGGTGGACTCGCGGTAGGGCGCGAGGCCTTTGAGGCCGGACATCAGTTCGGCGCGGGCAAAGAGCGGGGTGGCCGAGGTGGTGGTGCTCAGCGCATCCCAGTGAAAAAAGCCGTGACGCGGCCGGGCGGAGAACAGTGTGCCGAGCAACCGGGCGGCGGCGGCGTTGAAGGCGGCGTCGTATTTGGCGGCGAGTTCCGGGTGTGCGCGGGTTTGTTCGGCGAGCTCGGCCAGGCTGAAGGTGATCGCCTCTTTGATTTGTTGCGCGAGGTAGAGGTTGTCGCCGGTGACATCGGCAAACAGCGCGTTGATGAAATGCAGGCGGCGAAGTTCGTCGCGGGCGGGAACGGCGGTCATCTGGTGCGGCGAGGGGGGACTTACTCCTGCGGGAGATCGAGGGTTTTGATTTCCTGCATGAACTCGGAGACGTCACGAAATTCCTTATACACACTGGCGAAGCGCACGTAGGCGACTTGGTCGATTTTGCGCAGGTGTTGCATGACGGCGTCGCCGATCGATTTGGTGGGGATCTCGGTGTCGTGCTGGGCTTCCAGGATGTCGATGACGTCCTCGACCAGCATGGTGAGTTGCTCGGTGTCGACGGGGCGTTTTTGACAGGCGGCGCGGACGGAGCGGGTAAGTTTTTCGCGGTCGAATTCTTCGCGGCGGCCGTCGTGTTTGATTACGTAGATACCTTCGCGCACGAGCATTTCGGTGGTGGTGAACCGGTGTCCGCATTCGAGGCATTCGCGACGACGGCGTATGGTGTTACCCTCCTTGCTGATGCGAGAGTCGATGACTTTGTCTTCGATGGATGTGCACTTGGGACAGCGCATGGCGAGTGGGTGGTTTAGTTAAGCGCGAGGAAATTTTCCAAGATGCGCATGCCGCCTTCGGTGGCGATGGATTCGGGGTGGAACTGCACGCCCCAAACCGGAAGTTGCTTGTGGCGCAGGCCCATGATTTCGCCCTCGGCGGTCTCCGCGGTAATCTCAAGGCAGTCGGGCAGACTGGAGCGTTCAACGAGCAGGGAGTGGTAACGAGTGGCGGCGAAGCCTTGGGGCATGCCTTTAAAGACGTCGGTGTCCTTGTGCTGGATCGGCGAGGTCTTGCCGTGCATCAACCGGTCGGCGCGGATCACGCGTCCGCCGAAGTAGTGTCCGATGGACTGGTGCCCGAGGCAGACGCCGAGCAGGGGTTTCTTGCCGGCGAAGGCGCCGATCATGTCGAGTGACACGCCGGCCTCGGCGGGGGAGCAGGGGCCGGGGGAAATGAGCACGCGGTCGGGATTGAGCGCGAGGGCCTCGGCGGTGGTGATCTCGTCGTTGCGAAACACGCGTTGCTCCACGCCCAGTTGCCCAAAATATTGGACCAGGTTGTAGGTAAAGGAGTCGTAGTTATCGATGACGAGAAGCACAGGCGGAGGGATTGACCGTCTAGACTGGGGGAAGCTTCCCGTCGGAGGCAAGCCGTGGGTGGGGCGGGTTGATGAGTGTTTATCATCGACGAAAATTCAGGATTGGCGGGGGGCGTCCGGTCGGTGGATGGTGTGGGCACATGCCCGTCGCCCATTTTGATTTGATTAAAACCGATTCCACCACGGCCGCCCGTCGCGGCCGGCTGCGCACGCGGCATGGTGTTATTGAGACACCGATTTTTATGCCGGTAGGCACGCAAGGCACGGTCAAGTCGCTGACACCGGCTCACCTGCACGAGATCGGCGCGCAGATCATCCTGGGCAATACCTACCACCTCAACCTCCGCCCGGGCAGCGAACTGGTGCGCGACATGGGCGGTTTGCACGGCTTTATGGGCTGGGATGGACCGATCCTTACCGACAGCGGCGGGTTTCAGGTATTCTCGTTGGCCAAGCTCCGGACGATGCACGACAACGGCGTCGAGTTTCAATCCCACCTCGACGGCAAGACCTGTTTCCTCGGACCCAAAGAGGTTATGCAGATCCAGCAAAACCTCGGCAGCGACATCGCCATGGTCATCGACGAGTGCCCGCCGTGGCCCTGCGACCGCGATGCCACCGCGTCCGCTTGCGCGCGCAGTTTGCGTTGGGCCGCCCAGTGCAAGGACATCGCCACCGACACCGGCTGGCTCGACGCCGGGCACCACCTCTTTGCGATCGTGCAAGGTTCCACCTACGACGATCTCCGGCGCGAGGCGGCCGAGCAGCTTGGCGCGCTCGACTTCCCCGGCTACGCGGTCGGCGGTGTCAGTGTCGGCGAACCCGAACCCGAAATGCTCAAACAGGTCGGCGCAACCACGCCCTACCTCCCCGCCGACAAGCCCCGCTACACCATGGGTCTCGGCACGCCGCCCCAGTTGCTCAAGATGGTCGCGCTTGGCGTGGATATGTTCGACTGCGTGCTGCCTTCGCGCGTCGCCCGCAACGGGCTCGTTTTCACGCCAGACGGTCCGCTCAATCTCCGCAACGAACGTTTCCGCACCGACCCCGGCCCGATTCATCCCGAGGTCAACAACTACGCCAGCCGCTTCTCCCGCGCCTACCTGCGCCACCTGACTGTCGCCGGCGAGATCCTCAGCTGCACCTTGCTCACGCTGCACAATCTCCACTTCTACCTCGATCTCATGGCGCAGGCCCGCGCCCACATCGAGGCCGGTGACTACGGCACCTGGCATCGCGCTTGGATCGAGCGCTACGAAACCGGTGCGGCCGCCCGTTGAGTTTGTCTGGCTCCGCCTCGGCGAATCACCTACCTATCTCCACCGTTCCAATTCCCTTTTCTTAACGTCCCCCCAATCGTCCCCATTTCTACCATGCGAATCCTCGTCACCGGCGGCGCCGGCTTTCTCGGTTCACACCTTTGTGACCGCCTCATCGGCTCCGGTCATGAGGTCGTCTGCCTCGATAATTTCTTCACCGGTCGAAAGCAAAACATCGCCCACCTGCTCGATAACCCGAACTTCGAACTCGTCCGCCACGATGTCACCGATCCCTTCAAGTTTGAGGTCGACCAGATCTACAATCTCGCCTGCCCGGCCTCCCCGCCGCACTACCAATTCAACCCGATCAAAACCACCAAGACCTCGGTCATGGGGGCCATCAACTCCCTCGGTCTCGCCAAGCGCGTGAAAGCCCGGGTCTTTCAAGCCAGCACCTCCGAGGTCTACGGCGACCCCGCCATTCACCCGCAGACCGAAGACTACTGGGGCAACGTCAACCCCATCGGTAAACGTTCCTGTTACGACGAGGGCAAGCGCTGCGCCGAGACGCTCTTCTTCGACTACTACCGCGAAAACAAAGTCGATATCCGCGTAGTTCGCATCTTCAACACCTACGGCCCCCGCATGCACCCCAACGACGGCCGCGTCGTTTCCAACTTCATCGTGCAGGCCCTCAAGGGCGAAGACATCACCATCTACGGCGACGGCACTCAGACCCGCTCCTTCTGCTACGTCGACGACCTCATCGAAGGCTTCCTGCGCCTGATGGCGCAGACCCAGACAGTCGGCCCGGTCAACCTCGGCAACCCCGGCGAATTCACCATGCTGCAACTCGCCGAGCTGACCCTGAAGCTCGTCGGCGGTCACTCCAAAATCGTCTATCGCCCGCTGCCGTCCGACGACCCCAAACAGCGCCGCCCCGACATCACTCTCGCCCAAAAATACCTCGATAACTGGGCCCCCACCGTGCCCCTCGAGGAGGGACTCAAGCGCACCATCACCTACTTCAAGACGCAGGTCTGAGTCAGGCTATTTGCGCCACCCTGTCCCGCCGCCCTGATCGCCACCCGCGTCGGGGCGGCTCAGTTTTACGGCGTAAGATTGAGCGCAATCGCACTTTGCGCGCGGTGGATTTTATTAAATTTACCTCTGAAAACGGAACTCCGCCCCATGCTATTTGTCATTTGCCAACCCTGCGGCCCGCTCTACGCTCTCGCCTTTTCATGCTCTCCTTCTTCTTCAAGCGCCTTGCCGGCCGCCACTATCGCAAGTTTCTCGAAAAGGCCCGTCCGGTGGTCGCCCGCATCAACGAACTCGAGGTCAGCTACCAGTCGCTCAGCGATGACCAGCTCCGCGCCAAGACCGACGAGTTCCGCGCCCGCTTGAAGTCTGGTGAAGCCCTCGACGACATCCTGCCCGAAGCCTTCGCCACGGTCAAAAACGCAGCCCGCCGCCTCGTCGGCACCCGCGCCGCCGTCTGCGATCACGAGCTCGATTGGAACATGGTTCACTTTGACGTGCAGCTCATCGGCGGCATGGCCATTCACCAGGGCCGCATCGCGGAAATGGCCACCGGCGAAGGCAAGACCCTCGTCTCCACACTCCCGCTTTATCTCAACGCACTGACCGGCCGGAACACCCAGCTCGTCACCGTCAACGACTACCTCGCCCGCCGTGACTCCGAGTGGATGGGTCACCTCTTCGGCTTCCTCGGTCTCAGCACCGGCTGTATCCAGCAGCAGATGCCCTCCGACCTGCGTCGCGAGATGTATGGCCGTGATATCACCTACGGCACCGCCTCCGAGTTTGGCTTCGACTACCTGCGCGACAACGGCATGGCCACCCGCAAGGAAGACCAGGTCCAACGCGACCACTGGTTCTGTATCGTTGACGAAATCGACTCCATCCTCGTCGACGAAGCCCGCACCCCGCTGATCATTTCCGGTCCCGCGCCCATCGAGCGCGAACAACCGTTTACCCGCATCAAGCCCTCCGTCGACCAGCTCGTCGCCGACCAGCTCCGTCTCTGCAATAACTTCGCCTCCGACGCAAAGGCTCTCCTCGAGAAATCCGACGCCACCGCCGAAGACCGTGAGACCGCCCTCCGCCGCCTCCTGCAGGTCAAGATGGGCAACCCCAAGAACAAGCTCCTCCTCCGCCTCATGGAAACCCCCGAGTGGCGCAAGCTCCTCGACAAGGCCGAGACCGACTACAATTCCGACTTCCGCAAGTCCGACCTCTTTGTCCTCAAGGAAGAGCTCTTCTACGTCATCGACGAGAAACAGCATCAGGCCGATCTCAGCGAAAAGGGCCGCACCCATCTGCGCCCCGACAATCCCGACGCCTTTGTTCTGCCCGACCTCGCCACCGAGTTCTCCGACCTCGACCGTGTCACCACCCTGACGCCCGAGGAAAAGGAAGCGCACAAGCTCAAATCGCAAAACCGCTTCTCGGAAATCTCCGAAGAGATCCACGCCATTTCCCAGCTGCTCCGCGCCTATTCGCTCTACGAGAAGGACGTCGAATACGTCGTCTCCGAGGGAAAGGTCATGATCGTCGACGAAAACACCGGCCGCGTTATGCCCGGTCGTCGTTGGTCCGATGGTCTCCACCAGGCCGTTGAGGCCAAGGAAAACGTCGCCATCGAACGTGAGACCCGCACCTACGCCACTGTCACCATCCAGAATTACTTCCGCATGTATGACAAACTCGGCGGCATGACCGGCACCGCCGAGACCGAGGCCACCGAGTTCAACGACATTTATCAGCTCAACGTGCAGGTCATTCCGACCAACAAGCCCTGCATCCGTATCGACAAGAACGACTCCATTTTCAAAACCCGCCGCGACAAGTTCAACGCCGTCGTCCGCGAGATCACCGAAGCCAACAAACGCGGCCAGCCCGTGCTCGTCGGCACCGTTTCGGTCGAGTCCTCCGAAGTGCTCTCCCGCATGCTCAAGCGTGCGAATGTCATCCACACCGTGCTCAACGCCAAGATGCACGCGCAGGAGGCCGAGATCGTGTCCCGCGCCGGTCAGCGCTGCGCCGTCACCATCGCCACCAACATGGCCGGCCGCGGCACCGACATCAAACTCGGCGAAGGCGTGCGCGAACTCGGCGGCCTCTACGTCATCGGCACCGAGCGTCACGAATCCCGCCGCGTCGACCGTCAGCTCCGCGGTCGTTGTTCGCGTCAGGGCGACCCCGGTCTCACCAAGTTTTTCCTCTCCCTTGAGGACAACCTCATGCGCCTCTTCCTCCAGGGTAACCTGGCCTCGCGCATGATGGAGGGTTCCATGAAGGACGGCGAAGAGCTCGAGCACCCGTGGCTCAATCGCTCCATCGAGAGCGCGCAAAAGAAGGTCGAGCAGCAGAACTACTCCATCCGCAAGCGCCTGCTCCAATACGACGACGTGCTCAATCAACAGCGCGAGGTCATCTACGGCATCCGCAACGCCGCCATCCACGCCGACCGCGCCAAGAGCATCATCTTCGACCAGGTCGAGGAAGAGCTCGTTGCGCGTCTTGAAGCCGCCGGTTACGACGAAAAACTCGGCCCGTCCGCCGCCGCCCTCGAGGGCCTCGTCGGCTGGTGTAACACTCACTTCCCGATCGGCCTGCATGCCGAAGACCTCGCCACCACCAACGGCTCGGCCGACTTCGATGGCAAGGTCGCCATGATCCTGGAGCGCGTTAAGAAATCCTACGAGGTCAAGGAATCTGTCGAGATCCCCGAGGCTCTCGGATCGCTTGAGCGCTACGTCGTCATCAACGCCATCGACAAGCACTGGCAGGAACATCTCACCGAGATGGAGAGCCTGCGTCAGTCCGTCGGTTTGCGCAGCTACGGCCAGTCCGATCCGCTCGTCGAATACAAGCGCGAGGCCTTCAAGTATTTTGAGGAGCTCATGATCGCCGTTCGCGTGCAGATCTGCACCGGCCTGTTCCGCAGCGCGTCCAACATCCAGGTGTTTGAGAACATGCTCGCGCAGCTCTCCAAGACCGCCCGAGTGACCGGCCCCGACACCGAGGCCGCGCCCGCCCCCCGTCCGCAGATTCGCACTACGGTTTCCGCCAGCGGACCGGCCGAAAGCGATGCCTCGCCGGAGGCCAAGCTGCCCCAAGTCACCATCCGCCGCGAGGTCGCCAAGGTCGGGCGCAACGAACCCTGCCCCTGCGGCAGCGGCAAGAAATACAAGAACTGCCACGGCGCCTGATCGCCGGAATCACCTCAGTTGTAGCCACGGGCGTCCCCGCCCGTGTTCCGTTCACCGTGGTGCCGTCAACAGCGGCCCTCGGTTTCGTTGGTTGATGACCGTCATAGTTGCCAAGGGCTTGTCGAATCCTCCATATCCTCGCCACGCATGACCACCGCCGATCCCTACGCTGCCGACCCCGCGCCGACGTTCTGGCAGCGTCATGTCGAGCATGGCATCGCCGCGGCTGTATTTGTTTTTACGATACTCCTGACGGTGCTCGCGTTTCCGCCGTCGTCCACGCCCGAGTTTGCCTACCTCTTTGCCGCGCCCGCCGTCTTCTGGGCCTACCGTAGTCCTGCCTGGCGTCTCTACGCGTGCACGGTCCTCGGAGCCGGCGCGGTATCGTGGACCATCCTCCTCGGCTGGTTGCACAACGTCACCTGGGGTGGCCTGTTCGCGCTCGGTCCGATCGTCGGCGTGTGGATCGGTTCGTGGTTTCTCGCAGTGCGTTGGGTCATGCCGCGCATGGTCGGACGCAGGCACTTCGTGCGTATTCTCGCGGTGTTTGGTCTGGCCGGACTCTGGGTTGTCATTGAGTGGACACGGCAGTGGCTCCTGGGTGGTTTCCCGTGGCTGCCGTTGGCGGCCAGTCAGTGGCAACGCGTGGCGATCCTGCAGATTGCGGCCTACACCGGCGCCGGCGGAGTGAGTTTTGTTTTGATTGTCATGAACCTCGGTTTTGCCGCCTACGCGCACCGGTTGCTCTGCGAGGGTCGCGAGCTCTTGTCGACCGGCGGCGAGGCTCCGGGCCGCGGCGTGCGCATCGGCTTCGCCAAACGCTCGCAGGAGTTTATGGCCGCGGTGTTTCTGCTGCTGGTCTGTATCAGCGTGCACATGCAGGAGGCGATGAATCGTGGACGGTTCGCCCGACCCGCCGGCACCTTCGCCATCGTGCAGCCCGCTATTGCCCAGACGCTCAAGTGGGACCCCGCGCAGGGGCCGGCGATTCTGGAGGTGCTGGAGACCGAAACCCTGAAGGCCGCCGCTCTGCAACCCGCGCCGGATGTGCTGCTTTGGCCGGAGGCCACCACGCCGTGGGCTGTGCTCGGCGATTCATGGATGCAAACTTGGGTGGGCGAACTCACCGCGCGCGCCGGTCGTCCGCTCGTGCTGGGTTCGATCGTCATCGAAAACGAAAATACCCCGCAGGAGGCGTGGTGGAATGGTGTGTTGGTCGCGGACCCGACCAGCGGTGTGCGGCCTGATTTTTATGCGAAGCGCAAACTGGTGCCCTTTGGCGAATACGTGCCCTTGCGCTCCTCCGTGCTCGGCTGGATCGACAAGGTCGTGCCGGTGGGCGGCGACTTCCAGCACGGCATCGCCGCCGAGCCCTTGAGGGTGGCGGCGGGTGGCAGCGAGTTGGCCCTCGGGGCCTTGATTTGCTATGAGGATGTTTTTGGGTGGCCCGCCCGGGACAGTGTGCTCGCCGGTGCGGATGTGCTCATGGTGCAGACCAACGGCGGCTGGTTCGGGCAGGGTGGGGCGGCCTTTCAACATGCGGCCCATTCGGTGCTGCGTGCGGTGGAGTTGCGCCGTCCGCTGCTGCGCGCCGGCAACGCCGGCTGGAGCGGCTGGATCGATGAGTTCGGCAGTATTCGCGCGGTGGTTGCGCAGCAGCCCGATGGCACCGTCACGACGGATCCGGCCTTGGCGAACACCGGCACGATCTACTTCCGCGGTTCGGCGGTGATTCCGCTTTCGGTGGATACGCGCTGGGTGGGGCAACTGAGCTTTTACGCCCGCCATGGAGACTGGTTTGTTGCGGTTGGGGCGGGGTTGGCCCTACTCGCCTGGGTCGGTTTGCGGCAAAAAACCGACAAATCGACGGACGCCTGATCTTGTAGCCCCGCCCGTCCCCGGCCGTGTTCGGCTCCCAAGGAGCGTAGACAGGAATGTCCACGCTCCTTCCTGTATCGTTTAGGTTAAAAATGCAGCATTGGTGACCCTAGTCTCGCCTGCCGCCACCCATATTACAGGCGCACTGAACTGCCCTAAGCCCGCCTCAAGCCTCCTTTGTGCGCTGCGCACCGGCTCAAAGCAGAGTCTATATCTGCATTTTACACCCGAACGCATGAACACAACTTATGCGGTTGAGCAGCCCGTATACTTAGAGTGTCCTCGGGATGCGAATACGGCTTTGCAAATGGTTGATCTTTATCGGCCTGCGGATGCGGAAGTTTGGCTGGAGTCGGGCAAGCGGAAAAGGCACGAAAATTTAACAATGAATGCGGAGTTGTCGATTGACGCGCTTTTCACGTCTGTCCATCCGTTGTGGTCGTGAAGAGGGGCCCCCACAACCTGTTGTGGTGAGTAACTCGTTAACAACTTTCAGTAACTCGGGGTTGCTTGCTCCTGCGGGACGGCAGACAACCCCTGTTTTTCGTCACCCCATCCGTCTTTTTTCAACCATTCTCCACACCTTCATTAGCCATGCAAAAATCGTTCACAGTAGGGTCCAAAACGTTCGTTCTCGACGGCGACAAAGCCGAGGCCGCCTTCGCCGCCAAACGCATCATCAACGGTCGCGAGACCATGACGTTTAACCTGCTGCCCCTGAAGTATCAGTGGGCTTACGATCTTTACCGCACCATGAAGGCCAACCACTGGGAGCCGGAAGACGTCCCCATGGGCAAGGACATCGAGCAATGGCGCGACGAGCGTGCCGTTTCCGACGAGGAGCGCTGGATCATCCGCATGGGCATCGGTTACTTCTCAGCAGCCGAAGGCATTGTTGGTGACAACATCCAACACGTCACCCGCGAGCTCGTCACCGCCCCCGAGCTCAAGCTCGTTCTCGGTCGCCACGCCCACGAGGAGAACATCCACGCCGACTCGCTCCTCTACATGATCTCCTCGCTCGGCATCAACCCGCACGAGTGCGAGGCCATGTTCGAGGACATCCCCACCATCGTTAAAAAGAACGAGTTCGTGGTTAATAACTCCCGCGCCCTGCGCCGCGACATCGACCTTACCCAGCCTGAGAACAAGAAGGCCTTTGCCCGCAATATCTTCCTCTTCGGCCAGTGCATGGAAGGCACCCAGTTCTACGGCCTGTTCGGCATGATTCTGTCGCTCTACCGCCAGAACAAGTTCCCCGGTATCGGCCAGATGTTCCGCTACACCCTGCGCGACGAATCCAACCACATCGAGGTGTTCCGCAACCTGTTCATGGACCTCATCGAGGAGAACCGCGAGATCTGGACCCCCGAGTTCAAGGAAGAGCTCCGCGAGACCATGGCTGAGGCCGTGCGTCTCGAAAAAGACTTCATCAAAGACTGCCTCCCGGTGAACGCCGTCGGCCTCGCGCTCGACGAATTCGTCACCTACATCGACTACATCGCGGACCGTCGCCTCGAAGGCTGCGGTCTGGCGCCCCTCAATCCCGGCCTCAAGAACCCCCTCCCGTGGCTCGCCGAGATGATGGACATCAAGAAGGAGCAGAACTTCTTCGAAGGCCGCGTCACCGAATACCAAAAGTCCTCCGCTCTCGAAGGCACCGCCGACGACGATCTCTAATCAACGCATAGAGTAGGTCGGTGTAAGGCGGGCTCGGCTGATCATCTGATTGGCCCGCCCGCTTCGCCGTTTCTCCTCTTTCCCACTTTTCCCAGACCCATCGTTACCATCCCGCCAGCGGCCCCCCTTCCGCTTTCGTCCGCCAGAACCACTACCCGTCACCCGCCGTCCGTCTCTACTTTTCAGCCGCAATGAATCCTTCCCTTCAGCACGATCTCGCCCTCAAACGCGCCACCCATTCCACCGCCGACTCCAAGCCCGCATTCGCGTGGCGCGAGTGCGTGCTCGCCGACACGCCCCTGCTTCCCGAAATCGTCCTCCTCGCCCCGCAGGGTGAGACCCCCTTCGACCTCGCCGAGATCGCCGACACGCTCGGCAAGGCCGTGACCAACGTCCACCTCGCCCGCGGCGAAACCACCAACATCTACACGGCCGAGACCCGCGCCTTCGTCGGCAAGATCGTCAAGTCCGTCGCCGCCAACCTCGCCGCCCAGGCCCTGCGCAAGTCCCCCCTGCGCATTTCCCTCGTAGAACTCTACGAGCTCATCGAAAAAACCCTCGTCGACCACAACGCCTACGACGTCGCCAAGAGCCTCCTGCTCAACCGCAGCCGCAAGATCGCCACCGGCGAAATCTCCGCCGCCTCCGTCCGCGTCATCCGTCGCAACAAACAAGTCGTTCCCTTCATCGCGCAGAAGGTTGAGATCGCCGTCCGCAAAGCCTTCCTCTCCCTCCACCTCGACTCCACCGCGGCCGTCTCGATCACCCAGGCCGTCGCCTCCCGCATCCAGTCCTCCAAGCAATCCTTTGTCCACATCGAGGAAGTCCAGGACATGGTGCAGGAAGAACTCATGAAAGCCGGCCACTACAAAGTCGCCGAGTCCTACATCCTCTACCGCGCCCTCCGTAACGAACAGCGTGACGCCGACGGCACCCCCCTCGACGCCGGCACCAGCTTCAGCCCGCAAATCAAGACCCCTGCTGATCAACCCTCGATGATCGTCGTCAAAAAATCCGACGGCACCACCGTCCTCTGGGACCGTGCCGACCTCAACGCCCGCATCGACTTCGCCTCCATCGGCCTCGACCTCTGCCTCACCCGCGAGGAAATCGAAACCGAGCTCACCCGCTCCGTTTACGACCAGATCTCCCAGTCCGACCTGGACCGCACCATCGTCCTCAACTCGAAGACCCTCATCGAGCGCGACGCCGACTTCGCCAAGTTCGCCGGCCGCATCCAGCTCACCTACATCTACGAAGAAGTCCTCGGTTGGAACATCGTCACCGACGGCATCTCCAAGCTGAAGAGCTTCCACGTCGCCGCCTTCAAAACCTACCTCTCTCACGGCGCCGACATCAAACGCCTCAACCCCGAGCTCCAGAAATACGACATAGACCGTCTCGCCGCCGCCCTCGACCCCACCGCCGACCTCGAGCTCGACTTCCTCGGCGTCCAGACCCTCTACGATCGCTACCTCATCATCGACAAAACGGTGAAGCCTTCCCGCCGCCTTGAGACTCCCCAGTTCTTCTGGATGCGCGTCTCCATGGGCCTCTTCCTCGGCGACACCGGCGAACGCGAGACCAAGGTCACCGGCCTCTACGAACTCTACAAGAGCCGCCGCTTCTGCAGCAGCACGCCGACCCTCTTCAACTCCGGCACCCTCCACTCGCAGCTCTCCTCCTGCTACCTCTACTACGTCGACGACTCCCTCGAAGGCATCATGTATCGAGGCATCGCCGAAAACGCCCAACTCTCCAAGTGGGCCGGCGGCCTCGGCGGCTCCTGGACCGCCGTCCGCGGCACCGGCGCGCACATCGGCGGCACCAACGGCGAGTCCCAAGGCGTCATCCCCTTCCTCAAGCTCCACAACGACCAACTCGTGGCCGTCAACCAAGGCGGCAAACGCAAAGGCTCCGGCTGCGCGTATTTGGAATCCTGGCACAACGACATCTTCGAGTTCCTCGAGCTCCGCAAGAACACCGGTGACGACCGCCGTCGCACCCACGACATGAACACGGCGAATTGGATTCCCGACTTGTTCATGAAGCGCATGGAAGCCCGCGAGACCTGGACCCTCTTCCGCGCCAACGAGACCAAGGACCTCCACGACCTCTACGGCAAAAAGTTCGAAGAAGCCTACATCCGCTACGAGAAACTCGCCGAAGAAGGCAAAATCTACGGCCAGAAAATCGAAGCCCTCGAACTCTGGAAAAAAATGCTCTCGATGCTCTTCGAGACCGGCCACCCCTGGATCACCTTCAAGGACGCCTGCAACCTCCGCTCGCCCCAGGACCACTGCGGCGTGATCCACAGCAGCAACCTCTGCACCGAGATCACCCTCAACACCTCCAACGACGAGACCGCCGTCTGCAACCTCGGCTCCGTCGTCCTCGAAAACCACCTCCTGCCCGACGGCTCCCTCGACCACAAAAAACTCCGCGAGACCATCCAGCTCGCCGTCCGTGCGCTCGACAACGTCATCGACATCAACTTCTACCCCACGAAGCCCGCCGAGACCTCCAACCGTCGCCACCGCCCCATCGGCATGGGCGTCATGGGCCTCGCCCACTCGCTCTACCTGAAGGGCATCGCCTTCGCCTCCACCGAAGCCGTCGAGTTCAACGACGAAGCCATGGAAGCCATCGCCTACTACGCCTACGAAGCCTCCTCCGACCTCGCCGCCGAACGCGGCACCTACTCCACCTACAAAGGCTCCAAGTGGGACCGCGGCCTCCTCCCGCAAGACACCGTGGACATCCTCGAAAACGAACGCGGCGTCCCCGTCGAAGTTCCCCGTGGCGGCAAGATGGACTGGACCCCCGTCCGCGCCAAGATCGCCAAGCACGGCATGCGCAACAGCAACGTGCTCGCCATCGCCCCCACCGCGACGATCTCCAACATCACCGCCACCTCGCCCTGCATCGAGCCCACCTACAAAAACCTCTTTGTTAAGAGCAACCTGTCCGGCGAGTTCATCGTGCTGAACCCCTTCCTTGTGAAGGACCTCAAAGCCCGCGGCCTCTGGAACCAGGAGATGATCGACAATCTCAAATACTTCGACGGCGAGCTAAAGGACATCGACACCATCCCCGCCGACCTGAAGGCGAAGTATCTGACCGCCTTCGACATCGACTTCAAGTGGGTCATCGACGCCGCCGCCCGCCGCCAAAAGTGGATCGACCAGTCCCAGTCCGTGAACCTTTGGTTGAAGACCCCGGACCTCAAAACCCTGAGTCACATGTATCGCCACGCCTGGCACACCGGCCTCAAGACCACCTACTACCTCCGCACCCTCGGCGCCTCGAACATCGAGAAAGCCACGGTGTCCGTGAAGAAGGAAGTCCGCGGAGTCACCGGCGACGCCGGCCGCGCCGATGTAGCCGCAGCCGCCGCGGCCAAGAAAACCTACACCGAAGCCGAGAAAAAGGCCTGTAGCCTCGAGGCCAGGCGCAACGGCGAAGAGTGCGAAGCCTGCCAGTAAGATCTAAACCAAAAGCCCCGACCAACCAGTCGGGGCTTTTTCTGACCTGTAGGGCCGCCGCTTGTCGGCGCGCCGCGAGCGACGTTCCAGTCAATCACCCGCAATCCCTCCGAATTGAGCCCGACCATCTTCCAATATCGCAACTTCCGGTTCTTTTTCTTCTCCCGCGAGGAGCCGAGAATGCATGTCCATGTTTACACGCCCAACGGAGAGGCTAAGTTTTGGCTGACCCCGAAAATCGAACTGGCCATCAACGCCGGACTGAAAGCTGCTGAACTCAAGACCGCCCAAACCCAAATTCTCCGCCATGAAAACGAAATCAAAACCGCGTGGAAAAAGCACTTCGGTTGAGGTGACTCACATCTCGACCCAAGGCCTGTGGCTCTTGGTCGAAGACAAGGAATACCTGCTGCCGTTTTCGGAGTATCCGTGGTTCGCGGAGGCCAAGGTGGCGGACATCCACAACGTAGAGCTCCTGCACGGTATGCACCTCCGCTGGCCCACGCTGGACGTGGATTTGAAGCTCACCTCTCTTTCGGAGACGGAGAGCTATCCGCTCATTTACCGAGATTAATTAACACTTGTCTGTTATTCTCCATGTCACGTCGCCCGCCAATCACACCTTGTGAGATCCTCTTGGCTTAATCTAATCAAAAAACAGCGGCATGTGTCTTTCTGCCTAGAACTTTGGTAGCTTATGAACTTTTCAAAGCTTTTCACAGACACTTTCCAAAGCTCACTAGCCACGACATCCGATTCCTTTTGGTATAGTAATAAATTTTGTCATTACACAAATCTTACTGGATTGCTTGGTATTATTGAAAAGCAGCAGATTTGGCTCAGTGATCATAGATTTTTAAATGACGAGCTGGAGATTTCCTATGGGAGAAGCCTTGCGATTGATGAAATAACTAAGATTTCAGCAACTGAATCAAATTATGATTTCGCTCAATTTCTAGGCGATATTATCACGGAAATAAAGCAGCCTTCTGATCGCGTTAGTTATATAGGTTCTATGTCGCTTGCAATTGATGCTTTAGATCAGTGGAGGGGGTATACTTATAATAATGATGGCGTGTGTATTGTTTTTAATGGCGAGTCCGATTTGTGGAATAAAGGCTATTCGCATCCAACACACATTCGGCAGCAGAAAATAATTTATGATAAATCCGAACAGGTGTCTGTTATTCGGAAATTTATTTCAAAATATAGATCGGAATTTGATGGTTTTAAATCGTTTCAGTATCCATTTATTAGTGACCTGGCCTGGCTCATAGAAAGCCAGTTCATTACATTCAAGGATAGTCAGTATGAGTCGGAGCAAGAAGTTAGACTGACCATTCAAAACCTAGATCAGGTTCTTAAGGAAAAACCTCCGATGCATCGGGTGAAAAGCGGGCTATTGATCCCATATATAACCACTAATTATATTTCAAAATTGACCAATTTTCAGTCAGAGAAATTGCCGATTACAGAAATCATTATCAGTCCAACCTCGAGACCGGGTTCGGTAGCCAGCATTCAGGCATTTTTGAAAAACAAAGGCTATGGCGCTATACCTGTTAGCCCTTCGAAAATAAAATTCCGTGGTTAGCCCCAATCCGAAGGCCCCCCCCAATCC
>JBBKWO010000042.1:0-40836 GCA_037969015.1 Opitutaceae bacterium
CCCCAAAGCCAACCCCGTTTTTCATCCCAGCCCCACCCGGCACAAAGTAACCATTATGGTTACTTTGTGCCACCGCTTCCGCCCTCATACCTATGAAAACAAGGCTAAAACAAAGTAACCATAATGGTTACTTTGTGTCATCCAAGAGCGCGGGCTTGCGCGGGCATTAACGGTTCGGCTGCATGGACGGCATGCCATCCGCCAATCCTGTTCTCCGTGTTGTCTGCGCCCTGATCGAGCGCGACGGCCGCGTGCTCATGGCCCAACGCCCCGCGCACAAACACCTCGGCGGCAAATGGGAGTTCCCCGGCGGCAAGGTCGAACCCGGCGAAACCGATACCGATGCGCTCCACCGCGAACTATGCGAAGAACTCGGCTGCACGGTCGAGATCGTCCGCGCGCTCGCCCCCCAAACCCACGCCTACGAAACCGTGACCGTTTGCCTGCTCCCGTTTGTCACGCGACTGACGGCCGATAGTCGCGAGCCGCAAAGCCTCGAACACAACGCACTCGCCTGGGTCCCGGCCAATGAACTGACCACACTCGACCTGCCCGCCGCCGACCTGCCGATCATCGCCGACTATCTCGCGACAATCTTGTAGGCAGCCTACGGGAACGGTCGGCATAAAAAAGGCCGCCCCATTACGAGGCGGCCTGAGATATGAGCAGCAGTTAAGCGAACGACTTACTTGGTAGGACGCATCGGCGAAGCCGGCGTGGTCGCTGTGCCACCAACGACTGCTTCGACTGCACGCAGGAAACTGTCGCTGAGCAGATTGACCGTCATGTCCTGCGGCAGGTAGCCGGAGATGTTTTTGAAGGCGTCAGCCATCGACTTGGAAACTTCGATGCGCACGAACGCCTCGGAACCTTCAGCCGAATAGGCGCTCAGCTTAAGGCGGGTCGCCTCGGCCTCGGCCTTACCCAGAGCCTGGATAGCCTGCGCACGGAGCAAGGCGGCTTCCTGCTCACCTTCAGCGGCGAGCACGTTGCGACTCTTGTCGGCCTCGGCAGCCAACCCAACGCGTCTGGCGGCGGCGGTGGCGTCGAGAACTTGTTGCTCGGCCTGCTTCTCGGCCATAAGCACGCCGACATCCTTGTCGCGCTTGGCATCAACCAAGGCTTTTTCGTAGTTGGCCTGAGCCTCGGCTTTGGCGCGATCAGCCTTTGCCTCGGCGGCGCGGGTTTCCTCAATGGCGCGCAGACGTTCCTGCACGGCCACCTGACGAGCCTTGATCTGCTCGACGTAGGACGGATCGAGTCCGATGTGCTCGATAACAAAGTTTTCAACGATAACGCCGCGCTTACGCAGTTCGGCCTCGGGTGACATCAGCGCCGAGGAGATGTCGCTCTGAAGCTTCACCAAGCCTTCGCCGGAGTAGGCGTCGAGAGCAGTGCGGGTAGTTGCCTGATCCTTGACGACGCGCATCAGTTCGGGACGCAGGATCTTTTCCTCGACGTTTTCGCGCACGGTCTTGTGCAGATCAACCACGTGGGCCGGATCGCGGCGCCAGCGGATGTTGAGCGAGATGCGCATGTCCTGACCTTCGGAAGACTGCACCAGATAGCTGTCGCTCTTACGACCTTCGCCGTAGGTGTTCATCGCTGCGTCGTTCATGACGAACACCTGCGAAGACATGTCATAGATGAAAATCTTTTGGGTGAAGCCGGGGACCAAGACGTAGGTCTTGGGCTGGAGAGGATCAGGTTCGACGCCGCCGTCCCACGTCTCCTTAACGCCGATTTCGTTACCTTCTACGGTAGAGATATCGACAATAAAGATGCTCACGAGGAGCACCGCCACGACAACGATGCCGGCGATAATAAGTGTAATGGTTTGTTTCATAGTTGTAGCTTGGATGGACTGAATATCACTTGCGGTTCTTCAGAAAAAGAACCGTGCAAATGGTCAGATACACGACCAGCAGAACGCCAATAACCGGCATGATAATGCGGAGCATCGGCGAACGCAGTTCAATCACCGCCGCCAGGGCCAGGACCCAGGCGAGCAGAAAGGCTCCCAGGATTTTCCAGGAGAATGGGTTCTTCGGTTCAAGTTCGATCGGAGGATCGGCGCGTTTCATACCCGGCCATGCTCAACACGCAGGTTTTTGGTGGCGAGAGTATTACGCCAATCCGGCGTTACAACGCACAGAGAAGGTTGTAACGCACGGGGATACAGACCCGCCTGATTTCAATCCTGCGAAAAGAGTGCGGCCAACCCGGAGCGAAAGCCGACTCCGACTGCATTGAAGTGATTATGCTCGGGAAACAGCGCGGGGCTTATCACCAGTTCATCGAACGGATTTCCGTTTAGCTGCGTCTCCAGCATGTCCAAGTCCGACACCATCGAATCGCTATCCTTACCACCCACGCTGAGAAACAAACTCGCCGGCAGACTCGCCTGCGTCGCGCGTAAATCCGCCGCCTGTTTCAGCAGAATACGTTCATCCCACCACAGTGACGGCGCGCTCGCCAACACCCGGTTAAAAAACGGCTGCGGTTTGAACAACGCGTGCAACGCAAACAACGCCCCCAATGAATGTCCGGCAATGCCACGGACTGTGGGATGAATCGGATAACGTCGCTCAAGTTCCGGCCAGAGCGTGTTAATGATAAACTCAAGAAACGCATCCGCACCACCCGCCTGCGGCGCACCCTCAATCGCCGAAGACGTATAATCGCGCACCCGTTGATTGCCGGGCTCTCGATAGCTCGCGCCATAGCCGATGCCCACCAGCAGCAAGGGCGGAAGCGGTTGTTTCGCCGCGAGTTTTTTGCGCGCCGAACACAAGGTCGCGAATTGATCATCCCCATCCAAACAGATCACCACCGGCCAAGGTCCGGACGCGTCCACGCCGGCAAACGTCTCGACATAGATAAGATACTGAGTGCCGAGACCGGAGAGTTGAAATGTAGGCGACGCAAAACGAGGCGGCATGCGATTCAAATGCATACAGCAATGCTGCGACGTCAAAACACGGCTGCTAACAAATGCCCGGCCGGCTCAACGAAATATGGCCTCCCCCTCGGGAATCGACAGACTATCCCCATGAAAACCACCCGCGCCCGCTCGCGGTCAGCCAACGGGAAGCCCGATCCCAGCCTGTTATTAGGCCAAAGCGAATCGATCCGATCCGTCGTGCAACTGGCGAAAAAAGTCGCCGGCACGGATGTCACGGTGCTCATCGAGGGAGAGAGCGGCACCGGCAAGGAACTGGTCGCCCGCATCATCCATGAGCACAGTCTGCGCGCCAACAAACCGTTCATTTTTGTCAATTGCGCGGCGCTTCCCGAACACCTGGTCGAGTCCGAGTTGTTCGGCTACGTAAAAGGCGCCTTCACCGACGCGCGCACTGACAAGCCCGGACGCTTTCTTTTGGCCGACGGCGGCACGCTCTTTCTCGACGAGATCGGCGACCTCTCAGCCAAGGGCCAGGGCGACTTGCTACGCGTGCTCGAAGACCGCGCTTTCCGTATGATCGGCGGCACCGAGATGGTGAACATCGATGTGCGCATCATCGCCGCGACCAACCGCAACCTGGAGGACGCGGTGCGCGCCGGACGCTTTCGTGGAGACCTCTTTTACCGGCTCCAAATCGTGCCCATCGTGACCCCGCCGCTGCGCGAGCGTGCGGAAGACATCCCGCTGCTCGCGGAAACCTTCTTCGCCTATTTTTGCACCAAACATCAAACCAAAGCCAAGCACCTGTCAGCCGGCGCGCTGCGCGCCTGCCAACGCTTCCCCTGGCCGGGAAATGTTCGCCAGCTACGCAACCTCGTTGAGCGCCTGGTGGTGACTTGCGACGCGATTGAAATCACCGAGGCCGAACTCCCTGACTTCCTCAAGACACAGGAAAATACCTCGCCGGAATACACCGTGCGCGTCGGCATGACCCTGGCCGAAGCCGAGCGTCTGCTCATTAAAAAAACCCTCGTCCAAGCCACCGCCCATCGCGAAGACGCCGCCCGCCTGCTCGGCATCAGCCGGCGCACTCTGCAATACAAACTCAAGACCTACGGCCTGCTGGACGAACCAACCCGCGAGCCCTGAGCCTTGCCTGCACATCGATCTGAACATCTGTGCAAATCCTGCACAGATAGCGCCATGCAACCCGACCGGCTAACGGACGACGTTGGGGCTAAATAAAATTTAAGCCGTTATTGCATCAACAGGATACCACCACACGACCCAGCCGAGGCATGACGCATGCAACTTAACTCGCGTCATGAAACCCATCACGGACCTGCTACTCGAACTTCAAACCCTCATGCTCTCGCCGGCACCCACTCCGATGAAATCGGTCGAGCGCGTGAAGCAGATACGCAAAGAAGTCCCGGAATCGCTGCTCGCGCACTTCGACCGGTTGATGAAACGCAACCGCCGGGCCGTCGCCGTCGTTACGCACGGCGTCTGCGGCGGTTGTCATATGCGGCTCCCCTCCGGCGTATCCGCCAGCCTCCTTGGCAATAACGATGTGCAGCTCTGCGAAACGTGCAGCAGCTTCATTCTGCTCGCCCCCGAAGAGCTCATCGAACAACGCAAACTCGCCGAAGACCTGCGGGCTCGGCGCCTTCAGAAAATGCATCGTGCCCTGGCGCTGGTTGACCAGCCCTGACCCACTCACGGCGAGTGCCAAGCAACGGATGCTGGTCGGATGATAGCCCGCTGAGGGTTCGAGCCCCTCTCTCGCCGCCAATTTCATATCTCTCGAAACACGTTTCCACCGCGAGCGCCTTGCGATGGCACAAGATCGGCACTGCGTTCAACTCCATGAGCTCCGACCATCTTGAATTGCCCTCCGGCGAAATCGTCATCCGCACCATCGCCCAGCCCGCCGACACCAACGCCAACGGCGATGTCTTCGGTGGCTGGCTCATGGGCCAGATGGACCTCGGCGGCGCGGTGCTCGCCCGCAACGTCGCCCGCAGCCGCGTCGTCACCGTCGCCGTGGAAGCGATGAGTTTTGTCGCCCCCGTCAACGTCGGCGACACCCTCACCTGCTACGCGAGCGTCGTGCACACCGGACGCACCTCGCTAAAAATCGCCCTCGAAGCTTGGGTGCTGCACTACAAAGACGGACGCCAACAGCGCGTGACTCACGGCACGTTTACTTACGTGGCCATCGACGACGCTGGCAAATCGCAACCCGTCCAACGCGATTGAGACCGACACCTGCCTTCCAGAGCGTCCGACGAGACGCTGTTTCGAAATAGCCAGAGGATGGAAGGCTTGGCTCTCGTAGGCAGCCTGTTTGCAGGCGCGTTGGATACCAACTAACGGGAACGATATTCGCGCCTGCAAGCAGGCGGCCTACGACTTAGCTCCATGATTTATTTCAGAAACACGGCCTCAGCTGATTCAGTGAACAGCCCCAATACGTTGACGGCCATAATGCCTGAAACCGATCCGCCGCGAGTATGTAGCAGGTATGTATTATGTAGTGGACCTACTTGGGGCCACTCCGGGACTTTCAAAATCACGACTAACATGAGTTGCCGTTGTCTCGACCAACCACACCCGCCACGTTCCCACGCATGATTGTCCGGAAGCGAATGCCATGGTTAAAAATGCTATTGGTCTGGCGCGGCTCCATCGTGCCCAAGGTCCTGCCTCAGCTCTGCTTCACCATCGTCTGGGCTCTTTCGATCACGCTCATATTCCGGCACAGCAGCTGGAAACCGGGACTCAACATGCTGCCGTTTTCGCTGCTCGGCATCGCGATGGCCATCTTCCTCGGCTTTCGCAACAACGCCAGTTACGAACGCTTCTGGGAGGCGCGTAAGGTCTGGGGCGCCCTGCTCAACGACTGCCGCACCCTCGCCCGCCAAGTCTGCACGCTGACCACCTGCACCACCGCGGAACGCCGCCGCATGGTTTACCTGATCATCGCCTTTGTGCACGCGCTGCGCCACCAACTCCGCGGCACCGATCCGACAACCGATCTGACTCCCCTGCTGGAAAACGAGGACGTCAAAAACAAGGTATTCGCCGCGCGTTTTAAACCCGCAGTCTTAATGGTCGTCTTTGGCGAAGAGCTCGCCGCCGCCCGTCAACGCGGCCAGGTCGAACCCATCCTCGCCGCCGCCTTCGAGCCGGGACTGGCCGAACTCTCCAATGCACTCGGAGCCTGCGAACGCATCGCCAACACCCCGATCCCCTTCACCTACTCGGTGATCATTCACCGGGTGATCTACCTCTTCGCCTTTTTGCTCCCCTTCGGCCTCGTGGAAACGGTCGGCGCATGGACGCCGCTGATTGTGGGCTTTGCCGCCTACATGTTTTTCACGCTTGAAGCGCTGAGCGACGAAATCGAAGAGCCGTTTGGACTCATGCCCAACGACCTCGCCCTTGACGCCATGTCCGGCGCGATCGAAGCCACCCTACGCGAAATCATCGGAGAACCTCCCCTGCCCGCCCCGCCCCAGCCCAAGAACTACGTGCTGACCTAAAGCCCCCGCACACACATAAACACCACCATGGCTCCCAACATTGATCTCTGCCCACTCCTGCCCGCAATCGAAACCATCGCCCGCGGCGCGGGTAAGATCGTCATGCGGCACTTCGCCAAACCCGTCGCGACGTCGCTCAAGAGCAGCCGCATCGACGTCGTCACCGAAGCCGACAAGGAGAGCGAGGTCTTCATCGTCGCCGAACTGCTCAAGCTCTTCCCCGACCACCACATCGTTGGAGAAGAAGGCGGCGGCCAAGGTGCGCCAATCGACGCCGCCAAGTATCATTGGTATGTCGATCCAATCGACGGCACGGTGAACTTCGCCAGCAAGCTCCCCCATTTCTGCATCAGCATCGCGCTGACCACCGCAGATCGCGAAATGCTACTCGGCATCGTCTTCGATCCGACGCGCAACGAACTCTTCGCCGCGACCAAGGGCGGCGGCGCCACGCTCAACGGCCAACCCGTGCGCGTAACCGATACCGCCGAGTTGATCGATGCCGTCATCACCAGCGGCTTCCCCTACGACAAGCACACCAACCCCGACAACAACGAGCGCGAATGGGGCGCCTTTTTGAAACGCATCCGCGGCGAACGTCGCCTCGGCAGCGCCGCGCTGGATCTGTGCTACGTCGCCGCCGGACGTCTCGATGGCTACTGGGAAAAGGACCTCAAACCCTACGACGTCATGGCCGGCCTGCTGCTCGTGAAAGAAGCCGGCGGAATGATCAGCAACTACGCCGGCGACGCGCTTCCACAAAAACAGGAGCGCGGCCGTTTCGTCGCCAGCAACGGCTTCATCCACGACGAGATGCTCAAGGTTCTGGCGAGCGTGGAGTAGCGCTGAAGTAGCGCCGGCTTCCAGCCGGCCCTCGAGTTTGGTTTTTCTAGTTTCTAAATCTAGTTTTTCCCCCGCTACGCAGTGCATTTTAATCTAGCATATATACTAGATTTAGTATATAGCCAGAGGCATGGGATACCCAACCAAAGTTCAACTCATCTCCCGTAAAAAAGGGGCCGACCAATACTACATCAACTTCCCCACTGCGGTGGCCGAAGCGCTGGAACTGCAAAAAGGCGAGACCATCGAGTGGATCATCGAAAACAAGGCCAACATCATCGCCCACCGTCCGGTCGTGCCGCCCTCGCCGGTGACGATCTCGGAAAAAAAATCGCCGCGCCACTCCTGAACGCATGGGATGCGCTCTGGCGAGAGTGCGCACCTGCTGGCCCACCTGGTTTGCCCCGGGCGCCACACCGTTTCCGCGTTGATCACGGTTTTTGACAAGCAGTTCCAGGACTGGACGGCGGTCTACTCGCTCTACTCCAAAGGCCGGGTCGATGAGACGGTGATTTTCCGCCAAGTGCGCAAAGAAGTCGAAGCGCTCGGCCAGGACAAACGCCCGCTCTGCCTGGCCCTCGACGACACCATCTTGCGCAACGAGCACTCCGTTGAAACGATCCCCGCAACAGCGGTGGCGGCCTACGCGATGCTCCAACTCGCCGCGATCAAAGCCTACGGCCAAGGCGGCAAACCCCCCGCCATACCGGAAGCAAAATGGCGGCGACCCTGGGGAGAAGACCGCCCCTCGACCCAAGACCTCCTCAATGAATTGCGCCGGGAACTATGGGCGCAGGCGATCCGGCCCGAGCAATTAAGCGACTTCATACACACCGCCCGCGCGCGCACGAAGCCACTTAAAAGCGAACCCAGCCTCTGCAGCACCCTCTTCGCCGCCACCGCCTAGCTCTGAGAACCAATCGAGATCCCCGCGCAGGACGCCCAGCTGCCACCTTGGAAAAAACCAATCTCGAGAGAGCAGGCTTCCAGCCTGCTCTGATTAAAATGCAAGCAGGATGCCTGCGCTACAGCAGTAGCAGAAATGGCTACGGTTTTATTAGAAATGCTATAAAAAGCAGAAAGGAGGAAATCAGCGCACAAAGGTGCCCGAGCCCAGAATATTGCCGGGAGTGCGCCAGTCGGGTTGCCACCAGAGTTTATCAGTCTTAACGCCTTCGTAGTCCTCGTCGTTGTCGTTCACCACCAGATTGAGGCGGATATCGCGCCAGGGCTGTCCGGCCTTGGCATCCAGATAAGCAAACGGAATGGCGATCTCGGTGATGTGTCCGGTGGGGGTTGCCTTGCTGACCACCTGCGTTCCCTCGGGAAGTTTGGCGGCATTGTAGGGCGGACGGTTTTCTCCGGCGGCCGAGGGACTCAGCGCGATTACCAGAATTTCGTTTTCCGGTGCCAGCCTCCGTTCAGTGGAGGGGCGCGCATCCACCCGCAGCTCGACGCCATCCTGCAGCCAGGGGTCTTTATCGGGAACGCTGTTAAAATGATCGTCGGTAGTCTCGATGGCCACGTAGAGGAATTGGTCGTCGTGAGAACAGGCAAACCGGTAAGACAAGTCTGCGGGCCCCGACCAGGCACGGGCGTCATCGTTATTCAACGGAGCCGCCACCGTGTAGGGTAACTTCGCCCATTCCGACAGATCGCCATCGATCACCACGGGACGGGTTACGGCAGAACAAATCTGCGCGGGCGGTGCGGGCGGCACCACGATTTGTTGCACGATCTCGCGACCGGCGAAGGTGGAGCGGATGGTCGTCTCACCGGAAGTCTGCGGACGAAGTTCATGGGTGGCATCGTCCAGCGTAACCACGGAAGGATCGGCTAGAGTGAACTTCGCGGTGACGTCGGTGATGCGAAAACCGTTTTCGTAAACAGGCTCCAACACGACGTGCCCTGTGCGGGCTAAAGTAATGGGCCCGTTGCCCAGAGTGTCAGTTTCAGTGATCTCCACCTGCGCCAGCCGCGGGGTATTGGTGCGCAGAAGAAAGTAAAAGGCATGCCGCAGGCGTTGGTTACAGTCGAACTTCTCGTGCCCTTGATTGTGACCGGTATGGAAGGCGATGTTGTCGTTTTGAACAAAGCCGAGGTCGACGAGCTTGCTGGCGGCGTCGTAGGAGGAGAGCCACAAGCCGTTGCTCAGTTCTCTGGAGCCGGCGTCGATCCACAGGCGCACCGGCGGGATGGGGGCCTTGTAGCCGTCGATCAGACCGACGATGAGCGACGCGGGCGACTGGCAAAGAGCCATGCCAAAGGTTTCCGGATGCTCGTAAGTCATCCAAAACGCGCCTGCGCCTCCCGCGGAAAATCCGGCGATACCGGTGGTGGCCGGTCCGGGCAGCGTGCGGTAGGTTTGGTCGATCATCGGTTTGATCTTCTCGCTGAGAAACCGGTAATACCCTTCCCCGTTCGTCCGCCCGTTGGTGCTCCGTGCGGGATAATAATCGGTGCTGCGGTTTCGCGAAATCGCACGGCCCTCGGCATCGAGGGAGTTGTGCACAGCCACAAAGATAACCGGCTGGATCAGTCCGTCGTGCACCAGCTGATCATGCGCAAGTTCGTAGGCGCTGGTAGCGCGCATGTCGTTTTGCTGGGAGAGGAAAGACTCCCCGCCATCGAGCAAATAGAAAACCGGATAACGCCGGTCGGTAGCACCATAACCGGCCGGCAGGCAGATCGTGACCGCGTGGGAGCCGCTGCTGAGACCGTCGCTGGAGATCGGCGGCATGTAAATGTAGCGGGAGTTGTTTTCGGCCGGCAGCGAAGCCGGTTGATCCGCGGCAACGGCAAATGATGCTCCGAAAACGAAGACTAATAATAGAAACGGGATGGTTTTCATAACAGGGATAGCTTCTCTACTGGGTTAATCGATTTCCCGTCATAAAACCCGGCATCGGCGCGCGTTCATGAAAAGCGAAGGCTGAGGTTATCGATAAAAATGGTCGGTGATTGTGGATACAACTCCCGGGCCATACTCAAGGTCGATACAGACGGAGGCGGGCGCTTTATCGGCTGCAGATGCAGTCGAGAGGACCAGGGCCAAACTCAGAAACAGAAGCCAAATTTGCGGGGAGCATTTCAAGGGGCGTAACTTAAAAGACCGCCGCGTTTGAAACGCGGCGGTCTTGAATTATTCGAGTTTAGGCAGCCTTGATGTCGACCGTCTCAGGGACGGCCTTCAGCAGGCGGGCGACCATATCATCGGAATCCACACCCTCCGCCTGAGCGGTGAAGTTTGTGGAGATGCGGTGACGCAGGACGGCGCGGGCAACTGCGCGGACGTCGTCCACGGTGGCCTGCGGGTTGCCTCGCAACAGCGCGCGGCTCTTGGCACCGAGGGCCAGATACTGGCCGGCACGGGGACCGGCGCCCCAAGCGAGGAACTTCTTGGTCATCTCCGGCGAAGTCTCCTTGTTGGGGTGCGTCGCACTGACGAGCCGCACGATGTAGTTAAGCACATGATCACTGATCGGCACCTGGCGAACCGCCTTGCGGAGCGCGATCACGTCTTCACCACTCAAGACCGACTCGGGCGTGGGCAAGCCGCCGGCCGTGGTGTTCTTGATGATCTGGTGGAGCTCATCGTCGGACGGGTAGTCGACGTAGAGGTTAAACATAAAACGGTCGAGCTGCGCCTCGGGCAGAGGATAGGTGCCTTCCTGCTCGATGGGATTTTGCGTCGCCATGACCATGAAGGGCTCGTCGAGCTTATAGGTCTTTTTACCGGCGGTGACGCTTTTCTCCTGCATGGCCTCAAGCAACGCGGCCTGGGTCTTGGGAGGCGTGCGGTTGATTTCGTCGGCCAGCAGCAGGTTCGTGAAGATGGGGCCCTGCATGAAGACAAACTGCTTCTTACCGGTGACGTGATCTTCCTCCAGAATTTCGGTTCCGGTGATGTCGCTCGGCATCATGTCGGGCGTGAACTGGATGCGTTTGTAGTTCATCGAAAGCGCCTTGGCCAACGTGCTCACGAGGAGCGTCTTGGCGAGGCCGGGAACGCCGACCAGCAGCACGTGGCCGCCGGCGCACATGGCGATGAAGACCTGGTCGATCAGGTCTTCCTGGCCGACGATGACCTTGCGGAGTTCGGCCAGCAGTTTTTCGCGGGCCAGGCGCGCCGTCTCAATGGACGCCGCGGCCGTGGGGGTGTTTGGGTTAGTCTGATTACTCATAGATGAAAGCTGATTGGTATCGGGTTTGGGTGGGTTTTGATGAGGGTGGCTGAGAAAGTATTACTGCGGCACGACGACGTTGAACGTGAGTTGGATCCATTCGGCATGTTCACTCTGGGACCGACCGGTGTCTTGAGGAAGCGAAACGGATTCCACACGGATCTCCGCGGGCCCGCCGGCGCCCGGCGAGATCCAACGAAAAGCACCCGGATACATGCGGGAATAACCGTCGATCAGTCGTCCGGAATACGATCCGGCGGCCAAATCCCCCACGTGGGCGGTGAAAGTGTAGGTCTGGCCGAGTTTCGGATCGCACATCACCGTGCCGGCGGGCGTCAACGGCAAGTCGCGACCTTCCACTTGGAGCATCAGCAGTCGGGCAAAATATTTGGCCTGCGCGGCAAAAAACGCCGTGGCCTCTGCGTCGGTCACCTGGCCGTCCGTATTGGTGTCCATGGCGGCAAGCTGCAGTAACGCGGCGCGCTCGGTCATGCCCACGCGATAGCTCACGTGAAAGACTCCGTCGGCCACGTTAAGGCGAAATTCGCGATCCACGTGATCAACCGGCGATTCATGCCCATGCATGACCGGAACCGATGCGACCGAAAGCAGCAGGGTAATCCAGAGCGACTTCATTGGGTTCCCTCCGGTTTGCGTAACGCGTAGTCAAACGCCACCGGCAACAGACCGATGTCGAGGCCCGACTCAAGCACCGCGGCAACCCACGGTGTTTTCTCAAGCGCCGCCAAACGGTCATGATAACCCTCGGGGTTGGCCAAGGCCGCGGCCTGCACGCCACCTTGCAGTTCGGCGACATCGGTGGAGGCCAACGCGCTCACGATCAAAGGGTCGTCGCGACGCAGCTCGGCAAAGGCGAGCATGCAGGCGAGCCGCGTTCCGGGGGTGCCGTCTTTGTAGAGCGCGGTGACCTCGGCCCCGGCGGCTTTGTCTCCCTGGCGCAATGCGGCCAGCGCGAGGTAAAGACGAACCTGTTCGAGGCTTTCGGGAACCAACGGCACGCCTTCGGCAGTTTTGAAGTAGGCGGCGGGATCACGACGAAGTTTGGCCAATGACTCACGGGCCGCAGACGAGGTGTAGCGGCCCAGCGCCCAGACCGCCTTGCCACGCACGGACATCGGCGCGGTGGTGTCCTCGGCCAGCGCAATCAAGACCGGCAGCGCCGCATCCAGATCGCGACGGCTGGCCACGTCGCACAAGATTTCGGCCAGATACGGGTTGCCCGTATTGCTCAACAAATCAGCCAGTGCAGCAGTCGTCTCGTCACCGGGAATTCGTTCCAGCGACAGAACCAGCTTGGCCTGCACGGCGACGTTCTTCTCGGCCTTGAGCCAGGCGATCATCGGCGCGGCGAAACGTTCTTCGCCAAAAGCACCGGCACCGTCGATCAGGGACGGCTGGGCCGTGTCGACATTACCCATCAAGGTAAAAACATCGTCGGCCAACTCAGGCACCGGCTTGGCGGAAATCGCCTCAAGTGCGACGCCCACCACACCGCCACCCGGCTCGTTAAAGGCGGCCTTGATGATCGCTGAGCGCTGCGACCAGCGGGCCTTGATCACGGTAAAAAGAATCGTGCGGCGAACCAAGGTGTCGGTCACGCGGCTGTAGAGTCCCAACATAGCCTCGCCGATGCGGGCATCGTAGGACCAATTTTCAGCGGCGGTGGCGAGACGCGTGAGCACGTCGGGCTCCTGTTCGGCGGACGCGAGTTTAACCAGCGCGACCAACCCCGCCTCGGTGGCAGGCAGGCGGCCCAAAGCCTCAGCGGCATTGGCGCGCACGTCGGGCACGGCCGAACCGGTTTGGGTGACCGCGAAGTCGAGGGCGCCGATCGCTCCGGCATCTGCGATCAAACGCAGCAACGCGGCGGTGGTCGAGGCATCGGCGGAGACCACCGGGTTGGCCGTCAGAGCCACGATGGACTCACGGAAGGCGGCCATGTGTTGACGTTCGCTCTGCGTGCGCAACCACCAGCCCAGCGGACGTGCGATCAACGCGATTTTATCGAGCTCGGGCTTGGAGGCCTTGGCCTGCGTATTGAGCCACTCGATCAAGGGCAGCGGTGCGAGACCGACCATGGCCTCGGGCAAGGCGGCCGGCCATTTTTTCCAAGCCAGACCGGCACCGAGCCGCTGCTGATCCGCGGCGCCTTCCGGCGTGTAGAACAAACGGTAGGCATCGGGATTGTAGAGACGCAGAAGTTCGCCATGAGTGCGGCGGACGTTGCCGGCGACGGTCATTACCTCGTGCAGAACCTGGGCTCGGTCAAACTTGCGCTCGTCGAGATAGCCGGCGCCGGCCAACGCTGCGGCGATACCAAGATCGGAGGCTTCTTTAACCAGAGCAGCCGGCACATCCTTGGAGTCGGCGCGCTCCATCAACTCCTCGATGACGGCGACCGGTGAACCGGGTTGACGCTTAAACTCATAAACCGGCCAAATATCCTGGGCACGGTGAAACCAGCTCGGGATGATTGCCTCGCCCGAGTGATAATAACGATCGGCCAAATCACCATCCTGCACCACGGAGAGCAGTGACATGGTATGCCCGGCCATCTTCCACGGACCGGCTTTACGCGGCTCGCCGCGGGGAACCTTGAGCCAGTTCTGAGCGGAGACCGGCGCGCCGATCGATTTCCAAGGGAAACGGAGCTCGGCGGTGTAGCCGGTATCAGTATCAGACGGATCGTTGGGCGTGGAGACGGCGCCGTCGGCCTTGCGCTTCAGTTGCACGGCCATGGCCACGGTGGTGTCGCCGTCGTCGTTCACGTATTCCTGACGGTTGAAGAGGATGCCGTAGTCCAGCATCGCGCTCTTGGCGACCGGCCAGTTTTCGTCGGGCACAACGCACCAAATATCGTTGAACTGATTCAGCGCGTTGTGGTGCAACTCCCAGAAAAAGTGCGGATCGCCAAAGGTCAGGAAAAACTCAACCACATCGACCTTGGAGTCCTTCTTATGGATCTCCGCCCCCTGACGCTCACGACCTTTCGGCCCTTTGTGCGAATCGCTGCCGATGGAAACGATATTGGCATCGAACGTTTCGTATCCGATATACAGATACTCCCCGTCCCAGGTGCACTTGACGATCATGGGCACGGTCGTCCCGCGTAAGTCGCCCTTGCCCACCCGCGCGTTGACCTTAACAGCAACGGCGTTTTGCCAGACCGGCTCGTCAAGACGACCGTCGATCACCAGCGGCGTGGCGGTATCGTAAACGGAAATCGTGGCCACGGGTTCGTGCGGGTGTTCGTGATCGCCCTCATGAGCGTGCACGCCCACGGGGGTGGCGAGCGCTGCGAGTAGGAACAGGTTGTGTCGGGGAAACTTCATGGGGCGAGGATCAGCGGTTGAGGACGGGGTCGCTCCAGACGGCGACGTCGAATTTGTTGCCATCGCCGCCGTCGGTCACGACCAGACGAAGGCGGTTGATACCGGAGACGTCGACGTCGATTTCCTTCGGCGCGTCGAGGCCGGACATGGTGGGTGAGGACCAGAGTTTTTTGCCGTCACCATAGACTTCAAACACGACCGAGCCGCGTCCGTCGGTGGCGGCGTCGACACCGACCTTGGCGGTGAAGCGTTTGAATTGTCCGTTGATGGGAAACTCCAACAGACTGCGGGCGAAGACGCCAATGCCGTTGGCAAATTCCTGAGTGCCAACCTTGAGCGAGGCGCCGACGATGTTGCGGGCAAAGCGCGGCGAACCGACGTTCTGATCGGCATGCAGCGGACCCACCGCGGACAGCGGGAACTCCCCTGCCCTCAGTTCAAAGGCCTGCCACGAACCGGTGTTGGCGGCGGCGGTATAGCGCACCTCGATGTCGGCCTTGGGCTGACCGGCGAGTTGGGTGGCATCGATCACAAAGATGCCTTCGCGCAGACCACCGGAGAGTTCGGCCTCGGAGCGGCGCAGATCCCAGGTGCCGGCGGGTTTGCCGTTGACGCTAACTTCGGCCTGTTGGCCGGCTTCACCCAAAAGGTAGTGTTTGCGCAAGACCAGCGAAGCTCCGGCGGGCACTGCGACTTGAAAGCGCTCGCTGCCACCCTTGGCGAAGGTGAGACCGGATAAGGACGCGTTGTCGCCATCGGCAGTGCGGCCAGCGAGTTCGGCAGGTTCTCCGCCGGTTTGAGCGTAGGACTGGCGGGCGCCGGTGGCGGGCGTGAAGGCGGCGAGCACACGTTGAGGCCAGAGCGCCTCGGCGCCGTCGCGAACCTGCAGCCGGGCCAGCGCAAGCGCTGCGGGTTCGTCGGTCTCGGTCAACGTGAAGCGGCAGGGGATCTTGCCAACGGCATACCAACCGTCGGTCACCGGCACGGTGGCGCCAAAGATATCCTCGGCGGCGGTGACCTTGAGGCCGGTGCCGGCGAAGGATATCTGGCCGGGATTGTCGTTGCGCCAGAGGATGGCGACGGGGCTGCCGTCCTTGGCCTTGCGCACGAGCCCGCGGCTGCGACCGGGAATGATGTCCTGGACTTCGAGGCCGGCGACGGCGGTGGTTTCACCGAGCCAGTCGCGCACGCGGGACATGGCCCACCAAGCCGGTTTGAGCTGATAGGCCAGCGGCTTTTCAGCCAACGGCGGGATCAACAGGTCGCGACGGTAAGAGAGACCAAACCCAAGACGCACGTGGTCACCGTTGCGGACCGTAAGTGCGGAGCGGATACCGGAGCCATCGAGCAGCAATGCGGTGCGCGCCAAGTAGGCGGCTTGGTCAAAAGCATCGAGGCCGGTGCCGTCTTTTTCCACGGCCCAGTCGAGGTCGGTCAGGAGGATATTGCGATCACCCGCGACGCCATCGGGGTTGAGCACCTTGGCGAGTTCGCGGCCATAGCCGACCACGCGGGCGTCTTCGGGCGAGAGGCGGCCGACATCGAGGCGAACATTAACGCCGGTGATGGCTTCCAACGCGCCGGGTTGTTTGCCGAGCTCGGCGACGTAGCCGATGGCGGTATCCTTCGCCAGGCCGCCCACGATGAGCGGTTTGGTGTCGTCGTAGAGACGACGCCACTTGTCGGCGCTCTTAAGGAAGGGCGTGAATTTTTCGGCAGTCATGGCCATCGGGCCGGTGCCATCGGGTCCGTCCCAGATGACCCAGCCGCCGACATCCTTGCTCGCACCGCGCATGAGGCTGCTGACGTAGTTATCCCAGTCGTCGAGGCGTTCGGGAACAATGAAGGTGTTCACCGCGTGGCCGCGGTCGCGCAGCATGCGGTCGAAGGTGCCGGCCTTGAGTTGCTCAAAGCCCGGACCGGCCGCCCAGTAGGCGGAATAGCCGATCAGCATGTAGGGATCAGACCCGGCGGAGGACACCTCCCCTGCACGATCACGCACGGTGTCGAGTTGAAGGTTGCCCGGGTGGTATTCAACCCAGTCCCAATCCTCGTCGACGAAGCTGAAACGCTCGCCGACCGGTTTGCGCAGTTCCCACTCGCTAGTGATGCGATCGGCCCAGTCCTTGCCGAAGATGGCAACGGGATCCGCGACCAGCACGTCTTCCTCGATGGAGGCGAGCGGGGCAGACTTGGGTCCGGTCATGGTGGCCTTGAGCAGGTAGAAGCCCGGCGGGAAATCCTTGGCCAACGTCACCTCGCGGCGGGCGCCGGCGGTGAGCTCAAAGGTTTCGTCGATACCGGCGACGCGTTTGCCGCGCCAATCAAAGAGACCGCCGGAAACAGTGACACTACGGGAGTTCTTGGCATCGCGATTGGCGATGACCACCTGCACGGGAGTGCCGGGCGTGTGTAGATTGGACTCGCCGGTGCGCTCGTAGGTGAGGTCCACCCGGGCGGCCGGAGCGAGGTGGGTGTTGACCGAGAGGTCGTCGACAAAAAGCTGGCCAGTCGGTTTGGACGCGTTGGTCGCATCCACGGCGAGATGCACACCGAGCGGATAGTTGGGCACAAAGCCGAGCGACTGGACGGTTTCGGTCCAGTTGGGCGCGATGACGGGAAGCTTGAAGGTAACCTCACGCCAACCGGTCCAGTCGACCTTCACCGCGTTTTGCAGCGGGCCGTCCACGGTGCGCGGCAGAAAAAGATTCCACTGCGCGTTGGGCAGACCGTGGCTGATGCCGAGGCGGTCGCCGATCAGCGGATAAAAAAGCACCCCCGAACCGTCACCATGCACCCAAACAGTCAGGTCAACGGGCACGCCGGGCAACGCGGGATCGATGGAGACAAAGCGGCGGACGTTGTCCTTTTGATCCCAATTGATGAGCAGCGAGCGTTTGCCGCCGTGGGCCTGGGCATCAGTGGTGTGGGCTGCGGTTTCGCCGACGGGCGGGGCGTTGTTGATCTCGCGGCCCTTGAGGCCGAGGTAACCGCGATCGGCCTCGAAATCGGTGACCAGCGCCTGACTGTCGGGGCGGCTGAGAATAAGCGAACGGGTCGTCGACACGGAGCCGTCGGCCGTGTCGTAGGCGGCGACTTGCACGGTGTAAGGCGCATCGTGCTTGGCGGCCTCGGCGGCGTATTTGGCGAAATCGATGCGGAAGGAACCCGTCTCGCCGGCCGGCAGGTTGAGCTCGGTCTGACCGGTGGCGATCGGATCACCGGCACGGTCGAGCAGACTCCAGTTGGCCTTGGTCTTGCGGGAGATGGCGAAGGTCGAGTTCTGCACCGTGATGGTGGCGCCGCCGTTGTCCTTCCAGTTTGCCCAGGCATCATCGGCAGCGATCTGCACGGAAAGCATGCCGGCCTGCGATTGCTGGGTGAATACCTGAATGGGACCGATGATCACTGAACCGGTTTTGGTTTTATCGGTGCTGAGTATCAGCGCGGAAAGCTCCAAGGGGAAATCGATCTCCTCGGTCGTGCCATTGGGTGTGTTGGCACCGACGCCACGACCGGGCAGATCAACCTCAACGTAGCGCCAGTCGGTGAAATCGAGCACGGCCAGATCACGCAGGCCGTCGTTGTTGCGCCGCCAACCGCGGTTGTTGGTGTCGGCACCGTTGGTAAGATCGAGGAACAGCCCGGAAAGTTTGGCGCCACTGCCGTCACCCTTAACCCAGAAACCGGCGCGGTAGGCGTTGCCCGGCAGGGTGCGCTGACGGGAAGAGAACACCGTGGCGTCTCCGGTGAAATCGATGCGCAAGCCATGTTTCGCCGCGGGAGACATGCCGTCGGCGGGTTTGATATCGACGCGGGAAATACTCGCGGTGGTCTGCACCAAGGGAGTGGCGCGCTGGGCCTCGCCCTGCACCCAGCCCATCCAGTTGCGATCGTTCACCGGATTAGGGGCGCCCACGGTAAACCAACGCCCGTAGACGTCGCCCATGTTGTCGTAGAGATAACGGCTGTTGCCGATGACCAGATGATCCTCCAGCCGCGTGGCGACCGAAGCCAACTCGGAGGAAAGCACGTCGCCGGTGATCTTAAAGGGAGGCAGAAAGGCACCGAGGTTTTCGGGCGCGAGATCGAGCAGGGTTTCTTTCGATTCCTTGGCGGCGAGTGCGACCTCGAACTCGCGCTCGGCAACGAGGTTTTCGTTGCGATCCATCATGATGACACGCGCGGTCACCTTGGCGGCGCCGGCGGTGAAATTACGCAGATCGAGAAACACCCCGACCGGACCACCAAATTCGCGCATCGTCTCGCCCATCAACCCGACGGCGGAGGCGGCGTTCGGGGCGTTCTTGGTCGGATAAAAACGCATGTCATCAAGCCAGATGGTGCCGCCGGTGGCTTTGCCCTCTTTAACGCCGGTCGGATGGATCATCAATCGTGCCAGCCAACCCGCATGCCCCTCGGGAATGGCGTCCACATCAAACGAGAGCTCGCGCCAGCCTTCGAAATCAAGCGTCACCTTCGGCAAGGAGATGAAGCGGCCATCGCGCCAAATACGGCGACCGTCCGACTGGACATCGGGGCGGCCGTGACGGGTGGCGAGTTCAAGCTGGTTGCCCGAGGCATCGCCCTTGACCCAGACCTTGAGCACACCGCCCCCGGGGACGACCAGTTGGACATCATCGATGTCCAACATGGCCGGACGGTTGTTACCCGGGAAACGGTAGTCGAGCCGGCCGGAGGCCAGACCGACCTTGGCTGATCCGGTGTCGACACTGCTGGTGATCTGCTCGCTGGACGGCAGGGCGGCGGAAAAATTATCCACCAACAGGTGAGCCTGGGCAAAGGCCGCGGCCGGAGTTGCCAGCAGGAGAAAGGCGTGACGAAGACGGGACATGGGGAACGGGCTGGTCATTTGGCGGCCTCCTTCTCGGCGGTGCCGGCGGGCACGAGGATGGCCGTGGTGTTTTCAAACTCCGCGTAGGTGCGGGGACCCCAGCGGCGGTCGGTCCAGGCAAAGCCGGTGTGGACAAAAAGCTCGTCGCGCCACTTGAGCACGCTGAGGACCTTTTCGTTCGATTCGGGACCAGCGAAGCGGGTGTCGGGTTTGCCGTCGGCGCGAAGCAGCACCTGCAGACCCTTTTCGGTCGGCACGAGCAACTGGGTTTTGGTGGGCATGATCTGGCCGGTGACGGCCACGCCCGCTGGCAAGGTCCACTTCGAGGTGCCGTCGAAGCCCCGCATGGAGACGGCGCCCTGTTCGGTTGCAAACGTCACCCCGTCCGGTGTGACCACTGGAGCGGTCGAGATGTATCCGAACAACGGATGCGACCATAACTCGCGGCCGGTGGCGGCGTCGAAGGCGCGCATGTTGCCATCCTCGTCGCCAAGGTAGATTTTGCCGTCGTGCACGGCCGGTGTGGAGCGGGTGAACTTGGCGACAGGTGCCTTCCAGGCAAACGCGCCGGTTTCGGCGTCGAGTGCGTAAAGGTTACCATCCCACGAGACGGCGAAGACCTTGCCGCCGGCCAGCGCGGGGGCGCCGCGGACCTTGTCGCCGGTGACGAATTCCCAGATCAGGATACCGCTGTCGGCATCGACCTTGTAGATGCGATGATCGTCGGAACCGAAGAAGACGTCGTCCCCCTGCGGTGCGGGCGAAGAGTAGATCCGTCCGCCGGTGGCGAAGGACCAGAGGTAGGTGCCGTTGTCGGCGACGGCGTGCAGCTTGTAATCGGCCGAGCCAACCAACAGGCGGCCGCGATAGCGGGCCGGCGTGGTGGTGGGGGTGACAGTGGCGAGGTTCCAGTTGGTGCCGTTTTGGAGGCGGGTGGCATTCGGGTTGGGCCGGTTGCCTTGTGGCGGGAAGTCCGCCGGATCGGGAACATAGACCGAGCGCACCATACCAGAGGGATCCGAGATGGAGAACAGTCCGTCGACCACGGTGCCGCCGGAGCTGAACGGAGGGTATTTGGCGCTACGGTAGTTGGAATCAAAGGGTTCCCAAGTGCCGGTGAGGTCAGTGGGCAGGTTTTCGATGACGCGGGAAATATTGCCCATGAGCATCGGAACCGCGTCGGGATCGGCGGCGCCGGCGTCGGCCAGCTTGCCGCCGTCCAGCGGTCCATAGACTTCGATCTCGGTCATCGAGTCGGTGTGCGCACTATAGAAGCTGGGGATGATCTTAAGCGCGTCGGTGAAGAGCGGTTCGTCGAAATGCACGACAATGAACCGGCGATGATTCATGCGCACCAAGCCGACGGATTGCGGGGTCTTCGTCTCCAGGTTGTCCGCGAGGATGCTGATCATCGGATAGACGTTCTCCGGGGTCGCGTTGTTCAGGTAGATGACCAGATGCGAGATGTAGGACGGCTTGGTGAGCGTGACCGAGAAGGCCATCGGATCGGGCGCGTTGGTCCACCAAGCGCCGACGTCGTCGAGCTTCCCGTTTTGCAGGAAGGCAGCCTCCTGCGTGTAGATCATGGCGGTCGACGTGATGCCCTGGGCAAAGGCCGAGGTGCGATTGCGCGACATCAGACGCTCGCGCAACTGGGCGGGGATGCGCTCATACTGCACGCGAATGTCCTCAACATAGGTTTGATCGAGCTCATGCAGCTCGGCGTTGGCCAGTAGATTGGCGGAAGGGAAACGCACGGCACGCAGGCTGGCGGCGTCGACCTGAATGAGACCGCCGGTGGCTTCAAAGCCGATGTCGAGGGTCTTGGTGTCGACCATGCTCTTGATGGCAAGACGACCAAAGGTCCACTCGCCTGCCCGACCGGAGAACTCAGAACCGGTGAAGGTCTGTTTCGCGCCATCGAGCAATGCTCCGGCGGCCAGTCGCGCGGAGGAGTCTTCGGCGCGATACCAGAACTCCAACAGGTAAGTGGCGGAGGGAATCACGCGGCCGGAGAGACGCTGGGTGACCAACTGGCCGGCGGCGAGTTGCAGGGCCAGCTGGCCGGACTTCGCGGGCGCACCAAGATTCACGAGCAACTTCTCGGTGGTCCAGCCGGCGGGATCTTCGAAGTCGCCGTTGGCCAGCTGTTCGATGCCCATGCGGAGAATGCCGTCGTAGTCGCCGGGTTTATCACTGCCGGCCGGGAAAAACTCCTCGGTGGAATCCGCATCGCGCTGCAACGCGGCCTTCACGTAAGCCGGATAATCGGAACCGGGCAGTTCGTGGTGTTTACGCAGCAACGTTTGCCAGACGGGCTTGCCGGCGGCGTCGAGACGAACCACGGCGCCGTTGTTGGCACCGGCAACGAGTTCATCGCCATTGGCATCCAAAACCGAAAAGAAGGGCTGCTTGAAGTCCCATAAAGTTTTGCCGGTAGCAAAGTCGATGGCGCGCACGAGGCCCTCGCGGTCGCTGCGGTAGAAGCGGGTTTGCGCGTCGTTGAGCGTATCGAGCTGCGGCAGCCAGATACGTTCTCCGTCAATGCTCCAAAGGAGTTTACCATCGGCGGCGTGACGGGCGACTGTCTTGGGGCCGGTGACCAGGTAGCCGCCATCTTTGAGCCCGCGACGGCCCTGTTCGTCGTAGGGTTTAAATTCTCCCAACGATCCATCCGCGTGCAGCGGTGCGCTGACGCCGGCGGTGATGATCAAGGGGTCCTTGGAGCTGGCCGGCCAGACGATATTCCACTGACCGCTCGAACGGTAGTTGCCCGGATCGTCGTTGTTCTCGGCCAGCACCTTGCCGGTGCGGGCGTCGATGATCTTGGGCATGTGGCGCCAGATGTCGTCCTTGGTGCCGGGCTTCTCGCCAGGGGTGGAGCCGGAAATCTTTTCCTCGCTGACCACAATACGTGTGCCGTCGGGGCTGATGGCGAACGGGCCGACATAAAAGCTCGGGTAGAACGACGCAGCGGCGCTCTGCTCGGCCTCTTCGGGATAAGCTGCGATGTCACGGGCGTGATCGATGAACCACTGTTTTTTTCCATCGTAATCGAAAGCCATGATGCCGGTGATTCCACGCACGATGATCTGGCGCAGCGTCGGATTCAGCTCGATCTGCAACTCGGTGTTCTTGGAGCCTTCAAGATTGGGCAGGCCATAGCTTTCATGAAAACGGGACCGCTCGCTGGCCGCGAATTTCTTGGTCACGGAACCGTCGGCGGCGTTCACGATGAACATGAGCGCCCCCTTACCGGTGGCGGCGGCGATGCGTTTGCCGTCGTCGATCCAGCTGGTGAAGTAGACGTTGTGCTCGGGCAGGAACTGCTTCCAGAGCAGTTTGCCGGCGGCGTCGAAGCAGAAGAGATTGTGTCCGTAACCGAAGGTGCCGACGACCACGCGACCGGTGGCGGGATCAACATCAACGGAACGCACGCGATCCTCGGCACTCAGCACATCGCGCAGGGTCGTGGGCTCCTTGGAGACAGCGACGGCGGCCACGGACTGGGTGGGTGCGGTGAAGGTGGCGCGGGTGAGCGCACCCGTCTCGGGCGGTCCGGAAACATCAGGCAGCGCGGCGATACCGGCGGCGAGACCGGCGTCGTCATTGGCCATGATGCTGATGGTGTCGTAATCGACGGAGAAGGCGCGGCGGGTCCAGTTGATCACGGCTTTGCCGGAGGCGGGAAAATTGGCGGTGATGACCTCGGGGAACACATCACGACGAATCAGCGCTTCGCTGAGGCGGTTTTCGTAACGACGTCCGAGCAGGATCAACGGCGCATCCACAAAGATGCCCGGATCGACCAGCTGTCCGCGCCAGATGCGACCGCCGTCGAGCACGGGAATCTGCCCCCAGTCGTTGGGAATGCGGATAACCTCGACGACATCGGCGATGCGCACGTCGCGGCCACGGGCCTTGAGAGTGGCGGCCAGTTTCTCGGCGTGCGGCCGGGTCCAGGGTTGTTCCGCGTCAATCGCGATGACGATGGCTGGCGCATCGGCGGGCAGACCTTTGCCCGTAACAAATTCATGGATACGGTCGGGATCATGCGCCCAGACGGGGCGGGTATCCAGACTGGCGGCGACCGGAACGGCGGGCGCGGCGACGTCGATCCGGGCTTCGCCCACGGTGCCGGAGATGAGTTCCCGAACGCGGAGTTTCCAGGCGCCCGGAGCCAGGTTGGCAGGCACGCGCCAGGCCATTTCAAAGCTCGGCTTGGCGGAACGGTAGACGTGCAGGCGTTCGCGACCGGCCGCGTCGAGGATGGTGATTTCCAGCGGGAAGGCGGCGTCGATCATCTCACCGGAAGCATTGGCGACAGAGGCTTGGAAACTCAGATCGGTGCCGGCGGCGAGCTTCGCGGTGGTCTTCAGGGCGACCTTGTCGATGGCGGAGGGCAGGAACGCGTAAACCTTGCCGGGGATGGAGCGCATGTCGGCGTTGAGCGTCATCCAGTCGCCGTCGGTCTTCACATCAACCGGACGCATTTCGAGCACGTCGTAGGCAAAGGCCGGGCGGACCGGGAAGCGCAACTTGGCAATCGAGGGAGCCTGATAGTAGGTCCGGTTCAAACCGGAGAAGCCGGTCGGAGCCCAGTTGGGCAGAACCATGTATTCACCCTTGCCGGAGCGCAGCCAGTCGGGACCGACGATGAGGTCATGGATGGCGGCGGGCTTGGTTTTCTTGATGAGGAATTCTTTCAGCAGCTTGGTCGTCTTTTCGGTGCGGTCCCAGACCATGCTGGTTTCGAAGTCGACGTAACGCGGGAACGCGCCGCCGAGTTTGTCGTCGTATTCGTCGAGGTCGGAATCGAGACGGACGATGCCTTCGATGGGCAGTTTGCTGGATTTTTCAACGACCACGGTTTTGCCGGCGGCGACGAGTCGCTTGAGCGCGGCCAGGATCTCAGGGGAAGCCTCGTCCTCATAATAATAACCGGGCGCGAAGATGACGTCGTAGTCGAGCCCCTTGCCGGCGCGGATGTGATTGTCGTAAAGGAAATCGGCGGGAAAGCCGGCACGAATACAGGCGACCCAAAGGCCCTCGGCGGTGTAGCTGAGATTGTTCGGCTTGCGCTCGCCGAGATAGGCGGACTCGCGGGAGTAGAAGACGGCGACCTTGCGATAGCCGCGATCGAGCGAGGTGAAGAAATCACCGTAGGGAGTAAGCAGTTTCTCGGAGATGTCGCGAATGGTGTCGCGGTTGTCGAGCGGATCGGGGTCCTCGGGGGAGACCTCGATGGTGAAGAAGCTGAGACCGTCGAGTTTTTGCGAAAGACCAAAAAAAGTCTGGCGCAACAGGTGGCCGCCAAACAGACCGCTGGCGTGATAATTGTGGATCTGCGTCCAGACCGGCAGGTCGTCGCGGAAACGCATGATGTCGGCGAGCATCGGGGCAAAGACCGGACGGTCACCGGAACCGCCGTCCTTATACATGACGGTCGCGGCCATATCCAAATTTTTGAACACCTGTTCGGGTTGGCCCATGCCTTCGAGGTTGCCGCCGCTTGAGCCCATGGCGCGGTATTGCGTCCAGTTTTTGGAGCCGGGCGCGGCCTGCTTGACGGCGGCGCTCATACGGGTGGTGAACAACTCCCAATCGGTGTCGCGCAGCGCGGGCCAGGTGCGGAATTTTTCGAGGTCCTCGTAATTACGCTGACCGGCGGGGCGACCGGTGAACCGATCAAGCGCCTTGTTGGCGTCGGAGCTGGTCATGCCCGGATACTTGGCGCGGTAACGAAGTTCCTGGGCGTTAAAGAAGGCGGCGACCACTGAGCGCGGCGCGCTGTTATCGCTGGACTCGTAGATTTCGTCGTAAAGGCAGACGCCGCGGAAAGCCGGGCTGAAGCGCATGGACGCGGCCTCCAGGCTGGAGAAGCGTTCGCAGGCATCGAGGATGTGCGGATCGCGCGGCAACATCGAGTCGTTGTAGGTGAAAAGATTCTCGTAGAAGGCCATGTTGCGACGCACCGCCGCGTTGAGCACGCGATCGCGTCCACTGGATTGATAGTAGCTGTCCCACGGGCCGAGCTCGGGGATCTCACGCACAACTTGCTCGAGGTCCAGACCGTGGCGGTGAACGCGGCTGAAGTCATAGCTCATACCCATGAAGGTGTTGTAACCCATGGACGTGATTTCGGAGACGAGACTCTCCGCCCCCACCCCGCTCTTGATGACGCCGGAGTAACCAAAACTATTGTTGGAGCCGCCGAGAACGTTGTATTTGCCGTTGAGCAGCGTGGTGAAGTGGGTAAGCGGCTCGGGTTCGACGAGGTCAAAGGAGAGCGGAGCGGCGGTGCGTTTGCCGAGCTTGGCCTCCACGCGGTAGTGACCGGCGGCGAGCGAAAGGGTCTGCACACCATCGAGACGCACGATGAAGGTCTGACGTTGATCCACCGCGCCGGCTTTATCGCGCAACAGCGACAAGCGGGTGCCGGCTTCGTCAATCAGGTCGACTTCAATGGCTTCACCGGCGGCCACCGGCTGCTTGGTGCGCAGGGTCAGGCCGAGCCAGAATGATTCACCACGGTAGAATGCATCGCGTCCGCGCGGTGAAAACAAACCAAGACCGGACGACTGAGGCTTCACGACGGAAACCCATTGTTCGGTAAACAGGGACTTGCCGGCAACCTCGCCGGAACGCACGCCCAGACGCAGGCGATAAACACCGGTGGTCAGGTCACCGGGCAACGTGATCGCAACGGCGCCGTCGGCACCGGGCTTGTGATCGAGAGTCAACCAAGTGCCGCCGCCGTAAGTCTGCAACTCGGCATAGGGCGTGGCCTTGGCCATCGGGTTCAACAAGGACTGGGTTGCAACCCGCGCAACGGCTTCATTGCGAGCGGCGGTGGTGGACTCGACGGTCTTCTCGGCCTCGGCCAGCGCGGCGGCGGATTCTTTGCGTGCACTGACAGCGGCGGCCAGTTTTTCGGCGGCGGCAGTCTGGGCAGGATCAACTTCATCCGAGCCGGCGGGTTTGGCAGCTTCCATGGCCTTCAACGCCTTCTCAGCATCGGCATCGGTTTTTTTGGCGGCCTGCAGCGCACGATTGGCCAGACCCAATGCCTGGCTGGCTTGATTCATATCACGGTTGGCGTTGTGGGCCGGAGTGCCGTCGATCGCCCGGATACGGGCGTTGATCGTGCCGCCGGGTTGGAAATGACGTTCGGCCAGTTCCGCAACCACTGCGCGCTGGGCGCCAATGGCGGCATCGGGAACATCGACGCGGAAAGACTTGTAGGGAAAGTCGGCGGTGGACAATGCGAACGACGGTCCAGGCTGGGTGATAAGAAACTCAAACGGCTCCGCGCGGGGATAGATCAACAGTTGGCGGATGGCGCCGGGCTGATGGCTCCTCCACTCATATTGATCAACACCGGTCACCACCGCGCGGGTGTTGGCGTCACCAACAATGGGAAAACCATATAACGGAATCTCGATGAGGTTTTTCTCGGTGTGCAGACCTTTGATGGTATCCGCAGCCACGACACCCGAGCCATCAAGGTGGAAGGTCAGTCCGACCGGATGCACCAGGTAACCCTTGCCGGAGGTGTTCGCCGGCAGCCAAAGCGTGAGCGGGGCGAACTTTTCAAAAACGGGCAGCAGTTCCTTCACTCCACCCTTGCCGGGCTGGGCGGCGTCGGCCGCGTCGCGCAGGGTGAGATTGGGCAACGGCGCGGTGCGCATGGTCATGGGCAGACCGGCCTCGTCAGGATTCGCGATGTAGGCGCGCAGGGTGACGGGGTAACACTTCACCTTGAGCACGCCGTCCTCGACGAGCAGCTCGGGGCTTTTGGTCGAAACGCTGCCGTCGGCGGCGACGGTGAAGACATGGCCGCCGGGCCAGATCGTGTGATCGCCGGCCTTCAGGTCGGGTTTGCCCACCGGCAGGCGGTCGATGTATTTGCCTTGGTAATACCGCTCAAAGACGGCTTCGCCATCCACGAGGATGTTGCGGCCCCAACCGGTGTAATCGATGCCGATCTGCTGCATCTCGACACCCTTTTCCGTGGAAACGGGGTTCAGGATGGGACGCTCGTTTTCGAGTTTGTCCACGTTGACTCCGGTCTGGTCGAAGGGCACCAGACGGATTTCCACGGGGACGGCACGCACGAAGACCGGCGCCACAAGCGCCAGCAAGGAAAGGGTTAAAAAGCGGGTAACGGACAAAGTCATTTCAATGCGTGTAGACAAACATGAGTAGGCTGGTGGCCCATTGATACATGATCTCGCGCTGGCGGTTGTCGCCACCGTGACCAATGCCTTCGCCGATCGGGTTGGAGGCGCTCGGCGGCGAGCTGATTTCCCAGCCGCAACCATCGTCGTTGGGGCTGAAGATGACCGCGGGGCGTCCCTCGCTCATGTAGTATTGCCAAGTGCGGTTTTCAAAAGCGGCCTCGCCCGGCCAGGGGCTGTTGTAGATCATCTTGAAGGCATCGGCGACGACGGGGTCTTCCTTGAGGAGAAGGCGCGGCTCGCTGCCGGGGATCATCTTGCCGACCTCCGGACGAACGCTTTCGGAGAAGGGACTGCCGCGCAGGTAGCAATCATCGAGGATGATGGTGCCGCCGCGTGCGACAAAGCGGGCGAGGTTTTCAGTTTCCTTTTCGTTAAAGCCCCAACGGGTGTGCGAGGTGAGGTAGACCACGGTGTGCTCGAACAACTCGTCGGTGGCGACATCGAGACCGGCGGGACCGTTGTAGGTCGGCAGGTCGGTGCGCTTGCCGACCTGATAGAGCATGTAGGGGATGGCGGTCGGGTCGGTGTTCCAGTCAACGCCGGGCATGGCGGGTTTGATGCCGCGAACCGAGATCTTGTTGCGTGCATCCTTTTCGTCGTTGGCGCCGCGGCTGCGGGCGTCGTCGGAGGAGACCTCGGTGCGGTTCATTTGACGCGCGCGGTCGGCCCAGGAGGTTTGCGCACTGAGGTGAATACCGAGCAACGGCAGGATGAGCGCGACCAGGCGCGCGGCGGATTTAATGTTGGTTGCGTGGTTCATGTCAGTTGGCTCCTCCACTGAGCAGGTTGAAGTAATCGGCCTGGGCATCGCCGGCGGAGGCCGGGGCGGACTCGTGTTCGGCGCGGACCTTGATGTCCTGCTTCTCGACGGGTTGCGGGGTTTCGGTGCGCACGGTCTTGACGGGGTCAACCATCAGGTCGGTGGCGCGTTTCACCTTTTGCAGACCGCCCAGCAGCGCCGGGGTTCCGAAGCCGAACTTCTTCTCGACGAAGCCGGACAGGTCGGGCCGCACGATGACGATTTCAACCGGCAACGACTTGCCGATACCGGGACCGGTCTCGGTGTTGTTGTCACGGGCGGTGAGCGTGAGGGTGATGCGGTCGCCCGGCTGAAGCGCGGGATCGAGCGCGGCGAACATCTCGGCGAAACGGCCCTTGGCCAAATCACGGGCGGGTTCGATGCGGCGGGGGATCGTCGCCTCACGCGGAGCGCGGCCGAGCATCGCATCAACGGTGTCGATCCGGTAGTCAAGATTCACGTCGGTAACGCCGAAGTCATCCTCGGCAATCCAGTCGAGGACGAAGTTGGCGGCCTCGTCGGCCAGCATGGTGATCTGGCGGGTGCGCAGAGTGACGCGCACGGCGGGCGGCGCGTCCGCCTGAACCGCGAGCTCAAAGCTGAGCGGGCGCTCCATCTCGAAGCCCTTGCCCAGAATACCGGTGAGGTGAATGGTCGCGCGGTCGGGCTTGGCCAACGTGAAACCGAAGTGGGCAAATCGTCCACTGATCGACAGGGCCTGTTTGGAACCATCGGCCCACTCGACGTAACAGAGGTCGGGATGCAGATCCGTAGTAGCGGCAAAGCTCACCAACACCGAGGTGCCGGCGAGTCCGGCGATGCGCGGCAGACGTCCGGTTAGCGTGCGGGCGGGTTGCCCGGTGTAAACCGGCGGCGCCAGTTCGTAGTTGATCGCGTTGATCTCAGGCAGGTCATCGACGAGCACCTTGTAGGACGTGGTCGGACGACCGCCGTATTCAAAGACGTAGCTGAACGACTGGTCGGCGGCATCGATTTTGAAGGCGGCGTTCTTCTGCGCATCAAGCGTCAGATTCGTGGACACGGTTTCTTCGGTTTCGATGTCGGTGCGCAGCAAACGCACCTCGGTGCGACGCGCACCCTTGACCTCGACGGAGAGCTCAACCGGACGACCGCGGACAACCGCGATGTCGCCGGGCTGCACGGCAAAGGTGACCGGGAACAAGGTGTCGAGCACACTGGCGTAGGCGTCCTGAAGACGACTGGCGCGTTCCTTGACGGCATCTGGAACCAGCACGAAACAAAGCAGCACCAGCAACGCGACCGCACCCGCGGAGGCGAGCAGACGCTTGCTGCGTTTCAGGTCGACGAGCGTATGCACGCGCAGACCGGAAAGGCGCTCGGTGGTTTGCTGCAAGAGCAGCGCGACAAACTCAGCGGAGTAGCCGAGTTTTCCGCCCTTGGCCTGCGTATCCACAACTTCCTGACCGAGCTCGAGCGAGCCGATGAGTTGGTTGTCGAGATCGCCGTGGAGGGACTCGATCACGTTGGCTTCGTGGCGGATGACGATGCGTTGCAGCAGCGGCTTTCCGAGGCGCAGGCAGGCGGTGACGACACCATAGCCGGCGGCCAGCACAAAGAGCACAAAAAGCGGCCAGGCGGGGAGCTTGAACGCCCAGTCGAGCGCGAACCACACGAGCAGGGTGCCGGGCAGCGCAAGCACCGCGATGGAAAGCCCATGGAGCACGGCCCAGCGTTTGCGGAAGCCGCCGAAGCGTGCGATTTCGCGATTGAGAGAGTCGAGGCCGGATTGCATTTCGTGACTCATCAGACCATCCCCCTTCGTTTACGTAGCCAGCAGTCGAGGCAGACCAGGATGATCAACAGGATCATGGTCAGCGGCAGATTCCACACCGCGACTGTCGCGGTTTCGGCCACGATGCGCGGCGTAAGATCAATCGATTTCAAAAAGGCGTCCGCATCGGCGGCGTTGAATGCCTGGCCGCCGGTGGCGGTGGCGAAGGCGGTCATCGCGGGCAGGTTGGCGCGAGGATCGTCGAGCTCCTCCAGGCCGTTGCCGGCGGTGATGGTCTCGGTGACGGTTTTGTCCTTGTTGGTGACGGCGACCACCCAAGGGCCCGCCTCGTCGAGCGGAATTTCGTAGTTGTAGAGACCGGGCGTGTCGCGGCCGTCACGCGGCAGGTAGTGGGTGACGCGGCCGGACGGGCTGGTGACCTTCACGCGCACATCGGCGCCGCGCACCGGTTGGAAAATACTGTCAACCAGTCGCGTGCTGAGCTTGAGCGTGCGACCGACGGCAACCGATGTCTGCTGGCGGGTGATCTGCGGCCGATCCGGTTCGAGGCGCGGATCGGGCGCGAGCACACGCATGGCGTTGCCCCAGAAACGGCGGAAGTAATCTTCGCCGTCAGCATCGCGCATCATTTGCCAACGCCAGGTGGTGTCGATGGCCAAGCCAAGCACCTGACCGCGACCGACGTTTTGCACGGCGATGAGCGGGAGCGGTCCCTCCTCGGTGTCGCGAACCGCGAGCAGACTGGCGCCGGGCTTGGCGTTGCCGACACGGTTGTTGCCATCGAGCGAAGGCAGATCGAACCATGCCTCGCGGTTGGCCACGGGGTCGCCTTCAAGCTGCATGAGCGGATGGCTGAGGCCGGCGACGGTCGGAGTGATTTTAAAGGACTTGGGAACCTGCGGCGCGTTGGTCGCCTCGATCACAAATGGCGAGATACGGGCCAGCGCGGAATCCTGATACTGGCCGGCCGCGTAGACGCTGCGCCCACCGGTGGTGACCAGACCACCGCCACGGCGGCTGACGAATTCGGCGAGCCACTGCATCTTGGTTTCCGAGGTGTCGCCACCTTCGCGGAAGTAGGAGCGCGGGATGTCACCAAAGATGATGACGTCGTATTTGTAGAGATCGGGTTCGGCGCCTGGCAGACCGTCGCCGGCGTTCTTGTGCAGGAGCGGACCCTGCGCATACCAGCCGCCCTTGGGCAGCAGCGTGAGCGTGGAGAGGTCGACCACGGGATCGCGGGCGAGCCACATGCCGAGGATCTTTCGCTCGTCGCGCGGGATATCGAGATAGAGCACGCGTATCCGTGAATTGAGGACATCAACGCGCTGCTCGGCAACCTGCAGCCCGCCGGAGACGGCATCCTTAACACCGTCGATCACTACCCGGTAGACGCGTTCGCCCTCGCGGTCGGGTTTGACTACAAAGGAAACGTCGACGGGATCCTTGCCCATACGGACATTTTCGCGGACCGACACGGGGTCGGTCTTGCCCTCTTCCATGAGACGCACGGTGACGGCCTGATCGCCGAGATCGTTGGCGGTGAGTGTGGCGGTGATGCGGAACTCGTCGCCCAGGCGGACATAGTTGGCGGCATTGGAAATGCGCACGCGGGCCAGACGGGGAGCGTCGGGCGAACCGAACACGACCGGGAAGACCGGCAGGTTGCGGGCCGCGAGCATCGGGGCGACTAGTTCGCCCTTGTCGCCGGCGGTATCATTACCGTCGGTGAGCACGACGATGGCGCGCAGTTCGTTTTCGCGGCGGGCGGTCTCGGCGACGGCGTCGATCAGACGCGTGGGACGGGCCGGCTCGGCGTCGGGGTTGGCGGACTCGAGGCGCCAATTGAAATCATAGCGGACCAGATCGGCCTTTTCGGCGAGCGCCTTGAGCGGACCAGAGGCAAACGCACGGGCGGCACCGAGGCGCGACTGTTTATTGGCGGCGTCGTTGAGGCCCATGCTGGCCGAGGTGTCGGTGAGCACGGCGACCGTCGGCCGGAGACTGCGCTCGTAGGACAGGCGCAACTCGAGCTGGCAGAGCATGAGCACGAGCAACGCGAGGCCACCGATGCGGATGGACGCGAGGCTGAGGCGGAGCTTCCAACTCATGACGCTGTTCGGCATGAAGTTGAGCCCGGCCACGACGAGCCCGGCGAGGGCTAGCAACACGATGGCCCAGACGGGAAGCGGCGAGGTCGCATGCCAGAGCCAGCTGGTGACATTTTCGATGGAGCCGGCGTTGTCGATGCCGAGAAGATTCAAAAGGTAGTTCATGCCGTGCCCTCCGCGATGCGTTGTTTCTCGCGCCGGGCGCTGAGCAGGTAACCGGTAAGCGCCTCCGCCACGTAGGCGATGACGAGCAGCCAGACAAAGATGCGCCAGAACTCGCCGCCGGCGGGTTTAAGATCAAGAGGATCGGTCAGGGAGATGACCTTGACCGGCAGCCCGAGTTCGGTGCCCAAAGCGGCCGAGTCGGTAAGCGCCATGTCACTCTCACGAGGATCCGCGTGAATGGTGATATTGCGGGTGTGGCCGGCAACCGCGCCGGTAACACGCGGCTTGCTCAGTTGATAAACACCGGCGGGCAACGGCGGCACGATCACGGTCTGATTCGCACCGATATCGAGGAGCTTGGGCTGACTGTCCTCGTCACCGACAACGCTCAGCTCGAGTTGGGTGGCGAAGGCAAAGCCGGGCTCGGAAACATCGAGCACCGCAGGTTGCAACGCGGTGAGCACATCGGGCGGCAATACGCGCAGGCGGCCGGTCAGCGAGTCGACCAGGCGCCACATCAGCGACGGGAAGATGCGGGTGCGGGCGATGTTGCCGCGATCCAGTTCAAAGCCGAACGCGAGCAGGGCGACGCGGCCTTTTTCGAGGGGCATTTCCACGGCCAACGGGCTGCCATCAGCGGCGGCCATCATCACGCTCGCGGAGGGCGCGAGCATCGGCAGCTCGCGGGTGTGGGTGAAACGGATGGTGGCGAGGTCGCCTTGCAGACGATCGCGATACGGGGCCAGCCAGTCATGGTTACCCGGCTCGGCGGGCAAACCCAGCGCGGGGGCGGATTCGCGGTCGTTGCCCAGCTGCGCGGGGGAAAGGCCGGGGCGTTGCGGGTCGGCGCTGAAAAAGAGGCGGTTGAACTGCAGCGGATTGACGCCACCGGAGCCGATGATGAGCAGCGAACGGCCCTGACGCACAAAGGTGTTGAGGTCGTCGACGGCCTGAGTGGGCAGACTGGTGACATCATAGAGCACGATCAGTTCGAAGCGGCTGAGCGCCTGACCGGCGAGCGCGTCGGGCGATGTAATGGTGGTGTCGATACCTGTGCCGCTGGCACGGCCGATTTCACGCCCTGGATTGAGCACGTAGCGGAGAATGGTCGCGCCATCGACGGTCTCCTCGGCGGAGGCGACGGTCTCGGTGGCGGTCTGCCCGAGGCCGGACAGAGAAGTATCCTCGGCGACGGCCTGACTGGCGCCGTTGACGATGAGCACGCGACGGGTCTCGTCGACATTGAGCGGAACGCTGAAGCTGTCATCGGCCGGCAAGTCGTCGCCATCGCGCAGACGGACCTCGGCGATGGTGCGGACGGAACGGTTGACCGGCGTGGTGAGGTCCACGACGACTTCCTCACCGGGCTCGAGCCGCACCTCGGTGATGGCGGGGTCGGGCTGGTTGGAGACGGCCAGCTGAAGCTTGGCGGTGCGGGTCTCGGTGCCGTGGTTTTGCAGGCGGGCGAGCACATGGGCGTCGTCGCCAACCTTGACCTGACCGCCACGGATGCGGGCGTCGGCAAAACCGAGGTTGTCGGTGGCGCCACCGGAGAGATCGACAAAAACGAGATCAAGCTTTTCGCCGAGATCGGCATGGGCACGAGCAAGACGTTCGAGATCCTTCTGGTTGCGCGTGGCGAATGCTGTTGCGCGAAGATCGGTGAGCACAACGACCTGCGACTTCACCTCGCGGCGACCACGAACGAGTTCGCCGGCGACGGAAATGGCGTTGAGCAGACCCTGACCGGAACCGTTGGTCGGGGTGGTGACGGCAGGATCGTCAAGCGCGTTGAGCGCAGCCGTCGAGCCGGGTTGCAGATTGGAAAGGACGCGGGTCTCGTCGGCGGCGACTACCAGCGCGGACTGGCTGGAGTCATCGATTTCACCCAGGAGATCACGGGCTTTGACGCGGGCGAGTTCGAACAGGGTGACCTTGCCCGGACCATCGGGATTCTTGACCGACATGGCCATGCTGGCGGAACCGTCGATGACAACCACCAGGTTGCGCGGAGCCGGTGCGAACGAGAAGCCCGAGGTAAACAGGCGGGACATTGCCAGCACGAGCAGCGTGAGGATCAGCAGGCGCAGGAGCAGCTGCCACTTGTCGATCAGACGCGGGGCAAAGGTGTTGGTCCGCTCGTCGCGCATGAGCAGGCGCAGCGTCGGAAAATCGCGGATGGGAAACTTGTGTTTGGCGATGAGATGCAGGGCGATCGGAACGCCCAACGCGGCCAGACCGGCCAACATCGCGGGGAAAAGAAAATTCATGTGGGACTAAGAGACGGAGACGGTAAAAGGGGGACGGAAAGCGGCGGGGTCGGGTTAACGCGAGCGTAGGCGACGGAAGAGCAGATAGTCGCGCAATACGGTTTCAATCGGTTCCGACGTATCGACGAAACGATAGTCGGCACCGGCACCGGCGCACCCTTCCTTCACCTCGGCACGGAAAGCCTCGAGACGGTCCAGGTAGGTTTTCCGCAGACGGAGCGGATCGGTCATGAGTTGCGCACCGGTTTCGAGATCGCGGAAACTGGTGAGCGACTGGAAGGGAAACTTGACCTCATCGGAGTCAAGCAGGTGCACCACAATGACATCGTGACGACGGGCAACGAGATGACGGATACCGTCGACCACGGATTCGATGCCACTGTGGCAATCGGTGATCAACATGACGACGCCACGGCGCTTCAGCCGTTGAACGATGGTTTTCAGCGTCGGACCAAGGTCGCTGGCGCCGCCGGCCTTAAGCCCGTCGAGCTTGGAGAGGATGGTAAAAAGGTGACGCTTGCCCTGCTTGGGAGGCAGGAAGTCGCGCATTTCCGTATCGAAGGTGATCAGACCGGAGGAGTCCTGTTGATGCACCACCAGATGGCACATCGCTGCGGCCAGATAGCAGCCGTATTCGAGTTTGCTCAGGCGGCTGCGATCCTCAGGGACGTAACCCATGCTGCCGCTCACATCGAGGAGGGTCACCACATCCATGTTGGACTCCATCTCGAAACGTTTGACGTAGTAACGCTCGGTGCGGCCCAGCATCTTCCAGTCAATCGTCCGCATCTCGTCACCCGGCGCGTAGTCGCGATGGTCCATGAACTCGACGCTATAACCATAGTCGGGAGACCGGTGACGCGAGGCATACATGCCTTCAACCAACAGGCGGGCCTTCAATTCGATACCCGCGAGGGATCGCAGGGTGTTGGCATCAAGAAAACGGGTAGGGGCGGGTTTGGACATGGAACTACGTGAGCAGTCACGTCGGCAAAGGTGGCTGCGGGGGACCGACGTGAAAGCTTGAGACGTATTTCCCCTGCTTGTTGATACAAGCTCTCGATTAGAACGGCGCCTGATTCTAACCATTAAAAATCAGCCCTACAGAGGGAGAGTGTCCCAAGCGTGTTTATTCTGTATAGGAATGCTATGTTCGGAAAAACAGCGATTCCCGGCCCCCCTGTGAACGTTGGCACTGGATCACGATTGAGGAATGCATCCACATCGAATCCGCTGTCGTTGCGTTACTCATGCCCTCCGACACTCCCGACATCAAAAAAGCCCAACGCTTTAAACGCAGCCTCGCCACCTGGCTGTGCGTGGTCCCGTTTCTGTTCGCCGCACAATCCCTGCTCGTCACCTGCAACGCGCCGACGTTCGCAGCCATGTTTTCAGATTTTGGGGCCAAGTTGCCCGCACCCACCCAACTGGTGCTTGATTCTTGGGTGCTCTGGGTCTTGGTCAGCCTGCTTCTACCCGTGGCCGCATTGTGCGTCGCCCGACTAGCAGCCGCCGGATTCGCGGTGTTTTTCTCCGCCGCCTGCGGGCTCGGCATGTTCCTCATCGCCCAGTTTGTGACCATCGCCATGTTTCTGCCTGTATTTCAACTTGGTGCGGTCGCTGCACAGGCCTGAGCGGACCAAACTTATTTTGTTGGTTTGGTAGTCCAGCCGATGCGGCCGCGCCCCTTGTGTGACCACTCGGCCTTGAAAGGCTGCCAGCAACCCAGCCCATCCAGACGCAGATAGATGCGATTCCTCGTGGAATATACGCTGTCATCCCTGCACGCGGGATCGTAGATCGTCACCCGCGACACCTCCGCAACCAACCGCTTCTCAGTCACCCGGATTCTGGCGGGCAGACTGTCCTGATAATCCGTCCGATAAAAACAGTAGGCCGTCGCCACCTCAGCCGGCCCCATCGCCGGGCGCGCCTGCTGCAACGACACCACGTAATCGACACGATCCTGCCAGATCGGGCGTTCCGCATAAGTAAAGGGAACGGTGAACACGCACACGACCGCCGCGCCCAGGATCACCACCAGACCCATAATCATGACGCTTCGTTTGCTCATGCCTCGCTTCGATTCAACTCGTCCCGGGTCGCGCGTGCCGCGCTTGCGACAAAACCCGTCAACAGGCCCGCGCCGAATCCCGTGCCATGGGCCAGCACATCGATATTGAGACCACCTGCGCCAAACAGCCCCAACACCACCACGCCTGACGCCAGCGGCACCAGCGTGGCACGCCAGCGTTGCGGATGGTCCGACCGGCTCATCACCTGAACCGCCCGGCCCGCCAACAGCCCGAGCCCGGCGAAAATCGCCGTCGAGGCCCCGAGGGAGCGATAATCATCGGCGTGATGCAGCAACACCGCCGCCAGATTACCCGCCACCGCCGCCACGGTCAGCCAGGCCCACCCCGCCCTCACACCAAAGGTCAGCATCACCGCAAAAAACACCCACAGTCCGCTCCCCAGATTGGACACCAGGTGGCCGGCATCCCCGTGCAACCACAAGGCCGTGGCCGCCCGCCACCACTCGCCGTGACCAAACACCCGCTCCGCGTCGAGCAACCCGACATCGGTCAAACCCGGCCAACGCCCCTGCGCCCAAAATACCCCCACCACACCAAACGCCCAAAACAGCGGCGACAACGGCAACCGCCGCCGGCTCATCGCCGCCGGATCCACCGCCAGACGCGGAGGCCAGCCGACGCTCTCCCGGTCATAACACGCCAATTGATACCGCACCGAATCACCGACCGACGCCTTGACGCGCAGGTGCCAACCCTCCCCGACACGAATCAACCAGCACGACTCGCCCATCGCCAGAACCACGACACTGTGCGCAAAACCATCCGGCCGACTCGCGTAAACACCGGCATCGACCGTTCCTTTGGGGAACGGGTCGGGCGCCGGCGCAACATCAGTCTCAAGCTCGGACATCGCGGCAAACCGTAGTCGATTTTTTCGCCACCGCCACCGTCGAATATAGCACCGTAAGGATTGAACCCCGCAGACAGGGCGGGCAGACCCAAGCCCAACCCGCCACACCCCGCACCGCACCCATGGATCATTATCATCGCCGCTCCACCCTCATCCGGGAACAAGGTCCGCTGCTCCTGCTGATTGGACTGATGTTCATCATCTGGATCACCCAGACACTCGGCCCCGCCGACTGGGCGGATTCGTTCATGGTCGTGCCCGCCAACATCGCGGAAAGCTGGCGACACCTGCGCTCCGGTCATATCGCGCCCGGCGATTTCAGTCACTTTGGCACGTTGTTAAGCTATGCCTTCCTGCATTCCGACATCACCCACGTCGGGTTCAACATGCTGTATCTGTGGATCTTCGCCGCGCTCATCGTCGAGCACTTGGGGCAGGGTTGGTTTATCCTTATTTTCATCCTCACTGCGATCGGCGGTGGCATTGCCCATGCCCTGCTTGGCCCGACCGATATCATCCCCATGCTCGGAGCATCGGGAGCTGTGATGGGATTTGAAGGTGCCTACCTCGGACTGGCCCTGAGCCGGCAGCTTCCCGATCCGCACGTGTGGCCGATGTCTCACCCCATCCCCCCCATGCAACTGGCCGCACTCGCCGTCGTCGGAGCGCTGTTTGATTTTCACGACATCCTGATTGGTCAGGCTGACTTCATCGCCCACGGAGCCCACATCGGCGGCTTCATCACCGGACTATTCATCACCTCCATCGCCCTGCCTGCCAGTGCCGGACGTCATACGAATTATTGATTCTTCTCGTATCGGTAAACCACTTCAGCAGAACCTAGTTTTTGAAATTTAAGCGACCTTCCCGGGTGTCGCGCGGGAATTCTCCCCCTCACCGGTCGACAGGCGGAACACCTCCAAATCATCCCGGAACGTTCGGTTTACCTGTTGATATACTGATCCCATTTTCTGCACGAGACCCATGCACATCCTCCAATCTCGAAAGCTCACTCCCCGGCAATTCTGGCTGCGCATCATTGCCGCCGGCGTCCTTGTGCTGATCATTGCCGGGGCATGGATTGTCTCCCCGCGCCTGATGCAGCACTACAAGGTTGCCAAACAACAACGGGCACTGACCCAGGCCAAAGAGTTTCTGGCGCAGAAGGATTATAACAACAGCCAGCTCGCGCTGAAGGTCGCCTTCGAGGCCATCCCCGGCGATCCGCAAACCATCCGCGTCGCGGCCGAACTCCTCGAAGCCGTCGGCTCCCCGGCCGCCATGCCGCTGCGCCGCCGCGCCGTCGCCGCCAACCCCGACTCACCCGAAGACCACGCCGCCCTGATCAAATGCGCGCTCCGCTTTGGCGATATCAACGCAGCCCGTGACGCCGTCGCCGCCGTGCCCGAAAAGCTCGCCGGCACTCCCGCCATCCTGAAAGCCGGCCTCGCCTTTGCCATGGCGACCAACAACGCCCCCGTCGCCGATGCATTCTTTGATCGCCTGCAAATCGCCGAACCCGACAACGAGAATCTGGAGATCATGCACAATTTGCTCCTTCTCCGCAGCCCCCGGGCCCACATCGCCTCAGGCGCCCGAGCCAAGCTCGACGAGCTCGCGCTCATCCCCCGCAACACCCTCTTCATCCAGCGCGAACTGCTGAGAACGGCCCTGCTGCGCAAAGCCTACCCGGAAGCCTCCAAACTGGCCTCCACCATCATCGCCACCCCCGGCGCCACCATGGATGACCGGCTCAATCTCGCCAACATCCACCTCAACATCGACCACGAGCCGTTCGACCGGATTTTCACCGAACTCGCCCCTCTCGCAGCCAAAACCCCCGAAGATACCGCCGTCTTTGCCCGCTGGATGCTCGTTATCGGCCAGCCCGCCAAAGCCAAGTCGTGGCTGGACACCCTGTCCTCGACAGTCGGATCCGACCCGCGCATCAATACCGTCCGGGCCGATCTCGCGGTGGCCCTGGAAGCTTGGGACGAACTCGCCACCCTGATCGAAGCCGGCGCCTGGGGTGCCATTCCCAAGGATTCTGTCCGCCTCGCCTTCACCGCGCGTCTGGTCGCGCAAAGCAACAACGCACAACTGCGGCCCCAGCTCTGGGAAGAAGCCCTGCGCGTCTCCTCCAAATCAAAGACCGGCCTCAATGCCCTCTATCGACTGTCCGGCGTCTGGAACTGGTCCGACCAATTGGAAGGCACTCTCTGGGCCATCGTGCAGAATTTCCCCGACGAGGCCTGGGCCCACGAAACCCTCTTCAGCGCGTATCGAAAAAATCGTAACACCGATAAAATCCGCGACCTCATGAACACCCTCATGGAGCGCGACAACACCACCCCCCGCTACAAATACGACTGGGCCCTGCTCTCCCTGCTGACCCAAAAGCGCACCACCTGGACGCCCGCCAAGCAGGCCATGCACGACCTCTACCAATCCGATACCTCCAACGGCTATTACGCCGTCGGCTACGCCTTCGCGCTGGCCCAGTCGGACATGGAAACCAAGGGTATGGAAATTCTCGCCACCCTGCCCCCCGGAGAACTCACCGCACCTTCCCGCGCCCCCTATCTCGCGTTTATCTACGGAATGAACCGCCTGCCTGAACGCTTTGAAGAAGCCGCCGCGCTTCAACCCGGCCTGACCGATCTCATGCCCGAAGAACGCGAACTCTTCAGCCTCGGCCGCACCGCCCTGACCCGACCCGAACCCAAGAAAAAAGCCGCCGCCAAACCCGCCGATACGACTGAACCCGAACCGGCTGTCGAAACGCCCGCCGAGACAGCCCATGATTGACCTACCCAAACTAAAAGCCGCGCTGGATGCGG
>JBBKWO010000043.1:0-100214 GCA_037969015.1 Opitutaceae bacterium
AGGGAACTCGGGCATGGGGACAAGGCGCGACACGGGTGGAGCCTGCGGACTATTTGTCCGAGGACGGCATAGCCGCCGGGGCAGGTTCGACCGCCGCAGGCGGCGGATCAGGACGGAAGGTGACCGAAGGAATTAGCAAGGGCGCAAACGGTCCCAACGCGGTGACTTGGCGCACGACCTCGCGGGCCACGCCGTAAAGCAGGCTGGCCCCGTTCACGCGCATGAGTTGCTCGATGTTGTCGCTCTGCAATTCGGGCAAGGCGCGCACCAAGCCCGAGAGCTGGAGTGAAATATAAAAAGGCGCATTGGCCTCCGCCCGAGGCTGGATGCGTAGCGAAAGCGATGCCTCCCAGAGCCCCTCGTCGCCTTGGGTGCGCTCGCACTTATGCTCCACGACAATATCGTCGTCGCGATAAGCCGTGTTTTGGTCGGGCTTGTGGTCTTGGTTGGCCCGGTAGGCCAAATCCGAGAGCGCGTAGGCCTCTAGCTGGATGGGGGAAAGTTTCATACGGAGCACAATTCCTCACATTCAGCGGGCACTTCGACTGCTGAAAACTGGCTGGCCGGGAAATGCGCCACGGCACGCGGCGGCGGGCTTACCACGGCCGCCGGCATCGCGTGCGTGTGGGTGTAAATCGCAAAATGCGAGTAGTGGTGCATGCCCGTCATGTTGGCGGCGGAACGCGAGGCGCGAAGCGCGTCGGTGAGGGTGTTCCAACTCATCCGTTGCTGAAAGAGCACTTCAAAGCCTCGTGACCGGAGCCGTGGGGCCGGGGCCGGTTGCTTTTCTTGGAAGCATTTGGCACGAAGCCAGGGCAGGTTTACCCGGCCTTCGTAAAGCGCCATCAACAGCAGATTCAGAGAGCGAGAAACGATCTCGCGGCCCGTTTCCCAGCGCGACCAAGTCTTTTCGCCGATTTGGAGCACTTCGGCTATTTCCTTTTGAGTAAGGCCAAGTCGCTTGCGCAGCTCGGCCAGCTCCTGTGGAGCAAGCACGCCCATGTGACGGGCTTTGGCTTTGTCGAGGATAGCCGTTGCTTCAACCCCAAGATAAATTTCCCCATCCTTGGGGTCTTGCATGGCGGGAACTTTAACCATGATGGTTCGAACCTCGCTACCGGGCAAGGCAGGGGGAATGCAAACCGGCTCTTCCACTTCGATGGGAACCAAGCGCTGAGTGAATGAGTTCATATGAACAAGGAGTTAAGGATGCGCCGAATAAATAATGACCACTTGGCCGTCGGGCAACAGGTTCAGTTTGGTATAAAGGTCGATTTCGCCTTTGGCGGACGGAGGATGATAGCGAAAGGAGAAACTGTAGCATTCTCCCTCTTCGTTCATGGTGTGCTTTTTACCGTAAATAGCACCCGGCGTATCAAGTTCATGCGCCAGGAGTGAGTAGAGCGCTTGATCGTAATGTTTCGTGTCGAGATTAAGCCATCTGCGACGTGCCTCTCTGGGCATTTGAATCGTGCCATTCAGCCCCTGATGTAAAATGGGGGCTACGGCCTTTCTCCAATCTTCCGGGATGCGGATGCTCATGTGGTGTCGTCATAGGAATCTCCTTTAAGGTATCAATTGATACCGTTGGCGCAAATTCCTCTTTACTTTAATGGCGTTTGGCGAGCCTTTGATTCAGGTGAACTGATTTAATCACTGATTGTTAGGTGCTTAAAATTATCGGGAAGGAGTTCTTAGAGGAGACCTAAAGAGGACCAATCGTGATCGGACTCGGATTTCCGAACCGACGGTTTCCGAAGCCGATCCGTTTCGGACGGGCGGGGGAGCAAACCGAAAAGCTGGCGTAAGTGGCCATGCGCAAGTGCTTATGATCCCAATGCCGATGGACTGAACAGCCTTAATCGCCGAGGTGTGAATTTTCCGTCAAGACTCGCCAACGCGCAGAGGGATCTGCGCGGTCACCTTCGAGCCGGGGGAACGATGGAGTCACAGGCAGAGAGACGAATTTTTGCCACAGAGAACACGGAGCTCCGACACGGAGAGCACAGAGTCGGATACCCCAAACCTCCAATCGGGAATTAGCCACACAAGGCACAAGAGACGCGGCATTCTGAAGATATAGATTCTTGCGCCTACTGTGGTCCATAGCGCCGACGTGCCTTATCTCTGTGAACTCTTTGTCGGCGCTCCGGCTCGGCTCTGTGTCCAATCCGAAATGTAACGTAACACACGCTTACGCCTACCAGTCCTTCGCGGGCGGTGGGTTGCGACCGCCGTGGTCGGCTTTGCGGATATCGGAGAAGGTCTTGGGTTTGCCGGGTTCGGGTTCGCCTTCTCCCTTGGGCTTGTCCTTTGGTTCGCCGGCTTTGCCTTTTTCCTCGTCGGCGGCGCTGGGGGCGGGTGGTGGAGGTGGAGGAGCTCCGCCGCCTAATTCCTCCAGGATGGCCTGCAGCTTCTCGGCCAGGGCCCGGACTTCGTCGAGCACGGGCTTGACGCGCTGTGCATCCATGCCGGCGGCGGAGGATTGGGTGAGCGCTTCGTCGGCCTTGCCGAGGTGGGCGAGGGCGGTGCGGATTTGTTGCGCGTTGGGTTTGGCGCTTTCAGGGATGCCTTGTTTGGCGGCGTCGAGCTCGGCCTGACCCATGAGCAGGAGGACTTCGGCCAGACGAGGCACGAGCACGGAGAGTTGGACCTGGGCGTGCAGGTTGTCCGGGTTGACCTGGAGCACGCGTTGAAAGCGGCTGATGGCCTGGGTGAGGTTGACGGCGATGTTTGCGGGAGACTTGGCCTTGTCGGCGGCTGCCACCAAGGCGTCGCCGTCAGCGGTGGCGGTGATTTCGATTTGAGCGTGGATTTCGGCAAGCAGTGTGGCGGCGGGTTGATTGTCGGAGTCGAGTAAGAGCGCCTCGACCACGCGTTCCTCGGCAGAGCCAAGCATGTTGAGTTGATTGGAGAGCTTGGTGATCTGCATCGCGGCTTCGAACTCTTCGCGGCCCTTGGTCACGAGCATGGTGGAGAAGCCGGTGCGACTTTCGTTGAGAAAGGACTGCGCGCGAGGGTCGTCGGGGCTGAGATTGTAGGCCGCGTTGGCCATGTCGTGGGCCTCGCGCATCGGCACGTAGGCCTCCTTAAATCTGCCGGCCGTCATGGTGCGGTTTGCCTCACCCATTTTTTTTCGGCCGGCGTCGACGATGTTGCCGACGAGCAGCGAGCGGGTCTCGGCATTGCGTTTGACGGCGCTGGTCCGCTGGGGGGCGCGGGCGAGGATTTGGTCGAGGGCACCGAGCGCCTTTTGCAGCACGCGGCGTTGGGTCCAGTTGTCGTCGATCTTGGCGGCGTAGGCGAGTTGCTCTTCGGCCACGGTTTCGAGGGCGTCGAGGTAGACGTTTTCGGTGACCTTGCTGTTTTGGGTCAGACCGCGTCCGTCGGCGGAGGGATTTTCGTAGGCGTCGAGTGCGCGCTCAAACTCGACGGCCGCGTCGGCTTGTTTGCCTGCGGCCAACCTGGCTTCACCGATTCTGGCGTGGGCATTGCCAAGCAGGAGCAGGGCGCGCGCACGCACCTGCTCATCGGGCAGGGCTAGGGTGGTCTCGAGGGCCTTGATTGCCTCGTCGTAGTCCTTGGCGGCGTAGGCGGTCACGGCGAGGTTGTAGAGAATGAATGGGTCGGTGGGGTTGAGCCCGGCCAGTTTTTTCAAGTCAGCCAGCGCATCGGCGGCTTTGCCGGACTTGATGAGCTTTTCGTAATGCCGGGCGTCGAAGGTGGCGGTCGGCCGGGGCGCGGGTGCGTTTTGAGCGTTGGCCGGGGGTGCGGTGACGAGCGCGGCAATCAGCATGGCGAGCAGCGGGAGCACGCCGGCGATGCGTGGCGTTTTGTTTCCGGCGGGCACGATCCGGTGGACGAAGCGTTCGGCGACAAAGCACAGCAGCGCGAGCAGCAGGGGAAGCGTGAACCATTCCTCATAGTCGGTGGCCTTGATCACGCGGGTCTCGCGCAGCAGGCGGTCGAGTTGTTGGGTCTGGAGCTTTTGCAAAGCGTCGGGACTGTCGCCCAGCGATTCATAGGCGCCGCCGGCGGCGGTGGCGATGGAGCGAAGCATGGCGGTGTCGAGTTTGGAGTGGATGCCCACGCCGTAGGTGTTGCGCACCTCGCCGCCGATGCGGCCGTTTTGGACGATGTTGGGCACCTTGCCACCGGCGAGAGTGCCGACGCCGAGTGTGTAGACGCGGATGCCGTGGCGCTGATAGGCCTCGGCGGCCGCGGCGACGGGGTTGCCTTCGTGGTTTTCGCCGTCGGTCACCAGGATGAGCGCGCGGCTGGGACTGCTGCTGCGTGCGAAAATATCGATGGCGGTGCGGATGGGGTTTTCGAGATTACTGCCGCCGATGCCGGTGGGGTTCGCGGCTTCGAACATGGTGGCGACCGCGGCGTGATCGGAGGTTAGCGGGATCTGCAGAAACGAATCGCCGGCAAACAGAATGATGCCGATGCGGTCGTTGGCCCGTCCACGCACCCAGTGGAGCAGCGCGGCGCGGGCGGCTTCCAAGCGGCGCGGCGGCAGGTCGGAGGTGAGCATGCTTTTGGAAACATCGAGGGCGACCAGCACGTCGATGCCCTTGCGCTCGGCGTCGACGGACTTGGGGCCGACCAAGGGCCGGGCCAGGGCGAGCACGCCAAAGATCAATCCCAACACAAGCAGCGCCTGTCCGACGGTCCGCCGGGTTTCCTGACGGGAGCCGAGCATGGCATCGGTCTCGGCGAAGGTGGTGAACAGGGCCAGCCGGCGACGGCGGATACGACGCGACCAAAAATGCAGGGCCACGCCGAGCAACAAGACGACCGGCAGGCTCCAGAGCAAATGCGGGTGGAAAAATATCATGGCAGGCGTATCCAGAACGTGGAGGCGGCGGCCAGCTCGATGAGCACGAGGGCGAGCGCGGCGCCGAGCGGCCAGGCGTAGATTTCGTTGTAGAGCCGGCTCTGGGGGGCATCGATGCGCTCCTTCTCCATACGGTCGATCTGGCGGTAAATGCGTTGGAAAGCCTCGGTGCTCGATGCGGAGGCGGAGATGCCGCCGGTGGTGCCGGCGATCTTGGCCATGAGCCCGGAGCCGGCTTGCGAGCGGGCGAGCTCGGCGAAACTCATGACCTGAATGGTGTGCACGCGGATGCCCTCCTTACGGGCGACTTCGGCGGCTTCGCCGGGGTCGATGCCGCGATTATTAAAGCCATCGGAAACCACGATCATCACGCGGGACCTGGCTTTGCTTTCCTTAAGGATGCGGATGCCTTCGAGCATGCCGTCGCCGATGGCGGTGCCGGCCTGCAGCCGGATTTGACCGAGCACCTCGGGCAGCCAGCTGGCATCGGTGGTCAGCGGGGCGAGCAGGAAGACGTCGCCGGCGAAGCCGACCAGACCGGTGCGGTCCTTGGGGCGGGCCTTCACAAATTCGTCGATGGCCTCGATGAGGGCGTCCATGCGCGAGATTTGTTGGCTACCTTTCTGATAGTCGCGCGTGCCCATGGAGCCGGAGATGTCGCAGACCAGCGCGACATCGATGCCGAAGCGGTGGTCGGTCGAGTCGTTGCGCTCGATCCGGGGCCGGGCGAGGGCGCTGATGACCAGCGTGAGTGCGAGCAATCGCATCAGCCACATCCAGCCGCGCGGACCCATGCGGGCGTTGCGTCCGCTGGTGCGCAACAACGCAGCCGAGGAGTAGCGCATGGCGGATGGAGCACCGTGGCCACGCACGAGCCAGACGAGCAACGGGAGCAACGCCAGCAGCAGAAGCCATGCGGGTTGACCGAAACTGAAGGGAATCAAGGTGGCGGCGATCATGCGGTCGGGGTGGTGGCCTGGACGAAGTGCAACACGTCCCGGTGGAGGTTGCGCTTGGTCTGGTTTTCGATGTCGGCGAGGGCGAACTTGGCCTGATCGCAGTGTTGAAGAAAACCGGCGATCCAGACCTGTTGCGAGTCGTTGAGCAGCGGGGAGGAGCCGGCTTGGGCCAGAAACTCTTCGGTGGAGCGACGAGGCGCGTGCAGACCGAAGCGTCCCTCGATGTAGACGCGCAGGATGCGCGAGAGCTGGAGCGCAAAGGTGCGCGCGTCGAGTCGGTCGATCTCGGCCTGGAGGGCATTAAGGTCGGCCAGAGCGGTTTTCTCCGGAGGCACGGGGGCGGCCAGTCGTTGGCGGCGGCGGCGAAGCAGGTAAGCCAGACCGAGCCCGATCAAGAGCACTGCGGGCACCGCCAGCCACCACAGGTGACCGAGTCCGGCCGACTCGGGGGTGGCGAGGCTGAGGTCTTCGACCAGATCCAGAGGAGCGCTCATCGTGAATGGGCGGCGCGGCGGTCGAAGAAGCGGCGCAGCAACATGTGGTAATTGGACGTGGTGGGGATCTCGATCGTATCCGTGCGGGTGCGACGGAAGAGGGACCGGGTTTTCTCCAGTGAGCGGGCGGAGTTTTCCGCGAAGCGTGCGCGGACTTTCGGGTCGGAGGTATTGACCTCAAGCACCTCGTTGGTCTCGGCGTCGCGCAGGCAGATCCAGCCGACATCGGGCAACGCGCGCTCGCGTTGGTCGTAGACGTGGACGCCGAGCATGTCGTGACGGCGCGAGGTGGTTTTTAACTGACGCTCGTAGGTGTCGTCGAGGAAGTCGGAGATGAGCATGACGACCGCGCGGCGTGGAAAGACCTTGTTGAGAAAATCGAGTCCGGCGCCGATGTGGGTGCCCGCGCCCTTGGGTTCGGTGTAGAGGATTTCCTTGATGATGCGAAAGACGTGGGGCTGGCCCTTGCCGAGCGGCACGAAGCTTTCGACCTGGTCGGAGAACAGGATGAGGGCGACGCGGTCGTTGTTTTTGAGCGCACTGAACGCGAGGGTGGAGGCGATCTCGGCGGCGAGCTCGCGTTTGCTCTGCGCGCCGGAGCCGAGCAGGCCCGAGGCGCTGATGTCGACCATGATGACAAAGGACAACTCGCGCTCCTCGCGGTAGCGGCGCACGTGGGTGATGCCGGTGCGCGCGGTGACGTTCCAGTCGATGGTGCGCACATCATCGCCGGCGATGTAGGCGCGCACCTCCTCGAAGTCCAATCCGCGGCCCTTGTAGACCGAGTGATAGGCACCGGAGAGGATGTCGACCGCGAGCTTGCGTGTCTTGAGCTCGATGCGCCGGAGCTTGGCGAGTTTGTCCTTGGGCAGGATCATGGGACCACGACGGTGTCGAGGACCCACTGCACGATCTGTGCGGCGGAGACCTCGTCGGCCTCGGCCTCATAGGTGCGCAGAATGCGGTGGCCGAGCACGTCGGGGGCGATGGCCTTGACGTCGTGCGGGGTGGCGTAGGCGCGTCCGTCGAGGAAGGCGTGGGCCTTGCACGCATGGGTGAGGTTGATGGTGGCGCGGGGTGAGGCACCGTAGCGCACGTAGGCTCCCATCTTGGGATCAAGCGAGGAGGGGTCTCGGGTGGCCATGACGAGGGCGACGATGTAGTCCTTCACGTTGTCATCGACATAGACCCGGTCGGCGAGGTCGCGCAGGTGGCGGAGCTGGGCGAGATCGAGCACGGGGCTGGCCTGGTGCTTTTTCTGACTGCTGCTCATGAGGTCGAGGATCTGTCGCTCCTCTGCCTGGGTGCCGTAGCCGACGGTGACCTTCATCATGAAACGATCGAGCTGCGCCTCGGGCAGCGGATAGGTGCCTTCCTGGTCGACGGGATTTTGCGTGGCGAGCACGAGGAACGGGTCGGGGAGTTTGTAAGACTCGTCGCCGAGGGTGACCTGCTTTTCCTGCATGGCCTCTAGGAGGGCGGACTGGACCTTGGCGGGCGCTCGGTTGATTTCGTCGGCGAGCAGAAGGTTGCCGAAGATAGGACCTTTTTTGGCGAAGTATTTATGTTCGTCGGGATTGTAGATCAATGTGCCGACGACGTCGGACGGCAGCAGGTCGGGCGTGAACTGGATGCGGCTGAACTGCGCATGCAGGGAGTCGGCGAGGGCCTTGATGGTGGTGGTCTTGGCGAGACCGGGCACGCCCTCAAGCAGCACGTGGCCGTTGGAAAGCAGGCCGATGAGCAGACGCTGGATGAGGTGGTGCTGGCCGACGACGACCTTGGCCATCTGCTCAAAGACAGGAGTGAGGGCGCCGCTAACTGCGGCTATTTCTTCGCTGAGCTGGTCGAGTTCTTCTTGGGTCATTTTTTAAAGGGTGGGGAGTTAAGTGCCATGATCAGCAGACAACGGATGCGGGTGTAGGAATGGAGATTGAATCGAGTGATGAATATTGAAGTGCACTCATAGTGCGCCCAAAACCGCCGTGAGGATGGAGCGGCGCGGAGACTCGATTCTGGTCTCCCCCTGATTGAATTTGAGGGTGACCGGGAACGTGGTTTCGGAGCGGTTGAGAATCACGACGGCAATACTGCCGTCGGGGTTCTTGCAGGCTGTTACTTCCAGTTCGTCACGAGAAGAGGCCGTCAGTATTCGTTTCGCTCCAGGTCGGATAAAACGGGCAAAATGGCCGAGGTAATAGTAGGAGCTCTGGTAATGAACCTCGCCGGTGTTTGTATCCGCAAGGATGGGCGCACTGCAATAATTGCCGACGTGATTGGGGCCCCCTTTTTCATCGAGCACCAGGTTCCAGTCCATCCAGCCGACGGTCCAATGATTGAGGTCCTGGATGATGGAGCGGGCGTAGCGCTCGCCGGTGAGCCATGAGCCGTGGTGCGGCCCGCCTTCCTGACAACCTTCGGTGAAAAGCAGTTTCTTATCGGGCCAGGCGTCATGCACGCGTTGCACGTTGTCGAACGCATCGGGACCATACCAATGAAAGCCGGCGCCCCAAATATACCGGGCTGCTTGAGGATCGCTATAAACCACTTTGGCCCGTTCGTAGAGGCGGTCTCGATTGTGGTCCCAGATGATGATCTTCACATGGCCAAGCCCCGCGTTTTCGAGGGCCGGGCCCAGATGATCGCGCACGAAGTCCCGCTCTTCCGCCGGACTGTAAACGCAGGAATCCCACGTTTGGGTGGCCTCGGGTTCGTTTTGCACGGTCAGTCCCGAAATGGTGATGCCTGCCGCGGCGTAGCTTTGGATGAAGCGGACGTAATACTCCGCCCAAACCCTGTGGTATTCGGGTTTCAGCTGGCCGCCCTTGTTCATCTGTCCGGTGGTCTTCATCCAGGCCGGCGGACTCCATGGCGAGGCGAACAGCTGTATTTTGCCGCCCGATAGTTTTAGCGCGCGTTGAATCATGGGCAGCAACGCCTGGCGGTCGCGGTCGATGGAAAACGAGTCGAGGGCAGTGTCACCGTCGGTCTCGCAGCAGGCGTAGTTCCCCGTGGAAAAATCGCAGCTGTTGATGTGCGTGCGGCAAAGGTTGTAGCCGTGTCCTGATTCCGGATCGAAATAGGCTCGGAGGATTTCGCGTTGTTTATCCTCCGGCATTTTTTGCAACGTCATCGCGGCGGCTTCTGTGAACGCGCCACCAAAGCCCTCGATTTCCTGATAGGAAACCAGATCATCAACCCAGACTGAGGGAGTCTTGCTGATCCCGTCGTTGAGCGGGTCGAGGGTTTGCGGCGGCCGGACCGCAATGCGTTCGGACAGATCGCGTGCGGTCAACCACGTTGAAAGTGTGAGTGGAGTGGGCTTGTCTATCGATGATTGTGTCATGGGCTGATCAGGGCAAAACGGTGATATATTGTGGAGCGCCGGTGAGGCGTAGGGTGACATTCCCCTGGTTGACCTCCACCGATTCCTGTTTGCCGTAGATGTCGGCGCGGACGAGTCGCCCCGAGGCTTGGACAGGGATCGTGACGTCGTGGGCGACTATCTTGTCGGGGCTTTCACCGGAGGGCGGGGAGGTCCAGGCGACGAGCTTGGTCGCGCCGTCGGTCTTGGTGAAGACGAGGGCATAGTCCAAAGGGGAGTCGAGATCGAGACGACGGGTGAATCTGTAACCGTCGAGCTGCGTGAACATGGTTTTTGAAGCGAGCATGGCAGGCATCTCCTCGGTTGCGGTTTTCAGACTGAAGCCTTCGTTGCCGGACCACTCATACCAGATGGAGAGTTTCACATCGGCGAGGACGTCGCAGAGGTATTGGCGGACGAAGTGCCAGGATTGGTATTCCCTGGACAGCACGGGGTCACCACCGGCGTAGCCCTCGGCTTTGCCGATGGGGTAGCCGCGCTCGCTGTTGATGAGGGGGAAGTCGGCGGGCGCGCCGTATTCGGCGAGCAGCTTGCGGGTGCGAGTGTAGAAGAGAAGATGGTCCTCGGGGGACTTGGTGGTGTAGGGGTGGACGGACCAGCCGTTGATGCCGGACTTGAGGATGTCGTTGTCGAAGCAGCGTTTGATCCAGCCGAAGGAGGGCTCGTAGAGGTTGACGGAGCCGGCGACGATGATGGCGTCCGGGTTCGCTTTGTGCATGGCGGGCGCGACCACCTTGACGAACGCGGAGTATTCGTCGGCGAAGGCGTCGCAGTTGGCCTTGCCGTGTTTGCCCCACATGCTGGCGTTGTTGGGTTCGTTCCAAAGCTCCCAGATGACGGGGCGGCCCTTGTAGTGTTCGGCCACCTTGGCGGCGAATCGGGCGAATGCTTCGCGTCCCTCCGGTTCCTTGACGAGCGGGTAGGCCTTGTTGTTGAGCGCGAGGCAGCCGAGGATGTGCAGGCCGCGTTTCTCAGCGTCGTCGACCAGGCGGTCGTAAGCGGAAAAATCAAATTGGCCGGGCGTCTTTTCGATGGCGAACCAGATAAAACCGCGGCGGACGTATTTGAAACCGAGGGCCTGAATCTGATCGAGGTTTTCGGCCGAGGTGTTGCCGCTCTTGAGTTGGATGCCGGCCGACTGGGGCAAGATGTCAGACGGAAAGGAGTCGGCGAACGCGGTGCCGGCCGAGGCGAATCCGAGAAACGCGGCCAGGAGTGAGACAGGGCGTAGATGTATCATGGAGCAAAGTGTGTTTGGGGTGTGGTGGTTACTTGGTCTTGGGCGAGGACTCATCCTCCAGATTGTGATGGCCGACGACGAAGCCGGAGTCGTTTTCGCTGACCTGGGTGTTTGCGAGGCGGCGGAAAAGTGAGCGTATGTCGCGAACGCCGCCCCAGGTGAACCAGATGCCTGTCACGATGGTTACGAAGACGGGAATGCCGATACCGGTGACGTGCCAGAATGCGGACCACCAAGAGACGGGCCACGGCGCGATGAGATTCCAGACGGAACCGATGATCAGGACGGCAACCCAGAGCATGCTCCAACCGAATAGGCCGCCGCAGATCCACTTGTCGCCGAGCGTGAAAGAGTCGTCGAATCCGATAAGGCGACCCCATTTTGATTTGCGACCGGAGGTGGTGGTCTTGACGGGCACGGCCTCCAATGAGTCAGCGACGGCGGCGTATTGACCGCGGTGCAACATGCGTTCGAGGTTGAAATCGGCTTTGCAGGTCAACAGGGAGACTACGACGTAAACGGTGATGGCCACGAGCATGGAGACGAAGGAGATTTGCACGCCGTTAAGAGGGAATGTTCCTGCCGACATCACGCGGGCGAGGATGCCGCCGACGGATAGCAGCGAGCCGGTGAGCAGGGCCGCCCACGCGCCGGTGGTCGTGCCTTTTTTCCAGTAGAGACCACCGACTATACATGCACCGGCTCCGCCGACGTAGATCGCGGTGGTGACTGCCCACCACATGAAAATGTATTCCGTCTGCCGGAAGAAACAGCCGAAGAGAAAGGCGAAGAGCGCGACACCGCACACGCTCAGGCGAAGGGCCCGGATGTGTTGTTTCTGCTCAAAGGGCTTTTTGCGGCGGGCGAGCAGCACGTCCTGCACGAAGATGCTGCTCCAGGAGTGAAGGTGGGTCGAATCACCGCCAAACACACCCATCAGCAGGATGGCGCAGAGCATGCCTTTGATGCCGACCGGTAGCAGCGCCGACAAGGCGACGGGCACGGTCATTTGCTGGCTGATTTGTGGATTGGAGATGCCGTCGATGATTTGGTGGGCGCCGACGGCCTGTGCGGCGAAGTCAGGGTGCTCAAGGAAGGTGACCGCGCAGACGGCCAGCAAAGTGACGACGGATAGCTTGCCGATTTCGCGGCAGTTGCCGAGCACGTTGCCCATGCGGCCTTCGTGAGGATTGAGCGCGGCGGTATTGTAGGCGCTGGCGTTCTGCCATGCGCCCCGTCCGTAGATCTGCGTGATCATGCCCATGACGACATACCAGATGTTGAAGTCTTTCAGGCTGAGCGAATCAAACGGGTTGAGCAGGGATTGGCCGGGCGGACGATTCGCGAGCGTGGTGCTGATGTCCTGCCACGGAAACATCCACAGCAGTGTGATCACGATGAAAAGATAGAATAGTTGCGAGATGATGCCCTCGACACAGTCGGTGATCATGACGGTCAAAAACCCGCCGGCCAGCGTGATGGTCACCGTGATCATCAGGAATGCGGCCATGAGTGGGATGAAGGTCGGCAGGGGATAGCCGAGCACGTCGATCATCTCAGGCAGGTTGAGGAAATAGACGAAGCAACGTGCGCCGACCGCCGGAATGATGCCGAAATTAGCGATGCCGGCGAGGAAGGCCAGACCCCCGGTAAAGACGCGGAACTTCTTGCTGTAACGAATCTCGAAAAACTGGGCGATGGTGAGGGCGCGGGTCTCACGCAGGCGATACGTCACGAACCCAAAAATGCCGACAACCAGCATGAATGGGATGGGTAGCCAGCTCCACCAGATGAAGGTGAAACCGGAATTGGCGATACGCTCAAAGGACGCGACAAATACAACCGCGCCCGCCTGCATCTCGCCTCCGCCCACCGCCAGCAGGTAACGGCCCGCCAGTCGCCCTCCAGACATGAAGAGCGCGACACTTTTCATGTAGCGACGAGCATAGGAGCCGATGATGAAGACAACGAGAATTGGCAGGATAAACAGTAACCAGTCGGGCAGGCGCATGTGAGGGGATTACTCCAATCGTTATTTTTTTAGTATTTCGGCGGTGTGATCTTTTCCGCGCGGAACATCCCTGAATCAGGGTTGGAGGATGAGGTCGCCGACCGGGGAGACTTCCTTGCTTTGGATGTCGCCGAACCAAGTCATGAAGCCGTCACGTTTGGGTTCGTCGTCCTCGTTGAGGATGACGGCCATGCCGAGATTTGCTCCAGGGGCTGGGTTGAAGGGAGTGAGGCGCGACCACGGAATCGCGATCTCGTAGGTCATGCCGCCGCTGCCTTTGCCCGAGGGACTGGAGGTTATTACGATTTCCTTCACTTCGCCGGCGGGGGCTCTGCCATCGGCCGTGAGGTAGCACCACGCGATCGGACCGTTGGCATTTTTGCCGAGGGCGTAATCGTATTTGCCCTGCTTGTCGGCGCTCGAACGGGCTGGATCGATGAGCAACTGCACACCGTCGCCGCGCCAGATTTCATTGTCCGGCGATTCGTTGTGGAAGACATCATCCTGAGTCGTCAGGCCGATATACAGGTAGCGATCGTCCCAGAGAAAACGCAGCTCGGCCGACAAATCTTCCGGGCCGGTCCAATTACTGGAGGGCAACAGGTGGCGGAATTGATCGGCACGGTCGATCTTGCGCATGGAGGCGCGTTGCCAGTCGGATTCGTCGAGCTTGCCGTCGAGTGCGACGGTGCCACGCGCCTTGGACACGGCCACGAAACCGGCGAGAAAACGATCCGTGGTGAGCGTGCGACCCGACTGGTCGGTGACCACGCCGCGCACTTTGTAGGCAGTGACGGGATCGATGCCTTCGAGGGGGATGCTCAGGCGGGTTTCGGCATTTGCCGGGATGGTCACCTGGCCATCGGCGGCTTCGCCAAAATACGCACCCGGGGGCTCGGCGGCCGTGAGGGTGTAGAGGCCTGCGTTCGGCGCCACCTGCAGGAGCAACGCGAGGTTCCAGCTCACTTCCTCTGGTTTGTTATTGTTGTTGTGCAGCACCAGTTCGGCGGCCGGACGACCGTCGGGGAGGACGACTGCGTTGATTTCTGCGGAGACTTGTCCTTGCACGGGAACAACTAGTTCCAGGTCGCCGTTTTCCTGCAGGAAGCGGATGGGCACGAAGCGCGCCTCGGTGTTCGCGGGGGCCGTGATTTCCGCGACGAGGTTGCCGGCCTTGGTCGTCAATGGACCGGACTTCCAGCCGGGAGGCAGGCTGAGCTGCATATCTTTCTTATCGGTTTCCACGGAGACGGAAAAGGTTTCGCCGCGGACGATTTTGTCTGGTGTGGACACCACCTTGAACGCGGGAGCACCAAGCTTTTCGGGAAGATACCTTTGCGCGCCCTTATAGGAGAGCAGCACCGGGTCTTCGCTGATGCGCAGATCAAGGCCGCCCTGGGTGGCTTCGAGCTCGACGCTGGTGCCGTCGAGGCGGGTCAGCTTCACCTGACCCTGGGAGGGAAAGGGAATGCGCACATCTTCCGCTCCGTGGTCTTTCCAGAGGATCTGTAGGTTCTCGTCGTTTTTATCGAGAAAGAGAAAGCTGTGAAGACCATCGGCGTATTCGCGATGCGCGGAGAATTTTTTGATGCAGATGCCGTTCACCACATTGTAGTAGGCGATGGCGTCGAGGCGCGGGCTGTAGTTGCCGTAGAGACCGTCGAAGAGGTTGAAGGCGTCCTCGGCCGTGCCGCGCAGCTTGCCTTCGCGATCGGGGTAACAGATGCCGAACCACGAGCCGCTTTGTCCGCCATAGCTAAAGAACCAGGCAAATTTTTTGATCAGTTCCGCCGCCACGATGCGGCGCGAAAGACCTTGGGCGTTCAGGCCCATCTCGGTGGCCCAGATCGGTTGCTCGCCGCCGTATTTGGCAAAGAGTTCTTTGTAACGGGCAAAGATGTCGCGGATGCCCTTGCTGTCTTCATAGGTGTGGAAATCCACTGCATCACTGTATTTGTGGAAGCCGCGTTTAAAATATTCCTCGGCGGGGCCGACGGAGGTGCCGACGACGAATGTGTTGGGAGAGTCTCTTTTTACCTGCTCATACATGAGCTTATACAACTCTACGTTCCGATCCACGGAGGGGCCGGTCGTCTGCGGTTCGTTACCGAGCGTGACGACGAATTCGCGATCTTTGCCGGCCTTTTCAAGAAATCCCGGCCAGCCGGCCTTCATGACCTCGTCCGTGTAGGCTTCGTAGCCCTTGCGATGGTGTTCTATATCCACGATCGGGGTGCGGGTGAGCATCGTGAGGTTGAGCTTTTTGATCTGATCACTACCCGGCGTGCTCGCTTTGTAGGGCGGTGCCGACTGCCACGAACCCCAGACGCCGACCAGGCGGATACCGATGCGGTCGCTCATCTCGAAGTAGGCCGGGAAACGGTTGTCCCAATTGCGGCTGCTGAAAGGGATTTCGCGCCAGGAATACTGCTTGGTCACGGCCTCGGGTAGAAAGACAAACGCGCTGGATTCGCTCACGGGGTCGCCCGCACCGCCGTCCATCGAGGTGCGCAGTTCGTAGTATCTTCCGGTTTCCGCAGTAAAGCTGGAGAGATCGATCTGGGTCTTGCATTCGAAGAGGCCCTTGTTTCGCTTGGCGGGAGTGAGTTCGTGAGTAGTCACGGCCGACTGTTCGGCTCCCCAGTAGTCGGTTACCCAAGCGAGGATTTTCAAATGGTCTTTGTCGAGCGGTGTCGCCGACTGGATGGTGGCTTCAAAGACCGCCGGTTGGCCCGGGTAGAGCATGTTGCCGGTGGTGGCGGTCTTGAGCAGAACGCGTTGCACGGGGTTGCGCGGCGCAAACTTCACCTCGGGGGCGGAGAGGCGCAGGTCGTCCGCCCAGAAGCTGCCCGTGGCCTTGTTGAGTTGCAGGCGCATGCGGGCTGCAAGCGTGCCTGTGGGCATCGAAAAGGCTCTCTTGACGGGCATCCAGTTGGACGTGCCTGAGATGGCGGCCAGTTTGAACGTGTCGAGCACCTTGCCGGAACCGTCGAGGGCCTCGACTTCGAGTGTCGCGTTGAACGACGAGTCGGGAGACTCCAAGGCGGATTTAAAGGCGCCGTTGAATTCGGCGCGTCCGCTGCGGACGGCGATCGGGGGGCTGGTCACGGATGTATCGACCGAGAAATTTTCGGGGGAACGCTTAAGCACCACTGCAGATTTTCCGGAGAACTTAACGTCTGTAGTAATCGTGACATCCCCTTGGGTTGCCCACTGCGCGGGGAGTGCCGCTGTGTCGAAGCCTTCGCCGATATAAGAGAGCGCGGAAAGGTCGCCGGCCGGGATGATCGATGCGCGCAGGTCTGCGAGGAGAATCTCGCCTTGGCGGGTTTCCGATAGCCCGCGCTCGGTGATGCTGATAAAAACGTCCTGCGCCGGACCGTGCCAGTTGCCATCGTTGGCGCCGCCCCAGTGCTCGCCCGAGGACAGGCTCTTGGTGGTGAACTCATAATCGTGCCAGGCGCCGTCGACGGTGAGTGGAAGGTTTTTTGTCTGGAAGGTCTGCCCGCTGGCGTCGGTCAGGCGGATGGTGAGGCTTTTGACGTTGCTCGTTTTGAGCTTCATTCGCAGCGCGACGGTATCGCGAATATTCCACGTGGGCATGAGTTTGCCGAGGCCCACGTATTTGCCGCCGCCGGTCAGATCTGCGATCACGCGCAAGGCGGACTTGCCGTCCTTGATCACCTCCATGCCCCCCTTGGCTCCCGGGAATTCGTTACCCTTGCTGAATTTCCAATCGAGACCTTCGCTGGAAAAATCATCCAGCCGCACGTCCTGCGATACGTCGCTGGCAGCTTCGGTCGACAGCACAGCGAACAGCATTAAAAAGAGGCAAGCGGGCAGCCGCAGAACGGCAGGCAGACGAGGGGTAATAAACATGGTGGGATGAATAGAGAATGAGCATCTTTACCCTTGGCGGACTCACAAGGAACTGCGGTGCTCCCGCTTCTACTTTATGTTATCTTAATTTAACCTGTCGTTGTTAATCAATTACCTCCGGAACGCGAGATAGGAGTCAGGACGGAAAGCCAAAACACCGTGAGGATGGCTGTTTTTCGGAGTGGTTACACAGCGCCAAGCAAGAGGAGGCACAGGGAGCACGGAGAGAGGCAGTTCGCACTTGGATTCAGCTCTGTGTGCTCTGTGTCCGAGTTCAGTGTCCTCTGTGTCAAATTCCGAATCCACCGACTTCGTCCAAAACTGCGGAAGCCGGCCTGGTCGGATTTCCCTCCGCGTGATCTCCGTGCCTGGGATTGGACGGGCACCATCCGTCGTCAGTGGGTGACGACGGGCTCGGCTTCGGTCTCGCCGATCTTGAATGCCTCGGCTTGGGCCGGGCGGGTGAGAACCTGGTTGCGGGCAAGCAGTTCGCGCTTGAGGACGGCGTAGGGCACGTCTTGCACGGAAGTCTTGCCGGACAAGGCGAGGGAGGCGGCCACGGCGGCGGACTGACCAAGCGCCATGAACACGGGTTCCATGCGAATCGAGCCGAAGCCGATGTGCGAGGCCGAGAGACAGTAGGGAACGAGAAGGTTGGCGCACTCGCCGCGCCGAGGGATGATGGAGCGGTAGGCGATCGGATAGGGGAGGAACCCGCCGGCCTGCACGTCGCCTTCGTTGACCACGCGACCGTCGATGATGATGCGGCGGATGTTGTGAGAATCCATGCCGTAGGCGGCCATGCCGACGCAATCATCGGCGGCGACAGTGCCTCGGCAGTTGTGCTCGGTCATGACGTAGTCGGAAACCATGCGACGGCTTTCGCGGACATAGAGTGCGTGGGGCCAGCCGCCGCCGTCGACAAACTCGTCGCGGCACAGTCCCCACTTGCTCATCGGTTCGCGGATGGCCGCGGGGATTTCGGGATCGTTGGCGAGCGTCCACATGAGACCCTGTTGCCAGGTCACGTGGGCCTGGAAAATCTTTTCGCGTGTTTCGTAGTCAGCCTCCGGATACGCATGGTTCTGGCCGATGAAGTCGGTGGAGACGGCACCGTGGTTGTTCGTGTCGGTCTTGCCGCTGCGGATGGGGTCGAATTTGCGGAAGGCCTCGTTCCAGCCGGTGGCGAGGTGGCGTTTGAGCAGTTCATACCAGCGGGGATCGTAGCTGGCGGGCTTGGGAAACGGGATGCGCAGATCCGGCCGGTCGGTCAGGCACATGCGGAAATTGTAGGCCTGCACGCGGAGGTCGCCCTTGCCTGGTTCGTAGTCGTGTTCCGGCTCGATGCCGGGGAGCACGCCACTGGATGGGTCGCCCGGCACGACGTAGGGATCAACCGGACTGTTGAACTGATGCTCGCTGTGGATTTGGGCCCCGTTGAGGGTCTCGCGGTATCGGGAGTTGGACTCGCGCCCGATGGTGTAAGTCACTCCGGCGCGGGCCATCAAGTCGCCCTCGTAGGTGGCGTCGATGAACATGCCCGCCTCGACGGTCAGGCCGCTGATGGTAGTGAGCGTGGTTATGCGACCATCCTTTTGGGTGATCGATTGGAGGAAGTGACGGGTGAAAACCTGCACGGATGCTTCCGCCAGCCATTCGTTGAAAATCTTTTCGGCGACGTGGGGTTCGAAGCGCCATTCAACGGAAACGCCGTAGTGCCGGCCTACGCGTTCGTAGAATTCACGGGAGAGGCCACCGATCACGTATTTGTTGCCCACATCGGTCATGCCCAGGCCTCCGGCGGTGAGTCCGCCCAAGTGGGAGCCGGGTTCGATCAGCACGACCTTCAGGCCGCGCCGGGCGGCCTCGATGGCGGCGGTGACTCCCCCGGAAACGCCGCCGTAGACACATAGATCTACATTAAGTGTGCGGGCACTAAAAGGCGCGGGATTAAAGTAACGAGGGAGGGTATTCATCGGATAGGAGTTGAAGTGAAAAGGTTAAAATCACGCCACTGACGGCCAAGGGTGAAGGGTTGCGGTAATTCTATTTTCAGTTACCTATTCGTGATATCGCCGACGGTGTGGGGGATGACGGTCCATTTGCCCTGCTGTCTCGGAAAAGGGCCTTGAAAAGTCAGATATACATGGGGCTTGTCGGAGGAGTGGGCATTTCTCTCGAACGGCATAAGACGCAGTTGTCGTTTCCCCACATCCGATGTGCCTGCGTTACCTTGTCCTTCGCCGCTGGCATGCTCCATCTGATCGCTTATATGAAGAAGGGATAAGCGAATATGCCAGAGGTGGAATTGCCGACAGTTGTTCTTACCGCGCCAGTCGGTGGTAGGCTGGTGCGCGTCGTGGTCCCGCGAGGACCGCGCGAAAAGTTGCCTTGCCGCTCGCACACAACATGCACCTCCCCATTTCACACACCACGCGTTGCCGCCTTCCACAGTATGGCGTTCGATTGCTGGCAGTCGCCCTGTCTCTGGTCGGCGGTTTGTCGGCCGCAGTGACGTTTCACGAGAAGATTCCCGCGTCAACGGACTGGCCGGACGGAGTGGTGATCAAGACCGATGCGCCCACCGTGGGTAAGAGTAGTGTGGTCTCCGACGCGCAGAGCTTGGTGAGTCAAAGTATCACGCCTTTGGCAGATCTTTATCTGTCGGATCTCTGGTTCCCCTACATGCTGCGCGAGGCCTGTCCGGCCGGCAGCGTGAAAATACGGGTTCAGCAGATACCGGGGGGGCAGCCGATGGAATACGCCGTTGCGTCGACGACCTTGCTTGATGTGCACAATTCCACGGAGCTGGGTGCCACAGGTGATGGCGAGACCGTGTTGATGCAGGTGTCCTTTGATGGCCCGGACCGGATCGAGCTGCAGGCAGGCAAGACCTATGCGATCGAGGTAGGCAGCACTGACACCCCGTTGATGTTTTTTCGGCGCGGTGCGGATTATTACCCGCACGGCACGGCCTATGTGAACCGCAAGGCGCTGCAGTTTGGGGAGGGCCGATTCCGCGATATCATCATGGCAGTCGGCGGTGGTGAGGGGGCGGTCCCTCAAGTCTCCGATGCCTCGGCGACCGTTTCGGATGAACCGGCACTTGAGATGTTGGATCGACCGATCTGGCCGACCAAACGTTGGACTGAGGTCGGCGAGGAGGCTGGCAAATCAGCCTCTGTGGACTGAGTTGCGCGCGTGTCCGATGGGTTTCATTTCCGTGTTCTTGGCGTGCTCATTTTGAAAGGCACGCTTACGATTTGATAAGGTGAAAAAAGCTATTCGGTCTGTCGGTCCCGGGTGGGCAGGGCCTTTGCTGCGGGCATCGGCTGTCGTGATCCCCCAAGGAGAGGTGGCTGACCAGCAGGCTGCCTCGTTGTCTGCCCACATCATGAAAATGCATCAGTTGGGTGGAGTCGTCCAGAGGTTGCGACCAGGAGGGTAAGTGAGCAGACCATTGTTTTGCCCCACGGGGGCGCTATGCCAATTTCGCAACTATAGCGGCCGAGTATTGGCCAAATTGTGTTTTTCGATGCATTTTGCCGCATCTCGTTACATGTAAAAAACAATTTACTAATAATTATAGAGAAGCAAATTGTGCGATTTACACCTGAAAGTTAGGTTGGACTAACCTAGATTTCGAATCCCCGTGGGGTTGTTATTTTAATCGTTTCACTCGATTGCTATACCTAATGACAGGGCCAGTAGCCCGTTATCGGTTTAATGGTGACTAAACCTTTCGAATATCGAAGACCGGTTTCAGTATCAGGCCGTAATGGAATGGCTCCGCGAAGTAAATTATCCCACTCCCGTAGTTTTCACGTAGTTATTGTGAAATTACGCATAAGTGGATGGTCAGGGCTATTTCTCACTTGGGCTCATAACCTGAAGGTCGTTGGTTCAAATCCAACCCCTGCACCCAATTTATAAGCCCTCCCTCTGCTCGGGAGGGCTTTTTGCTGAATGGGTTACGGGATTACCGAGGAGAGCAGCGGGGCGGACGTGCCGAAACGTTCGCGGTAGTCGGCGAGAGTGGGGAGTAGGCGGACCTTGAGCTTGGCCTCGTGGTTTAACGCGATGGCTGAGAGCTGGTGGTTGAGGAAGGGATTGCGGAATCGGTCCAGAGTGTCGCGGGCAAACGTCTCCGCGTCGGGCGCGCGGTCGGCGATTACTGGCACGATTTCCTCGAAGAGCACACGCTCCAACCATGGACCGACTTCGGGATGCTCAACGCACTCGCGCACGGTCTTGATGCCGAGTGGCAACGCGTGCGCGACCAACGCGGTATGCGCTCCGTTGAGGATACGGACTTTTCTCAGGTAATAAGGAGTGAGGTCGTCTGTCAGCGTGACGGCCGGATGATTTAAAAACGGTCCGGTGCCTTGGACTCCCCAGAAAGCGAAGGGCTCGGCGCTGAGTAGCAACGGATCGCTGGCAATGAGCGGATGTTCGGCGGGGGCACCGGGCACGATGCGGTCAACGAGGTTGTCGACCCAGCGACAGGCTTCGGTCAGCCAGGTGATGGCGGCGGGTGCGACCTGCCAGCGCGCGGCTTGGGTGAGCACCAGCGCGCGGAGTTTTTGGCCGTTCTGTTCAATGAGTTCGCACGGCACGATGGTTGGCGCGGGCAGGCCGGCGGCGTGTCGCGTGAGGAGGACATCGAGGAGTTTGGCGGGAAAGGAAAACGGCGCGACGGCCTTGGTCGGACGTGCGGTGTCGCAGTCGTCGAGAGCAAAGCCGGCCTCGGTGGTGTTGGAAAAAATCCACTCAAGTTCGGGCGACTGCGCAAAGGCACGGATATCGCTCCACTGGGTGCCGGCGTGCAGGGCGCGCGAGATTGAATCGACGAACTCGACGGTGTCGACAACCTGGCCGTTGGCGAAGCCTTGGATGGCGACGTGGTAGTGGCCCTGCGCGGCATTGAGCGCGTCGGCGCGGTTGCGGTCGGTCGATTGCACCACGACGATTTTGCCGAGTGCGGTGGTGGCGTCACGGTTGGCTTGGGCGACAAAAAGATCGGCGAAGGCGCGCAGGAAATTGCCGGCGCCGAATTGGAGAATGGTTTCAGGCATGGGGAGGAATTTTGGCCCAGGAAATACACGTAGGGGCACGAAAACAGCGGGACTAAGTTAAGCCGGAATTTCGTGTTTTTCAGTGTGTTTCGTGGGCAATAAACGGATTTTAATCAGAGGGTCACTCCGTCTTTCCAGATGGCGATTTCGCGGTGGCCGCGGGTTTCGTTGCGGGTGAGTTCGCGGCCGGAGGCGATGTCGAGAATGCGTTGCCAGAGCTCGTCGGTGAGGGCCTCGAAGGAGTTGGTGCCGTCGGCCACGGGGCCGGCGTTGAAGTCGATCCACTGTGGTTTGCGCGTGGCGAGGTCGGTGTTGCTGGAGACCTTGATGGTCGGCACGGGGAAACCCATGGGGTTGCCGCGTCCGGTGGTGAAGAGCAACAGGTGCGCGCCGGCGACGGTCATGGCCGTGCCGGAGACGCCGTCGTTGCCGGGGCCTTGCAGGAGGGCCACGCCACCGAGGCCGGCGGTGGCAGTGGCGCCGTAGGGGAGGACCTGTGCGATGGGCGCCCGGCCGGCCTTTTGCACGCAGCCGAGGGACTTTTCGGCGAGGGTGGTGATGCCGCCGGCCTTGTTGCCGGGGGAGGGGTTTTCGTCGACGGGTTCGTTGTGTTTGCGGAAGTAGGCGCGGAAGTCGTTCACGAGGTTGATGACGCCGTTGAATATCGACTCGTTGATGGTGCGTTCGAGCAACACGCGCTCGGCGCCAAACATCTCGGGGACTTCGGTGAGCAGCACGGTGCCGCCGCCGGCGGTGTGGCGGTTGGCGATGCGGCCGACGAGCGGGTTGGCGGTGATGCCCGAAAAGCCGTCGGAGCCGCCGCACTTCATGCCGAGGATGAGCTCGGAGGCGGGGATCGGTTCGCGCTTGAATTGGCGGGCGTAGATGGCGAGTTCACGCACGGCGGCGATGCCGTCCTCAATCTCGTCGGAGACCTCCTGGGCGTTGAACCAGCGGATGCGCTCCTTGGCCTGCGGACCGAGAAACTCGAGAAAGGCCTTCATCTGGTTGTTCTCGCAACCGAGTCCGAGGATGAGAACTGCGGCGGTGTTGGGATGGCGGGCGAGACCGGCGAGGACTTTTTGCGTATATTGCAGGTCGTCGCCGAGCTGCGAGCAACCGAAGGGATGGGGAAAGGCGTGCACGCCGTCGATGCCGGTGCCGGCGAGTTCGGTGTTGGCGGCGGCGGCGATTTTTTCCGAGGCGACGTTCACGCAGCCGACTGTGTTGACGATCCAGATTTCGTTGCGGGTGGCGGCACGTCCGTCGGCGCGGCGGTAGCCCATGAAGGTGTCGGCGGAGCGGGCGGCAGGCGCGGGTTGTGGCTTGGCGACGTCGGCGAAGCGGAGCTCTTCGAGTTTGTCGGTGAGCGAACTGCGGAGGTTGTGCGAGTGGATGTGTCTGCCGGCGGTGATGGGCGCCGAGGCAACACCGAGGGTGTAGCCGTATTTGACGACAGGGTCACCGACCGCGAGGTCGCGCAGGGCGAGCTTGTGGCCGGCGGGGATGGGTTCGGCGACGGTGACACCGGCAAACGTGTCACCGGGCTCGGCGGCGCGCAGGGCAACGGCGACGTTGTCGGACGGGTGGACTTGCAGGAACAAGGGGGAGGACATGGTCGGGTGGGGAATCAAAACTTATTCCAGAGAACGTCCGGCGGCGAAGCAGATTGAGATAGCAGGAACGGCTGCGATGACATAAAGTGCATGTATGGTTGAACGCCCGCATATCACCGTAAAACCGCCGCCGGGACGTCCCTGCTGGGTCAGTCACGGCGATCTGCCGCTGGTGTATCTTGGATGGGGAAATCGTGATTTTCATCGTTATCCGCTTTCGAGGCACTACGACATCGGCACCAGTTTCTATCTGGTGCTCAAGGGGGATCTGATGTTGTCGGAGTCGGGCGTGGAGCATCGGATATTGGCGCCGTGTGCGTGTATTATTGACAAGGAATGCTTGTCAGGCGTCACCGGGGGACGATCAAAGCAGGTGGAGATTCTGGTCTGGGTGTGGCGTGACCCGCCGCATCTGGACGTGCTGAAGCCCGAGGCGGGCGGTGTCCGGCGTCTATCGCTTCAACCTGAGTCGGTGCCGCGTTTGTTGGAGTTGCACCGGCACTGTCGCGATGAGGTGGCTCGAACCGACGGGGCGATCAAACTGACGTTGGCGGCGTTGCGGACCTTGGTGGAGGTTGAGTTGAGCCGGGGGAGTCAGGCTCCGCAGTCCGAGGTGTCGCGGCAGTGGGAGTTGGTGCGCGAGTGGATCGGGGCGAATCTGGCGATCCACGCGCCGATCCCCGCGTTGTGCGATTATCTGCGCATGTCGCCGAGCACGTTGAACCGGTTTTTCATGAAGCAGGCGGGGGTTTCGCCGGGGGCGTATTTTCGTGCTGCGAAAAAGGCCGAGGCAATGCGACTGATCCAAAACGAGGGGTGGCCGGTGAAGACCACGGCTTACCATTTGGGCTATCGGCACGCGACCGACTTGAGCCGGGCCTTGGGTGGATGACCGCTGGTCCAAAAACCAAAAGCCCCCCACCGAGGTGGAGGGCTGGGGTGATTTGGAAACCACTTAAATCGGACCGTTTCAGTCGTCCTGTTTCTTGTGGGTTTTGGCTTCGAAGATAGCCTTGTCGGCGAGGGACACGTGGCCCTCGACCACTCCGTTGTCCAAGGGGTTGTCGACGCGGGCGGCGAGATCCTTGAAGAGGCGACGGGTATCGATGATACCGCCGATCAGGAACCAGAAGGTCGAGACGACGCCGACGGCACCGGTCACGCACAGGCTGGTGATGAAGAAGTAGTGGCTCCACCACTCGGGGGGCCAAGGGGAGATCAAGTTCCAGATCAGAACGGCGAGGAAACAGAAGCCGAATTTGTAGATGATGGCGTAGCCGACCACGGACCAGGCGATGATCTTATCGCCCTTGGTGTATTCAGGGGTGATGCCGACGAGCTTACTCATGACGTTCTGCCTGGTCCACTTGGTGGCGATGTGTTTGTGACCCTCGACGTCGTAGATGCCGCGGTGCAGCAGGCGATCCATATTGAAGGGCTCCTTGCGGGTGAGCAGTGAACCGATGACATAGGCGAGGACGCCGCTGACCATGGCCATAAAGAAGAGCTCGTAGGAATTGATCGGGAACTTAACAGCGTTCATTTCCCAGTGAATGTAGGGATGGAACGGGCCGGACACGGTGCGCAGGAAGCTATCGACGGGAGTCACCCAGTTGTGGCTGTCGAGCCAGGGGTAGACACTCTCTGCCCAGCTGCGTTGCAGAAACAGGCCGGCGATCGAGAGTCCTGAACCGAAGATGAGTGAGCCGTAGGCGCCGGTGGTGGTGCCGAAGCGGCTGTAGAGACCAAAGATCATGATCGGGCCGGCGCCGCCCAACCATAGCGAAGTCATGATCACCAGGAACATCTGGATGTAGTCCAGCTGCACGAAGAACAGTGAGACCACAAAGAAGAAGACGGCCACGCTCATCGAGCACCAGCGGATCCACTTCAAATGCTGCTGCGGAGTGAACGGGGTTTTCCGGAACGGCATGACGACGTCCTGAATGATCGTGGAAGATGCATTGAAAATGCGGGAGTCGTCGGTCGATAGCATCAGCATGATCATCAGCAGGCAGAATAGTCCCATCATGCCGACGGGCAGTAGGTTTTTGAGCGCGACCGGCAGCATCATCTGGTTATAGAGCGTGCGGTATTTTTGGAACTGCACGTTGCCCTCCGGAGTGTCACCCAGCGTCGCGCGGGCGGTCTGCATGTAGGGTGTGTCGATGTTGTTTTCCTGGGAGAGGGGTGTGTCGACGCCGATCTGGTGACGCTGCACCGGAATCGCGGCGATGTTGGTATTGAGTTGTGCCCGCAAGGTCGGGTCGAGAATGGCTTCCCCTGCGACCTGCTTGGAGAGCTCGGAGCGGATCTCGTGGGCCTTGTCGGCAAACTTCGCGTGAGTCATCAGGGTGATGATCATGATCGCGACCAGCAGTAGCATCAGACCGGCGAAACCGTTGCGCCATTGGCCTAGGATGCCGGCCATCTTCTGCTCGTGAGGAGTGCGACCGCAGTTGGTCGTGTCGTTCCCGATCCAGCTGGCACGGTTGAGCACACTGCCCACGATGCCTACGAACAGGGCAAAGATGTTAAAGTCGCGCAGTTTCTCGATATCGAAGGGGTTGAGGAAGCTCTCGCCGGGCACCCGGTCCAGCATCACCGGACCGATGGTATCACCCCAGCCGAAATGCAGGAAGATGTAGCCGGCGATGATGACAAAGATCGGGTAACTGATCAGACCTTGGAAGGAGTCGGAAATCAGCAGGGAAATACGACCGCCCGGCCAGATGACGATCATGGCGAGACACAACACGATGGCGACGAGGATGGCGAAGGTTGGCATCGCCATACCGAAGACCATGACTTTGTGCGGCAGACCGAGGAAGTAGATGAAGAAGTTGGCGGCGACCGCGGGGCCAATCGCGTTGGTGATCATCTCGGAGATGGTGCGGATCGTGGCGGCGAGGATGCGGAATTTGCGGCTGTAGCGCAGCTCGAGAAACTGTCCGATGGAGAGCGAGCGCGTCTCGCGGAAGCGGTAGGTGCAGTAACCAGTCAGGCCAATGATGATGCCGATCGGCACCACCAGATATTCCCAAAAGGTGAGGGCGTAGCCGACCTGATATTTTTGTTCGACTAGGGCGACCAAGGTGATCACGCCGATGCCGGCGGTCATGTCGCCGACGGAAATCACATATCGCCCGGCGACGCGACCGGCCGCGAGAAAATCGACCACGCCGCGAACATACCGCTTTGAGTAAAGCGAGATGCCGAGAATCAAAATTACAGGGATGATGACGATGAGCCAGTCGATCAGGTGCATGAGGGGATGGAGGGGGCCTGAGTGTATGTTATCTGTCTAAAGGTAGAGTCCTTGAAGGGCATGGAGGGGATGGCAATGGAAATTCGGCGCAATAGGTTTTAAATCACCGCTCGAAGGGTTCGGTATTAATCGGGGTTTTGGCCGCCCGCCGAGACGCCGTCTGTCTAATTGTCCTGCACGAGTTTAGCTGATTCAGCGATGGCGCCATTCTTGAGCGTTTTATCGACTGGTTTGGGGGAGTATATCCCGCCTTTGATCGGCACGGTTCGTCATCAAGAAAAATTCGTCGCTCTCTCATGGCATATTTCAAATATTCCCAACGTTTTATGACCCCAAGAAATACCCTTCTGGCCTCACTCACTGCCTTTGCCCTGATGTTTCTGTTAACGGGCTGTGGTAAATCCTCAGATTCCGCTCCTGTCGCCGACGGTTCCCCGGCTCCGGCCAGGATCCGAATCGCGGCTATTCCGAAGGCTACCACCCACTCCTACTGGAAGGCCGCCGAAGCCGGGGTCCGTCGCGCCGCGGCCGAATTTAACGTCGAACTGGAATGGCAGGGACCGCTGGATGACTCCAAGGTCGCCGATCAAATCGGTATCTTCAACAACCTCGCCGCCTCGGGTGTGCAGGCGATTTTACTCTCACCCTGCGACGACAAGGCGCTCGCTCCCATGGTGCGCAACGCCGCCAAACGCGGTATGCCCGTGGCCATCTTTGATTCTCCTCTCGATGCGAAACAAGGCGTCGACTACATCAATTTTGTGGCCACCGACAACCGGGCCGCCGGCGCCACCGCCGCGCAGACGCTCACCGGCCTCATCGGCGACGCTCCCGGCCATGGCGGCAAGGTGCTCATGATCCGCTTCACCGAAGGTTCCGCCAGCACTCGTCTTCGCGAGGAGGGTTTCACCTCCGGACTCGCGACCAACCCGAACCTTTCGATCAGCGCCGAGCAATTCACCGACGGTTCCATGGCCGGTGCCCAGCGAGTCGCCGAGACCCTCCTCGGCAACTACGTCAAAAACAACAAGCTCGAGCTTGCCGGCATCTTCGCTTCCAACCAACCCACTGCTGAAGGCACCTACAACGCCATCAAGTCGCTCCGTGACCAAGGCGTTGAGATTACCGCCAAGTTCGTCGGGTTCGACGATTCGACGCTGCTCTCGCAAGGCTTGGCCAACGGCGTGATCGACGCCCTCGTTGTGCAAGATCCCGAAAAAATGGGCTATCTCGGCATCAAGTCGCTCGTCGACCATCTGCAGGGCAAGCCGGTCGAGGCCTACGTCGACACCGGTGTGACCGTGAAAACCAAGGACGGCGTCGTCGCGCAGTAATCCCAGCCGTCGCCGGATCGTCCGTATGAGCAACCCCCTTTCGTCCGTCGGAACCTTGCTCACCGTTCGCGGCGTTACCAAGAGCTTTGGCGCCACCAAGGCATTGAAGGGCGTCGACCTCACGCTAGCCAGTGGGGAAGTGCTGGCCCTGATTGGTGAGAACGGTGCCGGCAAGAGCACCCTGATGAAGGTGCTCTCCGGCGCCCATATCGGTGACGCCGGTGAGATGACGCTCAACGGGGTGCCCTACGTGCCGGCCAACCCGTTTCATGCCCGTGGACTTGGCGTGTGCATGATTTATCAGGAACTCGCGCTCGCGCCGCACCTGAGCGTGATGGAAAACATCCTGCTCGGTATCGAGCCGACCATCGGGCCGTTCATGAACTGGCGCGCCACCCGGGACATCGCCCGCCGCGCGCTAGATGAGGTCGGGTTACCCGCGCTCGATCCCGTGACCCTCGTCGCGGATATTTCCATCGCCGAGCAGCAACTCGTCGAGATCGCCCGGGCCGTCGCGGTCGGCTGCAAAGTGCTGGTTCTTGATGAACCCACCAGCTCGCTGACCCAGAAGGATGTGCAGGCGCTCTTCGCCCTGGTTCGCCGGCTCAAGGCCAAGGGCGTTGGTGTGGTCTACATCAGCCACGCACTGGAGGAAGTGGAGGCGCTCTGCGATCGGTTCACGGTCATGCGCGACGGAGAGACGGTTGGTCACGGCAAAGTTGGTGAAGTTCCGGTAGACAAGATTATCGCGATGATGGTCGGTCGGGCCGTTGAAGATCTGTATCCGCGTTCCGTGCGCACCCCTTCAGAGTCCATTCTCGAACTCCGCGCATTGGCCGGGGCCAGGCTGCCCAAGAGTGCCAGCCTGAATTTGCGACGGGGCGAAGTTGTCGGCATCGCCGGTCTTATTGGGTCCGGTCGCACCGAGACTTTGCGCACCCTCTTCGGGCTCGATCCGGTTGCCTCCGGCGAGGTTCGTATTCACGGAAATCTTACGCCGGGTGCCAGCCCCGGTGCCCGCTGGGGGCAGGGTGTCGGTCTGGTCAGCGAGGACCGCAAGACCGAGGGCCTCGCGCAAAGCCTTTCCATTGCCGAAAACATCACGCTTTCCAACTTCGGCGGGCTCGGCCCCTGGCGGCTCGTGTTGCCTTCCCGTCAGCAGGCCGCCGCGGAACCGTGGATTCGTAATTTTCCCATCAAGTGTGAAGGCGGAGACCAACCGGTTGAGGCGCTCTCCGGCGGTAATCAACAGAAAGTAGCCATCGCCCGTCTGCTGCATCACGACTGCGACATCCTGCTGCTCGATGAACCCACCCGAGGCATCGACGTTGGCTCAAAGGCCCAGATCTACGCCTGGATCGACAAGCTCGCCCTCGGCGATCCGGCGACCGGACGCCCGCCCAAAGCCGTGCTGGTGGTCTCCAGTTATTTGCCGGAGCTCCTTGGAATTTGTGATCGCATTGCGGTGATGACCCGCGGCGTGCTCGGCGAAGCCAAACCCGTTTCCGACTGGACCGAACACTCCCTGATGCTCGCCGCCACCGGGCAGGATCAACGCCACTGATTTATCAACATGTCCCAGACCACCACTCCCGCTTCCAAGTCTTCGAAGTCCAACCGTGTGGTCGCGATGATCGGTCGGCTCGCCGCGCTGGCCGCCGTGTATGCGTTCTTCGCGATCCTCACGCCGGGTAGCAAGGGCTTCATGTCCGACGCCAACACGCAGCTTATGCTGCAAGACATCGCGGTCGTCGCCATGGCGGCGATCGGCGCGACCATCGTCATTATCGCCGGCGGTATCGATCTTTCCGTCGGTTCGGCCATCGCTTTGTCGATGATCACCACCGCCTACATTCTGGACCTCGGTCCGGAGGGCTCAAAACTGGTCGTGGTGCATCCTGTCCTGCTGCCGCTGCTGGCCCTGGGGGCGGCCATGGGAGTCTCGGCGGCGATCGGTGCGATCAACGGTATGCTGGTCACCTGGCTGCGGATCGTTCCGTTTATCATCACCCTTGGCACGATGCAGATGGCCCGCGGTTTTGCCAAATTGGTGGCGAATGAACAAAACATTTATCCGCCCACCGAAGTGCAGGACCTGTGGATCTCGCGACTGCTGGATCCATCGAAAAATCTCTACACCTGGCCGTTCCTGCCGGCTGCCGTCTGGCTGGTGATTGGCGCGGCGGTATTGACCGGTCTCTTTCTGCGCTACACCCGGCTTGGCCGCCACATCTTCGCGCTGGGCTCCAATGAGAAGACAGCGGTGCTTTGCGGCGTGCCCGTGGCCAGGACCAAAATTCTGGTCTACGTGATCGGCGGTCTGTTCAGCGGTCTGGCCGGTGTGCTTTTTTTTGCGCGGTTGGGGTCGATCGGACAACCCACCGAAGCCATCGGCTACGAACTCTTCGTGATCGCCGCCGCGGTGATCGGCGGTGCGAGTTTGCTGGGCGGACGTGGAACGATTCTCGGCACCATGATCGGTGCACTGATCATTACCATTTTGCGCAACGGCGGCGTGAAGATGGGTTGGCCGCAATACACCCAAGAGATCGTCATGGGTGCGGTCATCATTGTGGCCGTGGCCATCGACAATCTCCGCTCAGGAAGCCGCCGGACCTGAGTTCCTTTCGGGAAACCGGTCCGGCGGATTGATCTAAAAAACCCGGGTCAGCGCAACCGCTGAGTTACGGCCCGAACAGGTCGTCGAGGCTCTTGTTGTGAGCGGCACGTTTCTCATTTTCGGTCTGACCGGCATCCTCGTAATCGAGCGGGGCGGCCCCCGCCGGACTGGGCTGATGGTTTTGTTGAACGGCGTCGTCGATGTGTAGTTTGAGGTTTTCCATAACTTCGTGATGGGTGCCCCAATGGAGGCGTTTTGAATAAAGAAAAGACATGGGTGTGAGTGTTGAGTTGCGGGTAGGTAACCAGAGCGACTGCCAACGGCGGGCACATGCGTGGCATGTCCACCGGTCTGTCAGGATGGTTTCAAACCCGGGCGGGAGGCCCACAACTCAACGGCCGCTCCAAGGCTGCGGAACGGATAACCTCAACGGTGCCATGGTCCACCTGCACCTGGGTGGACTCGATCGGCACGGCAATGCCGGTGACTTCCAACCAGAGGTAGGGGGCTGATGTTTTGTGCCCCTGCGGGGCATCTTCACCGGGCGATGTCTCAATGAATGAAACCCCCGACGACAGCGTGTGTTGTCCGGACGTCTTGATCACCGTCCCATGACTGGCGGTGCGGAAGCTGAACGCAGCGGCTGTGGGCGACCCGATGAGGGAGATCGTCAGGCAGAGCAAAAACAGCCAGTGCTCGCAGCGTTTCATACGCTTTCAACAGAGCATTAGCAGTGCCAATAATCAAACGGCGGACAGCTTATTTCCGAGGAAGGACGGGTTCCGCCGTGCCCAGAAAATGGGGCTGCCGGTTCCAAACGTAGAGATCTAGGATGGTCCAGGTGCGGGCGAGCACCTCTCGCAAACGGGTCTTGAGTGACAGGTAACGCGGCACATCGGCGGCGCAGAATCCGATGGCGTCGACGCCGCGGGCGCGGGCGATTTCGAGCGCACGGGTGTTGTGGTAACGCTGGGTGATCAGAATGCACGGACCGGCTTCGAAGACGGCCTGGGCACGGACCACGGTGTCGAGTGTGCGAAAACAGGCATAGTCGCAGGTGATGACGTCGGCGGGCACTCCGCGCGCGATCAGTGCCTCACGCATGGCGGTCGGTTCGTCGTAACCGGCGATGTGGTTGTCGCCGCTGACGATGAGGTGTCGGACTTTGCCCGACTGGTAAAGCGTCATGGCCGCGTCGATACGATTGGTGAAATGGAGATTGTCCCGACCATCGCGCAGTTTTGGGATGGCTCCGAAAACCACGCCGACATCCCGCGCGGGGATCGTGTCCACGTCGGAGTAAAGGCTGGTGCGGTTGCTCTGCACGATGTGCCAGTTGCTCCAGCTGACAAAAACAAGGCCGGCCAGCAGGATGCCGCCGAGTATGTAGAGACGTTTGCGGTTAGAAAAAAGGCGGCTGAGTTTCATGGTCAGGCTCTGAGCGTGGCGGTTGTCTCGGAAATGTCTATCCGTTGACCGGTCGACTTTATGTCCACGTTCATTCGGTCGGAATGGCGCCTAGTAAAGCGAGAGGACTCATTTTGAGGTGACGTTGTCCTGGGTCGGCTGGATTGGCACGACTTCCGGACTGGATTTAGAGCATTTTCAATAAAATCATAGCCATTATGGGGTAGGAAATTTGGCCAAAAAAAGGCACAAAAAAACGTTCCGACGTTGGCACTGGGTTCACTAGGATTGGATGTAAGCGCCTATAGGCGCATGTGCTCGCACGAGCTGAACGGCCTCGATCCCATCCCGATTCTTTGTGACTTTTCGTGGCTATAGTTTCATTTGAAATGCTTTGGTGGATGTTGACTCGAGGGCATCCGACGCGAACCAGGGTCGCAGGTTGGCCGGGACTTCCGGGTGCTTGGTGCCGATGTCCGCGTCTGGCGAAGTGAGCAATCGATACCACGCGGAGAGCGAGGTCATGGTCGGTGCATAGGCGTGGTCGGTGAGGGGGGGGTGTGCACTGTAGGCCACCAGACGTCCCTTTTCTCCGCGGGCGATGATGGTGTGGGTTTGCAGGAAGTGACGCAGATGAGGGTGCTCTGGATTGAGGTGCCAGACCCAGTTATTGTAGGTGGTGGCGGGCGCATCGACATGGGCGCCCCACTTTGCCTTGTAGGCGAAGACGCCATCATCGAGGAAGGGCAGGGTGCCGCCCAGTATGAGTTTGCGCAGTCCCAGTTCGAAGGTGCGCTGGATGCGGCTTTGATAGAGGGCGGCGATCACTCCCTGACGGCGTAACTCGGGATCACCATTTAACCAGCCGAGGCGATGGAGGCGGTAGGCATCGTTTTCTTTACTTGCGAGGGAGGCGGCAACCCATTGGTCACCCTTGAAAACCTGAACGAGTTCACCGCCGTCCGCTTCGAGAATTGGAGTCAGCTCGGCGAGCGACGCGGCGTAGGCCTCAGCGCCAAAACGGCTTTTCACACTGGGGGTGTGAAAGTGGGTGTGAAAGTGGGCGAGGTGTGCGGGGTCACGGGTGAGACGAATCTGGAATCCCCGTTTTTTCAGTATCCGAAGATCGTTTTTGGCTGAGCTCACGAGACCCTTGACATAGGCCTCATAGGTTTCCGGCAGATCGATGGAGAGACAGACATAGCGTGGAATGATCAACGCGTCGGGGCGATCTTCAGGACGGTTGGAGTTGGCCGGATATACGGCTAATCCATGGCGGTGTGCGAGGCGGCGAAAGGCTGGTGCCGGGTTGCGTGCATGCCAGCCGCGTTTGAGCGTGGGGCTTACGGCATTGCCTAGATAATTGCGGGACATGCAAATCTGCATGACCAGGGCTTCTCCGGCGGTAACGATGGCACGTCCATCGGGGGCGATTGCCGTGATGTGACCATATCGGTTTTGCAAACGACGCAGTCGGGTTTTTAGATAGCGGGTAAGTCCAAGCATACCGACGACGAAGATACTGATCGGCTTGGACTCTTGCCATTCATTTCATCGGAAATGAGCGCTCACGGGGGGCGTTTCAGTTGATTATTTCAACGGTTCGAGCTTGGGACTATCCAGTCCGAGGATACGTCGGCAAAGTGTTTCGCCGCGGTTGAAGTCGCGGCAGGTTTGCGGACGGGTTTCGTAGATGGTGCAAAGACGCGTGGCCGGATCCAGAGCTACGCACGCTCCGTCGCCGTGCTGGTCCATGCAGCGCACACCCTCGTGCTCGGCCACCAGATGCTCGGGGACCACGTCGCCGACTCTGAGTTCGACCACAAGGTGGCAACAGCGGCCACAACCGGCACAGGGGGGGACGTCAGGATGAGTAATGATAACCGCAGGCTGACGCGGCGCGGGCATGTCTGGCGAACTTAAGTTTATGAAGAGGCGTTGTGCGCCGGGTGCGAGGCTGGTTGCCAGCGATTGGGAAAGTTGATTGTGCAGAGGGATGTTGCTCGCTGCGCCTTCTCGTCGCCTGTGGTGGTTTTGTGGGTTGTTGCTGCCCGTGGTGATCTGGTCATGGATCAATCCCCACGACCGCACGACCTGGTGGCTGGAGTCGGCCCCGGTAGTCGTGGGCGCGGTGATCCTGTTGCTCACGGAGCGTCGTTTCCCGCTGTCTGGTCTGCTGCTGGGTCTGATCTGGCTGCACTGCGTGATTTTGCTGGTGGGCGGTCACTACACCTATGCGGAAGTTCCGCTCGGCGACTGGGTGCGGGACTGGACCGGTGGAGCGCGAAATAACTACGACAAACTGGGTCACTTTTTCCAGGGCCTCATGCCGGCAATCCTGACGCGTGAACTGCTCTTGCGGACATCGCCGCTGGGCACGGCGGATGCGAAACCGGCGAGCCGGTGGCTGGGCTTTTTGTGCGCCAGCGTGCCACTGGCCTTCAGTGCATTCTATGAACTCGTCGAGTGGTGGGCGGCCGTGCTGGGCGGGGAGGGCGCGGATGCGTTTCTGGGCACGCAGGGTTACGTCTGGGACACCCAGAGCGATATGTTGCTGGCGCTGATCGGCGCGGTGACGGGGTTGCTGCTATTGGCCCGTTTCCATGACCGGTCGCTGGGGGCGTTGGCTCATAAGTCTGGTTGAGCTTTTCTAAACGAATTGGGGATGTTCGCGAATTTTAGCGGCGAAGGCGGGGCGGTCGGACTCGGGCAGGTCGGCGGGGTATTGTGAATGGCTGCGACTCCAGCGGCCGAGCCAGTCGGTGCCGAGCAGGCGCGGCGGAGCCGGGTGAGCCGTGATGCCTTCGGAACGGTTGAAGGCGACGGTGGTGCTGGCCTTGGGGCCGCTGCCGATGCCTTCGGCGACATAAAAGCCGGCGGTGAGCAAGGTCACCCGCACGGTCGTCGCGGAGGAATAGGTGTAGAGGTCGGCGGACTTTTCGCCGAGGTGGGCGCGTAGGTTCGCGAAAACTTCAGGCGTCCATAGCGGCGAGTCGGTCTTGGCCGAGAACGGGTCGTAGTAGATGATGTCGGGCAGCGCGGTGGCGGAATACTTCTCCAGGAAATCTCCGGTGTGCAGTTCCCATTCGAACAGACCGGACTCATGCGACCAGCGTTCGGTTTTGAGCAGCTGGTGCGGCGCCCCGTGGCGCAGGTGCGGGAAGTAGGCGGGGTCACGGGCGGCGAGTTTGAGCGGGTCGAGGTCGCGTTCAAAGCTGATCAGGCGCACGGGGCGAAGCTTGGGCGTTTCGCCTTCGGCGGGAGGGTTGGCGGCGAGCTCGCGTTCGAAGCAGGCGAGGGCGGCCATGGCGTTGTGGGCGGCTCCGAGGCCGACGTCCCAGATGACCAACGGTTCAGTCGTCGTGGTATCGCGGATACGGGCGGCGAGAGCGGACTGTTCGATGTAGACGCGGTTGGCTTCCTCCTCGGGCAGGTTGACCGAGTGCATGACTTCGCCGGAGCTGAGTTGGCGGATGCTGTTGAAACCTTGGGGCGCGCGCAGAATTTCGTAGTCGCCGAGGGTGGGGTTGCGACGGATGCGGGCGGGCTTGGGATGGTTGGCGGGGTTGTCCTCGTCGTCGCGCATGAGGTCCGGCTTCGTTTTCTCGTAGAAGGAGAGAAAGTCATCGCGGAGAATGCTGGCGCGCATGGCGGCCATCAGGCGGTGGTAAAAGGTGAAGTTGTGAACGCTGAGCAGCTGCCAGCCGAGGTTCTCGTCGGACTTGATCAGGTGATGAATGTAGGCGCGGGAGTAGTCGCGGCAGGCGGCGCAATCGCAGGCAGGGTCGAGCGGCTCCACGGCGAATTTGTAGGTGCCGCGGCGCAGGCGCAGGCGGCCTTTGGAGGTGAAGGCGACGCCGCGTTGGGCGAGTTGCGAGGGGATGATACAGTCGAACATATCGACGCCGCGGTGAACGGCTTCGAGGATGTCGATCGGGGTGCCGACGCCCATGAGGTAGCGGGGCAGGTCGGTTGGCAGTTGGTCGGTGGCGATGCCGGTGAACCGGTAGCGTTCCTCGTGGGTTTCGCCGACGGCGAGTCCACCGATGGCGAGGCCGTCGAAGGGAAGTTTGCGTAAGAACTCGGCGCTCTTGATGCGGAGGTCGGTGTGGCAGGCGCCTTGCACGATGCCGAAGAGAGCCTGGGGAGAATCGCCGCGGGCGCGCAGGGAGCGCTCGGCCCAGCGGTGGGTGAGTTTCATGGCGGCCTCGGCGGTCGCGTGGTCGGCGGTGGAGGGGATGCACTGGTCGAGCACCATCATGATGTCGCTGCCGATATCCTTCTGCATGCCGATGCTGGACTCGGGCGAGAGCAGGTGGGTGGTGCCGTCAACGTAGCTTTGGAACAGCGCGCCGTCCTCGTTCATGGCCCGGGAGTGGGGTAGGGAAAAAATCTGGAAACCACCGGAGTCGGTCAGCACGGGGCGGTCCCAGTTCATGAAATTGTGGATGCCGCCGAACTTCCGAAACACCTCGGGGCCCGGCCGCAGGAGCAAGTGGTAGGTGTTGGCCAGCAGGACGTTGGAGCCGGTGGTTTTGAGTTGCTCCACGTTGACGCTCTTCACGGTGGCCTGCGTGCCGACGGGCATGAAGATGGGCGTCTGAACCTCGCCATGGAGGGTGGTGTAGCGGGCCGCGCGGGCCTTGGAGCCAGTGGCGGTTTTTTCCAGAGTGAAGTTGAGACGGGACATGCGGGGCCCGAAGTAAGAGGGGCAGTCGGGGTGGTGAGAAGGCAGAAGTGAGAAGACGTGTAGAGCTGGCTTTGAGGGTATCGTGTTCTTGCAAATGGGATGGGCTGCGTTTCAGTCTTTGCACGATGAGCACGGTGACCAACAGCCCCAAGCGTTCTGTGAAAAAACGGGAGCGTAAGCCTGTGGTCTCAGTTAAAACCTCCAAGTTTGCCAAGCATCCTGTTTCCGGACTGCCGGTGCTGAAGGTTCGTCCCGGACGGGAACCGGTTACTCCCGAGAGGGTTGGCAAGGCTTTGAACGATTAAGCCGGTGAAGCTTCTGTTGGATGTTAACACCTTGGTGGCGATGTTGGACCCACTGCACGTTCATCACGAGAAAGCCAATGTTTGGTATGGTGGACTACGGGCTTCGGTTAAGTTTTTGACCTGTCCGACGACCGAGTTGGGTTTGGTGCGGGTATTGATGCAGACTAATGCGGTTGCGGGACTCCGTGACGCGCAAGCAGCACTCGTAGCGTTAAAGGCCGCGGCAGATGGCCGGATCACATTTATCGCTGATGATCTTGGTGCGGCCAGTTTACCAACCTACGTAAAGACTGCGCGACAGACTACGGATGGACATCTCTGGGAACTCGCCCGCAGGCATGGGGCTAAGCTGGCTACCTTTGATCAAGGCATTCCCGGAGTGGAGCTGATTTCTTAAGTGAACCTCAACAGCCTGCTCCTTGGGGCTAGGTCGATGCCGGCAGGTTGACCGTGAAGTTGGCACCGTTGCCCGGCGTGCTGGTGACCGTGATCGTGCCGCCGTGGTTTTGGGCGATGGTTTGGGCGATGGCTAGGCCGAGGCCGGTGTGGCCGGTGCCGCCGGTGCGGGCTTTGTCGGCGCGATAAAAACGCTCGAAGATGTGCGGCAGGTCCTCAGCGGCGATGCCGGGGCCGTGGTCGGTCACGCTGACGATAACACGGTCGCCTTCGCGGCGGGTGGTTACGCGCATGAGGGCATCGGGGGCGCCGGCGGGTTGGTGTTGGAGTGCGTTGCGAACGAGGTTGGCGGTGAGCACGGAGAGCGCGGCGGCGTCGCCGTGGATGGGCGCGGGTTGCAGGTCGGTTTCGATGCGGATGGCGCGCTCGGTGGCGAGGGGCTGAACCTGGACAAGGGTGTCGCGGAGGATGTCGGCGAGGTCGCAGGGTTGGTGCTCGGTCTGGTTGCCCGCGGCTTCCTGGCGGCTGAGCGTGAGCAGGGCCTCGATGAGATGGCGCATGCGCTCGGCGTTGTTTTGGCAGGTGAGGAGGGTATCTTTGTATTCGTCGGTGGTGCGTTCGCGTTTGAGCACGCGTTGGGTCTCCGCGATGAGCACGGCGACGGGTGTGCGCAGTTCGTGAGAGGCGTCGGCGCTGAAGCGGCGTTGGCGTTCGAATGAGTTATTGAGGCGCTCGAAGGTTTGGTTGAGCAGGTGCGCGAGTTGATCGAGTTCGCTGTCGTTGCCGCTGGTATCGATGCGTTCGGCGAGGTTGCCTTCGGCGATGCGCGAAGCGGTGCGGCTGATGTTGTCGATGGGTTTGATGGCGCGGCCGGCCAGCCACCAACCGCCGAGCAAGCCGAAGACCCACACGCCGAGGCCGGAGGCGGCCAGCAACCAGCCGAGGTTGTGCATGTCGGAAATCTCGCGGCTGATGTCGCGCCCGAATACGCTACTGAAACCGCGTGCGTTGGCGCGCAGGGATTCGCGACGGTTGCCGATGGAGCGGAACTCCTCGGTGACTCCATCTTTGGGAACGGGGAGCTGGGTGATGTCGGCGGGCAAGTTGGTCGACTGGAGTAGCGGAGTGCCGTCGGCGTCTCGAAGTGTGTAATAGTTGACGCCGGTGAACTGCGCGGCGACGGCGGGGGGCAGGGTGATCTCGTGGGCGCGCAACGATTGAGTGAGTTGATCGGGCGGGACGGGCGCTTCACCGGGTTTGCGGCCGTATTCCATCAAGGTGCGGATCAGCAGGCGTTCAACGTCGCGAAGCTCGCGGTCGAGGCGGCGCATCTGGTGGTCCCACGCGAAGTGATAGGCGGTCACGCAGAAGGCACCGATGGCGACGAGTAGAATGATCCCGTGCCAGACCTGAATACGCCAGCGGATGGAGTGGAGAAGGGAGCTCATTCTATACTGTAGCCGTGGCCGCGGCGGGTGGTGATGAGCTCGTGGCCGAGCTTTTTGCGAAGATTGGAAACGTGAACGTCGAGCAAGTTGGAGAGCGAGTCGTCGTCTTCGTCGTAGAGGTGTTCGTAGAGGGTGGCGCGGGTAACCAGTTCGCCGCGATGGAGCGCGAGGTATTCGAGCAGCGTGTATTCGCGCGGGGTGAGCGAAGTTTCGTTGTCGTTGGCGGTGACCCTGCGGGCGGCGGTGTCGATGGCGATATTGCCGATGGTGATGATCGAGCTGGTTTGGCCGGTGGTGCGGCGGATGAGGGCACGCAGGCGGGCGAGTAGTTCGTCGATGTCGAAGGGTTTGGTGAGGTAGTCGTCGGCGCCGAGATTAAGGCCCTTGATACGGTCGGGCACGGTGTCGCGCGCGGTGAGCATGAGCACGGGCGTGGCCACGGTCGGGCGCAGGGCTTCGAGCACGCCCCAGCCGTCGAGGCGGGGCAGCATAACGTCCAGCACGATGGCGTCGTAGGTGGCGGGCAGAGCTTTGCGCAGGCCCTCGACTCCGTCGCTGGCGGTGTCCACCGCGTAGTTCTCCTCGCGGAGGGTGGCGGCGAGCGTTCGCTGCAGGTCGGGGTCGTCTTCGATTACCAGGATGCGCATGAGGTGTGTTTATTCATGACGCAGGGCGTCGATGGGATCAAGGCGGGCGGCGCGGCGGGCGGGAGCAAACCCAAAGAGCATGCCGACGGCGGCGGAGAAGAAGAACGCGATGGTGTTGATCTGAGGATTGAAGGTGAAGCCGACGCCGATCAGCGGGGCGATGCCGGCGCAAAACAACAGGGCGATGGCTATGCCGACAATGCCGCCGATACAAGAGAGCGTGGTGGCCTCGACCAAGAACTGGAGCAGGACCTCGCGGGCGGTGGCGCCGATGGCCAGACGGATGCCGATCTCGCGGGTTCGCTCGGTCACGGAGACGAGCATGATGTTCATGATGCCGATGCCGCCGACCAGCAGGGAAACACCGGCGACGGCGGTGAGTAGCATCGTCATGACCTTGGTGGAGGAGCTGAGGGTTTCGGCGATCTGCCGGGTGTCCATGACGTTGAAGTTGTTGCTTTGATTGGACTGAAGGTTGCGGCGTTGGCGGAGCAGCGAGGTGATGTCGGCGATGAGTGCGGTGCTGTTCGCGTTATCCTCGGCGGAGATGTTGATCATGCCGATGTCGTGCGAGGACGTCTTGCCGATCATGCGACGCTGCAGGGCGGTGAGCGGAACAATGATGGTGTCGTCCTGATCGCCCATACCGGCCTGGCCCTTGGCGCTAAGCAGGCCGATGATCTCGATGGAGGCGCTGCCGAGCCGGACTTTCTGTCCAATTGGGTTTTCGGTGCCAAAGAGTTCCGTGCGCACGGTGTTGCCGATGACGGCGACCGCCGCGCCGGACTTATACTCGGCCTCGGTGAAAAAGCGGCCCTCAGCGAGTGACCACCGGTTGATCTGGAAGTAGTCGGGCGTGGAGCCAGTGACGGATGTCGTGCGGGCGTCCTGTCGGTAAATGGTGCTGAGCGACATGGAGCGCACCGGGGCGACGGCGACGATGCCGGTGACTTGCTCACGAATGGCGGAGACATCCTTTTCGGTGAAATCAGGCACGCCGGCGGACGGGGCACGCGGTCCCATGCCGGCGCCGGGGCGAACCATGATCAGGTTACTGCCAAGGTTGGAGATCTGGCTTTTGACGGCTTGGGTCGCGCCATCGCCAAGGGTGACCATGGTGATGACCGCGGACACGCCGATGATGACGCCGAGCACGGTGAGGAAAGCGCGGGTGAGGTTTCTGCGGATTTCGCGCAGGGCGATGAGAAAGGCGTTCCAGATCATGTCAGGGTGGGTTGGATACGATTGGACTGGTCGGAGGAGATGAGGCCGTCGCGCACGTGAATGACGCGGTGGGCGTAGGCGGCGACTTCGTCTTCGTGGGTGACCAGGATGACGGTGATGCCTTGGTCCATGTTGAGCGTGGTGAGCAGCTCCATGACTTCGCGAGTCGTGGCGGTGTCGAGGTTGCCGGTGGGCTCGTCGGCGAAGAGGGTGCCGGGGTTGGTGACGATGGCGCGGGCGATGGCGACGCGTTGTTGTTGGCCGCCGGACATCTCGGCGGGGGTGTTGCGGAGCTTGTCGGAGAGGCCGACGGAATCGAGGGCGGCGAGTGCCTTGGCATGGCGTTCGGTCCGGCTGAGCCCGTGGTAGAGCAAGGGGAGCTCGACGTTCTCAATGGCGCTGGTGCGGGCGAGCAAGTTGAAGCCTTGGAAAATAAAACCGAGGGCGTGGCGGCGCAGCAGTGAGCGGCGGTCGTTGTCGAGTGACTCGACCAGGATGCCTTGGTAACGGTAGCTGCCGGACGTCGGCGTATCGAGACAGCCGAGCAGATTCATCAACGTGGATTTCCCTGAGCCGCTGGGGCCCATGATGGCGACAAATTCGCCTTCACGGATGGTGAGATTTACCCCGCGCAAAGCCTGGAACGCGGCGTCGCCGTGACCGTAGGTCTTGGTGAGATCGCGCAGTTCGATGAGCGGGGGTTGAGTGGGAGAGTTCATTTGCTGGTGGTCGCGGCGCGGATGATGACCTGCTGGCCCTCGGTGAGGTTGTCGGCGGTGATTTCGGTGTGGCGTTCGTCGGCGAGGCCAATCTTGACCTCGACCGCTTCAGGGCGGCCGTCGCGCAGCACCCAGATGTGGGAAGAGCCGGGGGAGGTCTTTACGCTTTCGGTCTTTCCATCCGAGGCGCTCCTACGTGGAGGCATCGGCATGAGACTTTGCACAAAGGATTTTTTCTCGGTGGTCGCGGCGGGACCGGTCGTCTCGGGGTTGAAGCGAAGGGCGGCGGACGGAACGAGGAAAACCTGTTTGCTTTCGGCCACGCGGATGTCGGCGGTGGCGGTCATGCCGGGGCGGAGGCTGAGGTCGGAGTTGGCAACTTCGAGTTCGGTTTCGTAGGTGACGACGTTGTCGGTGACCTCGGAGCCGTAGCCGACTTTGAGCACTTTGGCGGTGTAGGCGCGTGACGGCCAGGCATCCACGGTGAAGGTGGCGTTCTGGTTCTGGGAGACGCGGCCGATGTCGGCTTCGGCGATGGCCACATCGAGTTTCATATACTCCAGGTTTTCGGCGATGACGAAGAGTTCGGGTGCGGTGAAACTGGCGGCGACGGTCTGGCCGGGCTCGATGCCGCGGGTGAGCACAATGCCGTCGATGGGGGATTTGATGATGGTTTTTCCGAGATCACTTTCGTTGATAAAAACCTGTGCCTGGGCTTCACCAATGGCGGCTTGGGCGGCCAGCAAATCGGCGGCCGCGCGGTCGGCGGTGGCTTCGGACGCGGCGAGTTCCGCCTGGGAAGGGAGTTTGCCGTTGCTGAGACGTTTGAGCTCCTGCTGGCGGGCGAGGTCGGCCTTGGCCTCTTTTACCGTGGCCTCGGCTTGCACGGCTTTCGCCTGGGCGGAGGCGAGGGTGGCTCGGCTGGCGGCGGTTTGCTGGGCGAGCTTGGTGCTGTCGAGTTTGGCGAGAGGCTGGCCCTTGGTGACGCGATCATTGGTGTCCACATAGACCTCAAGCACGGTGCCGGAGAGCTCGCTGCCGACGGTGACTTCGTTGGTGGGCGCGAGGTTGCCGGTGGCGGTGATGGTCAGGCTGATGTCGCCACGTGCGAGCGGTTCTGTGGTGAAGGGGGAGGGCGGCTGCTGGTTGGCTCCGAAGTGGCGGATGCCGATGACTACCAGAATGACGGCGACGACCGCGCCGCTGATGAGAGCGATACGCAAACGCGGGCGACGGGTTGATTGGGCGGGTTGCAAGAGCTCGGCGAGTTCGGTGGGTGAAGGTTTCATGTCGGATTTAAATTAGAGGGAAGTGGTCTGGGTGGAGGAGGCGGTGGTGTCATCGGGGGTCCAGCCGCCGCCAAGGGCCTTGTAGAGCTGGATGTGGGCGGTGAGTTCGGAGGCACCGGTGATGACGACTTGCTCCTGCACGCCGAGAGAGGTGCGTTGGGCGTCGAGCACGGTGATCAGGTCGGTCTGGCCGGCTTGATATTTCAGAGTCGCGAGGCGCTCGGCTTCGGCTGCGGCGGTGGCGGAGCGGTCGAGAATGTCGAGGCGTTCGGAATTCGTGCGGATGGAAACGAGCGCATTTTCGACCTCGGAGAGCGCGATCAACACCGTGGATTCGTAGCCGATCAGTGACTGTTTGGTTTGCTCGTCTTTGATTGTAATATTATTACGAATACGTCCGGCGTCGAAGATGGGGGCGGTGAGATTTCCAAGGATGCTGGCGACGATGGTTTCGGGGTTGGCGAGTTTGCCGGCCTTAAGGGCTTCAATGCCGATGGAGCCGCTGAGCGTGAGCGAGGGCAGGCGTTCGCGGCGGGCGGAAGCGGTGCGGTCGGCGGCGGCTTGCACGGCGTATTCGGCGGCGCGGACATCGGGGCGTTGGCGCAGGGTTTCGGCGGGGATGCCGACGGCGAGTTGCGCGGGTGAACGGGGGAGTTCGGCGGCGGTGGAGAGCAATGTGTCGAGCGCGCCGGGGGTGCGTCCGGCGAGCAGGGCGAGTTGGTTGCGGGTTTGCGCAATCGTTTCCTCCAGCGAGGGAATCGCGGCGCGGGCTTGCTCCAGGGTGCTGATGGCTTGCTGTGAATCGAGCGCGTCGCCGGTGCCGGCTTGTTCGCGCCATTGGGTCAGTTGAACGGTTTCTTCACGGGCGGTGAGATTGCGGCGGATGATGTCGAGTTGAGTCTCGGCGGAGCGCAGGCTGACGTAGGTGGAGGCGACTTCGGCGGCGAGGGAAACGCGGGCGGCGTGGAGGTTTTCCTTGGTCTGGGCGAGGTCCGCATCAGCGGCGGAGAGGGACAGGCGCTGTTTGCCGAAGAGGTCGATTTCCCAGCTGGTATCCAGCGAGGCGCTGTAGGATTCGTTGGAACTGGTGGTGTTGGTCTGGCGATTGCGGATGGTATTGCCGCCACCGGAAACCCCGGCGGAGAGCGAAGGGAGGAGGGAGGATTTTTCGGTGCCGCGGACGGCGCGCGACTCGGCGACTTTGGAGACGGCGGTGCGGATGTCGGGGCTTTGGACGAGGGCTGTGGTGATTAATTCGTTGAGCACCGGGTCGTTGAAACGTTCCCACCAGTTGGTCAGCGCGTCGGTGTCGAGCGGGGTGGCGTCGGTGGTTGTTTGCTGCCATTGGGCGGGCAGAACCACGGTGGACGCGGTCGACGGCGTGGTGCGGGTGGTGGCGCAAGAAGTGAGCAGCAGGGTGAGCACCGGGATGGTGATTCGGAGAATGGGAAAGTGGTGGGACGGGTGCATGACGGCGATTGATCGGCCGACAGATTAGCAGGCGGCACCTTTAGAGAAGGTTAAGGCCAAGGGGGAATTTCGCTTGGCGGGAGGGGCGGGGTGGGTGACCTTCGGCGGTTACTATGTCTACCGGTAAGGTTTTTCTCGTCGGCGCCGGTCCCGGCGACCTCAGTCTCGTCACGCTTCGCGCCCAACAGCTCGTCTCCACAGCCGACGTGCTCGTCTATGACTACCTCGTTCATCCCGAGCTGATCAAATGGGCCAAGGACGACTGCGAGATCGTCTATGTGGGCAAAACTGCCGGCTGCCACACCGTCCCGCAGACGGAGATCGAGACGCTGCTCGTCGACCGCGCCAATGACGGCAAGCAGGTCGTGCGGCTCAAGGGCGGCGACCCGTTCATCTTTGGTCGTGGTGGTGAAGAAGCGCGCACGCTAGTGAAGGCCGCGGTTAATTTTGAGGTGGTGCCGGGCGTGACCGCAGCCATCGCGGCGGGGGCCTACGCGGGTATTCCGCTGACGTTCCGGAACACGGCGACGTCGGTGATGTTTTTGACCGGTCACGAAGATCCCAACAAGGACGCCTCGCAAGTGGACTGGCGTGCGGTCGGCGCGCTCAAGCACACGACGCTCGCGATCTACATGGGAATGGGGCGGTTGGAGCACATTCTCGCGGAGCTGCAAGCCGGCGGCATGGCGGCGACCACGCCAGCGGCCGTTGTGCAATGGGCATCGCTCGGACGTCAACGCAGTGCAGTGGGCACCGTGGCTGATTTGGCGGGAAAAGTTGTCGAGGCGGGTCTGTCCTCGCCGTCGATCGTCTTCATCGGCGAGGTGGTCAAAGAGCACGAGCAAATCGACTGGTTCGAACACCTGCCGCTCTTCGGCAAACGCATCACCATCACCCGCACGCGCGATCAGAATAGCGAGTTGCGTGACAAGCTCGAAGCGCTCGGCGCCGAGGTGGTCGAGCTACCGTTGATCCAGATTGAGAAGGACGTGGAGAAGGAGCTCTTTGTGGAGATCCTCGCGGAGCTCGGCATGTATGACTGGATCGTGTTTACCAGTGCCAACGGTGTGCGGTATTTCTTTGAAGAGTTTTACAAGGGCTTTCCCGATGTGCGCGCGCTGGGATTGTTGCGGTTTGCCTGTGTGGGCAAGGCCACCGCGCGTGAAGTCGAGAAACACCATGTTCGCGTCGAATGCATGCCGGATACGGCCACGGCGGATTCGCTCGCCGACGCGTTGATCGCCACCGGTAGTCTCGACAGTGCCAAGGTCATCGTGGTCATGGGCAACCTCAACCGCGACAAACTCGTGCGCAAGCTGGAGGCCGGCGGCGGCATCGTGGACCGGTTGCCGATGTATCGCACGATCAAGACTGATCTGGCCAACGACCCGGTGGCGGCAGATTTCCGTGCACACGGTGCCGACGCGATCTTGTTCGCGAGCTCCTCGGCGGCGTCTTCGTTCAACGAGCAGGCCGACGCATTGGCGCTGGAGCCGGGGGTAAAAGCACCGCTCATCGGCAGCATCGGCGCGCAGACCAGCGAGACCTTGACCGCGACCGGACGCACGCCCGACTTCGAGGCATTACGCCCGAGTTTAGATGCGTTGATCGACGGTCTGGTGGACGCGTTGATCGAGCAATCTGAGGAGTAGTTGTCCGCGGATCGGCAGTGCAGACCGGGAGCTCTATTTAAAGTGTGTAAGTTGACATAGTTTCCCTCGTGTCTGGACTGACACCTTTAGCCCCGATCCGTGCCCTCGTCCCCCCCCTTTTTCTGTTCACCTGATTCCCGAAGCCGCTCTGGCTCCGGACCCATCTTTTTGGGGCTGGGGCTTGCTGTAATTGTTTTTTTGTCAACCGGTTGCACGGCTCGACAAAAGCGTGCGGCGGTCGACAAGCGGGCGGCCACCGTTATCGCGGCGAAACAGACCAAGGCCTTGGGAGAAGCCAGTGATTTTACAATATTGCCAGCGGAGGAAACGCTGCGTCGCCGTCTGTTGGTGGATCAGGATCTTCCCTATTACTCGCCGGTCAGTCTCGGCACTGAATTCCTAAAATCCCCCAAAGGCACGCCCGAGGCACAGCCGCCGCGCAATGTGGAAGACCTGAAGGTCGCCGGCACCCCGGAGGTTCCGGTGGCGTTTCCAATATCGCTCACCGACGCGCTCCAGATTGCCGCCGGAAACAGCCGCGCTTACCAAAGTCGCAAGGAAAACGTGTTCCGCGCCGCGCTCAGGCTCGATCTGGAACAGAATGAGTTCCGCACGTCGTTCAGGGGGCTGGTGTCCACGCTTTTCCGCCAGGACCGGAGCGCCCTGGCTACCGGGGGAGTCATCAGCGAAGAGCAGCAGACCACCGCCTATGCCGAGGCGAGCAAAACCCTTAAGGTCGGTGCGCAACTGACCCTGCGAATCGGCGTCGATTTGCTGAAAATGCTCCGGCCGGGCGATTTCTCAACGCAGGCCTTTTTTGGTGATGCGACCGTCAATATCCCTCTGCTGCGTGGGGCTGGCCGGCGTATCGCCACCGAGTCGTTGACCCAGGCTGATCGTGAGGTGCTCTACGCCATTTACGACTTCGAGGAATATAAGCGCGGTTTTGCGGTCGGTATCGCCCGCCAGTATCTTTCGGTGCTGCAACGCGCCGACCAGATTCGTAACGCCGAGGAAAACTATCGCAGCCTGATTACTTCCGGCCGGCGCGCGCGGCGCCTGTTGCAAGCGGGTAACCTGCCACCGATCCAGGTTGATCAAGCGCTGCAGGACGAGCTCAAGGCCCGCAACCGATGGATCAGCGCCCGCTCGACCTATGAGGACAGCCTGGATAGTTTTAAACTCCTGATCGGCCTGCCCGTGGATGCGTTGGTCGAGTTGCAACGCGCCGACTTCGACTCGTTGGCCGGAGCGGCCGCCCTGCTCAAGGACCTGCCCGTGAATGAAAACCCCCGTGAGGAAACCATCCCGCCGGCTGACGCCCCGATTGAGCTCGAGGATACCAGTCCGGCGGCCCCTCCCGGCCCCTTGGAAATCCCCTACGATCAAGCCATTCGCATCGCCTTTGATCACCGGCTCGACCTGCGCGTCATTGAAGGCCGCGTTGAGGATGCCCAGCGGGCCGTTGTGGTCAGCGCCGATGGTTTTAATCCGAACCTGAACCTGCAACTGGCCGGTTCGACCGAGGCGGAGAAGGTCGGAGGCTTGGATACCAACAACGGCAACTACAGCGCCCGACTGCTCTTGGACCTGCCCTTTGATCGCACCCGTGAAGGCATCGCCTACCGCCAGAGCCTGATCGCCCTCGAGGCGGCCGTGCGTGCCACCCAGGAACTTGAGGACAGTATCAAACTCAATGTCCGCAGCCGGCTCCGAGATCTGCATGAGGCGCGCGAATCGCTGCACATTCAAACCCTCTCCCTGCAACTCGCCCGCCGCCGTGTCCGCGGTGCCGATCTTAACCTGCAGGCCGGCCGCATTCCGATCCGTGATCTGCTCGATGCGCAGGAGGATCTGCTCTCCGCCCAAAACGCACTCACCTCCGCCTCGGTCAGCTATCGTCTGGCCGAGCTTGATTTGCAACGCGACCTCGGCGTGCTTGCAGTCGGTCCCGACGGACTGTGGCGCGAATATAATCCCCAATCCGAAACAGACGAACAATGAAGCTCCCCGCATGGCTCATGGACCGGCCACGCCCGGTCCGACTCCTCTTCCTGGCTTCGCCGGCTTTCTTGATTCTGGTGCTGGTATTTCTGTTCGGATCATCCGCTGATGATGTCCAACAGCTGCCCTTGACCACGGTTACCCGCGGACCGTTGCGGATCAGTCTGACGGAAAGCGGCACCATCCGACCGCGTCAGCAAATCATCCTGCGCAACGAAACCAACCGCACCGTCAGCATCACCAAGATTGTGCCCGAAGGTGCGATGGTGAAAAAGAACGACCTGATTCTTCAATTCGACGACACCGAGATGATGAACAGTTTGGTCGAACGGCGCATTCGCGTGCAGAACAGCGAGTCTGGATTGATCGCCGCCGAGGAGGAGCTCAACTCCACCCGCCTCCAGGCGAAGTCGGATAACGAGGGCGCCAAACTCGATTACGAATTTGCCCAACAGGACCTCGAGCAATTCATCAAGGGAGACGACCCCCAGCAAATCAAAGCCCTGCAAACCAAGATCACCCTGACCCAGGAAGATCATTCGTTGGCCAAGGAAAAACTCCGCTGGTCCCAGATCCTCTACGATGAAAAATACCTCTCCCAGTCGGACCTCCAGCGCGACGAACTCGCCTTCAAAAAAGCCCAGCTGAGTCTCGAACTCGCGCAGGAAGACCTGCGCATTTACCAAAGCTACACCCGCGACCGAGAGCTGGCCAAACTCAGCGCCAAAGTCGACCAAACCAAGATCGCCCTGGAGCGCACCCAGAGCCGCTCCACCGGACGCATCGCCCAGTATGAAGCCCGCTATCGCGCGAGCGAGGCTTCCAACCGCGAGGAGATTGCCCGCCTGAAACGTGAAGAGTTTGAAGCCACCAAATTCGCGGTGCGCGCCCCTATCGCCGGCATGGTGCTCTACGCCTCCAGCGTCGACAACCGCTGGCGCGGCGACCCGGTCGAAGTCGGTCTCATCGTCCGGCCTAATACCGAGATCATCTACCTGCCCACCGCCGACAACTACGACGTCGATATTCTCGTTTCGGAGGTCAACCTCAACAAGCTCGTCACCGGTTTGAAGGCTACCATCAAGATCGACGCGCTCCCTCAGGAAAGATTCACCGGCACACTCTCGGCGATCTCCGCGTTGCCCGACTCCGGCTCCCGCTGGCTGAACCCCAACCTCAAGCTCTACAAGACCTCCATCGAGCTCGACCCCGTTGTCACCGATGTCCTGCGCAATGGCATGAGCTGCCAGGTCGAAGTCCTCGTCCGGGATATTCCTGATACGCTGCAACTGCCGCTGCAAGCGGTCGTCCGCGAGGGAGGCAAACCCGTGGTCTACACTCAGGACGGCGGTAAACTCCGGGCTCTGCCGGTCACCCTCGGTCTGGATAACAACCGCATGGTCCAGATCCTGGATGGCGTGAGCGAGGGCCAGTCCATCGTATTGACCCCGCCGCTCGGCAACGCCGAGTCACAACAGCCGAAGGGGGACTGAACGAATATGGACGAACTTGCCCCCATCGAGGCCGAGGTGCTGGACGTGCACAAGGTCTACCGCATTGGCGATGAGGTCGTGAACGCCCTGGCCGGGGTTTCGCTGCAATTTCGCCGCGGTGAGTTCTGGGCCATTCTCGGCTCGAGCGGTTCCGGCAAAAGCACCCTGCTCAACCTGCTCGGCTGCCTCGATCGTCCCACCAGCGGCCGCTATCTGTTGGCCGGTCGCGATGTCAGTGGCATGGATGACGACGAGCTCAGTCAAATCCGGTTGCAGCACCTCGGATTCATATTTCAAAACTTCAACCTGATCCCCCAGTCGACCGTCGAGGAGAACATCCAACTCCCGATGTATTACCTGGGCATCAACGATCAGGAAAGCCTGCCCCGCGCGCAGGAACTGGCCCGCAGGGTCGGCCTTGGCGAACGGCTCAAGCACACTCCCATTCAACTTTCCGGCGGACAACAGCAGCGTGTCGCCATTGCCCGTGCGTTGGCCAACAACCCCAACGTGCTCCTCGCCGACGAGCCCACCGGCAACCTCGACTCGACCACCGGTGACGAGATCATGCGCATGCTCGGCGAACTCCATCGCGACGGGAAAACCATCATCATGGTGACCCACGAACCCGATGTCGCCGCCCACGCCTCGCACCGGCTCTACATGAAGGACGGCCGCATCGAGCGCATCGAACGGGGGACAACGGCATGATCAGCAAGCAGACCAAACGTGAAGTCGCCCTCGGTCTCAAGAGCCTGCTCCAGCACAAGCTTCGTTCGACGCTCACCCTGCTCGGTCTCGTCTTTGGCGTGGCCAGCGTGGTGGCCATGCTTGCCGTCGGTGAAGGCGCCAGCGAGGAAGCCCTCGCGCAGATCCGCAAGCTCGGCAGCAACAACATCATCCTGCTCACCCGCAAACCCACCGGCTCCGACAATCAGGACGGCGTGCGTATGAGCATCTACGGACTGACTTACGAGGACGAGCAACGCATCGCCGAGACCATCCCCGGCATCCGTCGCACCGTGCCGGTAAAGATGTTGCCCAAGGAGGGGCAGCTCGGCTCGCGCAAACTCGACCTGCGTATCCTCGGCACCACTCCCGAATGGTTTTCCCTCATCAAGCGAAAGCTGATCGCCGGTCGGCTGATCGACGTCACCGACGAGGCCCGCCGCAACACCGTGGTCGTGCTTACCGAGCACGGTGCACGGCGTTTGCTCGCCACCCACAATGCCATCGGCCAACCCATCCGCATCGATGGCATCGTGTTTGAGGTGATCGGCATTATCGGTGACGAAACTCTTGCCGGCGAGGGCAGTGAACTGGCCGATCAGGAGGTCGATGCCTATGTGCCCATGAGCGTCGCCCGCAACCGCTTTGGCGACGTCGTCGAACAACGCTCATCCGGGGCGACCATTCGCGAAAAAATCGAGCTGCATCAACTCGTGCTCGAAGCCGATTCCATCGAGGTGGTTCCCCAAGTCGCCGCCGCGGTCGATTACGCGCTCAAACGTTTTCATCCGGTTAAGGATTACGAAATCAACGTGCCGCTGGCCCTCCTTCGCCAGGCCGAGGCCAGCAAACGCACCTTTAACATCGTGCTCGGTTCCATCGCCGGCATTTCGCTGTTGGTTGGTGGCATTGGCATCATGAACATCATGCTCGCCACCGTCACCGAGCGCACCCGCGAGATCGGTATCCGCCGCGCCATCGGCGCCCAACGCCGCCAGATCATCCGTCAGTTCCTGATCGAGACCGTCACGCTTTCCAGTGTTGGCGGCATGGTCGGCCTGATCGTTGGGATCATCATTCCGTTTATCATCACCCAGGCGGCCGGCATGCCCACCAAGATCACCATTTCCAGTCTGGTGCTGGCCTTTGGCATCAGTGTGGCACTGGGCATTGTCTTCGGAATCTACCCCGCGCAACGCGCCTCCCGACTCGATCCCATCGAAGCTTTGCGTCACGTTTGAAACGTTGTTTCGGAGGTTGGAAATTCAACGGCACCGGTCCATCGTCACCCGCTTATGCTAAGACGGAAAACGCGTTTGCAATTACTGGGCCTGCTCTTGGTCGGAGCAATGATTGGAGGGTGGTTGTATTTTTTAGGCGCCCCGGCCGGATCACGAACTCGTGATGTTGCCACGGTCTCCGCCTGGAAAACTCCTCCGGAGACTCCGTCCATTGACAAGACTGCGACGACTGAAGACGACGAGCCCGAAGAGGCCGGTATGGCCGCCAGCGGCGACAAGGCTGGCGATACGGAAGCGGTCGGGATTGATGAGATTTTAACTGATCCTAAACTCGACAATGAAGGTGCGGCCAAGGCTCTGGGGACGATGGTGCTGAACACTGCACTCGACAGCGGAACCCGAGCCGAGGCGTTGACCCACATGCAAAATCTTTCGACCGGCAATGAACGGGCGTTGCTGCTGCCTTTGTTCAAATCCTCGCAACTGACCGACGAGATGAGCCGGAGCATTTTGTATAATTCATTAAACGGATCCTTCGGATGGCAGGCGGATGTTTGTCTGGCGATTTTGACCCGCACAAGCGCTCAGGACTTACGCACCGAGGCGATTGAACATTTGAAATTTTTGACCGACCAGGATTACGGCGTGGACATCAAGTCTTGGACTTTGGCGGTGGATAAATTGCGACCTGATTGGGAAAGTGAGTGACCTGCTTTATACCAATAGCCCGAGATAATCGGACTTTAGGGATCGGAGTTTTAACCACAGATTTCACAGATAAATACCGGATAAAAATACCCGGCACCTCGACTCTGCTGCCTTACATCCGGTTCGTATCGGTGAAATCTGTGGTTAAAGTCTGAATGTTTAGGGCTGTCGGTATTAGATATGGCGACGACCGCCATGTGTCGGCTTTGGTCCACTTCAGATAAAGCGATGGCTTCTTGGGCGCTTAGGGGCGCGTGACCTTCGGGCGCGGTTGGTTGGCTTGATGCGATCAGACGCCGCCCGGAAGTCTGCGTCTACCCAAAGCTGATTGGGGGTTTTTATCCGTTTTTTTAAACGGGCACAAAAAAGCCGCCCCGAATATTCGAGGCGGCTTGGTTTCCTTAAGGAATGACTTTTAAGGGATGGCGGGTCCGATGAATTGAACATCACCGGATAGGATCGAGCCCGAGGCGGGCTTGGTTTTGACCGGCGGAACCAGGAAGAAGCCGTGACCGAAGATATTCGGGCTCGTGGGGGAGGGCGACTGGAGCAGCACGCCTTCGACGCTAACCTTGCGTTTATCGCTCAGTATGAAGCTGGCGGTGAAGACACCGTTGTTAGCGTGGACGTTGACCGACCATCCACGGGGGTTGCCGGGGTTGGGATCGGTGTTCAGCACGCTGACCTTGTTGTTGAACGACAGGTTCAGGTTAACCGGCAGTTGCTCGGCGTTGCCACCTTGGTTGGAGATGGTTTCCGCCTGATCAAGGCTGAGCAGAAGGTTAAAGTTGCCGACCACCAATGCGTTATTGGTAATCAGTCCGAGATAGCCCAACGTGAACGAGGTGTCGTTCACACGCCAGGGTTCCATGATGGCGGTGAGACCGGCGGGGCCGAATCCGGTGGGATAGGCCTTTTCTTTTTTACTGGCGGCCTTGACCCAGTAGAAGTCGCTGCCGTCCGCGGCGGAGACGTGGTAAAGGCCCGTGCCATCGGCTCGGTCGCTCAGCGGCAGCCAACCGGTCACATAACCGCGCTTGTCTTTGTAAGGTTGAACGAAGAGGCGATAAGTGCTGACCGAGCCGGAATCGGGTTTGAGCGACGCGGTGAACTTGGTGCCGTCGGCCAGCTTGCCGAGCAGGTTGAGGAAACCGTTTTCCTTGAGATTGGCTTGCGCATAACCAGAGCCCTCGGGGCCTACGGTGGGAGCGGTCAGTGCCAGGGTATAAACTCCCTTAAAGGGCGACTGATTCACCAAGGTGTAGCCGGCGAGGGACATGCCATCACCCATCAAATCACCGACTGCCACGCTGGATTTGCTCAGGGTGGCATCCATCGTGCCGTCATTGTTGATGGTAAGAGCGACACTCAAGCCTCCCTTGGCATTCACGGTGGTAGAGGCTGCGGTCGGAGTGGTCGAGGAGTTGAGAACCAGCGAGCCCTTGAGCGCGCCGGCCTTCTTCTCGCCTTGGTAAATGACCGTGCCCGAGAACGAGCCGGTGCGACTTACGGTGAGCGAAAGTTTACCCACGGGCAGCCCGAGACCGTCCTGCATCAGGCCTTCGAAGGAACCGGTCAGCTCGGAGGGGAACGGTTGGACCACGATCAGAACCGTCTGTTTGGCGGTGGTGGACTTGCTGCCACCAGTCACGGTCTTGGCGTAATAGGTGAAGGTGTAACTGCCGTCATTGGCCGACAGCCGACCGGTGATCTCACCGGTGTTGCGGTTGAGTTTCAGGCCCTTGGGCAATCCCTTGGCGAAGTAGGTCACCGAGTCCGCTACGACAGCCGGAAGCGACATGCTCAGGTCGCTGCCACTGTAAGTGATCAAGGATATGACCCGAAGCTTGGCGGACTTGCTGATTGTCTGTCCAGAGGAGTTGGTGAGCACACAACGGAATTCATCGCCATCCATGTCTCCGGTGATGGGCCCGGCAATGGTCAGGGTGTTGGTGACCTCCTTGCCGGGCAAGGTGGCGGCAGGGGCAACACCGGGGCCAAAGCTATCCCATGTTTTGCTGCCGGCTTTTTTACGCTGCCAGTTGTATACAGTCGGTGCACCCGTGTTGACGATGGAGAAGGTGGCTGAGAGATCGTTCAATTGCGCCGTTTGGTTGTCAGGCTGCTGAATGATACTGATCGTATCCGGTATGTAGGAGAGAGAGAGCGAAATAGCTCCGCCATCGATGGTGGAGTCGACCGCGATTTGGTAGGCCGCACCCTTGACTACAGGGATATGAACCATGGTGTCGGTATTGTCGGCGCTAGTGATGGCAACCAAACTGCCTAGAGTATTTCCAGTATACGTCTCCATTACGGTGCCTGTGCTGCTGCCCTCGGTGTCGATGTTGACATAGCCGTTACCAGGAGCCACCCACCACCACCAAAGGGATTTGTTGGCGTCGCTTCCGGCATGCATCGGTTCGCCCAATTCTGCGGTTGCGTCGGTATTGTCGGCGGTCAAAGAGGCGTTCGATGACTTGATCAGGATGCGCTTGTTGAAGCTGTCATTCAACAGAGTCGGTGCGTCCATCTCAATGGTCAGTGTGATTCGGGAGCCAAGATTCGCATCCCAGCTTTTGGCTTTGATCTGCAGCACCTGTCCGGCTGTTACGTCCAAGGTGATTTGTGCTGTTTGCTCCGGAGTAAACCCCGCGCTTTCATCACCGAAGGGAATGGGTTCCAAGTCTGCGATATCGTCGGTGTCCGTGCTAAATACCTCAATAAATGCGGTCAGGTCATCTCCGACAAACTGCGAGATGATATTCATTTTATTGGTGATTGTGACCGTGCCCGAGTGCGGGGCCGTCCAAGTCCACCACACCGATTTGTCACCGTAAGAGGAATAGCTGAAGGGAATGTCGATGTCTAAAATCGGGTCGTGGTATAAATAATCGTCATACTGATAATACCGACTGTTTTCCTCTGGCTCGTCAGTGGCATTGCGAGAAGTTCCGGTGACGACGGTAAAGTCACCAGACAGATGCAGGCGATCAACGTAGTTATCGTTTTCGCTGCTGAAAAAGCCCGAGCCAACCGAAAGGTTGAGCTTAATGGCGCCGCTATCACCGTTGTAGCCCGCCACAGCGATCCGGTAGGAGGTATTCGCCGCGACCGTAAAGGACGTTTTGCTGGTGAGGATGACTGGCGTTTCGTCATCGCTGTAGGCTTGCACATCTGTGGTGATGACTGAGCTGCCTCGGTAAACCGCCAGCACTGTGTCGAAACTGCTGCCGGTGGTGCTCACCGTGGCCGTGCCCGAGATTGTCGGGGTCCAGTTCCACCAGACCGATGCCCCGGTCGTGATATTAGCGTGGTCGGGTTCTCCGCTTTCCAGCGTTGCGCCTACATTTGAGCCGGAAAACGTGCCGGAATTTGCGGTTATTGGTGTGGCCTTGGAGAAACTGTCGTTAAGCGGGGCACTGACCAATGCGGACGAGCTTGCCAAGGCAAGCACAGCTAGGAGGTATTTCATGAGGCTGGGAATTGAAGGGCGTAGGGGATGAAAAACTGCGAATCGCGACCATTGCAAAGTGTGTTTCAAATGCAACATCGTATCGACGGCGAATTTGACGGTTCGCAGTGCTTCCGGTTTCACATTCACGCCTGATTCACCACCGGGTGGGAATGCTTTATATAAATTGATCCGATGGCTTTAGCTCTTCTTCAATCCGGTCATCGCCCGATTGATGCGTCCAAGCGCTTCGTCAATGTCGGTTTCCGTATGGGCCGCACCTAAAAACCAGTTGTGATGAGGGTGTAGAAACACGCCTTCCGCCGCCGCCGCCGCGCACAGGGCCTGCGTTTTCATGAAGGACGTGTCGTCTGCCACGCGCACGTAGGGCATCGCCGCCGGACCGGTGGATTTCAACGGGATCCCATGGTGCTGACCGAGTGCCAGCAGGCCTTTAACAAAGCGGTGGCCCAAGAGATCGAGGCGGGCGGGCAAATTCTCCCTGGATATGACCGTCAGTGTGGCCAGGGCTGCCGCCATGGGCGCGGGGTCGTTCCAATAGCTGCCGGTGAGGAATACCCGTGAAGCGGCCGCCTGGTGTTGTTTTTTGCCGACGCAGGCCGAGATCGGATGGCCGTTGGCGATGGCTTTGCAATAAATCGAAAGGTCGGGCTCGTATCCGAATTTCTGGTGGGAACCGTTTACACCAAGCCGGAAACCGCAGCGCACGTCATCAATTACCAACAGCACCCCGTGTTCGCGACACAGGCAATTGACTGCGGTCACGAACTCCGGGCTGGGCAGCTCCGAATCGGCATAGGCCGGATGGTGAAATGGAGTCAGCACCAGCGCTGCGACCTGCCCGCGATGTTTGCGGAAAAGCAGCTCCAGTTTTTCAATGTTGTTCCAAGGGAAGTCGTGCACGTGGGCGCGGTCCTCGGGAATGAGTCCGCCGTGGCCCGGTGTGCACCAGGCGTGAGTGCCGTGGTAGGCGCCGGCGGCTTTGAGAATCTTCGGCCGGCCGGTGACTTCGCGGGCGACCATCACCGCCCAAGTCGTGAGGTCGGAACCGTTTTTGCCAAAGACCGCCCAGTCGGCGAAGTTGACCCGCCCGACCAGCTTCTCCGCCAGCTCGACCATAAGCTCGGTGGGGTGATTAAAACACGCGCCACGTGCGCGGGCCGCATCGGCGGCGGCCTCGACTTCGGGGTGATGGTAACCCAGCACCAGCGGACCGTAGCCGCACATGAAGTCGATGTAGTCGCGCCCGTCGACATCGGTGTAGCGGCAACCTTCACCCTTGGCCGCGAAGTAGGGCATTTCACCAGGCACGGTCGCCGCGGGAGTCGTGTGGCCATAGATGCCGCCGGGGATGACGGCGGAGGCGCGACGAAAGAGGGCCTGCGATTTTTCAAAGCTCATCGGATAATTTGAGGCTTTTGTCTGATGAAAAGGTGGATCGCGTTGTCCCCAACGCGCTTGTTTCGGGTGGCACGGCATCTCACGAACGCGTTGAGGACAACACGTTCCACCTGGTATGCGCTTCTTGTTTCAGTTCCCATGGCTGGCGGGTTGCAGGATGCGGTCGACTTTCTGCATGACGAGTCCGAGCTGCTCGGCCAGCGGCAGGTGTCCGCGGATGCGCAGGTTACCGTTACCCAGAGAGATCAGGGAGTCGTTTTCGTGCAGCAGTTCGCCAACCACGGTTGGCAGGTCCGCGAATCGCACCTCGGCGTCGGCGGCGCGGGGGGCCGGGCCGATACCCCACGTCGGCACCTTTGGGGCAAGGTCGAGCCAGATGGAGAAATCCGGATCGATGGCGGTGAAGCTGATCAGGCACCCCTCGTAGCGATCATGCAGGGCGGGACCCTCTGGATGGCGCCGCAGCCAGACCGCCGATCCGGCGACCGCAACGGTCAACGCGGCGGGCACATGAATACGGGCAAACGCGTCGTTTTGCCGAACCTTTGCGCGGTCGGTCAGCACGGCTTCGAGTCGCGCCCCGGCTTGATCAAGCAAGCGTTTCGCGGACGGCAGCGCGGTGATGCCGGCCACCGGCAGGGCGATGGCGAAGTGTTGATTGCAGGCGCGCACAAATTGTCCCGCCGTCGGAAAATGCAGCAACAGTCCTCCCGGAGCCGAACGGTGGTTCACGGTGATTCGTCCGGCTCGACGTTCAATCCGGGTGGGGTCCAGTCCGGGCACGCGTAACGTGACCGCGGTATCAATGCCTTGGAGAATACTCGCGAAGCCCGCATCGAGTGGCGCGAGCACCGCCAGTGCGGGCAATACGGCGTGCAGGTGGAGGGCTGCTTGGAGGCGGACGGGCATCAGGCGAGGTCGTGAATGATCCGGCAGATATCGCGGGGATGGCCGGCCGGCCGGGCCTCCTGCAGGTGGGATCGGATTTCTTCGGATAACGCCGGCTCATCCATGAGCCGCAAGGAGTAATGGGCCACCGCCTTGGCTGAGCGGGCCAATCGGGCGCAACCGTGATGGCGGCAATATTGCACAGTGATGAGTTCCTGGGGCATGATTCCGCCCAGTCCGTTGTGAATAAACGGCGTGCCGATTTGGATGAGTTCGCTGGTCGCTCCGGTGCCCGGGCGGGCCACGACCAAAGACGCGAGACGCTTCAGCGCCAGCATACGATCGGTGTGACCGAGGGCGCGGATGGTCAGCTGCGGGTGGCGGGCGGCAAACCGCTCGATCTTGCGCATCAGCGTGGCGTTGCGTGAACACAACGCGACCACTTGCAGGCTGCGGCCGGTGGCGGCGAGTTGTTTTAAAATCGCCAGATGATTGTTGGCACCGGCCAGTCCGGTGCTGAGCAGCACGGTGAAAACCTTGGGATCGAGTTCGAGCTCGCGGGCCATGTCGGCGGCTTCTTTCTCGGCCTGTTCGGCGCCGGCATAAAACGGCGCGCGTAACATGAAGCCGCCTTCGTGCACGCGCTCATCCGCCGTGCCCACCGAGCGGGCCGCCGCGCAAATTTCGCGGGTGGCGCCGATAAAGGCGTCGGAGTTCGGATTGGCCCAGTGGCGGCTGAAACCGTAGCCGCCAAAGAGTTCACCGCAGTAGGTGATACACTTCACCGGACGGTCGGGCAGGGCCTCGCGGACGAGCTGGAAAAAACCGTGGTTGGTGTGGGCGTGCACACTGATCACCCGGTCGGGTTTCCAATCGCTCACCAACCGCTTAAAGGTATCCGATCCCAGAATACGATGGGCTTTGCGATGCATACCCGCGATCTCCAGATAATTGAAGTAGAGGTGATGCAGCCGCGGCAACGTGCGCTGGATGAAGTTGTAGAAGCCGACCCCGAATTTGTAGACGGGGTGGGTGGCCTCCAACACGTGATGGATGCGCACCTCGACCTCGTCCCCGTAGAGTTCCTGGGCCCATTGGCGGAGGGACTCCGCCCGCATGTTGTGGCCGGTCCCGGTCGAGGACGTCAGGATGAGCCAGCGCATTTAGGCGTTTTAGCTTTTGTTGGAATAAAGCGCGGCGAGGGCGGCGCCGATGGCCTGGGAGAGCTCGCCCAGAGTGGCGGGAACGATCTTCAGGCATTTGCGTTGGGCGGGGAAGAGGTAGGGGCGGGCGGCGTTGCGAATGCCGTCGAGGTAGCGCGTGCGGAACTCCTCGGTGGTGGACTCGGGGTCGATCAAGCCGCCGCCGATGACGACGTAGGTCGGGTCGAGTGACATCGCGAGATTGGCCACATGGATACCGAGGGCCTTGGCCTGGGTGTCGAAAATTTCCAGAGCCAGCGGGTCGCCCTTTTGCGCGAGACCACGCAGCGAGAGCGCCTTGTGCTTGGGCGTGTCGGTCGAGCTGTTGAGCGGGTGCGCCGGGTATTTCGGCAGGAAGTGCGCGATGTATTGGGGCAGACCCGAGATGGTCGAGTAGGCCTCGATGCAACCCCAGTCACGGCCGCAGCCGCACTTGAACGGAGCGACCTTGTCGAGCCCGTGGCCGAGCAGTTGCAGCGGCACCGGCATGTGGCCGGACTCCATGCCGGCGAAGTGATCGCCAGTGAGCGGCAGGCCGTTGGCGTCGATGTAGGCTGCGCCGAGGCCGGAGCCGGGAGCGAGCATGACGACGGAGGCCTTTTGGTCGCCGCGCACGCGGGCGGCTTCACCCACGCCGCCAAAATCACCATCGTTGCCGACGGCCAGCGGGATGGGGCGACCGGCCGCCTCGGCGAGGGCGGCGGAGTAGTCGGCATGGAAGTTCCAACCGGTGAACTCGACGGGCAGATTGGCGGAGGTGTCCAACACACCGTAGGATTGATACGGGCCGGGCAGGGCGAGGCCGGCGCCGGCAACTTGGTCCCAGCTCAGGTTGTTGTCGGCGAGGAAACCCTTGGCTCCCTCGATCCAGCCGGCGATGACCGCTCCGGTGCCGAGTTGCGAGTTGGTCGAGCTCTGGCGCAGCAGCGTCGAAACCGGTGTGCCGTCGGCATAGATGCCGCCAGTCTTGGAGGTGGTGGCGCCGGAGTCGGTGCCAAGGTAAATGGGCTGGGCGTGGGACATGGCCTGAGGGATTTTAGGGGGTTTAGGAATACTTAAGCGGCGCCGCAGCACTTCTTGTATTTTTTGCCGCTGCCGCAGGGGCAGGGGTCATTGCGGCCGACTTTGGGGCCTTCGCGGCGGACGGTGGCGGAGGGCTGGGCCTCCTGGCCGGCGTAAACCCAGCGGTTGAGCTCGCGGGTGAAGAGGGCGGTCTCGACGTGTTCACGTTCTTCGCCGGCGGCTTTGAATTTGGCGGTAAAGTTGACCTTGCCCTCGGAGTCGTCGGGGCCGCCGGCCTCGGTGCTGTTGATGGTCAGGCCGAGCCACTCGGAGGATTCGGCCCAGGCCTTGGCGTCCTTGGCGGAGAAATCTTCTTTCTGCGCTTTGCTGAGGCTGCGTTCGAGGTGCTCGATGTTGTGCACCACGTAGGCGGTGTAGCGTGAGCGCATCAGAGCCTCGGCGGTCGGCGCAGGGGCGCCCGCGAGGATCGGGCCGCAGCAGGATTCAAGGTCGAGGGTGGAACCGCAGGGACAGTTGGACATGGGGGGAGTATCGCGGCGTTCCAAGGCGTTGGCGGCAAGCTTAGATTTGACGCTTATGTGACGACGCAAAAAAGGCGCGTTCCGCTGGGAACGCGCCTGAAGGCAGTTGGTTGGGCGAAACCCGATCAGCAGAGGTAGCTGTTGAGCAGGTTTTCGAGATACTCCTGTTTGCCGGAACGCAGCTTGGGTTCGCCGAGCTTGAAGGCGATTTTCTCAAGTTCCTTGAAGCCGATCTTCTTTTTCTCGATGTCCTTGCCGAAGCCGCTGTCGAAGGAGCTGTAGCGGTCGGCCACGAATTGATCGAGCTTGCCGTCGGCGATGATGCGGCGGGCGATCTTGAAGGCGGCGGCGTAGGCATCCATGCCACCGATGTGGGCGTGGAACAGGTCCTCGGCGTCGACGGACGGACGACGCAGCTTGGCGTCGAAGTTGAAACCGCCGGTGCCGAGTCCGCCGTGACGGAGGATCGAGATCATGGCGAGGGTCAGCTCCTTGATGTCGGTGTTGAACTGGTCGGTGTCCCAGCCGAGCAACGTGTCGCCGCTGTTGGCGTCGATCGAGCCGAGCATGCCGGCTGAACCGGCGACCTCGATCTCGTGGTTAAACGTGTGGCCGGCGAGCGTGGCGTGGTTGGTCTCGATGTTGAACTTGAAGTGCTTGTCGAGTTTGTAGGTTTTGAGGAAGGCGATGCCCGTCGCGACGTCGAAGTCGTATTGGTGCTTGGTGGGCTCCTTCGGCTTCGGCTCGATGAGGAACTGGCCCTTGAAACCGATCTCCTTGGCGTGATCGACCGCCATGTGCATGAACGCCGCGAGGTGGTCTTGCTCGCGCTTGAGATTGGTGTTGAGCAGGGTCTCGTAACCTTCGCGACCGCCCCAGAAAACGTAGTTTTCGCCACCGAGTTCAAGAGTGGCTTCGAGCGCCATCTTCACCTGTGCGGCGGCGTAGGCAAAGACGTGGGCGTCGGGGTTGGTGGAGGCACCGCACATAAAGCGCGGGTTGCTGAAGAGGTTGGCTGTGCCCCAAAGGAGCTTCACGCCGGTGGCCTTCTGCAGTTGCTTGGCGTGGGCGATGATGGCGCTGAGGTTCTTGTTGGATTCCTTGAGCGTCGCGCCTTCCGGAGCGATGTCGCGGTCATGCCAGCACCAGTAGGGCGCCTGGATCTTTTGGAAAAATTCGAAGGCGGCGTCCATGCGGGTCTTGGCGACCGAGACGGGGTCCTTGGAGGAGGATTCCCAGGGGCGCACGATCGTGCCGGGGCCAAACGGATCGGCGCCGGTGCCGCGGAAGGAATGCCAGTAGGCGATGCCGAAGCGGAGGTGATCCTTCATCGACTTGCCGTCGATGATCTCGTCGGGGTTGTAGTGACGGAACGCCAGGGCGTTCTCGGTGGAGGGACCTTCGTAGGCGATCTGCGGGATGCCGGCGAAGTGGGCTTTGGTTTTCTTGGCGGGTTTTTTCATGGTAGGGAAAGGGGGAGGGGGCTCAGGCGGCGCCGAGCGTTTGGCCGGCGTGCCAGGTGGTTTCGACCAGTGTTTTGCGCAGTGGTGAAGTCGGCGCCAACAGTCGGCTGACCAGCCGGGCCACGGCGGAGGCGCCGAGGTCTTCGTTGGGCACGCGTAGTGTGGTCAGCGCGGGCAGTCCGGCCGGTGGCTCGTTGCCGTCGAATCCGGTGATGCTGTAGTCAGCGGGCGTCTCCAGCCCGCGGATCCGCAGGTCCTCGATGAGGGCGTAGGCCTGGTGATCGGCGGCGCAGACCAAGGCGGTGACCCCGGCCTCGCGAATGAGCGTGGCCGCGTGGTCGGCGATGGCCTCGCGGATTTTGGGTGCGGGGCCGTCGCGATGGACGTTGGTCGTCCAGCCGGGGTTGAGCTCGAATCCGTGGGCAAAGAGCGACTCGGCAAACGCGGCGAAACGACGCGGTCCCCACAGTCCTCCGACCGGATAATGCCAGTGGATAAAACCGATCCGACGATGCCCCAATGTGGCCAGCCGGTCGATGTGCAGCCGGATTTGGGAATGGTCGGTGTCGACCAAGTCGATCCGCAGCTCGTGGTAGTCGGTGAGGATGGAGACGACGGAAAGCTTGCGGGCAATCGCGGTGACGACCTCGGGCGGGAAGGGGTAGAGCAGGATGGCTCCGCGCCAGCCGCCGCTGCGGATGTGGCGAAAGATTTCGCGACGGCAGGCGTCGGGTGCGAGCGCCAGCGGATCGATGCGCACGACCTCGATCGCGGCGTGATCGATGCGCGCGCGGCGCGAAATACCGTCGAGAATACGCGGCAGAGTCAGCCCGTCGGCCGGAGCCAGTGGATGACCGAGCAGCACGCCGAACGTGATCGGCTTGGCGCTGCGGGCACGGCGCACGGCGCGGACCGGTGCGGCGCCATAGCCGAGCTTGCGGGCGAGCGCCTGAACCTTGCGCCGGGTGGACGCGCTGATGGCGGGATGGTTGGAAAGACTCCGCGAGACGGTGGTGCGCGACAGGTTCAGCGCCTTGGCCAGTTCGTCTTGATTAATGCGGGGCATACGGGGGAACCCCAGATGTGGGCCGCCGTCAGTTTGAACTCAAGATTATCTGTGCACTTAAAATGAAAATATCATTATATTAAAAATGTAAGTAACTTAATTAAAACGAAATAATACATATAAAAACAATGCACTTAATTCATGAGACGGGCCATTGTGCTCGGTGAATTGCCAAGGCATCACTACTCATATTGGGGTATTCAGGGTTGGGCGTGCACGCTCTTGTCCCTTGAATAAACGCAGTCTGCTTCAGGGGATTTGGGCGGCCTGAAAATCAACACCACCAGCTGCCCGACTCCATTGGCTCGATGGCCGTTATCTGGACCCCGGTTATTTGCCAAGTCATATGCAAATAGCATGAGAATTGCCACTATTCATGCGGAAAGTAATACCCATAAGATTTAATAGTAAGTAGTTGTGATTATTGACTGTAAAACGTTACATTATTTTTACAGACAAGATTACGTGGTTCTTCCATGTTGCGTCGCATCTGCAAAATGACGCCGAATGACAGTGCACAATTGAATGGGAATAATCCCTCCAAGGCTTCGAGCGCCTCGCAATCTGCGTTGGCCTTGGCGAGGGCCATCAGCGGGGATACCCTCATCGGCGTGCCCGGTCAAACGGTGCGCAAACCCCACCCCAATCCTAAACCTGCCGCCGAGCCCAAGGAGGTAGCCCAGTCATCCATCGCGCAACCGGGGTCAACATCGACTCCGTTCATGCAGCCCCCCTTGCGTCCCTTCAGCGTGTTGCGGCCAACCGAGGAAAATACCGGCACTGCGTCGGCCGCGCCGATCCCGAATACGTCCGGAACGACACCGCCTATGTCGGCCGACGGTCCTGCCGTCGTCTACAAAAGACCGACCAAGGGATCTTCGGAGTTGTTCATCAGCTCGATGACCCGGTTGGTGAAGTTGGGTATCGCCGGTGCGATCATTTTTGGCATCTGCTATTTCACCACACGTTCAGTCATTCCGGTGCTCAAGGAGCTGAACAATCCCACGCCGATCACGGCCGAATCGGCCCCGGCTCAGGACGGGCCGGCGTTTGTGCGAGCCATTCAGCAAACCCGTGCGGTCGTGGCCAAGAACGATACCAACGTCTCCCACCTAGATGCCATCCTGGCTGATCCCACCGGCGCCGGGAAAACCGCCCCGCCCTCTACTGAATTGCAATTGGACCTCGCACCCGAAATGGCGTCCGACGTCGCGGTCCTGAATCAACAGCCCATTGTCGATTCCGCTCCCCAGGTTGACCCCTATGCAGGCGTCAGCGTGTCCGTCTACTCTCCCGGCCGGGCGGTTGAGGTTAGCATGACGCGGTCGCCCACATCCACCCTGAGTAAGGAAACGATCCAAGTGCTCGCCCAAAAAGTGACGACCCTTGATATCAACGGCATCCGAAACAGTGCCAATCCACGCTTCGTCATGGGCGGCATCCTCATCAAGGTCGGCGACATGGTCGACTATGAGCTCGGGATCACCTTCACCGGCATCGACTACGACAAACGCATTTTGATGTTTCAAACTTCCGAAGGTGACCTGCTCGCCCGGACGTTTTGATGTGATCAGGCCATCGGCCCGACCACTGGTTCCGCCCGCGGCATTGACGTTCCCCTTCGGGCGGCTCAATCCGCTCGGTGTATGAACAACCCGCTGCTGGATGAAGCCACTTTTCTAAAAGACCTGGTCAAAACGGCCCGCCAGCGGACGGTCGCAGTGAAGTGGCTCGATCGTGATGGATCCGAGCGACTGACGGTGCTCACCGCGGCAGAGTCCACACGGCTGGAGACCATTGCCCGCCAGCAGAAGGTCTCCAAATCCGAAGTTCTGCGTCAGGCTGCACACGTCCCGGTCAAAAGCTGAACGCCTGCACTTAATTGCCGATTTACGACCTGGCCTTCTTGGACCGCCCATAAATAAGCGCCAAACCAATGAATCTAGATCCAGCAATCGACTGTGCGTTCCCTGGTGGTAATATCATCCTCGAACGAATCGAAGGGGATACCATTTATCTACGCCCTGATTTGCGCGACACGACTGGCCATTGGTTTTACTGGAACTTCCGCATTCAAGACGCTGCCGGGCGCACGCTACGGTTCGTATTTACTGAAGGCCAGTGCATCGGAGCTCGCGGGCCCGCAGTGAGCAAGGACGACGGCGCGAATTGGCACTGGTTGAATGCCTCTGAGGCACCACAGGCCGAGGCTTTCAGCTACAGATTCAGCCTCTGCGAAACGAGTCTCCGCTTTTGCTTCTGTCTGCCCTACACGCTGAGTAACTGGCAAACATTCGCGCAACAACTTCCAGTCACATATCAACAACAAGCCCTGGCGAAAACGGCACAGGATCGGGCACTTCCCCTGATCCAGCTCGGCGTCGAAGCCAGCAAACCGCTGGTCATACTGACAGCACGACACCACGCCTGCGAAACCACGCCAGACTTCGTGCTCGAGGGACTACTCGACGCATGGGCAGCCAGCAAAACGATTGGCCTGGCCGTGATTCCATTTGTCGACATGGACGGTGTCGAAGCAGGCGATCAAGGTAAAAACCGTCAGCCCCACGACCACAATCGCGACTATACGGACGACAGCATTTATCCAGAAACAAAGGCCCTGCGTGCCTTCATTGAGCAACATCCAGGCCCCGTCCTCGTGCTCGACCTACATTGCCCCTATTTACGCGGTGGCGATAGCGAGACGGTCTATCTTGTCGGCAGCCAGTATGAACGAATCGCCACCGAACAAGCACGCTTCGGCGAATTACTGGAGTCTTGCCAGCAGGGGCTGCCCTATCATCCGAAGAACGACGTCCCTTTCGGCACGCTGTGGAATGTCGAGGCCAACTTCACTCAGGGCAAATGTTTCGCGACGTGGGCCAGCGAGTTAAGCAACTGCAATTTAGCCACTACGATCGAGATTCCGTATGCGAATGCAGAAGGCATCGCAGTCACCCCCGAGACCTGCCGCCACTTCGGAGCGTCCCTGGCTGAAGCGATCAAGCACTACATGGCAGTCACGCACTCCGTGCCCTGCAATTAGGTGCGCGAAAGCGGGATCATCCCCTCGGGACGGCGGAATAAAAGTTTAATATTCCAGTCCGTTTAGGCCGTGTTTTTGAAATAAACCACGGTCTTCAGATGTGCCCAGCCTGCTTGCAGGTGCGTTCGATACCAATCGACAGGAACGATACTCGCGCCTGCAGGCAGGCTGCCTACGAGAACCAACCCTCCACCGCTGGGTTATTTCAAAAACACGTTCTAGGTCGTATTTAGTGATAATTTTGATCACTTAATTGACGTTTTACGGCCTGACCCCCTCGGCCTGACCGTGTTTTTGAAATAAACCACGGTCATCAGATGTGCCCAGCCTGCTTGCAGGTGCGTTCGATACCAATCGACAGGAACGATACTCGCGCCTGCAAGCAGGCTGCCTAAGAGAACCAACCCTCCACCGCTGGGTTATTTCAAAAACACGTTCTAGGTCGTATTTAGTGATAATTTTGATCACTTAATTGACGTTTTACGGCCTGACCCCCTAGGCCTGACCACCCCCTAGGCCTGACCGATCAGTTCGGCGATCTGACCATCCACTTTGGCTTCGAGCAGTTTTAGGCCGGCCAAAAAATGACTACGCTCCTTGAAGTTGTCGTCCTTGATGTCGAACCATTTGGCCGTAGAGATTTTTACGGCTTCGGCTCTGGATGACTGCTGGGGAGTATCTGGCGCCACGGCTACGACCGGCGTGTGCGGAATGGTTGGAGCCGTGACGTGACAAAAAAGGGTCGGGGCGTTGTTTATTGATTTTTGGCATGGCGACAAAGGTAACTGCGCAAGCTGGTTGGTTTACCCAAAAAACCAGTCAGCCTTAACATAATCAACAAACAACGCCCCGACCCCTTTTGCATGCCCTAGGTCGTATTTAGTGATAATTTTGATCACTTAATTGACGTTTTACGGCCTGACCCCCTAGGCTCCCCTGTCGAAGGCACGCAGGATCTTCTTATTTACGATACTGCAGTGTTCCAGATAGGTGAACCAGCCACGTTCGCTGTCTCGTTGCAGTCGATGGCCGTCGTCCCCGATGAAATACCAGTAGTAGATTTTGAGATTCAGGTAGTAATTCCCGAAATCGGAGAACGAAATCATCGGAGGACGCTTATCCAGATCGTATTTTCCATCTTTGGTGACCGCTTCTCCTCTGAGTAGATCGTCGAGAACTTGCATCGCCTCATCGACTTTATCCGGAGGCGTTCCATAGGGGATCGCGATATTCATTTCACGGCGCAGATATTTGCGCATCGCCAGATTTTCGACCGAATTGGAGATGAATTGCATATTCGGAACGATCAGCATTTCGCCCGAAAGCAGTCTAATGTGGCTGGCCTGCATGCGGACATCCTCCACGGCGCCAATTTCACCTTTGAATTTGATCCAATCACCGACCACGAAGGGGCGATTAACGAAAATTGAAATAGCCCCGAATAGGTTTTGAGCCGTTTCTTTTCCCGCCAGCGAGAGGGCCAGACCGATAATGCCCAGCCCGGTGACCAATGCGGCCACATTAACCCCGATAATGTGCTGCAATACGTAAAAGGCTAGAATCCCGAACATGAACGAACGCACGACCCGCTGCACAATCGTCACGGTCATTTGCCCATACACATGACCGTCAGCAACAAAGTGCTTTTTAACGAGTGCAGCGGCGAGATCGGATAAGCCGAAGACAAACCAGAAAACGGCAAACAGGAGCACCGCTTTGGCCATGGCCCAGAACAGGTCGGCGAGGAACGGCGTCATCTCGATGAATGCGGAACTGATCATGACGACAAAAACCCCGATGAGAATCGCGAACGAGGTGGAGATGCTGCGCATCATGACGCCGATCACCGGCCGGGTCTTACCTTCCAGCTTTTCGCCCACTGAGGTTAACCCGCGCTTGATCCATCGACCCAAAACCCAGGCGAGCCCGAGGCCCCCCAAAAAGATTCCGCAAGCCAGCCACGGGGAACCAAAGGAGCTGAAAACAAAGATTCGCCCGACCAAGCGCGAGTCCTCCTCATTTCCATAGGTTGGAGCGATGCCATAGAGAACGTCCAAAAGCTCCGGAGCGGTTGCCAGGGTTTGTTCGCTAAACCGCCAACTGCCATCGTCTTTAAGACGCTGCAAAGTAATCGTTTGTCTGGGTGGTGATTCGACAGAATTCCAAATCCAGCGATGGTCGACGGCGAAGGGAAAGACCTCGTAGTCCTCCAGCTTGAGCTCCCTGGCCTCTTCCCGGCCTATAATCAGAATCGGCGGGATCTTGCCGAGCCTTGCGAACACCTCGTAAAGGGCCCGCGCTTCCTTTGAATCATGCGCATAGCCCGGCGGCAGTGTCTTTTGGATCCTATCGGCGTCCGTGGAATCTTCGCGAAGCCACCGTTGCATCCCATCGATGAAGGTAAACACCGCGTCCCGGGGGCTCTCGTTGCTATCCCAAGTCACCTGCTCAGGCGCCCTGTGCCCGAGCAGGTCTCTAATCTGAAGGGTGACCAATTCCCCCACCGAATTCATCAATTCAGTGAAAGTCGGTGTCTCCTGCCGCGATTCGGGCGGCAATTTTGGGTCTGAGCTATGACCCGAGCCGCCAGTGAGCGACTGACCATGTAAGCCAGTTCCCGCTGCGAGCAGGAGGAAAAGAGTCAGTCTGAAAGAAGATCCAATCAAAACATTCGGGCAGAACTAGAAAAGCAGCTGATTAGTTCTGAATGTTTTCACCGAGGTTTTCGACGTCTTGACCCAGACCGTCTGCGGTTTGGCATCCCGTGAATAAAAAGGAAATCAGCCCCATAGCGGCGATGAGCGAAAGAAGGCGCGTAATATTGGTTTTCATCCGCCAATTCTATCTCAAGCCAGCTTCATGCAGTATGGGGTATTACCCGATACTGCAAAATGGGCTCAGGCTACCTTCAGAGTGATCTGATCCCTGCCGCGCAATAAAGTAGCAAGTAACAGCCCGAACCCATCGGATCGACCCTGCTGAAAAATCAACAAACAACGCCCTGACCCCTTTGGTGCGACACCAGCTACTCACCAAACCCAGACGCAAAATGATCGTATCCAAATCACGGAGACGTAAATCACCGATCAACCCCTTTAACTAAGCGCCATTCCGGCCTGACCCTTTTGGCTGATCCTTCAATTATCGGCCAGATCCTTTCGGTCAGGACCCTTTTGGGTATGACCCTTCTTTGGCACGCTGGTCCTCATCGTGCTTTGGTTGGCTTGTGCGATTCGCTTACTTCTTATCCAGCCTGAAGCTCCTATTTACATCACCGGCTAGAAGCTTCTCCTTATGGACAATAACCCCCTCCGAGAAGTCACGACTCCCATGTATAATGTATAAATAGGAATCCTCCGCCAAGTATCCACGCAAGTTAAACAGCCCACTACCCGCTGCAAAAATCGCACCAGCAGAATTATACAATAACTCACCCTCACGATTCCATTCAATAATAAGCTCACCGACAGGCTTCTTGCTAAACACTCTCACTGACTTAGAACCACCCACCCTATCACCAACAGTCAATAAGTCATATTCTGGAACAGAGCGCTGGCCGATTAACACGAAATACCCTTGCTCGGGGGTATTACACCCCTGAATCAGCAGACTAAAAACCAATAGTATAATTAACTTCATGGGGTCCTGAAAATGGGTCCTGAAAATGGGGTCAGGCCGTAAAATGTAAATTTAGAGACGTTATGCAGAAGGGGTCCGTTATGCAGAAGGGGTCAGGCCGAAACATGTTAACATGTGCGGCGTATTGATACGGCTTGTGCGTCGACATGGGTCCAAAACCGACGCGTCGGCAGCGTTCGTAATCCGGGAGAGAAGCGGGGTGACCGGTCCGGAGTTCATGATGGCCGGAGGTTTTGCCATTTGTTAAACACAGGCGAGGCGAAAAGGCAGAGCGGTTAGCTTTTAGCCTGCATATCTCACCATTGCATAGTGAGATATGCACCCTGTCGGGCCGACTCCGTCGGGGTTAACCGCGACATAGTCGCTTTTGCCAAAGGCAAAACGGATATTTTTGTTCTCTAATCATAATTGCGGTAAAAATATCCGGGTTAGCTCTTAGCCGTGAGCTGGTTACGAGGGTGCTGCATCGTGGTTCGCGCCTACGAAAGACACGAAGGGGCACAAAGGGCCAACAACGGAGAATCGGTAGGGGACTCTTCGGCAGGGCTCAAGGCAAGCAGCCGACGCTACATTTTGAGGCTCTATCTCTTTGTTTTGTTTTTTCGTGACTTTCGTGGTCCCAAAAGGATTGAACGCGGCACGCCGATGAGCGGCGGCCCTACGGCGTCCGTCATTCGCGCTCAGTTCAGCGTGGTGAGCAGATTGTTCGAACTTGGGATCGATCATGGCCTTGGGCACGAGTTGTGATCGGACCTGCCGACCACAGGTTTCAGCTTTTCCGCCCAATTCGGTCCTGTTAAGGCCGGCTGAAGCATCGGTGGATTAACTCCATACGCGTGTAAATATGACATGCGTTTGATCACTTGATCCATTCAGATTAATCAGTTTTTGGCCTATAGTGTAGGCGTGTCCTACATATCCTATCGGGCGATTTTTCAAGTAAGGCTTTTGATGGGGAAGAGGACGATGCGTGTAACTAATTCTCAATTTCATCCTTAATCCTGCGCCTATTTATAGAAAGGAGCTTTGGAGCTGTTTTTAGGGAGCCTCTGAAAACTCACACGTATCACGGAATATTCTCCACGGTAACGTGTAATGATATTTATGAGCCATCAAATCACTTTTCTATCGTTGGGATGTCTGACGAAGAGGCCGAGAGCGGATCGATTTCTCGGAAAGATGAATCGGATGATGCCGTGGAGTGACCTGGCAGAGGTGGTCGCGCCGCACGCCGAGGGGATGGCGCTCAGCCAAGTGTTCACCGAGCTGACCCACGGCGAGGAACAAGTGATCGCCGGGGACTGGGCCCACGCCAACGCGATGCTCAAGGCAAATGGTCGTCAAGCCGGGTTGGTGTATCTCGCAGACGACAAAGGCACCCGGGCCATCCTCTTCGCCAACCCCCCAAGCCACTCGGAAAATGACGCTGCTCGACCTGGTTTTCAGTTTTTCTCCTGTTCCAAAACCCGTCGCGCTCAGTGCCCGCCGTTAACGGATGGATTTTCAGAGGCTCCTTCGGTGCACCCTCGTAGCTTACCGCTACGGAGATCAATGCCCGACGATACAGGCAGCCTCGGGTCATTTGACGCTCAACCCAACAGGCACCTGGCCTAGTTCACCTTTAACGCTCGTTCCATGCTCCCCCTGTATTCTCACCCCTCGGACCGCCGATCTGGTTTTGCGCTGCTCATCACGATCACGCTGCTTGCCTTTCTCGTGCTCATGTTGGTTTCGATCGCCTCGCTAACGCGCGTCGAGACGAAGGTCGCGGCCAATAGCCAACAGCTTTCCATGGCCCGCCAGAATGCCCTTATGGCGCTCGATATCGCCTTGGGTCGCCTTCAGGTGCTGGCCGGGCCGGATCAACGCGTAACCGCGACTGCCGAGATCGTCGCCGGCGCGGACAGCACCAAGCGCAGATGGACCGGCGTATGGAACACCACCGCCGCCTCGTCCTCCCCGGAATGGCTGGTTTCAACCGCTTCAGGCACCGCCCCCACGGGAGCGGCCGGTGTGACCACGGCACTGTCCGCCACTGGCACCGTCATCCTCGTCGGAGGCAACACCACGGATACCAACATCGCCGGCAACACCGTATCGGTCGAAACCCAACCGATCACCTCCGCCGTGGTAGGATTTTCCGGCACCCCGACCATCGGAAACTTTGCCTACTGGGTTGGCGACGAGGGCGTGAAGACCAAAGTTTCGCTGGACGATCCGTGGATGGGAACCGCAACCGGTGACCCCGTCCTGTCCGCAACCGGAGTGAGCAAAACCGACGCTGACGCCTTTAGTTTTTTTGCCGCCCAACGCTCGGGTATCGAAGGCGTGTCCTCCACCGGCGCCGACACCGTCACGACAAACAAACTCGACAGCTCATATCCCGCCTCCACCGATAAAACCTTCCGCGCAGCGCTCCCCAGGGTTGTTTCGCTCCCGCAATTGCCACTTTCAAATGCACCCGGGCAAGCAGCACTCTCCACGACGATCAAAGGCCGGTTTCACGATCTCACCGCCTCGTCCTACACCGTTTTATCCGATGTCTCGTTGGGCGGTTTAAGAAGAGATCTTACCGCCTGGGTCTCACGCCCGACAGACGCCCCCTTGGGTTCGGATTTTATCCCACTGGCCTCCTCCACATCCGGACTTACTACAACTGAACTCTACGGTCTGCCCAAATGGGGGATCATCCGCTCCTACGTAAATCTTGTGAATGATGGAACGGCCAAGGCCCCGCTCGCGCAAAGCGATCAGCAACAGGGGCTGTTCCCCGTCATGACTTTCGGTCGCCTCGGTCTGGCAACTTCATGCGAAGGCGCGGGGCAACCTCTGAAGCTAAACCTTTTCCCCCATGTGGTGCTCTGGAATCCCACCAATGTTCCTATCACTGGCTCGTTTGAATTTTGCATCGGCTTCCCATATAACCCACGGGCCTACTTCAAAGTCGGTGCTTCCAGTTCAAGCGCCGTCACCAAATTAACCGCTTACTTGGGGTCGGCCTTCGTAACCGGCGGGACTGGATCTACGGTCCAAAACTCACCTCTCCCATCCGTATATTTTCGCTTTCTTTTAAAAACACCCTCCGCAGGCATCGCGCCGGGGCAAAGCCTCGCCTTCACGCTGAACTCTTCAGGAATTTATGCATCTGGCACCAACACGATGGAAGCCAACAACCCTGTCCACGACGACAACTCGGTGACCATAGACGGCCCCACGATGTCGGGCACCGAGGTCACGCAAAATGTTTATTACAGTGTGGACGGCGGCAACATGGACATGCTCTTGGGTCCTGTTTTCGCCGGCCCTGGACTGCCCACCTCCGCTCAACTGCTCGCCAGTGCCTACCAACTGGGCCACCTCGGCGAAGGTTTCGGCGCGTTAGGGTTAACCACCTCGGGTCCTGTCCAGTCAGCCAACGCCGTCCTTAATCCGGTGATGGACTACCGGCTCTCCATGAACTTTTCCCGGAGCCGCTCCTATACGGACAACCCCCGATGGCTCGCCACCCTTAACCCGCGTGCCGGCCTGATGATCCGCAAACGCTCCTATTTCAGTTTTACGTTCGCCTATCCAAATACGAAGATACCCAACGTTGAGGGAAATGAAAACTCCGCCGGCGACGGTATCGATCCCGCGGTTCTTGGCGGCACGGTCGTCAAGCCCGTGATCTCCGAATTTCGGCCCACGGGAGTGCCGCTCTTCTCTATCGCCCAGCTGCAGCACGCCGGCCTGTCGTTGATAAATCTCAATCCCACCTACGCCGTCGGCAATTCCTACGCGCCCTACTACACGATACCTCGCGATCAGACCTCCGTCGCCTCCGTAACCCCCGATACCGGCTCCGATCAGGTTGTGCGTATCTTCGACCTGTCATACCTCCTAAACAAAGCACTCTGGGACCGCTATTTCTTTTCAACGGTGCCGGCTTCGTTGACCTCCGCGGACCAGCTCACCGCAGGCTATCATCTGCCCAACTCCCGTAACACGTTTTACTGGCGCACGAATGCCGAGACCGAATTCAATGAGCTGACAACCACCGCTGCGGCCGCCTCTCATCTCCTCGTTAACGGAGGCTTCAACGTTAATTCCACCTCAATCCAAGCCTGGCGCGCCCTGCTCTACAGTCACAACGGCACGCCTCCGAGCGGCGCAGCCGCCAGCGAAAAACATTCCTTTTCCAGATTCACGCAGCAGAGCGGCACTCCTAACTCGACCTGGCTGGGCTACCGGGTGCTCACCGACGCGCAAATCGACAATCTCGCGGCCAATATCGTGGCACAGGTGAAGATTCGCGGTCCTTTTTTGTCCCTGGCTGATTTCGTTAACCGCCCACTCGTCGATATTGCCAGCACCACCGATGACGAACGCCTGAAGGGAACTTTGCAGGCGGCCTTGGATGCCTTTGATAACGGCTCCAGCTCAAGCTACGCCAACAACGTCAACTTCCGCTATCCGTTCAGATCCACGGACACCGCCTATCGCATACTCGCGGGAGTTGCTCCTAATGGCGGCTATCCTTCGAGCGTTACCTCGCAACAAGAAGCCTACCAGGGAGGAGCCGACTCCTCCGCGCCCTACGCATCCATGGCGGCCTCCGCCCCGGGATTTCTCACCCAGGCCGACCTACTCAATTCCCTGGGCCCTATCCTGACGGCACGCTCCGATACATTCCGCATCCGAACCTATGGCGACACCGTCAACCCCGCGACCGGACTCGTCGAAGGCAAAGCGTGGTGCGAGGCGGTCGTCCAACGCCTGCCCGACTACGTTGATAGCTCGATGGCCGCGGAAACCGATTTGTCCATCGCGCCAGCATCCACCGCCAAAACCACCAATCAAACCTTCGGTCGTCGCTTCAAAATCGTCTCCTTCCGATGGCTGACTGCGAGTGACATCTGATCCTGCCCTCCATGACTATCCGCCTTTTCATCCTCCTTTCATGCATGATCGCTGGCCTTGCGGCACCGGTCCACGCCCTTGAATTTCGTCTTCTGAGCTGGGGTGGAAGCATTGATAATCTCAAATATGCCAACGGCCAGAACTCCATTGATGTAGTGGCCTGGGACAGCGCCTTGTCCCCTCCATACACATTCACGGGGACCGGCCCGCTTGTTTTTTTCAGGGAAGTTCTGGTCGAAGACAAAACGGTCCGTATTCCGGTAGCCACCCTCCCGCCACCGGAAGGTTTTACCCACGCCATTATCTTGATGGCGGCAACAGACTCATCGGGACAGGCCTATACTGCCATCTGGTTGAATGACTCCCCTGAAGTGCGTAAGGCGCAAACCATCACCTATCGGAATCTCTCCAGCTACCCCGTCATGATCAAACTGGGCACGGAAGAAATTCCCATAGACCCAAAAGAAACGCTCACCCGCACCACCGATCCGACGCTCCAGCGTCTGCCACTCAAGATCGCCGCGCAGACGGCGGCGGGCTGGACGATCATCACGAGTTCAGCGCAGCCCATACGCCCAGGACTACGCACCTTGGTGCTGCTCCGGGATGGTCGCATGCAGCCTAGCGGCATAAAGGCCCTCGTTGATTACCTGGCTTTCAACGATATGCCGCCTCCTCCGAAATCTTCCGACGCCGCTGCTGGAGCCAGTCACTGATTTTTTGGTCACGGTAGCACAGTCGTGCAGCCTGCGTTACTTTTGGTGCGCTTCTTGGTGAAAACTCTGAAATTCAGTTAATCCACACGGTCGAGACGGCGCCCCTGTTGGTTGGTGTCCAACTCGCCCGCAAGCAGGTTTGCCTAAAGGGAGATGCCGAGGTGCTGCGCTAGGCGTTGTTCTTTGATGCCGTAGAAGGACGCGAAGGCGCGGAGTCTTGTCGTGGTCGCGGCGGGCACGGGTTGGGTGTGCTTGATGGCGGCGATCATGAGGTTTTTGGCGGTGTGGTCGGGCGAGATGAACTCGAACACTTTGGTATGATAACCGGCGCACTCGAGCAGCTGGGCGCGGAGGGCGTCGGTCACGAACTCGGCCTGGCGTTCCTGGAAGATGCCGTGGCTGAGCGCATCGGCGAGGATCGGGGGCGCGGTGAGCTGGCGGCGGATTTCCTTGTGACAGCAGGGGGACAGCACGATGAGGCGTGCGCCGGAGTTGATGCCGGCGGCGATGGCGTCGTCGGTGGCGGTGTCGCAGGCGTGCAGCGCGATGAGCACGTCGAGCGGGGTGGTGCGGTCGGGGGCGATGTCGCCGGTCTCGAAGCTGAGGCGGGTGAGGCCGTTTGCGCGGGCGAGTTTGTTGCAGAGGTCGACGAGGTCGGGGCGGCGTTCCACGCCGAGGACTTCGGCGGTGTCGCCGAGCAGGGCCGCGGTGGCGAAGGTGAGGTAGCCTTTGCCGCAGCCCATGTCCGCGATGCGCAACACCCCCTCGGAACCCGGAAAAGAATAACCTATTGGGTTAAACTTTTCCGGGGGCGGGGTGTCGTCGAGGGTGTTGAGTGGGAACTCGGAGGGCGTGCGGCGCAGGCCGCTTTCGTTGAGCAGGGATTGCAGGAGCTCGGTGAATTTTTGGATCTGGCGAAACTTGGCCGCCATGCCTTCGCGAGGTTGGCCGCGGTCGTTGGTGACGTTGAGGGCGCGCAGCCAGGCGGCGTCGGCGGGCAGGGTGTGGCTCTTGGTGCGGTCGTGGCTGGTGGCGACGGGCGCGGGCGCGGTGTCGGCGGTTTTGATGCGGACTTTTTGTTGGCCGTCGGGGTGGGTCTGCAGCTGGGCGGTCTGCAGCGGGGTGAAGAGGTGGCCGTCGCCAAAGGTGCCGGCAAGGAGGGTCGCAATCTCGGCGATGGCTTCGGCGGGCGGGTGGTTCTTGGTGATGTCGCGGGTGGCGTGTCGCCAGAGGAAGCAGAGTTGCGGGCCGGTCTTGAGTGCAACGGGGCGGATGAAGAGGTTGCGCAGGGTGGGATCGGCACCGGGAAGGGGTTTGCCGAGGGTGAGTTTGACCAGCGTGCCGTGTTCAATGGCGGTGCGGACCAGCGCAAGGAATCGGTCTTGGGAAGTGGGGGCGGGCATGGTTGGGAAAGAGGAGACGGATTCGGAGTTTTAACGCAGAGTCGCAAAGATGCAGAGGGGCGCAGAGATGACTGAGGTTGGGCGGTGTTTGGGCTTTGTGGGCTTAGCGCCTCTGCGTTAAAATTCTGATTAAGGAGCTGAGGAAAGGAGTCGGAGCGGACTGAGGTTTTGCTGGGTTTGGGCTTTGCGAACTCTGCGTTCTTTGCGTCTCTGCGTTAAAATTCTGGGTGCGTTAACTGGCGGCTTCTTCGTTGGAGAATTGGGTGCGCAGCCAGGTGATCATGGGGGCGTGGATGGGGAGCTTGTGATCGTCGAGGGTGCAGATGGGCATGACGCCCATGAGGGCGTTGGTGATGAAGATTTCGTCGGCGGCGCGGAGGTCGTCGAGCGTGAGGCGGGCTTCGCGAGCGCGGTCGGGGCCGAGCAGGGCGAGCACGCGGGCGCGGGTGATGCCGGGGAGCACGCCGTCGGAGAGTGGCGGGGTGGTGGCGATGCCGTCTTTGACGGCGAAGACGGTGCTGACGGCGCCTTCGAGCACGTGGCCGTCGGGGGTGACAAAGAGGGCTTCGTCGCCGTGCTCGGACTGGGCGGCGCGGTGGGCGAGGATGTTGTCGAGGTAGTTGAGAGTTTTGTGCGGAGTCAGCCGTCCGGTGCGGTCGCCTTGCACGATGGTTTTCAGGCGAAAGCCGCGCAGGTAGTCGTGCGTCGAATACGGGATGGGGCGGGCGGTGATGAGTTCGCCGGTGCCGGAGAGGTCGCGGAAGCGCAGGATCTTGACGGCGGCCTGGGGGAGCTTGAGCGAGGCGAGCAGGCGGGTGATGCGTTGGCCGAGCTCTTCAACGGGGGCCGGGGCGTCGAGGCCGAGGGCGGCGCAACTGGCGGCGAGGCGGGCGCGGTGGGCGGGGAGTTGCTGGGCGAGTCCGTGGCGGGCGCGCAGGGTTTCAAAGACGCCGTGGCCAAATTGAAAACCGTCTGAGAGCGGGGATATTTTGGCTTTGGCAGCGTGGATGAGTTCGCCGTTGAGGATGACTTGAAGGGAGGTCGCCATGGATTGGGAGTTGTGCCCACGAAACACACGAAAGGGCACTAAAAGAAAACGGGGGTCGGAGTTTTAACGCAGAGGCGCGGAGGTGCGGAGGTGCAGAAGATCGCGGAGGTGGGGATTCGGAAGGTTACACAGAGAGCACTGAGGAGGCACAGAGGTGGGGGAGTTCGGAGTAGTGATGCCGTGCTTGGGAAGGGAGTCGGAGTTTTTATGCAGAGGCGCGGAGGTGGGAGAGGACTGAAGTTTAGCTGGGTTTGAGCTTTGCGTCCTTAGCTTCTCTGCGTCTCTGCGTTAAAACTCTGGGTCGCTGATGGCGGCGTGGAGGGCGCGGCCTTTGTCGAGGGTTTCCTGGTATTCGGCTTCGGGGTCGGAGTCCCAGGTGATGCCGCCGCCGACGTGGTAGGTGGCGCGGTCGCCGGCGCAGACTATCGTGCGGATGGCGATGTTGAGGTCGGTGTCGCCGTTGAAGCCGATCCAGCCGAGCGCGCCGGTGTAGGGGCCGCGGCGGTGGGGCTCGAGTTCGTTGATGATCTGCATGGAGCGGATCTTGGGCGCGCCGGTGATGGAGCCGCCGGGAAAGGTGGCGCGCAGGCAGTCGATCACGTTGAGGCCGGGACGGAGCGTGCCGGAGACGGTGGAAACGAGGTGGTGCACGGTGGCGTAGGTCTCGAGGCGGTGCAGGTCGTCGACGCGGACGGAGCCAAACTCGCAGACGCGGCCGAGGTCGTTGCGCTCGAGGTCGATGATCATGAGTAGCTCGGCGCGGTCCTTGGCGCTGGCGAGCAGTTCGTCGGCGCGGGCGGCGTCGGTCGCGGAATCATCGGCGCGGGGCCGTGTGCCTTTGATGGGACGGGTCTCGACGGTGCTGCCTTTGAGGCTGAGGAAGCGCTCGGGCGAACTGCTGAGCACTTGCACGCCGGCGAGATCGAGGTAGGCGGCGAAGGGCGCGGGATTGGTGGCGCGCAGACGTTGGTAAAGCGCGAACGGATCGGCGGGGCGCGGAGCGGAGAAACGTTGGGTGAGGTTGACCTGATAGGTGTCGCCGGCGGCGATGTAATCGCGGATGCGCTGCACAGCCGCGAGGTAGTCCGCGCGCGGAAAGTCGGGGCTGGGCGCGCCAAAGTAACCATTATGGTTACTTTCTGAATCTGCGGTAAGTAGTTTATTATAAATCCTAGGGTTGGTTTTAGGCGGGGGGGGGAGTGGCTCAAAGTAACCATTATGGTTACTTTGGCCGATCTGCCAGGTGTGGCCGGTGGCGTGGTTGCGGACGAGGGCTTGGTCGTAGAAGCCGAGGGCGTAGTCGGGCGTGGGTTGGTCGCTGGGGGCGGAGGGGGCGATCTTGGCGAGGTGACAACCGAGTTCGTAGCCGAACCAGCCGATGGCACCGCCGGTGAAGGGCAGGCGCGGATCGGCGGGGGCGGCGTGGGCGCGCAGGAGGTCGCGCAGGATGTCGAGTGGGTCGCCGGTGAGGGTCTCGGTGCGGCCGTCGGCGTGAGTCAGGCGGACGGTATTGCCCCAGGCCTCGACGGTGAGAAACGGGTCGTAGGCGATGATCGAGTGGCGGGCGACGTCGGCGGGTTGCGCGGCCGCGCTGTCGAGGAAGACGGGGTTGCGGTGATGCGGGCGCAGCCTGGCAAAGAGGTCCACGAAGGACTCGGTCAGCTCGATTTCTTGGATGACGGGCGCGGGCATTTAGAAATTACGAATCACGATTTGGGAGCGAGTGGGAGTCGGGGCGAATAGGGATTCGAAGATTTAACGCAGAGTCGCGGAGGTGGAGAGGGGCGCGGAGATGACTGAGGTTGAGCGGGGTTTGGGCTATGCGGGCTTAGCGGCTCTGCGTTAAAATGGATTGAGGAACAACGGAAAGGATTCGGAGTTTTAACGCTAAGACGCAAAGCCGCTAAGGTTTCGGAGGTGGATGAAATTGGGCTGGGTTTGAGCTTTGCGAACTCTGCGTTCTTTGCGCCTCTGCGTTAAGATTCCGGTGGATTGAGTGCGAGGTCGGCGCGGAGGTTGACTCCGGTGGCGTCGAGCGTGGCGGAGGTGGTGGTGGCCGTGCGGCCGTCGGGCAGGACGAGGTCGGGCGAGATGGCGGCGAGCGGGATCATCACAAAGGCGCGCTCGTGCATGCGGGGATGCGGCAGGGTGAGGCGGGCGTCGTGTAGCGTGGTCTCGCCGTGCAGGAGGAGGTCGAGATCGAGGGTGCGCGGGCCCCAGCGTTCGGTGCGCACGCGGCCATGGTCGCGTTCGATGGCGAGAAAGGTGTCGAGCAGGGCGTGCGGCGCGAAGGTGGTCTCGAGGATGGCGACGGCGTTGAGGTAGTCGTCCTGGCCGGGCGGACCGACGGGTGCGGTTTCGTAGATGGGTGAAACCGCGAGGACGCGGATGCCGGGTGTGGCGGCGAGGGCGGCTAAGGCGGATGCGAGGGTGGCGCGGCGGTCGCCGAGATTACTTCCCAGAGCTAGGTGGGCAGTCGGCACGGTTGAGCGAGGTTTCGATGGCCACGTAGTCGAGGTTGCCGGCGATGGGCACAGAAGGTTTGCGCAGGGTGATTTTGACTTCGATGACACGGGGGTGTTCGCCGAGCACGCGTTTCATGACCTGGGCGGCGAGGCGCTCGAGGAGGTGGGAACGTTCGTGTTCAACAATGCCGCGGACGAGCCCGTAAACGGCGCCGTAGTCGACGGTCTTGGTGAGGTCGTCGGTGGCGGCCGCCTCGCCGATGTCGAGACTGAGGACGAGATCCATGGAAAAGCGCTGACCAAGGGTGGCTTCCTCGGGGAGGGCGCCATGGTAGCCGTAGAAGACCATGTTTTTGAGTTCGATGTGGGCGAGCATGTGCAAGAACAGGGAGCTTTAACCGCGAATGGACGCGAAGGAACGCGAATTTTTCGGGACTGCGGAGTTTAGGCGGAGTTTTAACGCAGAGTCGCGGAGGTGGAGAAGACGCAGAGATGACTGGAATTTAACTGGGTTTGAAACTTTGCGAACTCTGCGTTCTTAGCGTCTCTGCGTTAAAACTCCGGGATGGTGCCCTGTGATGAGTTGTTTGGGCGACTCTGCGTTAAAATTCTGCTTTTTTCAACGGGACCGGCGGAGGGCGGCGGCGATGCGGGCGGCGCGGAGGTTGGCGGTGACGTCGTGCACGCGGTGGAGTTGCACACCTTGCAGGGTGGCGGCGGTGGTGGCGGCGAGGGTGCCTTCGAGGCGTTCGGCGGCGGGGAGGCTGTCGAGCACATGGGCTATGAAGGATTTGCGGGAGGCGCCGAGCAGGATGGGTTGGCCGAGCACGTGCAGCTCGTCGAGGCGGGCTAGGATGGTGAGGTTTTGCGGCTGGGTCTTGGCGAAGCCGATGCCGGGGTCGAGGATGATGCGGTCGCGGGAGAGGCCGGCGCGCTCGGCGATTTTGAGCGAGGTCTCGAACCAGCGCAGGAGGTGCGGGAGCGGATCGGCGTCGGCAGGGAGATCGCGCAGGGCGGGGTCGTTGTGCATGACGACCACGGCGGCTCCGGTGGCGGCGGCGAGTTGGGCGAGTTCGGGTGAGCCTTGCAGGCCGTGAATGTCGTTGAGGATGTGGGCGCCGGCTTCGAGCGCGGCGCGGGCGACTACCGGCTGATAGGTGTCGATCGAGATGGGGACGCTGGTGGTGGCGACGAGCTCGCGGATGACGGGAACGGTGCGGGTGATTTCCTCGTCGTGGGAAACTTCGATGTAGCCGGGGCGGGTGGACTGGCCGCCAACGTCGAGGATGGATGCGCCTTGGTCGAGCAGGTGTCGGGCGTGGGCGACCGCGGCGGCGGGCGTGTCGTGGTGTCCGCCGTCGGAGAAGGAGTCGGGGGTGACGTTCACAATGCCCATGAATAACGGCACGCCGTCCTCGCGGAGGACGAGGGCGCGGTCGCAACAGGTAATGGTGAGGGGGGCGGGCATGTAGTTTTAGACGAAGAGCCGGACAAATCCGTATCCAGCCAAAGCAACCAACAGTATGAAGCAGATCAGTAAGCCGAACCCTAACCTTTTAGCGATTCGTGCGTCATGCTCGTATGGAGACATATCTTCGGGGAGCTGCTTTTCTTCGAAGTGGTCGAAGTAATATTCTGACTCGGCATGGGTGATCGTCCGCAGTGCCTTGAGATCCCGCTGGTCCGGCTGTTCGCCGGTGGGAGCAATCCCGGCGCGCAGTAGTTCGACACCGGCACGAAGGAGACCGGCACGAGTGCCTACGATCATGCTTTCGTCGGGACCGCCTCCATATTGGCGGAATGAAACCATCGCACCTTCTTCGGGAACGATTTGGTTCAATTCGCTTACCAGTGCTTTGAGGCGGGTTTCGTCCATGTTGTTGGAGGCTGGTTACCGATTACTTGGCGGGCAGGTAGTCGGTGGACATGACTTGGTCGACGGTGAGGGCGCCTTTGGGGAGGATGTCGAGGTCTTCGAGTTGGTTGATCTGCGTTTGGTAACGGGCGGGGTCGAGGCGACCGATTTGGGAGGAGTCGGTGCTGTCGCGGCCGACGACGAGTTTTTCGTCGATGATCATCTGGCGGCAGAAGGCCATGAAGCCGTCGGTGTTCTTGTCGTTTAGTGACTTCATGAGCTCGTGGGCGGGCGCGGGATCGTTCTCAAGGTAGTCGCGCCAGCCGCGGATGTAGACGGCGATGAATTTGCGGAGGAGCTCGGGGTTTTCCTTGGCCCAGGCGGAGTTGGCTGCGAGCACGGAGTAGGCGTCGAATCCTGCATCCCAAGAGTAGAGGAACTTAGGCGGTTTAGCACCGCCTTGGGTGATGAAGTAGGGCTCGGCGATGTAGTAGCCCTGTTGAATGAAGTCGGGGTCGGCGATGAAGTTGGTGACCGAGAAGTTGAACGGGATGAGGGTGAAATCGATGCCGTATTTCTTCTTCAAATACGGGAGGAAGGCCCAGTCGGGGCGGGCCATGATCTTTTTGCCGTCGAGCTGTTTGAAGTCGGTGATGGGGTTGTCGGCGTGGAGCATGAGCACCGACGGCTCGTTCTGAAACACGGCGGCGACTTGCAGGAGGGGCAGGCCTTGGTTGACGGCGAGGAGGGTGTTGGTGCTGTCGGCCTGGCCGATCTGGGCTTTGTTGGTGGCGACCTTTTGGGTGACAAAGGCGTTGGGGCCGCCGGGGACGAGCTCGACGTTGAGGCCGGCGTCGGCGAACCAGCCTTTGGCCAGTGCTTGAAATAGGCCGCCGTGTTCTGGTTCGGGCACCCAGTCGAGCTGGACGGTGATCTTGTTAGGATCAGCTTTTTGCGAGCAGCCGACGAAGCCGAGGGCGAGCAGCGACAGGAGCAGAGGGAGGTATTTCATGCGTCGGGTTAGTTCTGGTTGTAGCTGTCGTGCCAGCGGTGGAGGGCGGCCCAGCTGGCGGCGGAAACGGTGGCAACAAACACCCAACCGAGCGCGCAGGCAATAAAGGCGGTGGCGTAGAGGGCGGGGATTTCACTGCGGGTGCTGGCGATCATCGCGGTGATGCCGAGGCCGGCGTTTCCGCCGGAGGTGGTGCCGACGAGGTAGTCGCCGGTGAGGGCGCCGATGGGGGCGAGCACGGCGGCGATGCGCAGGCCGGTGAAAAAATAGGGCAGGGCGGACGGCACGCGGAGGAGCCAGAGTTGTTGCCACGGGGTGGCCTTGCCCATGCGGAAGAGGTCGACGAGGTTTGGGTCGGCGGAGAGCAGGCCCTGGGTGTTGTTCACCACCATGGGGAAAAAGCTGATCAGGAACGTGACGATGATCACGCTGGGCAGTCCGGCGCCGACCCAGAGGATGAGGATGGGGGCGATGATGATGATGGGCACCATTTGCAGGAGCATCACGTAGGGGTAGAGCGCGGCGCGCACGAGGCGTGAGCTGGCGAGTAGCAGCGAGAAGCTGATGGCCACGGTGGTGGCGAGTGCAAAGCCGCCGAGTGCGGCGGTGGCGGTCCAGGCGGCGGCGGATGCGAGTTCAGGTGCGCGAGCGGCGGCGGCGGACAAAATGCGGACGGGAGTCGGCAGGAGAAATTGTTGTGACGCCGGCAGTGCTGCGTGCAGCGCGAGCCAGGCGAGCAGCAGGAGCACGCCGGTGATGACTGGAGGTAGTATCCGGCGGATCATGGCGTGGCGTTGGCGGGCTCGACGGCGCGGAGTTGGCGCGAGACCTCGGCGACGAGGCGCAGGTAGGCGTCGGTGCGGCGGAGTTCGTCGGTGCGCGGGTGGGAGAAGTCGACAGCGATCTCGGCGACGATACGGCCGGGGTGGGGCGCGAGAATGAGGATGCGCGTTGAGAGAAAGACGGCCTCGGCGACGGAGTGGGTGACGAAGAATGCGGTCCAGTTTTGTTGGTCGCGGATGGTGAGGAGTTCTTCGTTGAGGTGGTCGCGGGTCATTTCGTCGAGCGCGCCAAACGGTTCGTCGAGCAGGAGCAGGTCGGGTTGCAGCGTGAGGGCGCGGGCGAGGGACACGCGCATCTTTTGGCCGCCAGAGAGTTGGCGAGGATAGTGGTGGGCGCGATCGGTCAGGCGGACGAGTTGCAGGGCTTGTTCGCGGCGGGTGGTGATCTCGGTGCCGGGGAGGTTACGCAGTCGGAGCAGGGCCTCGACGTTGCCGTTGACGTCGAGCCACGGGAGCAAGGTGGGTTCTTGGAAAACGTAGGCGAGGCGGTCGGTTTCGCCGGGCGGGTGGCCGAGGACGTTGATGTCGCCGGAGCTGGCGGGCGTGAGGCCGGAAAGAAGACGCAGGAGAGTGGACTTTCCGCAGCCACTGGGGCCGATGATGCTGATAAAGTCGCCGGGGTTGGCGGTCAGACTGAGGTCGTCCAGCACGGGCGGCGCGGCGCCGAAGCGTTTGGTGACGGACTTGAGTTGCGCTACGGGCGACGGCATGAGCTTGGGGAAGGCAAGCAGAGTCGGGGCGGGGCGCAAGTGCGGCGGACGGGTCTTACTTTAGCGCGGCGAGGGCTTCGGCGGCTTTGGCGAAGCCGGGCTGTATTTCCAACGCCTGTTTATACGATGCGCGGGCATCGGCGGTGCGGCCGGATTTCTCAGCGGCCATGCCGAGTCGGTAATAAGCGCCGGCGTGGTCGGGTTCGCTGGGGGAAGGCGTCAGCGTCAGGCAATGGCGCAGGTAACCTTCGGCTTCGGCGAGTGACACGCCTGCGTCGGTTGCCGCCCGGGCAAAGGTATAGAGGGCGAGGTAGTTGTCGGGGTGTTCGGCGATGACTTCGCGGCAGATGGCCAGAGCTTCGTCGGGGTGATCTTCTTGGGCGGCGAGTGAGGCGAGCAGGAGTTTGCCGCGCAACGGATCCAGTTTGGCCACGATCTCGGCGTGGGCGTGGGCGCGTTTCAGGCTGCCTCCGGCGATGCCCGGCGCCTGCCGGTAGAAGTCGACCAGGCCTTCGCGGTAAATGATTTTTCCCGGTTTCATTTCCACGGCGGCCTCGAGGGCATTGCGTCCGCGGCGGGCGAGGCTGAGGGCGCGGAAGCTGATACCCAGCTCCTCGGCGCGGTGCATGCAGGCGGCGCCGTATTCGGCCATGGCGACGTCGTTTTTCGGGGCCATCTCAACGGTCTTCTCGAGTAGGTCGACGGCGGTATCGCGGTCGTGCATGACATTCATGCAGCGGGCGAGGTAGAGGCGGGCCTCGATGTTGGTCGGGGTGGCCTTGACGATTTCAGCAAACAGGGGACGGGCTTCGGGAACGCGATGCGCCTTAAAGAGATCAATGGCGTCGCTGAGCGGATCAGCGGAAAGGATCGCGGTAAGCAGGATGAAAACGGTGAGCAGTCGCAGGCCCATATGCGGAACGAACTCAGACGCGGGTCTGCTGCAAGGCCGCGGCGACGTTGGGCGGCACAAAATTTGTGATGTTGCCGCCGTATTTGGCGACCTGCTTGACGAGGCTGGAGCTGGTGTAGCTGTAGGCTTCGCGGGGCATGACAAAGATGGCCTCGATGTCGGAGGCGAGGTGGCGGTTCATCAAGGCCATGTTGAACTCGAACTCAAAGTCGGCGAGGGCGCGCAGACCGCGGATGATGGCGATGGCGTTTTGAGAACGGGCAAAGTCGACCAGCAGACCGGTGAAGGACGTCACGCTGACATTGGGCAGGTGAGTCACGTTGGGACGAATCAGTTCAACACGTTGGGCGGCGCTGAAGGACGCGTTCTTGGTGGAGTTCTCTGCCACGGCCACGGTGACCTGATCAAACAGGCGGGCGGCGCGTTGGAGCACGTCGAGGTGGCCGTTGGTGATAGGGTCGAAGGTGCCGGGATAGATGCAGTGACGCATGGTGAAAAGCGGTGGAGTAACTTGCGGTGACGGGTCGGCAGTGTCGAGGGCCCCGGGATTCGGAGCAAGCGGTTATGTAACACGCCGCAGCATATCCACCCTTGCCATGGTCGGAGGCTGGGGCTCTGGTTCGGGCTGCCGAATCTTACCTATGGTTCTAAATCTGCCCAATTTGCTGACTCTTTCGCGCGTGCCGCTGACGTTCCTGATCGTCTGGTTGATGTATCAAACGTGGGAAGGCGCGGCGTCGTTGGCGTTTTGGATGTTTATTGCCGCGGCGGTGAGTGACTGGGCCGACGGCTATGTCGCTCGCAAGCAGGGGATCGTCTCCAACTTTGGCAAATTCATGGATGCCCTGACCGACAAGATTTTGGTGGTCGGGCTGATGGTGGCCTTTGTGAGCCAACCCGAATGGCGTATTCCGGTGCCGTATGTCTTGATGACCTTGTGCCGCGAGTTTTTGGTTTCGGGCATGCGCATGGTGGCCGCGTCCAAGGGGGTAGTCGTGCAGGCGGATCGTGGCGGAAAAACCAAGACGCTGACCCAGATGATCGCCATCGGGTTCCTGCTGGCTACGCCGATGGTGAGGGTTGACTGGGCCGGATGGGTTCCCGGTGTTAATTTCGAGATTTTGGTCGAGGTGGTGCACCATATTGGTCTGATCGGCTTTGCGATCGGCACCTTCCTCGCGCTGTGGTCGGGCTACCGCTACATCTCCAAGAACTGGCACCTGATGGTGGACGAAGAATCGTGAGCCTGCGTCCCGGACATCCTATGTGGCCTCGGTTTTTACCGACGCCGGTCGTTGTGAATCTGGCCACGGTCGGACCGGTTGGTCGTATTCGTAAGGCTCCCGGCACCTGGGGTTCCGTTGCGGGCTTGTTGTATTTTACGGTGCTGTTTGCACAGGTTTCGCCGTTCGCGCTGATTCTTTGGTCGGCCCTCGGACTTTATCTGTCGGTCGGCATCTGCGGTGAAGCCGAGTTCCGGCTGGGCCTGCGTGATCCGGGCATGGTGGTGCTGGATGAGTTCATGGCCATGCCGCTTTGTTTTGTGGCGTGGCGATGGTTGCCGGCGAATTGGGTGGATCACCCGTGGGCGATCTTTTTGGCGGGCTTTGCCCTGTTTCGTCTTTTCGACGTGGCCAAGCCACTGGGCATCTCGCGCCTGCAAAATCTGCCGGGCGGATGGGGCGTGGTGGTCGATGATGTCGCCGCGGCGCTGGCGGCCTGCGGAGTGATGCACCTTGCGGGGTTTGCCTGGCGGGCCGCCGGGCTTTAACGGCTCTCGGCGCTGAAGGTGGAGCGGCTTTCCCTCAAGGCGGTCGGTTTGAGAGGCGGCTTTACCGCAACGCGTTGAGGTCAACGCGTTCCACCCAAATCAAAACGGCATAACGTCTATTTAAACGTTTTAGCGACGGCGGGTGGCGCTGACGAGGAGGACGGGTTGTTCGAGCCAGCTTTCTCCGCAGGAGATGATACTCACGTCTTTGTCGGCGCCCCACTTGGCGAGCACGGGACGGGCGGGTTCGATTTCCTCGGCCGCGCGCTGGCCTTTGAGTGCGAGCAGGCGTCCGCCGATCTTGGCGTGAGGCAAGGACCAGGCGGCGAGTTGTTCCAAGGCGGAGACTGCGCGTGAGGTGACGATGTCGGCTTGCGAGGGCGGCACGATGTCGGCCTTGCCACGACGCACGGTGACGCGGCTGGTGAGGCCGAGCGCGGGGATGGCTTCGTTGAGGAAGTCGCAACGGCGTTGGAGCGGCTCGATGAGGATGACCTTGATGTCGTCGCGCACGAGGGCAAGCACGAGGCCCGGCAGGCCGGCACCGCTGCCGATGTCGGCGACGCGGGCACCGGGCGGGATGAGCTCGGCCGGGGCGGCGCAGTTAAGCAGATGACGGTCCCAGAGACGCGGGACTTCACGGGGGCCGATGAGTCCGCGGAGCACACCCTCGGTCGCGAGTAACTGCCCGAAGGCAGTCAACCGATCAATAGTGGCGGCACCGAGTGCGGCAATGGCGCTGGCGGGAGGCGGGGGGAGTTCGTTGGACTCGGGCAGGTCGGGCATCGGTCTAAAGTGGTGGCTCAGACTTTGAGCGGTTGAAGATGGATCAAGGGAATTTTAACCAACAGGCCCTGTTGTAATACATCGACGGATACGACGATGCCCTGCGGATTGGCCGGGTCGTCGATGCGGCCCTCCAGACCGTGCAGGGGGCCGCCGGTGACCTTGACGAGATCTCCGCGTTGCAGCGGGTGCGGGGTGATTTCAAAACCCGCGGCGAGAATGCGGTGAACGTCGTGCAACTGGCGGAGCAGGCCGGTTTCGTCTTCGACGGGAATGATGCGGGCGAGCAGATCCTGTTGATAAAGCCGGCTGCGCAGGTCGGTGGCGAAGCGGGTGAAAACGTAGCCGGCAAACAGCGGCTTGGTGTGGCGCTTGGTCTGGCGCTCGTAGTGGCGGACGCTGGTGACGAGCGGCAGGTAGTGCGCGAAGCCCTCGGCCAGCAGCAGGCGTTCGAATTTCTTTTCGCAGCGGGGCTTGGTGTGACAAACGCACCAGCTTTCGCCCTCGGCGGGCGTAAGATCGACGATCGCAATGTCGGACATGCGGCGCGGGTCAGCGTTGCAGCAGGGCGCGGATGGCCGCCGAGTAACCCTCGAGACCGAGTCCGGTGATGACGCCGAGGCAGACGGGGGCGGTCAGCGAATTGTGACGGAAGGCCTCGCGCTTGTAGATGTTCGAGATGTGCACCTCGATCGCGGGCAGATTGCTGCCGGCCAAGGCGTCGCGCAGGGCCACGCTGGTGTGGGTGAAGGCGCCGGGGTTGATGACGATGCCGTCGATCTTGGCGTCGGCGAGTTTGGCGATGCGGTCGATGAGGGCACCCTCGTGGTTGCTCTGGAAAAACTCGAGGTTGGCCTGACCGTCGAAGGCGGCGCGGAGTTGTCCCTCAAGACCGGCGAGGGTGGTGTGGCCGTAGATTTCAGGCTCACGGAGGCCGAGGCGGTCGAGGTTGGGGCCGTTGAGGATGGCGAGGGTCTTCATGGTTGCGGATTAATCAGAGGGGATTGTCGGTGGCGATGAATTCCCACGGAAGGTTGAATTTCGCGGAAAGTTCGGCGGCGAGAGCCTGCACACCGTGGACTTCGGTGGCGTAGTGACCGCATAGATACAGGTTGAGCCGGTTTTCTTGGGCAAAGTTAAAATGTTCCTCGCGGAGCTCGCCGGTGACGAGCGTATCAACGCCTTCGGGGACCATGCGGGGGAGGGCGCTGTTGCCGCTGCCCGAGCAGATGGCGACGGCGGCGGGCCGGGTCGAACCGCACTCGATGGCGGTGACGCGCGGGTAGAGATCGCGAAGGCGGGCGTGGAGTTCGTCGCGGGATTCGGTGTGCTGGGCGATCCAGCCGACCGGTTCGCCGCCCGCGGGAGCCAACCAGCCGCGGTCGGGCGAGAGGCCGAGGTTTTTGGCGATGATGGCGTTGTTGCCGAGCTCGGGGTGGCCGTCGAGGGGGATGTGGCTGGAGTAAACCGCGCAGTTGCCGCGCACGAGGGTGGCGGTGCGTTCGTAGAGCGGGCCGGTGAAGGCGGCGGGTGGATTCCAGAAGATACCGTGGTGCACGATCAGGAAATCGATCTTGGCGACGACGGCCTTTTGGAAGGGAACGAGTCCGGCGTCGACTGCCGCGCCGATGCGGGTGACTTGGCCGTCATTGGCGAACTGGAGGCCATTCATCGCGCCGGGGGCATCCGCGTAGGCGGTGCGTCGGGTGCGTTGGTCGCAGTAGGACACGAGGTCGGAAAGCGTGGGCATGGGGGCAACCTTTGGCCATGCCGGCGGGGCGGGGCCAGCCCTTTGTTGAGGGAAACGACCGGTCGGTGAGGTTCGGAGTGACAAGCGGGGCGGGGGTATCTAGCGATGAATCCAGCATGAACGTTTCCGTTTCCCCTGTTGATCTGATCGCCGAGGCGGCCGCCCGTTTTGACGGACGTCCCTCCTGGGATGACTATTTCATGGCCACCGCGGTGCTGTTGTCCACGCGCAGCCCGTGCGAACGCCTGCACGTCGGCTGTGTGATCGTGAGCGGAGGCGAGCGGCGTAATCGTCTGGTGGCGGCCGGTTACAACGGTTTCCTGCCGGGCACGCCGCACGTGTCGCGTCAGCGTGAAGGACACGAGCAGGCGACGGTGCACGCGGAGCAAAACGCGGTGGCCGACGCGGCCCGTCGGGGGAGTTCGGTCGAAGGCTGCGTGGCCTATGTGACGCATTACCCGTGCATCAACTGCGCGAAGATTTTGGCATCGTCGGGCATTGCGGAAATCCGATATCGGGACGATTATCATAACGATCCTTTGGTTTCCCCGCTGCTGTCCGATGCCGGTGTGGCCATTTTGAAACTTTAAACCAACCTGTTCGTTTATCATGCGAGAACCCCCTGCATCCCGCTCCGAGACCCTAGCTGGGTCGCTCTTGCTGGCGCATCCCACGCTGAGCGATGAAAACTTTCGGCGCACGGTGGTGTTGTTGTCCAAGCATGACGACGCCGGGGCGATGGGCGTTGTGCTCAACCGTCCGCTCGGGCGGAAATTGGGTCAGTTGACGCAAGATTTTTCCTACGGTCCGCTGGCTGACGTGCCGCTTTTTAAAGGCGGTCCGGTTGAGCCGAATCAGGTGATTTTGTGCGCCTGGCGGGCCCAGCCGGATGGGGAGGGATTCCAACTGATGTTTGGTCTGGATCCGCAGCGTGCGGTGGAGCTGGCCGAAAACAAGGACATGCATCTGCGGGCGTTCCTCGGCTACGCGGGTTGGTCCGCGGGACAGCTGGAAGGCGAGTTGACCGAAGACTTTTGGGTGACCAGCGATTTGCAGCCTGAGCTGATGGAGTTGGCCCCTGATGTGCGGCTGTGGCGGGCGGTTTTGAGCGCGATGGGCGACGAATGGCTACTGGCAGCGGCCGAGCCGGATGACCCGACGCTGAATTGAGGTTTTTTCAGAGGGAGAAGGTAGTCAAAATTGCGTTTGACAGAGGCGTCCGCGATCTGTGTTTTGGTCCTTTTTATGAAAGTCGTCTCCTCTATCAAATCTGCCAAGAAGCGTCACCCTGACTGCCAAGTCGTGCGCCGCAAAGGTCGCATCTACGTGATCAACAAGACCAACCCCCGCTACAAAGCGCGTCAGGGTTAATCTTCTAACCATTAAGAGTTTAAAATCGTGAAATCCGAAATCCATCCCTCTCTGAACAACGTCTGCTTCCTCGACGTTGGCACCGGTAAGAAGTTCCTTACCAAGTCCACCATCAAGTCTGGTCGTAAAGAGACCATCGACGGTGTTGAATACTTTGTCGTCGTTCGTGACGTCACCATGGATTCCCATCCCGCCTACACCGGCGAGAAGCGCATCGTGGACACCGCTGGTCGCGTGGAGAAATTCACCACCAAGTTCCGCCGCGCCAAACCGGTCAAGTAAGGCCGGCTTGGATCCGTCCCGGGTTCGACGACTTTACGGGACGCTCGAGCGAACCAATCCTTTCAAACCCGCCGCTTCATCGCGGCGGGTTTTTTTATGCCCGGATTTCTGAAGGATACTTTTGCGCGCGTAATTGAGTGACCCGGTGCAGGTGATCTGGATCGTGACGGCACGAGGGGCTAGGCCGTGTTTTGAAATAACACAGCGGCGGAGGACGGATTTTGCAGGCAGCCTGCTTGCAGGCGCGAGTATCGTTGACGTTGGTGGGTATCCAACGCGCCCCCGGGGACGAGGGCGGCTACATTCGGAATTGTGGCCACGGGCGTCCCCGCCCGTGCGGATTGAGTCTAACGCAGGCTGCCTACGAGAACAACGCCTCCACTTCACTGGTTATTTTTCGAAAACAGCCCCTCACGCAAGTCAGTCTGTTTCTCTAACAGTCGATACTGGTTTCAGTGCAGGGGTCCCATCCGGATGCAAAAAGGCCCGGGGTTCTCTGGGAACTCCGGGCCTGTGAGTTTTTTACCTCGGGTATTTTACTGGATGGTGTTGCTCCATGCCTCAGGCGTGTCGCGCGCGCCGACGGCCTTGACCATGCAGCGGATCGCTTTGCCTGCATCCGCAGCGGTGATGACGTAGCTGGGTGACGGGCCGTAGGTGAGCGGATAGTCGTCGGCAAACCAGTAATAGCGGACATCGGTGATTCCGTTCAGCTTGGGGTCGCACGTCACGGTGGCTCCCTGCTTATTCGAGCCAGTCAGTTGGGGGCGCGTAACGAAGGGCGCGGGGGCGGACTCGACGGCTGATGTTTTTTGCCAGACATCAATCCAGTCGATGGTGAAGTCCTGGCGCTGGTCATCCTTGGGCGAACCGTCGGATTTGAGAGCATAGTCGATTTGAATATCGAGGTTTTCAAGGTAGGTCGGGGCGGTGGGCACACGGGCGATTTCCACCCACTTCTCCTTGGTCGGGGAGTCGGGGTCAGGGATCGTTACGTTGATGTAGGTGATGTCGTTATCGACGACGTATTCCCACGTATGATACTGGCCGTCCCAGACGTAGAGGCCGCCGGGGATTTTGGAACTTTCCTCTGAGAGGCGCCCGCCGTAACCCTTGTAGCTTTTGTAGCTGTCTGGATTCTTGGCGAAAATGTTTTTACGGAAGTGGGAATAGTGAGTGTGTGAGGCCAGGCCGTTGAGCCAACTGCCGCTCTTGCCGTCGAACTCCCACCAGTCGAGCTCGATCCGGTTACCGGTGCGCCAGAAGAGGAAGCCTGGATCGTAGGACCAGAAGGCGGGGAACAAACCGCGGGTGAGCTCTGCTTGAGGCACGGCGGGGAACATGCAGCGGATGCGGAAAATCTTGGCTCCGCTCCACGTGTAACCGTGGCCGAGGTCATTGACCGTGTAGAGCGCGGAGCCGCGCCAACGATTCCCCTGTTTTACGAGGGAGAGGGTTTGCAGCTTGTTTTCGGCGTCATAGGAGTAGGCGTCGGGTTGTTCACCGGGACGAACGAGCGGGGCGGCTCCGCCAACGGCGGAGTTGAAGCCGTAGCCTTGCCAGAGGTCGCCTTCACCACTGCTGCTGTCAGCTAGGCGGGAGGCGCGGAAGTCGTCGATGAAAACGCGTTCAAAACCTTGAGGCGTGGCGCGAGGACCTCCGGCATTGGAGCGAGTGAAGGATTTGTCCGTGAGGGACTGGCCCCAAGCGGTCCACTTTTCATCGTCCGGGAAATAGCGGTGGGGAAAGTCCTCGGCATCGACGATCGGGCGGGCCGAGCGGTAGGGGTGATCGACGGGCAGACGGTTCTGAATATCGAGACGGTGAGCGGCCCAACCGGTGAGCTTACTGACCATTGCCTCGGAGGGTTCGGTGAGGCCGAAGACAAGGGCATCATACGCCCAAGCCATATTGCCATCGAATCGGTCGCCGATGGTGGAGGTGAGCCCTGAGGTGCGGTTGATGGAGAAATGGTCAGGCTGGGGTTTGTCGGTGGACAGCGCCACGCCATTGAGGCTGGCGAACATTTGTCCGCTGCGGATACCGCAGACCACCACGTTCCATGTCTGGCCATCGGCAACAACGGCTTGGGATGTCATCACGCGCCGGTCGGGAATGCTCTTGTTTTTGCCGATATAGCGAACGCTCAGACCGGTTGTTTTATTATACCAGATTTTGAGCAGGGAGTCCGTGGTGCTGCCGTATTGATTGAGGTTGAGCAGAGTTGCTTCGGAGTTGGAACCCGAGGTTGCGTCGATGCGGAACGTGAAAACGCACCAACGATAGCTCCAGCCGGCGTCTTCATAACCGGGCATGGAAAGATTTTGGCCGGAATTAGCGGCAAATTCGACGCCTCCACGGTTGGCGTTTTTATGCGGGTGCAGAGCTTCTGTCGACTGGGTGGCCTGGCTGGGCTGGGTGCCACGCGCGACGTGTTTGGCCACCGTGCCTTCGGCGATATCCTCTTGGAGCCAGGCAGAGGTAATCCACTCGGGGAAAGCGTCAATGGCCCAGGGGATACGGACACCGGCTTCGGCGAGGCTATGCGGAGGAATGAGCATGGTCAGGGGGTGGCGACCCTGGCTTTGCTCGAGGATGCTGACCTTGCCATCGCCGTCGGCATCGAAGGGAAGCGGGGCGGCAAGGGTGCTGAGTTCAGGGACTGCTTGGAGTAGCGTGTCGAGCAGGAGCTTGCGCTCAGTGTCGTCGTAGAGGCCGTTCCCGTCGGCATCCAAAGGCGAGGTGGTGGATGTATGGGCAGTGGTCGTGGCGACTGAAGTGCCGCTGGCGATGGTCTGGGAGGAGCCTTCGGTTGTGGCGGGATGAACCTGCTTAGTGTTCATCCGGAAATACACTGTGGTCGCGAGAGCGAGCCCGAGTAAGCCGAGTAGGAGTGGAATGGTTTTTTTCATGGAAGTGGGTGTCAAAAGGGGATTCGCCTAGGGGGCGTCAGTGATGGGTTACTTGGTGTCGGTGAGGTCGGCCCAAGCCGTGGCAAAAAGAATCTCTTCGACGCGGAATACGTCTCCTTCATCGGTGTTAGCCAAGCAGACCCGGAGGCCCTGAATCGTAGCCAGGAGGCCGGGTTGACGAGCTACCGTCTGCGGCGTGACCGTGTCATAGTCGTTGCTTTTCGGATTCACCCAGAGGCGTAAGGTGTCGTAGGGATTGGCCGGACCGGTCGTGCTTTTAGAGAGTTCCACGACGACTACATACGTCGTGTATTCACTGACATCGGGTCCGGGAGTAACGATGCTCTCGCCGGCGGTTGCCAAAAGACGCGCAGAAAATTTCAGATCGGGCTGGTTGGTTTGCGAAAGTCCCAGGCCTACCTCTGGACCTGCCTGATCACCGTCGGTGACAGGGCCGACCATCTGAAGGTAAAACCGATCAGGATCTACGGTGGTGCCATCCCCCAGGGAAACGACATATTTGAGGAATACGACATCGCCGGCGTAAGGCTCCTGTAACGAGCGGGCTGCATAGCCGTGTGCGTTAGGTTGGTTAGCGGGGGCAGAGAAGGGGTTTTCGGGACCATCTCCGAAAACGACGCCTTCATTTTTGATGGTCGCACTGGGACTGAGACCGTTCGCTCCGTTGGTGGAGCGAGTCCACGCACCAGCCCAGCCACTGCCGCCAGTGCGTCCGGCCAAGGGGGTGTCTTCTCCGTAATTGAAGGTTTCGGAGGCAAGCACTGATGCCTGAGCGCCAGAGTAAAACGGCCCGATGATGGGGGTTAACACTGCGAGAAAAAACGGGATGTTTCCAAGTTTCATGGTGAAGTGGGGCGGTCGGTTGAGGGCTGTTGAAAAATAGGTTGAGGCGGAATACCCCGAGGCACTTGGCACAGGGATGGTGACCTCGGTGCATGTTTCCTGAGTTATCCTGTTCTTATACTTTGTAACGTGGCCGGATGGTTTGGTCGGTGCCGAGGACTGTTTTTATTTGGGAGGATCAAATCGATAAAGTGGGTTTTCATTTTTGATGATTATATCGACCGACGCACTTTGGACATGGCCATCCGCATAGAGGGTGTTGCGGACATTACCGTGCCAGGGAGGTAATGCCGCGGCGGTGTGCACCATCGTGTCAAATTCGGTGATAACTCCTGTTCTAGCCAAATAGCCACCGAGGTCGTTGATGTTTTGCGGCACGCGCCTTTTGATAACGCCATTGCTTCTTACTCCGAAAACGGAGTCTTCGCCCACTACGCCCCAGAGCGCATTGAGGTCGTTCTTGGCGGGCACGGGTGCTCCTGCAGCAGCCCACCAAGCGGGGCAGATGAGAGCATCGGCATTGTGATATTTGTTATCAGTCAGCTCGGTGAGGCCGAGATAGGGGCCGATGAACTCGGCCAACTGGGAGCGGCTGGACCCGAATGTTTTGTAACTAGGCAGGACCCTCGCAGTCGCCATGGGACCGGGGAATACTTGTTTATTATCCTGGACGTATTGCAGAATCGCAATGCCGACGGTGTGTAGGTTGGCTTTGCATTTAGCCAAGTTGGCCGCCCTGCGAACGGCAGAGACGGTGGGCAGAATAATAGCGGCGAGCACTCCGATAATGGCGATTACCACCAAGAGCTCGGTCAGGGTGAAACCGCTGGAGCGAGGGCGCGTGGTAGGAGAGGGAATCATAGGAGGGTAATCGATAGTCGGAGTGCTGGGCGAGAGGTGGAGCCGTTACGACTGCACTGAGACGGAAGCCGAGCGGCCCCGGCGCCGGGAAAGTATTCGGGCGGGGCTCCTTCAGTATACCCGTCCAGAGGCTGACGACAAAGGCAATCCCCCCTCGCGGAGTTCGTGGCGTGCCCAGGCCGCGGCTTGGGCGCGCCACGAATGTTTTAATGAGACCGTTCGTGAATTGTTGCGCTGTTGACCGGGTGCGCCGTCACCAAACATGAACACGATCAATGTTTGCTGGCAGTGGGAGATCCGGTGACGTCGTCCCAAGTGGTGCCCAGCGTGATGTCGGATATCTTGAACACGTCGCCAGACTCCACTTCGTCGATGAAAATAGAGAAGGAGCTAATGGCTCCAAGCGTGTGCTGGTAGGTCAATTTTTGAGGAAAGGCTACGGCGTAGTCTGCTGCGGTCGGGTTTATCCACAGACGCAGGGTGTTATAGGAATCGGCACCGGTTTTATCTAACTCAACAATGACGGTATAGGTTTTCTGGTCTCCAATGCTGATGGCATCATTGACGACTCGATTTGCCACCGTGCTAAAGGCCCTGGCGGTGATTTGCGTGTCGGGCTTGGCGGCTGCCGTATTACTGTGCTGCCCGTTGGCGAGACCGGTGCCAACTTCCAGGTTTCCCCAGCCGTTTTCCGCGCCTCGGCCCCAGAGGCTGAGGTAAAAACGGTCGGGGTCGGCACTGGTGCCGGCGCCAAGTGAAAACGTATATTTAATGAACACGGTCAGGCCGTCGAAGTCTTGGATTCTGCGGGAGACGGCGGCGGTTTTGCTAGCATCGACCAACGGTGACGTTTTGCCGTCTCCGATCACCAGGTTACCGCCCTGGACGGTGGCTGAGGTGATGTTTTCGTTGATCGACCATGCATTGCGCCAGCCGTCGCCACCGGAAAGTCCGGCGATGCTGGTGCCATCAGGATAATCAAAGCCCTCATGGAGGACAATGAATGCGGAGGCCGAGGATTGGAGCAGGCAACCGATGGCGATTGCGGTGAGGGTAGTGATTTGGGTTTTCATTATTTTAGGTTTAGATGGGCGACGTAGAGTCGGGGACGTTTCAGGAAAGCGGTGATTGGAGGCGAACGAGCCAAGCGCCGTGAGTGGCCGGATCAGCGTCGTTATAAATGATCCAGCGAGCGTTGGGGCTGAGTGCTGGGTGAGGGTGCCACGGGTGGCGGGTGCGCGTGACCCGGGCGACGAGCAGGTCTTCTCCGGTGACGAGATCGAGTAGGACAACATCGGAAATGTTGGGCGTTCTTTCCTTGTCCGCTTTCAGGTGGGCGGAAACACCGGCCTGGTAGTCGGCACCGGTCGCAGGCAGAGGGTCCCAAGGAGCGGATGTATCAATGACAGCGATACGTCCGGTGGCGTCCATGTTGCAGTGCCAGGCGGTGTTGCTTTCTCGAAGTAGCCGGTGAGGGCGTTCGTCGGCAAAGATTTCGTAGATACCTCGCGGGCTGCCCGGGCTGACGGCGTAGGCGACGACGTAGGCTGAAGTGTTGTGGAAACTCCAGCGTTCGTGGCCCGCATTCAGAGGATGGGAGGAACCGTTAGGGATCGAGAATTGATCAAAAACGCAGCGTCCCAGCGGGGCAAGTTGAGCATGCCAGGCCCAGCAGCGGTCGAGGGTGGTTGCAGTCGGGCCCTCGTGGGAGAAGCCTATCCACGACGGGTCATGCGGGCAGTAATGGAAGTGGTTCGCATACCATGTCTGAGTGAAAAGGGTGCGAGCTTGTTGGGTATCGAGGTCGATTTCGACGGCGGCGTAGCAGTCAGGCCGGGTTTCTCCAATCAGCAGACGGCGGCCATCGGGGGAAATGCTGGGAAGGTCCTGTAGTTTTACGGCGTCAGGTGGGGTGTAAACTTTGCGCCAGTCTGAGTTGCCGGAGAGGTCAAGTATCCATGCGGAGCCGGACGAGAGGGCGGCGATGCGCGGGCATTTCAGGGCTACGTCAAAACAGATATCGGTGAGGTCGTAGTCATCGGGAGACTTAGGAAGTTGAGGCAGTGTTTCGACCGCGAATGTTTCCAGATCAACGGAGAGCAACCGATTGCCCGCAGGAATGGCATTGAGGCGACCAACGATAAGTTTGGGGGAGCCTGAGACAAAACTGTTGCAGTGCGGGTAAGCCGTATAAGTGCCCTCTCCCAGAAAACGACGCTGCTCGACCTTGAACCCGGCTACGCGGTCATCCGTATTGCGGGCGTCAGTGCTTTTTAGAGGACTGGTCGTCGCTAGTGGTGCTTCGAGGATATTATGGGTGCGTAATGACATCGGGATAGAGGAGGGCGTCCAGTGAGTAAGATGCCGGGTTTCACCTTCGAGACCAGTGCTTGGTCGCTTTATGATAAAGTAATAGTGGAAGGAATACGAGAAGCGGTGAATGCCGATTGCTACTATCGGCATGATACAACATTTAGGCAGCACGATCATTCTCTGGGATAAATTGCCTTCAACTATCCGTGTTCGCGGTTTCTAGGGTAGGCTTCATTCGCTCGTGCTAATGCAGGCATAGAGGGAGCTCTGTGACGGCCGTGACTACCTGCATTAATCCCGTGTGAAAACGGAATGCGCGTCTCCTCCTTCTTTCCGCCCCTGATCTTTGTATCAGCCCGGGGTGGTGTTGATGTCCGCCGTTATTAATCGCTTAATCCCTGCCGCCATGCGGTTGAAGCCCCGCAAGCTCACGCGCCAAGAGCAATCAGGGGTGGAGTCGGGATGTCGGCGCGGACGGCATCCTGATCGTTGGAGCGATCACGACAAGCTCCTCCAATAATAGCGTTTCTTTTTGGTGCATTGTCAGCATCTACCAGTGCCGAGGTTTCACCTCTGGCTTCGATTACTGACAAGTGGTTTTATGGTCGTCTTGTATCGGTCGTTCACGGCTGCCAGGACTTAATACCATTCCTTATTCGTGGAGGCCTGAGTGCCAACATGGCCGTCGGCATACAGCAGGTTGCGGGTGGAACCGTGGACAGGCGGCGGAACCTTGGGGTCCGTGGCGGTAACGGAATCGAGTTCTTTAATGAGAAAGGTTTTGGCCGGATTTTCTATCTGGTTGAGCATGCGGTTGGGGTAATTCAGCGTGTCGCTAGCGACGCCGAAACACGTGCGGCGGTTTAGCCGCCAGCAACCGGTCCAATAACCATAGCCGCTATTGGTGGCCACTACGCCGTTTTCCATTCTGACTCCCGTGATGGCTTGCCAAGCCGGACAAATGAGGATGTCGGCAACTGCTATGGTGTTTCCCGGTTTGGGCGGGGTGAGGTCCAGATAGGCACCTATTACCGAGCCAAAGTCATAACCGGCAAAACCGGTGCCGTTGGTGTTTGATTTGTAACTGGAGTTTTGTTGATCGGTGGCGAACGGCCCCGGGAGACGCCCGCGATTGTCGTTAACGTAGTTTTGGATACCAAGTCCGATGGCGCGCACGTTGCTGAGGCATTTTGCTTGGTAAGTTGCTTTCCTCATTGAACTTAAAACGCTAAGTAGGATGGCTGCCAGCACTCCGATAATCGCGATTACCGCAAGAAGTTCGATCAAGGTGAAGCCGCGAGAGTTCGTTGAAGGGGAAGGAGTCATGGGAGGATATTGCGAGGCTACGTCAAAACAGATATTGGGGAGATCGTAGTTATTGGTAGGTTTTGGCAGTTGAGGCAGCGTTTAGACCGCGAATGTTTCCCGTTCGTCGGAGAGCAACCGATGGCCCGGAGGAATGGCGTTGAGGCTCCCAATGATCAGTTTTGGGGAGCCTGAGACGAAACTGTTGCAATGCGGGTAAGCAGTATCGCGGTCGTCAGTGCTTTTTAGATGTAGTGGTGCTACGGGGG
>JBBKWO010000044.1:0-16729 GCA_037969015.1 Opitutaceae bacterium
GGTTGGTAGCCGGGGTTGTTGCCGGTGGCATCGTCGGGAGAGGGGACCGGAGCTAATAATCCCATGCCGACCAGCCGGCTCAGGCATTCGTTGAGAATCTGATTGGGCACACCCAGCGATGCGCCGATATCCGAGGCGGTCATTGGCGGGCGGCAGTCTTGGAAACCGCGGGCAATGTGGAGGAGCACGCTGAGCGAAAGGCGTTCGCGCATGGACTCGGCCAGGGTATTCCAAGCCGCCTGACTGTTGCGAAAGTGAACGTTCTGGAAGGCATAGCTGACCTGGCCTCCCAGCAGGACAAAGAACCAGAATACATAGAGGCCAAACATCAGAATGGGCAAAATTCCGAGCGAGCCATAGAGGCTCTTCTGCAGGACCACGCGCTTAAGATACAGGAACGCCAGAAAGTTGTTCATGACGAGCAGCACTGCCACGGCGATCGCACCAATCAGGGCGGCGCGCCACATGACATGGGTATTGGGGATGGTGCGGTAAAACAGGGTGAGCATGCCCACCAGAAGCACGAGCGAGCCGGCCGGAAGGAAAAAGCGCAGCATGCTGACTACCTCCACGCCAAAGGGTATTTTGGTTTCAAAGGCGTTGAACAACGCTCCCGCCGAAAGGCCGGTGACCGCGGCAAAAAACAACACCGAGCCCAAGGTTAAAATCGTCCAATAGAAAACGATTCTCATGAGCCAGGAGCGGCCTCGTCGCACGCCCCAGATCTCGTTGAAAGACGTCTCCACCGAGGTGAAGAGCTGCAACACGATGACGATCAGGGTGAGTGCACCAAAGACTCCGACCGCGCTGTTTTGTGAGCCGGCGATGAAACCGTCGATCATCTGCACCAGTTCCGAGTTTGCGGGCGGTTGACCGGTGGCGGCTTGAGTAGTGGTTGCCACGACTGAATTGGTCGTGGCGGAAGGATCGGTCGGCAGGTTTCCCTGCGCTTGCAATTGGCTGATCTGCGGCGCGACTTTTTCAATAATGCCGCTAAGGGTTTTGGCCGCCAGATTTGGATCCTGTTTGTCCAGCATGAAGCCGGCGACAAGGACAGTGATGGCAACCAACGGGCCCAGTCCGAGCAGGGAGCTGAAGCTGAGTGCTGCGGCGCGACTGGCTGCTTTGTTTTCCGAGAGACCGCTGAGGGTAATCGAAACGACTCTTAGCACCGCGTAAAATAAACCGCGGACAGATTTGTCCTGCAGGTATTCGATTTTCCAGATGTCCGTCGTGTAAACACGTGACAGCCGCTGCCAGGCGGTAGAAAGAGGGCTCATCAAAAGTGGGGATCAGGCTCCGATGCTGTTCAGGGCGATCAACGCGCTGCCAGCCAGACCTAGCAGGCCAAATATAATTGTCAGGACGATACTCCTGGAAACGGTGCAGAGGTAGAGGCCGGCCGAAGATGCCAAGGCGGCGAAAACATTAAACATATCGCCATCGAGATAAAACATGATGCCCAGATAGCCCAAGACCAATGCGGCTCGAAAGCGTATCAGGGGGTAAATCGTGACCACCTGCAGGCCGAGCAACAGTGCCAAAAACAGGTCGAGGAATGCGATGAACGCGAGCGGTTTGAGCAGCATGCCCGGCAGGTCCATGACCGTGATTTGGTCGATCGCCGGCAGGGCAAATGCCAGCGAGGTCATCAATAACATCACCAGCGCGGCATAACGTCCGATCCCGGCGGCCACGGAGGCGGCGATTTGTGGATCGAGCCGGTCTTTGGTGTCCTCGGTGCGGCCTTCTGCGGCGGCGAGCATGTCGTCAACCGTGATCGGGCGGTCGTTTTCGTTGGTGGTGTTCAGGCTGGCGATGGTGTCCTTGGCGCGCACCCGTAAGATCTTCTTTTCGGGGTAGAGTTCGTTGACCAGTTCCTCGTTTTCGCCGACGGGAACCCACTGCTCGGTGGTGGCTTCGTAGTAAAGTGTCTCACGTGTCACCTGACCGTTTTCGGCCAGAGACATGAGCTGTTCGCGGCTGAAAGGGCCGCGGGCTTCGTTTTCGTTAGCCTGGCGGATGTAGAATTCCTGCGTGGACATGGGATTAGGCTAAATGTGCGAGTCGAGGGAGGCTCGCAAGGGTGTTTTGTGCAGGATTTGAGGGGAAAGCGACGCAGATTACATGCGGCGCAAGGTGCGCAAGCCCAACAGGGTAAGTCCCGTGTCGAGAATCAGCAGGGTGCGGGCGCAGAGTTGCAGGCGACGTTCACGAGCGATCGGATCCTCGACGGCGACTTTTTCGGCGGCATAGAAGGCGCTGAATTCGCCGGCCAGATCATAGAGATACAGGCAGAGGAAGTGGGGCCGCAGTTGGTTGGTAGCCAGCGTGAGGGCGTCGGCGAATTTTACGAGTTTACGGGCAAGGGCGATCTCGGCCGGCGTGACCGGTGCAATGCCTGTGTTGGCGAGGGTGGCTGGATCGATTTCCAGTTTGCGGAAAATGGAATGAATGCGTGCGACGGCGTAGAGCAGGTAGGCGGCGGTGTTGCCCTCCAGGGAAATCATTTTATCCCACGAGAACAGGTAGTCGCTGGACCGGTTTTGGGAGAGGTCGGCATATTGCACCGATCCGACGCCGACGACGTTGGCGATGTTTTGCTGCTCGTAGGTGGTGAGCCCGGAGTCGCGTGCGGTTACCAGGCGCAGGGCACGCTCGACCGCTTCGTTAAGCAAATCCTTGAGTTTGATGTTCTCACCATCGCGCGTTTTGAGCGGGCGACCGTTCTCGCCGAGCACGGTGCCGAAGTCGACGTGCTCCAGGCGGGGCAGGGTGCGGTTGGTTTTTTCAAACCATTTGCCGGCAGTTATAAAGAGCTGCTCGAAGTGGTCACCCTGACGCTTGTCCACGACGTAAAGCGTGTCGGTGGCACCAAAAGTTTCCACGCGGTAGAGAATGGTCGCGAGGTCGGTGGATGCGTAGTTGGCGGCACCATCGGCCTTGCGGATCATGAACGGATTGGGTCGTTCGGCGTCACGGGAAAAACGGGGGATGTCATCATGGAACACCACCAGGGCTCCCTGGCTTTCCTCGGCCAGTCCGGTTTCGGTCAGCTCCCGGTAGATCTGGTCCACCTTGTCGTTGTAAAAACTTTCGCCGAGGGTCTCATCAAATTTGATGCCGAGCTGGTCGTAAATGCGTTGAAAGGCGACCAGTGAGACGGCGCTGATGCGTTTCCAGATAGCGACGTTTTCGGCATCACCGGCCTGTAGACGAACGAGCTCCTCGCGGGCGGCGGTCAGCACGGCTTCGTCGTTTTCCGAGGCGGTGTTGCCAACCTTATACAAGCGTTCAAATTCCTCCAGCGGGTTGGACCCAAGGGCGGCATCCAGCGCTGCGCCATCATTGGTGAGAGCCTGTTTGTAGGCCCAGATGATCTTGCCGAACTGGGTGCCCCAGTCGCCGATGTGGTTGTCGCGGATAACCTTGGCACCGCAGAAGGATGCCAGTCGGGCAATGGCTTCGCCAATTACGGCCGAGCGCAGGTGGCCTACGTGCATTTGTTTGGCGGTATTGGGCGAGCTGTAATCGAGAATCCAAGTGCGACCGGTCAGCGCGACACCGGCGCCTGTCGCCAAGGTGGCGGCAGAGCCAAAAGCGCCCAGCCAACGACCGATGGCCGCGGGCCGCAGGGTCAGGTTGATAAAGCCCGGACCGGCGATGGTCGTCTCGAAGTCATCGGTGACCTCGCGTGGCAGGGCTGCGACCAGAGCGGTGGCCAGTGCCCGCGGGTTTTGTCCACTGCGCTTGGCGTAGGCGAGCACGCCATTGGCCTGGTAATCCCCATGTTTGGGATCCGTGGTGCGAACCTCGGGTGCAAAAGTGGTGGCATCGAAACCCGCGGTGACGGCGGCGGATTTCAGGGCTGCATCCAAGGTTGTGGCAAAATGGAATTTGGCGGACATACCCTCAATCAACTCGTTCGAATGGCGGCCCCGCAAGCGCGGATTTATGGCGTATTCTCCAGACTGGAGGTCGGAAATTGTCTCGACATTTCAATGACAGGAGATTGCTTTTAAACTTTTACGGCCCAACGGCCCCTTGAGTATTTTTTACCACCACACATGACGAAACGCACCATTCCTCAACGGAGGTTCATCAAGCCCTCTTTCAATTATCTGATCGAGAAAAAGCGCGACGGGCAGGAGTTTAGCCAAGAAGAAATCCGCTATATCATTGATTCGACACTGGATGGAGAGATGCCCCAGCACCAGCTGGCCGCCCTCCTGATGGCGATCTTTTTCCAGCAGATGTCCGCCCAAGAGACGGCCATTCTGACCGAGGAAATGATGCTTTCCGGAGAGGTCATCGACCTGTCCGACATCGCCAAGCCGAAGATCGACAAGTATTCGACCGGTGGCGTGGGTGACAAAACCTCCCTTGTTTTGGTTCCCTTGGCCATGGCCAGCGGTGTGGTGGTCCCGATGATGTGCGGCACCGAGCACGATTACGTCATCAGCACCCTGCAAAAGCTTTCCTCGATCCCCGGTCTGAAGACCCAGATGTCCATCGAGGCCTTTGTAGCCCAGTTGGCCAAGATCAACGGCGCCATCGTTGCCCAGAGCCCCGAATTGGCTCCCGCTGATGCCAAGTTCTACGAACTGCGTAAGGAAACCGGCACTATCCCGAGTCTCCCGCTTATCACCGGTTCGGTGCTCTCCAAAAAGCTCGCCGAAGGTTCCGAAGGCCTCGTGATCGACGTCAAGTGGGGCAACGGTTCCTTCATCAAGGATCTCGAGCAGGCCAAGCAACTTGCCCGCTCGATGACCCGTGTCGGTCGTTCCATGAAGCGTCGCTGCGTCGCCCTGGTCACGGACATGAATCAACCGCTCGGCGACACCGTCGGCACCGCCCTTGAAGTCAAGGAAGCCATCCAGCTGCTCAAGGGTGAAGGCCCCGAGGACATGCAGGAGCTCGTGCTCAAGCTCGGCATGGAAATCGTCCGCCTCGCCGGTGTCGCCGGTTCCACGCTCTCGGCCAAGCAGACCGTGCAACGCCACCTGACCGACGGCTCGGCCCTCGAAAAGTTCAAGGAGCTCGTCAAGGCCCAGGGCGGCGACGTCAGCTACATCGATAATCCTGACAAGTTCCCGAAGGCAAAATACATCCGCAAGCTGCCCGCTCCCAAGCGCGGTTATGTGCACACCATCAACGCGGCGATGATCGCGCGTGGCGTGCATTTGCTCGGCGCTGGCAAGGAAAAGCCCACCGACAAGATCGACTACGCCGTCGGCGTTTCCGAGATCAAGAAGGTCGGCACCCAGGTCAAACAGGGCGAGCCGCTCATGATGATTCATTACAACGACGAGGCCAAACTCGAAGCAGCCCTCGGCTACTTCAAGGACGCCTACCGTCTGGCCCCGAAGCGTCCGACCCCGCCTCCGCTCGTTGTCGAGCGCGTGGCCTGATCAGGACTTCAACTTCGATCATATCAACCCCGGTTCCCAGCGGACCGGGGTTTTTTGTGTCCTTTGATCCATGAAAACTGATGATTTGGAGTGGACAAACTTATCCGAGTGATGAGGTTCGCGTCTTAATCATGCGCGACCTCGAACACCTCTTTGAGCAAAACAAGGCCTGGTCTGACGACATCCGCTCAGTTGACCCGACTTTTTTCCAGAAACTCTCCAAGCAGCAGTCGCCCGAATACCTGTGGATTGGCTGTGCCGACAGCCGGGTGCCTGCCAATGAGATCGTGGGCCTGCTGCCGGGGGAACTTTTTGTGCATCGCAACGTGGCCAATGTCGTGGTGCATGCCGATCTCAACGCCCTCAGCGTGATCCAATTCGCGGTCGATGTGCTGAAGGTGAAACACATCATCGTTGTGGGACACTACGGTTGCGGTGGTGTGCGCTCGGCCCTGCGCGGCGACCGTCACGGGTTGGTCGACAACTGGCTGCGTCACGTGCAGGACGTGCGCGACAAGCATGAGAAGATTCTCAACGCCGTTGATCCCGCCAACCAATCGGCGCAGGTGGATCGTCTTTGTGAGCTCAACTCCATCGAGCAGGCGCTTAACGTCGCCCAGACCACCATTGTGCGCGACGCTTGGGAGCGCGGGCAAAAACTCAATGTCCACGCCTGGGTTTACGGACTAAAGGACGGCCTGGTCCGCGACTTGAAAATGTCGGCCAACTCCACCGGCAAACTCGATGAGGTTTACCACACGGCCTTGAACAGTCTGAACGAGTAACCCAATCCGGGGATAACACGGATTCCGAAAACAACAAAGCCCGCGACCGGAAACGGTGCGGGCTTTGTTTTGGAATTTTCCTGAGAGCGTGCAAATCAGGCGCGGCCCATATAGGAACCGTCGCTGGTGCTGATCTTGAGCAACTCGCCTTCTTTGATGAAGAGCGGAACCTGAACGATGAGGCCCGTATCCATGGTGGCGGGTTTCTGCACGTTCGAGGCGGTGTCGCCCTTGAGCCCATCAGCGCTCTCAGTGACCTTCAGGACCACGGAGCTCGGCAGCTCGAGGGTGAGAGGGGAGCCGTCAACGTAGAGCACGTCGACCTTGCCGTTGGCGGTCAGGTAGTTTTTGGCGTCGCCGACGAGGTTTTCGTAGAGCTCGATGGTCTCGAAGGTGTCGGGGTCCATGAACGCGTAAACGTCGCGGTCGAAGTAGCTGAACTCGAGGGTCTTTTTCTCGGTCGGCATGACCTCGATGGTGTCGGCGGAGTTGAAGCGCTGGTCGAGCGACTTGCCGTAGCGAAGGTTACGCATCTTGACCTGCACAAAGGCCCGCAGGTTGCCCGGTGTGCGGTGCATGGTTTCCATAACGAGATGGGCTTCGCCGTTATATTTGATGACTTGGCCTTTGCGGATTTCGTTGGCGTTGGGCATGGGGATTTATCGGTGAGTTAAATTGAGTAAAAGAAAACCGAATAACCGTCGCAGAGCCTGCCTGTCAAGGGCGCGCCGGACTGCATGGACCTCTTGGGATAGCCTGACTAGGGACTTGCGCTCACGCCAACGGGTTCGGCAAGCTGATCTTTTTGTAACGTCCATGAAACAACGCACCCTCGCACGAGAAGTCTCCATATCGGGACAAGCCCTTCACACCGGCGAAGTAGTTACCCTTACCCTTAAGCCCGCTCCGGTAAACCATGGCTACGTGTTTAAACGCGTCGACCTCTCCGGTGCACCCGAGATCAAACCCCGGGTTGATCTGGTTACCGACCTCGTTCGCCAAACCACCATCGAGCAGGGTCACGCCCGCATCCATACCGTCGAGCATGTGCTCAGCGCCCTGCACGGCTGCGGTCTGGACAATGTGATGATCGAAATGAACGCCAGCGAACCGCCCATCATGGACGGGTCCGCCAAGCCTTTCGTCAACCTGATCATGGACGGTGAACCCATCGAGCAAGACGCCGAGCGTGAATACTTCATTTTGGAAGAACCGGTATCCGTGCAGCGCGGTGGCAGCTCGTTGATCGCGCTCCCGTGCGACCGGTTTAAGATTTCCTGCACTTCCGCCGATGATCGCGGCGTGCACGCGCAGCACCTTTCGATCGAGATCACGCCAGACTCGTTCACCACGCAGATCGCCGCCGCCCGCACCTTCACGGTCTACGAAGACATCGAGCCACTCATCAAGATGGGCAAGATCAAGGGTGGTTCGCTCGACTGCGCCGTGGTGCTCAAGGGCGACAAGATTCTCTCCAAAGAAGGCCTGCGCTTTAAGGACGAATTTGTCCGTCATAAGATTCTCGATATCGTCGGTGACATCACACTGCTCGGCTTGCCGATCAAGGCGCACATCATCGCCACGCTGCCCGGACATGCCATCAATGCCGAGCTGACCAAGGTTCTCTACGCAAAACTTCAGGAGAAGCTGAAGGGCCCGAAAAAGAAGCCGCGCCCGACCACGATACAGCCCACTGAGACCTCGCTGGATATCCGCCGCATCCTCGATATGCTGCCACATCGTTATCCGTTTGTGATGATCGACCGCGTGATCGAGTTCATCGGCGAAAACGAGCTGGTCGCGATCAAGAACGTCAGCATTAACGAACCCTTCTTCCAGGGTCACTTCCCGGGCAATCCGGTCATGCCGGGCGTGCTGCAATTGGAAGCGATGGCCCAGGCCTCTGGCATCCTCATGCTTCGTCGCGGCAGCGCCGAGGGCAAGGCGACCCTGTTCATGAGCGCCGACAAGGTGAAGTTTCGCAAACCGGTCCGCCCCGGCGACCAGTTGATCATCAATGCCCGTTTACTGAAGGCCCGTGGCACCAAGCTCGCCCAGGCTGAGTGCACCTGCACCGTCGACGGACAGGTTGTTTCTTCAGCCGAGCTGATGTTTGCCATTATCGACGAGAGTCAGGTCGACTGATTTTAGAATCCATGCCCACGACTATTCACCCCACCGCGGTTGTTGAACCGGGCGCCGAGCTCGGTGTAGATGTCATGATTGGTGCCTTCGCCTTTGTCGGCATGGGCGTCAATCTTGGCGACGGAACCCGGCTGCATCATCACGCCTCGGTCGAGGGTAACACCTACCTCGGCGCCGGTTGCGAGGTCTTCCCCTACGCCAACATTGGAGCCAAGACCCAGGATCTGAAATACAAGGGCGGCAACCCCGGTGTGCGCATTGGCGCGCGCAATGTTTTCCGCGAATATTTCACCGTTCACGGCGCCACCAACGACGGCGATTTCACCACGATCGGCACCGACAATGCGTTCCTCGCCTACGGACATATCGCTCACGATTGTAAAGTGGGTAATCACGTCGTGGCCAGCAACGGCATGATGCTGGCCGGCCATGTGGTGGTGGAGGATCATGTGGTGTTTGGCGGCTACGCCGGAGTGCACCAATTTTGCCGTGTCGGCGCGCACGCCATGGTCTCGGCCACGGCCAAACTCGTGCAGGATTTGCCTCCGTTTTTTATTGGTGACGGCACACCTGCCGTGGTTCGCGCCTACAATAAGGTCGGCCTGGAGCGGCGTGGTTATACCCCCGAGCAACTGGAGCGGGTAAAACAAATCTACCGCATCCTCTATCGCGAAGGTCTCAACCGCAGTCAGGCGTTGGAAAAACTGGGCGCACATGAGAACGCCGGCACCGACGAGTTTAAACTCATCCTTGAGTTTGCCGAACGTAGCGAGCGTGGGATCGCACCGGGTGCCTGAAGATAGGGGCGGGCATGTTTGGTCCGCCTTCGTTCAGTTTCCTCGACGCAGCATCGAATCGAAAAGTTCGCGCAGGAAAGTGGTGTCGCCGGGCAGTGCGTCGAGTGCGGCGTTGGCGAGGTCGGTCTGTTCGGCGGCGAGCTCACGGGCGCGATCCAGACCGTGCAGTTTCACGTAGGTGGTTTTGCCGGTGGCGGCATCCTTGCCCGGGGTTTTGCCCAGAGTCGCCTGATCGGCGGTGGTATCCAGCACGTCGTCGATGATCTGGAACGCGAGTCCAAGGTGGCGTCCGGCGGCGCGCAGGGTTTTTAAGTCGGCCTCGCCGGCTCCTCCGACCAACCCGCCCATGACAAGTGCGGCCTCGATCATGGCGGCGGTTTTATTAAGATGGATAAATTCGAGTTCGGCCTGGGTGGCGTCGTTTTTCTTTTCGCCGAGAAGATCCTGCATCTGGCCTCCGATCAAGTGGTCGCCCGAGGCGGTGTCGGCCAGCACCCGCACGAGCTTTATGGCAATTTCGGGATGGTCTGCGTAGTGGCGGGCGATCAGGGCAAAGGCTTCGGTCAGAAGGGCATCGCCGGCGAGCAGGGCGGTGGCCTCGTCAAATTGTTTGTGCAGGGTGGGGCGACCGCGCCGCAAATCGTCGTCGTCCATGCAGGGCAGGTCGTCGTGGACCAGCGAATAGGTATGGACACACTCCAGCGCGACGGCGGCCGGCAGCGGGTCGGCAGTTTCCCTGCCTGCGGCGCAGAGTTCCCGGGCCGCGAGCAGGAGGACGGGGCGGATGCGTTTGCCGCCAGCCTGCAGGCTGTAGCGTGAGGCTTCGTAAATACGGTTGGGACCGGAAGGGGAACCAGTCCGGGCGCACACCAAGGCGTCGAGAGCGGGTTCGATGCTCGCAAGGTGGCGTTTTAATTTGGTTGAGAAGTCCATCGACGCGGAAATACGCTTGGTTAAAACCGTCTGTTGTAATGCCCACTCTGGAACAAGTTTGTAAACGTCTCTTTTCTGATTCCGCCTGGTTCATGAAGTGTATTATCGGCGCTCTGCTTTTGGCGGTGCCGGTAGCCCACTTCTTTGCCTTTGGATATCTCTATGAACTTGCTGATCGTGCCCGGCGCGGTGAGGCCTTCGAATTGCCTGAGTGGGAGGACTGGCGACGTTTGTTTGTGCATGGTATCGCCGCCTTTGTGATCTTTTGTATTTTGGGGCTGCTCCCGATCGGTCTGGCCTGGGCACTGACTTTACCGCTGCGGCTTACGGGATTTGGCGCGTTGGTGTATCTGCCAATGGTGCCCGCGGTGATGCTGTCTTTGCCTCTGACCGCAGCCGGCCTTTATCAGTATCAGGGCCGTGAGGAATACGCGGATGCATTCCGGCCTTGGCTGTTGTTGTCCATGCTCAAGGCGACCAAAGGCTATTTTTGGGTGCCGACTCTGGCCATGGTGGGTTTTCTGGGGGTCGGTTATCCGTTGATGACCTTCACCGTGTTTGTTGGATTTGCCGCCAGCTGGACGTTCTACATCGCGTTTTTCCGCCACATCGAGCAATCTCGTCGTCAATCTAATCGCGCCTGATCGCGGCGTCTTTTCCCATGGCCTTTGCTTCATCTGAACCGCTCCCTCACGATCCCGGTCTTTTCGAAATCACCGCGGGTATTATCTTAAGCATTTCGCTCGGCGCGATTTTAGCGTGCCTATCCTTGGTTTCCCGACCGGTGGAGACGGTTCGTGAATTGCCGAAAGATGCTGTTGCGGGAACCATCTACTATCTTCCGGGAAATGATGCAGCGCAGGCGGGCCGTCAGTGGATGCGGAAGCGTCAGATTTTGGCCGAAAAACAACCCGGTCAGGTGGCTTTTATTGAAGACGAACTGAATGCCTGGGCGCGTGCGGTGTTCAAGGACGCTGCTGCGAAAGATGATGAGAAGTCGTCATTGCCGACCGTTTCCACCGGAACTCCAAATTTCCGTATTCGTGAAAACCAGCTGCAGATCGCCTTTGATTGTGAACTGTCCTATTCTGGACTGTCGGCCAAGACCGTCGTGCAACTGCGGGGAGAAATCGAAAAGGTGGGTGATCGTTTCGTTTTTGTTCCGGATGACATCTGGGTCGGTGGATTACCGGCGGGTCGGATTGCCGGCTTGGGTGATTATATCGCGGGTCGCCTGCTTTCCGCCCAGTCGGTGCCTGAAGATGTGCAGGCGGGGTGGAGTGCACTCAGTTATGCCCGGGTAGAGGGCAAGCAACTGGTGCTCAAGATGCCGTGACCGGCCACCGGCGTATGGTTTGGCATCGGTCCGGTATCTGGTTGTTTCTGGTTTTTGCCCTTTTCTCCGGGACACTTTGGTCGGAAGAACCGGCGGCGGCTCAGGATAAAGCCGAGCGTGTGGTCCTCTATAGCGGACCGGCCGGACGGTTTGAGGTCATCACGATTACCCCGGCGTTGGGTCCCTGGGCTTTGGAGATCAGCGAGCTTGTTTGGGATCAATTGACGGAAGTATTGGCATTACCTCCGGCGGGATTTCCTTCGCCGGTGACATTGCGATTGATTCCAGCCGCACGCTGGCAGGGCACGGAACCTTCATCGGTGCAAGTGGAGATGGCGGGGCGTGTGACGGTTCAGGTTCCGGTCGGTGATACTCCTGATCGCAATGTGATTATGCAGGCTCTGGTTCGCGGGCTTCTGGTCAAAAGGGCCACCATCAATGTCGACTATGGTTATGCCGATAATGTGCCTTTGTGGCTGGAGCTGGCGGCAACCCGCTGGGTCCAGACCCATGTGCAGCCTGCATTGCATGATCAATGGCGCCAGGAAGCCGCGGTGGTTCGTCTGCCGCCGATGATGGCAATATTGTCATGGCAACGGGATCGTCCGAGCCCGTCGAATCTGGATGTCGCATCGTATGGTGCCATGCTTTGGTTGCGAACGCTGGGGGCGGACAATGGACTATGGCTGGAATTTCTGCGTCGACAATTGGCGGGTGTGCCAACGGCAAATTCATTGGGCGCGTTTGTAGGGCAGCCCTGGCCAGGCGTGGATGATTTGGAGTTGGCCTGGCAGGTCGGATTTTACGAAATCTGTCGCCAGCGGGTGTTGCCATTTTTGTCCATTGAGGAATCCCGTGGTTTGCTGCGCGATTGGAGTCGCGTAATTGTGCACGACAATCGCATTGATGCTGAAGCTGTGCTGAGCCCGACAGAGTTGTGGGAACATCGCAAGGAGCCGGCTGTGCGAGCCATTGCCGCCACGCGCACGGGTGAACTGGAACTGCGACTCGGGAGCATGCACCCCTTTTTTCGTAACGCCGCCAACTCGCTTGGACGGGTTTTGTTTTTGGTCAAAAAAGGCGATTCGAAGCGAGACTGGTTACGCGCTTGGGAACAGTTCGAAGTTGATTGGAACGATGCGAATGAACTTACCCGCGTCAGTGCGACGATCTTGGACCAGGCTCAGGCGGCATCCGCTCGTTGAAGGTGTTTCCAAATCATATAGGTCAGTCCGGAAACTCCCGTGAATGCAGCGGGAATAAACAGGGAATCGTAACCCCAGACACTAAATCCGTAAGTGCCCAGTATACCTCCGAAAATAAATCCCGTCAACAGGGTCAGATGTAGACGTAATCTCGGCAGTTCACCACGCATGCCTCTAAGCCAGTGCGCGCAGGTCAGTCCCAAATCAGTCACAATTCCAGTCATGTGGGTCGTTCGGATGACCGCTCCGGCGTAACTGGTGGCCAACCCGTTTTGTAACCCGCAGGCCATGGAGGCCAACAGATCTCCGCTGGTTATTCCTTTTTTCAGCATACAGGCAGCACCGATGAGCAATAGGGACTCCAAAATAAGTGCAGCTCCGTAGCGTCGGCCTATTTTTAGCGAGCTTTGCCGAATGATCAGACCGCTGATCAGGCTTCCGAGAAAGAATGAGGCGATGATACCGAGTGCGGCCAAGGCGGGGTCAAGCAGTCCCCTTGATAACTGCAGACTAAATTGAGTGATGGTTCCGGTCAGGTGGGTCAGGGCTTGATGATGCACCCCCAGGAAGCCCGCCGCGTTGATACCGCCAGCCGTAACGGTGAGTAGAAATCCGGTTATCAGGACCTGTTTGCTCAGTGGTGTTTTAAGTGGCATGGTGCTGAGGTGGACTTATAGGGCATTGCTCACATTGTAAGCGAGGCCATCAGCCTCACTGCATGGCCAATTCCAACAGCCGGACGGACAATGCTTCACTGGTTGCCTTGATCCAATCCTGGCCTTGTGCCTCCGAAGCGGCGGTTGCGTCTCCCATCACACCGCTGGAAGAAATATCTGAGGTCATCCAGGCGTGGGTGATTGTTCCGCGTTCGGGACGCAGTTCACCGGGATCTTCGAGTCGGGCTGGATAATCACAAATGGTTGAGAATGCATTTACGAGATCCGGAACCATGGCCAGCATCAGCGAGGTTTCCCACTGGCCGGCGTGAAAACCAAAGGTGTTTTCCTGAGGACCCAGATCGGGTTTAAATCCGGATTCCAGCCGCCCTATACGCAGGCCGAGTCGTGTTTGTAATTCGCGTATGGTGTAGGTCAGCACCGCGCTGTTGCCGCCATGGGTATTCCAGATGGCGACAGTGCCGAAGCCGAGGGCATGCAATTGTTCCACCTGCGTGGTAACCAAGGCTCGCAGAGTGCGGGAGGAAATGGAAAGGGTGCCCGGGAATCCTTGATGCTCGAGACTTTTACCGATCGAAATCGGCAGGCTCACCCAAATCGGTGCATCGGCCGGCAATTGGTGCAGGGCTTCCGCCAGCAAACCTTGCCCCAAAAGGGAATCAACTCCCACGGGCAAGTGGGGACCATGTTGCTCGATAGCTCCGACCGGGATAACCGCCACTGCATGGGCGAGATCAGGCAGGTTGTTCAGCTCAAGCTGAGTCAACGCTGGCAGGTAGCGTCGCCCATAGGGGCGCCAGATTTTGCCAGGTTGGGAGCCTGAGTTGTCCGCGATAGTGGCGGGTTTGCCCGAAGCCTCGGCCCAGAGACGGGCGCAGCGGACGGATGTTCGGTTCAACCAATTCTGCACCTCAGGCATGGTCATCCCGGCGGGGGTTTCGACGGGGGGGGCTTGCCGAAAACAGCCAGGACGAAAATCCACATCACGGACATCCCCAGAAGAGGCCGTTCCCGGTTGGATTTGCAGCAGAGCTGCTCCGATGGCTTGGGTGCGGGCGCGGTCTGCCATGGAGGCGGTCGGATGTAGGGCCAGCCCGATGTCACTGAGGTGAAGTTTGAAAACCTTGAGGCCTTTTTCTGCGTGTAGATCCAGTGCGCAGGCGTCAACCCACTCACGATGCCAGGGGCTGGTTGTGACCAGCACAAGTTGAGAAAACCCCGAACGTCGAACGCCGTCGGAAACCTCCCTGAGCCACTCCAGCCCCTGATCGGGATCAACACCAAAATACTGGGAGGGGTAGGGGGCCGGGCCGACTCGCAGCGGTGGCAACATCCATGGATTGCCTCCACCCGAGCGCAAGGCGACACAAGCCCGATTGAGGATTTCCGATCCGATAACTTCCTCGATATCGAGAGAAAGTCCCAGACCGTGGTCCGCCACGCCGTAAATGGATAAAATAGCCAAAGAATCCGGACGTCTTACATGAGCGGTAAACGCGCCGGTCTGAAGGCGAGCCCAGGAAGAAGACGGTTCAACGTTGGCTAGGAATGGTGTTTCCATCGGGTGGCCACAATTCAGCACTCCAAGCTTTGGACGCGCGAGGCTATTTACATCAGGGAAAGGTGCCTGCGTAACTAACCCCTGAGGCAGGTTGCAAACCCGGGCAACCGGTCTTTGCTGCGCGCAATCCATGATCGTTGCGCCCACTCTCGTCTGGTTTCGTCAGGATCTGCGTTTGGCAGACAACCCTGCTTTGCAAGCGGCTGTTTCCGGCGGTCGACCGATTATCCCACTATATATCCACGATGTTACCGGAGAGCAGGACTGGGCCCCGGGTGGAGCATCCCGTTGGTGGTTGCATCACGCACTGACTGCTCTTGACGCGGATCTGCAAAAACGGGGGTCTCGCCTGATCGTGGCCAGAGGCGAGTCCGGAGCAGTGCTGAAAAGAATTTCAAGGGCCACGGGAGCCACTTCAGTGTATTGGAATCGTCGTTACGAGCCGGCGGTCTTCGCCAGAGACAAGGCCATCAAATCCGATCTCCGCAGCGATGGCGTGATGGTCGAAAGCTTCAACGCGGCACTGCTCTTTGAACCTCACACGATTACGAATAAACAGGGCAACCCGTTTCAGGTCTTCACGCCGTATTGGAGGCATTGCCAGGCGCTGAACATAACCGAGCCGCTGCCTGAATTAGCCGGCAAACTTCCGTCTCCGGCAGATTGGCCCGAGTCGCTTGAATTGTCCGCGCTGGAACTGCTACCGACCATCCCTTGGGATTCTGGATTTAAAGCGGCTTGGCAGCCGGGAGAAGCCGGTGCGCGGCGACAGCTGGAGGTTTTTGTGCGGGAAGCGATGGATGATTATAAAGACAACCGGGATCTGCCCGCGCTTCGCGGAACCTCGCGTCTTTCGCCCCACCTACATTTTGGCGAGATCGGGCCGCGCCAGATTTGGGCGGCGGTCAAGGCCGCCGGAGCCTCGGCGGGCACCTTTCCGCCCAGCAATGGCGCGCGGGTTTTTCTCAGTGAGGTCGGCTGGCGTGAATTCGCCCATCACCTGTTGTTCCATTATCCACAGACCCCGTCACGACCGTTGCGTGAAGCATTTAACGACTTTAAGTGGGCTCGCGATCCTGATGGCCGCAAACTGCAGGCGTGGCAACGCGGGCTCACCGGCTATCCGATTGTTGATGCCGGCATGCGCGAACTATGGGCAGCCGGCTGGATGCATAATCGGGTGCGTATGATCACTGCGTCTTTTCTGGTAAAACATCTGCGGCTTTCCTGGACGAAGGGGGCCGCTTGGTTTTGGGACACACTGGTCGATGCCGATCTGGCGCAGAACACACTTGGATGGCAATGGAGCGCCGGCTGCGGTGCCGATGCCGCACCGTATTTTCGTGTATTCAATCCCATGTTACAGGGGGCCAAGTTTGATAAATCGGGTGATTATGTGAGGCGCTGGGTTCCGGAACTGGCAAAGGTGCCGGATAAGTATATCCACGCTCCATGGGAGGCTCCGGCCGAGGTCTTGGAACGGTCTGGCGTAGTCCTCGGGGAGAACTATCCCCATCCGGTCGTCGATCATGCCGTAGCGAGGGAAGAGGCGCTGGCGGCATTCAAGCAGCTGCGTGCGGGCTAGAGGCTGTCTTCAAAATAACCCAGCGCTCTGCTTACGCCCTGCGGGTGAGAGGGAAACCAAGCTGGGCCTACGTTGCCCTTCAGCGGCACGGGCCGCTGGCCCGCCTCCGCTTCGGTCGCCTTGACCGAGCATGGTTTCCCTCACACGAAGCACCGGTTTATTTTGAAGACAGCCCCTAACACTACTCCGTTACGTGGATACAAACACCTGCGGATTGATCCGGAATGAACGTAGCGGGAGCTTCCAGCTCCCTGCTCCTACAACGGGACGGGAGCAAGATGCTCCCGCTACAAT
>JBBKWO010000045.1:0-7697 GCA_037969015.1 Opitutaceae bacterium
GAAGGGCTGAGGTCGGAGGGGCGGGGATGTGGTATCGCTTCGGAAACGCCTTGATCCCCTGCGGGCTCTTGCGGCGTCACTACAAACGGGGATCAGTCGTTGCCGTTGACGAATTTGTAGGTGAGAGCGGCGACGGCGCCACCGGCGAGATCTGCAACGATGTAGATGCCGAGTTGGGAGGCCTTTTCGAGGCCCATGGTGAAGACGCCTAGGCCGACGGCGGGGTTAAACGCGCCGCCCGAGATGCCGCCAACGGAGACCGCGCCGGCCATGACGGTGAAACCAATGGCGAGACCGTAGAAGGAGTTGCCGGCGGTGCCCTTGGCGGTGGCGGTGTTGAGCACGGTCCAGGCGAGGGCAAAGGTGAAGAGGAACTCGACGATGAGCGAAGGCACCGCCTCGTGGCTGGCGGCATCAAAGGTGGGCTTACCGTGGATGGCGGTCACGATGAGTGCCGCTACGAGACCGGCGGCAAGCTGGGCGATCCAGTAAGGGAGGACGTCGGACTTGGGGCACTTGCCACGCAGGAAGACGGCGAGAGTGACAGCCGGGTTGAAATGTCCGCCGGAAACGTGTCCGCCGGCAAAGATCATGACCATGAGCACGCCGCCGATGGCCAGCGGTGCGAGGGGAGAGCCGGCGCGGACTGCCATGCCGACGGTGAGCACGAGGAAAAACGTGCCGATGAACTCAACGAGATATTTTTTCATAGGAGCTTGTGGTTGAACGCAGCGTGCAGGTCGAGCCTCTCTCGGCAAGCTCTCGTTAGGTCAAGATTCTACTACTGGTGAAGATGTTGCGGAGGTCGGAAACTCTTTGATGTAAAGGTCGCGCTGCGGGTAGGGGATCTCGATCCCGTAGCGCTTGAAGGCATCCCAGATCTGATAGTTGACCTGACTGCGCAAGGCGCTGGGCCGGTCGTAAAGGGTGTCGGTCCAGACCCGCACTTCGAAGTCGAGCGAGGAATCGCCAAAGCCAACAAAGAGTGCGGCGGCCTTGGGGAGTTTCAACACATCGGGACAGCCCTCGACCGCCTCAAGCAGGGCTTTGGCGACGAGGTGCACGTCGCTATTGTAGTGCACGCCTACGGTGATGCCGTAGCGCACGCGGTTGTCGTTATGGCTGAGATTGGTGACCCGGGTGGACGCGAACTCGGAGTTGGGGACGATGATATTGATGTTGTCATTGGTGCGCACGGTGGTGCTTCGCACGCGGATATCGACGACCTGTCCCTCAAGTCCGCCAACCTCTACACGGTCGCCTACCTTGATGGGGCGCTCGATGAGCAAAATGAGGCCGCTTACAAAGTTGTCGGCAATGTTGCGCAGTCCAAAACCAATGCCAAATGAAACGGCGCCGAGGGCCAGCGACAGGCTGGTGAGGCTAAAGCCCGGTAGCATGATCGGCATGATCGCCAAGGAACCGAGTAGCAGCAGAAAATAACCTGTCAGGGTGGAGATGGCGACGGAGACACCGCGATTTAACCCGAGACGGGGCAGCATGCGTTCCCGTAGGGATCTTTTGATGATCCGCACAACCGCCCAGATCAGGATCAAGAGGACCAAGCCGGTGGTCACCGACATTAGTGAAATGCGCAGGCCTCCGAGAATGAGTTCTTTTTCCAGCAGATCCATAAACGTGGCCATGGGATACATGGTGCGGGGTTTTCCGCGGGCAGCAATCCTTGGGTGACAATATGGTGACAGCGACAAATGGGGCTTGAACTATATTCCGATGTGGGAATGTAGATAGCACCGTGAAGCTTGTGCAAATCTACCAGTGCCTGTGTGACGAGACCCGTTTGCGGTTGCTCAACCTGCTGCTGCGCGGGCCGCTTTGCGTGTGCCATTTCCAGTCGGTTCTGGACGAGCCGCAGGTGAAGATTTCCAAGCACCTCGGCTACCTGAAGGCCCGCGGGCTGGTGACGGCGAAGCGTTCCGGAAACTGGATGATCTACTCGCTGCCGGCCGAACGGTCCCGAACCGTCGAGCTCAAGGCAAACCTGGCTTGCCTGCAGGACTGCGCGGCGGGGAACGCGCTGTTCAAGCGTGATCTGGCCCGGCTGGCCAAACTCGACCTGGCCTGTGCGCCGGTGGGTGCTCTGCACGAAAAATCCGCCGCCGGTAGTGGCTGCGATTGCTGAAATTTTATGGACGAAAATACTGAACAATCCGCTGCAATGAAACTCTTCGAACTACGTGCCGCTTTGGCTGCCGCGCCGGATGCCGGCATCAACGTCGTCTGGACTGATGGCGAGCCGATCGAGGCACATTTCCACGTGACCGAAGTCGGGCGCGTGCAGAAGGACTTCGTCGATTGCGGCGGCACCGTGCGCAGCCTGGTGAGCTGTCTTTTGCAGACTTGGGTCGGGGATGATGTCGATCATCGCATCACGACGACCAAGCTGCTCAAGGCGATCGACGCGGCGGCGCTGATCCTGCGCGGTGAGGACCTGCCGGTTGAGCTGGAATACGAGGCCTGCAACGTGGTGCAGCTCAAGGTGGTCTCCGCACTGGTGGCGGATGGCGTGCTGGTGCTTCAGCTCGGCAAAAAGAACACCGACTGTCTGGCCAAGGAACTGTGCGTGCCGTCCAGCGTCTCCGCATCGTCGGGTTGCCTGCCGGGCAGCGGTTGCTGCTGACCCCTTCTCGTTAACCAATAAATACCCGTTTTAACATGAGCTCTCAAAAACCCATAATCTTGGTGCTTTGCACCGGCAACTCGTGCCGCAGTCACCTTGCAGAGGGATTCTTGCATTCGTTTGTCGGCGACCTGTTCGAAGTGTGCAGCGCAGGTTCCAAGCCGGCCGGCTACGTGCATCCGCTGGCCATCAAGGCGATGGCCGGGATCGGCATCGACGTGTCGACCCATCAGTCCAAGCACATGAACGATTTTTTGGATCGCGACGTGGAGACGGTCATCACGGTTTGCGGTAACGCCGATCAAGCCTGCCCGATTTTCCCCGGTCAGCTGAACCGTCACCATTGGCCCTTCGAGGATCCGGCCCACGCGCCCGGCACCGAGGAGGAGCAGATGGCGGTGTTTCGTCGGGTGCGTGACGAGATCAAGCGGGTGTTTGGTGCCTATGCCGATGGTCGCCGCGACGGATTCAAGAGTCTGCAACAGAAGGCGGGCACGTCGTGAGCGCTTCGGTGGCCGGCAGGCTTTCGTTTTTGGACCGTTGGCTGACGCTGTGGATTTTTCTGGCGATGGCGGCAGGGGTGGCGCTGGGGCGTTTTGCCCCGGCGTTGGCGGAGGCGCTCACCAGCTGGAGCGTGGGCACAACTTCGATCCCTATCGCGGTGGGTTTGGTTTTGATGATGTATCCGCCGCTGGCGAAGGTGCGTTACGAGGAATTGGCCGACGTGTTTCGCAACCGGACGGTGTTGGGACTGTCGTTGGTGCAAAACTGGCTGGTGGGGCCGGTGCTGATGTTTGCGTTGGCGGCGATTTTCCTGCGCGACCAGCCGGAGTATTTCGCGGGGTTGGTGCTCGTGGGCATCGCCCGCTGCATCGCGATGGTGATTGTTTGGAATGATCTGGCCGGTGGCAGTCGCGAGTATTGCGCGGGTTTGGTGGCGGCGAATGCGTTGTTTCAGGTGTTTACTTTCGCGCCGATGGCTTGGTTGTTTTTGAAGGTGTTGCCGCCGTTGGTCGGGGTTGATCTCGGGGTGTTGGATCTGTCGGCGATATCGATCGGGGGCATCGCGCAGAGTGTGTTTATTTATCTGGGCATTCCGTTTTTGGCGGGCTGGTTGACGCGTCGGTTTTTGCGTCGGGGCGCGCGGGTGCGCTGGTTTGACGAGCGGTTTTTGCCGGCGATCAGTCCGGTCACGCTGGGGGCGTTGCTTTTCACGATTGTGGTGATGTTCAGCCTGCAGGGTGAACAAGTGTTGGCGCGGCCGCTGGATGTGCTGCGGATCGCGGCGCCGTTGGTCGTGTATTTTGGGGTGATGTTTACGGTGACGTTTTGGATGAGCGTGAAGGCCGGAGCGGATTACGAGAAGGCGACGACGCTGGGATTCACGGCGGCGGGGAATAATTTCGAACTGGCGATCGCGGTGGCGGTGGGGGTGTTCGGGCTGACGTCTGGAGCGGCGTTCGCGGCGGTGGTCGGGCCGTTGGTCGAGGTGCCGGCGTTGATCGGGTTGGTGGCGGTCGCGTTGCGCTGGAAGAAGCGGGTGGCGTGATGTTCTTGAGGCGATGATGCGGAGTGCTTGCGGCCTGCGGGGTGGGCGAGTGATGCTTTTGGTTCTATGGAGCTGAACATTCCCGAGGGCGATTTCGCCGGTTATATCTTCGATCTCGACGGCACGTTGATTAACACGATGCCGTTGCACTATCGCGCTTGGGACCGTGCGCTGCGCGAGGAGCATGGTTTGGGTCAGGTGCTCGATGAGGATTTGTTCTATTCACTCGGGGGCGTGCCGACGGTGCGGGTGGCCGAATTGATCGGCCTGCATTACGGACTGAAACTGGAGCCGCTGGCGGTGGAGCACACCAAGGAGCGGATGTTTTTGGAGCTGCTGGAAGCGGTGGATCAGATCGAACCGGTGGTGGCGTTTGCCCGCAAGGTGGCGCTGACGCATCCCGTTTCGATCGCGACCGGCGGCATGCCGGAGATTGCATTGCCGGCGATCAAGGCGGCGGGGTTGGACGGGTTGTTCTCCATCGTGGTGACGCCGCAAGATGTTGCTCCGGGGCGGGGCAAGCCGGCACCGGATATGTTTCTATTGGCGGCGAAGAAAATGGGGGTGCCGCCGGAGCAGTGTCTCGTATTTGAGGATGCCGAGCCCGGGGTGCAGGCCGCATTGGCTGCGGGCATGCAGGTGGTGCGGGTTCCCAGCCGGATCATAAGGGCCTGAAATTCAGCTTTAGCGGAACGGGGAAACGGTGTTTGGTGATGACTTTCGCCGATGAAACTCACCGAACTCGTTAATCCCAGTGTGCTCACTCAGCCGGTCTATGAACCGGGCCGTCCGATCGAAGAGGTCGCCCGTGAGCTGGGACTTGATCCAGCCGGCATCATCAAACTGGCGTCGAACGAGAACCCGTTTGGCCCCTCGCCAAAGGCAGTAGCGGCGGCGGCGGAGGCGCTCAAGCACGCGGAGATGTATCCCGATGGTGGATGCTTTGAGCTGCGCCGCAAGTTGTCGGCGCGCCATACGCTGGCTCCTGCACAATTCGTGATTGGCAATGGTTCCAACGAAATTTTGGAGCTACTGGGCCATGTATTTTTGCGGCCCGGCGACGAGGTTGTCATGGGCACGCCCGCGTTTATCGTCTACAAGTTGGTCACGTTGTTATTTGGCGCCAAGGCGGTCGAAGTGCCGCTGGTAAATCATAAGCATGATCTGGCGACCCTTGCGGCGGCGGTGACTCCCCGCACCAAGCTGGTTTTCGTGCCGAGTCCCAACAATCCGACTGGGACGGCCAACACCGAGGCCGAGCTGTTGGCGTTTGGTCGCTCACTGCCGGAGCACGTGGTCTTCGTTTTTGACGAGGCCTATGCCGAGTATCTGGAGACCCCGCCTGATCTGCGTCCACTCATCGCCGAGGGTCGCAAGGTGATTTGCCTGCGGACGTTTTCGAAGATTTTCGGACTGGCTGCGCTGCGGGTTGGCTATGGCTACTCCAGTGCGGAGATGGCCGGACTGCTCAACCGGGTGCGTCAGCCATTTAACGTGAATGCGATTGGTCAGGTGGCGGCGATTGCCGCGCTGGACGACGGGGAGTTTGCCAATCGTTGTGCGCGTGACAATCGAGCCGGTCGGGCCCGGTTGGAAGCCGGTCTGCAAGGGTTGGGTCTCGAATTCGTTCCCAGTGAGGGCAACTTCATTCTGGTGAAGGTGGGTGCAGGGGCGGCGGTGACTGCGCAGCTGCAACGGCAGGGGGTAATCGTGCGGCCGGTGGGCGGCTATGGTCTCCCCGAGTGGATCCGGATCACGGTCGGCACGCCCGCGCAAAACGAGCGGTTGCTCGCCGCGCTGGGGACGCGCTGATTACGATGATGCGCCGGTTTCCGCGTCGCTGATCGTTTTACGCAAGGTGGCCAGCAGGTCAGATCTTCCGGTGGCGAACAGGTAGCGGTCGCTTGACAGCTGCAGGTAGGCATTGCGTAGAACTTCGCGCGGAGGTTTGCGCATGGACATCAGCTTACGGACGTTTTCAGCAAGTGCTTCCGGGTTTTTTAACTCCAGGTCGAGTTTGATCAGGTTGACCAGCGCCGGTTGATTGAGCGGGTCGGATTTTACCGCCTGGGCCAAAACCTGACGGGCTTGATTTTGGGCTCCGACGGCGATGAGGCGGTTGGAAACCGCGACGAGGTTGTCGGCCCGGACGTTGGCCTGAGTCAGGAAGTTATTCAGGAAAATTTGGGCCGTTTGCGTGTCTCCCAAACCGTAGTTGGCGATTGCCTGCAGGCCGTTGAAGACCGATGCGAAGCGTTTGCCCCATTCCGGATTGTCCGCGAGCATTTGCCGGCTGGTTTCGTTGGCCTCGGCAAATCGTTTAGCCACGACATAGGCTTCCACGGTCATGAGCGCGGGACCTTCCCAATTGAGTTGGTTCGCCTTGGTGTAGTCGTAGATCCGTTTGGCCAGTTCGGGGCGTCCTGAATTGGCTGCAAAGTCAGCCAGTGCCAGCATGGCTTCTGAAGAGTTAGGGAAGTCTCGGAAGATCTCGTCGATATTGGTGCCGACGCGTTCGGTGTCCTTTTGTTTGTCGAGCACGTAGAGAAAATCGATGCGGGGCCGGGGTTGGTCGGGGTAGGCGATTTGCCGAAGCAGGCTGGTTTGGCGGATTTCGGCATCCCGGTTATCCTCGCGCAGGTAGCTGATGAGCTGGGCGTAGATATCCTGATCCTTGGGAAATTGCTCGGTGAGACTGCGGAGTTTCTCCAACGCCTGTTCTCGTTGGCCTCGCTCCCAATCGATCCGGGAGTTGAGGATGCGGGCATCGCGCAGACCGTCCAGGCGATAGGTTTTAAGGGTGTCTTCAGCCAGATCGTAGTTGCCACGATAAAAAGCGGACGTGGCTTTGGCCATGGCGACCAACAGGCGTCGGTCGTCTTCCGCCGGGTATTCCTTGAGCAACTTGTCCGCAATTTTGAGGATCTTGGCGTCTTCCTGTTGCTGGATGAGGAACGTAAACAGGGTTTGGAGGTATTCCGTGTCAGGCTCTAGCTTGTCCAATCCGTCGACCAGCAGCTCTTGGGCAAGGTCCGGCCGGCGCCACAGCATGAAAAACTGGGCTAGTAACATACGACCTTCACGATTGCCCGGTGATTTGGAAAGGCCGACCCGGAGGCTGCTGAATGCTTCGCGAAAGGCTTCATCCTTAAGTTGTTTTTTAGCGGTCTCGATGTAGAAATCGCCTCGAGCCACTTGATATTCGTCCCATCGGGCCGGGAGAAAGAGCATGTCCGTGTAGCGAACGGCATCGAACTCCCGCTCATATTTTACATAAAAATACAATGCGGTCGCCCCTCCGACCCAGCCGCAGAAAAGCCAGATCATCAATGATGCGCCCAAGCGCCTCCAGAGAATCACTAAGTGCGTGCCGTCACTGCTGCGTTGCAGCATCAGGGGGAATATCCAACGCCAATGGCTGATTTTACGGAGCCGCTTGGTGGAGGTTTCGGTTTTCTTAAGATCCAGACTTTCGGGGGGAGGGGCGGGGGGCATGGAGGGCATGCC
>JBBKWO010000046.1:0-123138 GCA_037969015.1 Opitutaceae bacterium
GCCAGAGGCCACTTCTGCGATGCGATACTGCCCGCCGCCAAGATCCGACGTCGTCCACTTCTGGTTGTCCGTGCCGGTGTAGGTGTATTGCTTGACCGGGTCCGTGGAACGACCGTCCAGAGCCTTGCCGCTGTGCTTGGCCATAATCTTAAATGTGCCCACGGGCAACGATGTCGTGGCGGGCGGAGTATAGACGCGCACCCAGTCAACATACATGTCGCTTTGCATGCCGTAGCGCGACAGGTCGACCGGCCAGCCGGACGTTCCGCCAAAGGCGTAGTTGATCAAGAAATAGAAATCCTGCGAATTCCACTCGCTACGCGTCGGTGTGCTCCAGACTACCGCATTATCCAAATAGAAGGTGGTGGTCGTCGTCGTGACGTTGCAGCCATAGGTATGCTGGGTGTCGGACCAGTCTGCGGCGCTGGTTCCGGGAATGCTCCCGTCCATCGTGACCAGCGAATAGGCGTGGCCACTGTCGGACGGCCAATTATGGACACCAGCCGTGTAGCGTTTTTGGGTCAGATTGCCATAGGCCTCGATCACATCGAGTTCGCCGTATTCCTCCGTCCCATTGGGAATACTGACCGCCCAGAACGCGGGCCAGCTACCGGTCGCCCTTTGAGCAATGAAGCGGCACTCCATGTAGAAGGGGGGCTGAACTTTGAATCCGGCTTTGTTTTGATCCACGCTGCAAATGAGCCCCGTGCTGTTGTTGGTCTGATCCGCCCGAATGCGCAGATAAGTGTCTTTGCGCAGAAAGGGGTTCAAACTACCCTCATAGTCCTGAAACTTTATCGCACTGAAATCTTTGTATCCAATAGTATGTGACCCGTAGGTGGTGCCGACTCCGGTATGCGAAATGGAAAGGGCGGAAGTGAAGTCGTCCGAGTAGGCCAATGTCATCCCCGACGCCGCGGGCGGGGTTGGGGCGGCGGCGAGCCCTTCGTTCCAGGAGGTGCCGCCGGTGTTATAAACCTGTAGATAAGAGGTGTCGGTTCCGGCGGTGATGCGAATGACGAGAGGGCCGTGGGGATAGGAAGCCGCCGGAAAGACAAACGAGCCGTTGCCACCGCTAAGCGTCACGGTTGCCACAGTGGTGTCGTGGCCGAGGCCCGTGTCGCTTTGCCAGCATTTGGCCACCGCGGTGGTTTGACCGGGCGCACTGATTTGAATGGTCGTGTTACCGTTGACGTCGGCCCGGTAGGCCGGGGAAGTCACGGAAACAGCGGCAAGACTCGTCAGAACCGGCAACGTGCCGAAACCGATGAGGGCGATGAGGGTGCCAAAGAAACGGGGTTTCATATATTTTAGCGTATTTGTTTTATGGAGACACCTCACCACGTGAAAGTGGCGGGCATCGGGGGTAGTTTCATCAACGCCACAGAGATGGGCGGGGTAGCTTGACGGGGCTGAGCATGCTACCGCGCCCCGACATGCAAATGACCAACGGTGGCCTGCCCTTCACATTCCATTATCCACACCCGATTTTCTCTCAAGCATCCAGGATACGACGTGCAAACACGAAACCGACCGCGCTCCCCTGCACGACGCAAGCCTGGCGACGCGTCGTTATCGCCATCACCTGAGTCGGTGACTGTCGGCCTGCTCACGATAATCGCGCGGCGTCTTGCCCGTGCGACGGTAGAACCATTTAGTGAAGTGCGACGCCTGTTTAAAGCCGAGGTTGTAGCCGATCTCCTTGATCGAAATAGTCACGGTCTCAAGACTCCGCAGCGCGGATTCTTCGCGCAGCTTTTCCCAATACTCACGGGTGGTCATGGAGAACTCACGGTAGAACAAACGGTCGAGGTGGGCGCGCCCCAGGCTGCTCTCACGCTGGAGTTTGTCGGCGGGGAAACCGTCCTGCATCGGACTCTCGCAGATACACTGCACTGTGCGCAACAAGCGGTCATCGCACTCCACGGCCTCGGACAAGCCTCGCCCAAGATCCACCCACACGGATTTGAAATCCATCAACCACTGGTTGAAGTGCTTTTGAAAACCCATGAACACGTCGTAATCGGAAAGGGCCAGAGAGAGCTGGCGTCGCACGTCGGGGAAGTGCCGGTTGACCAACCGACATAGCTGGGTGCCGGCCTTGACCAAACGCGGATGATCAGCATCGGCAAAGACGCAGGCGTCCGGATTGAGAAACAGATTTTGCCCGGTCGGCCAATGACTCTCGAAGTGAATGGAAAGGATATGCGCGTCCGCGGAAAAAGTCTGGGTGGAGGTGCTCTGCGGCGAGATTATCCACTGCCCGGCCTTGGCCTTCCACGTCTTGTTACCTGAGCAGACTTCGACCGAGCCCTTGCGCAGCAGCCATGCCCAGTAGCCCTTGCGGTGATCCGAGGTGGTGTGCAAGGACTCGGGCGCGACCGGGCCGTCATAGGTCCAGAGCAATTCGTTCTGCAGACTCGACCAGCGGTGTAGGGAAACGCGGCCGGGCGTCAGTGAATGGGGCATGTTAAAAAAGGGTAAGTATTATAGCCACGGCTACAATCTCATTTGCCCGTCCGCTTACGGCATGGCGACCGTGTCGCGAATCACGAAAAGGCTGAGCGGCCTTGCCTTGATCTCTTTCTCCTCTTGCTCCGGGGAGAGCGCCAGCCTGCTGGGGTCGGCGATAAAGACCGTCACGCGTTCGTCCGGCCCGACCGGCAGGCCGTTCATCAATGCGAGTTTCCACTGGCCGTTGGTTTGCACCTCCACGGCTACCCGGATGCCCACGCCGCCCTTTTGGGCGGTCACGATCATCTCGGCCCCGGGCTGGCAAATCTCGGTCTTGCCATTGCAATTCAGAGCAAGGTTGCGTCCGGCAAGATTGACGAAGCGAACCGAACCCGCGGCAGGGCGGTCCGGCTCGTCAGCCAGTGTAGTCGCACCATATTGGCCGTTCTTTTCCAGCCAGACGACGATCAGATTTTTTTTGGGCGGAAGATTGAGGGTAAGCTCCGCGATCGGTGCCTTGCTCCGTTCGCCGTCAATCATCGTCGGTCTGTAGAGCACGAGCTTCGGCGAGCCGGTGTAAAGTTGAGGCGGGGAGATGGTGCCGCGGTGCAACGGCAGCGGCTGCTCCCGCCCCTTGATCTCATAAAAAATATCCGAGAAATCCCGGTTCCAGGCGATGGCCCGAAATTCGATGGGAGGTTCCTTTTGGCCGGCCGGTGCTTGCGCCCAACCAGTGGCGGTCGCGATCAGAAACCAGAGCAATAATGAGGTGGGTTTAAATGTCATCGGGAGAAAGCCAGCGGAATGAAACGATGCGGAATCGACGGCCAAAGTTCTGGTTCGTCGCACCCGAGGAGGAAGGGTTCACGGTCGGCATGACCGACGTGTCCATGTAATCGGGCACGCGCTGCACCACCGCTTCGCACCAAGCCCGCCCTGTGACCACAGGGGCCGCCGGAGCCGCCGGTGAATTGAGTGGATCGACCACCTCGCCATAGGCACGGATCACAAAGGTGTCCGAACGCGCCGAAAGCGACGGAGCGATCGCCTGCAACACATCGGCCTGGCTCAACCAACCGGGCGCACCCATGTAGGTGCCCAAGCCTGAACCGGCCCCCGTCGGCATCAGATCGTAGTCGGGATAGATGGCGCGGTTGTTGGTGATGCGCTGGGCATTTGTTTCCAGTGCCAACGAGAGGGCGGCCGTATTGAGGTTGGAGTTGATGCGATCAGCCGTGATGGTGGTCGTATGGGTGCGGTCGATCGCCTGCTGAAGTGCGCCGGCCAGTCCCGTGTCGCCCACCGCATTCCCCGTGGCGGTGGCCGCAGTGAGATTGCGATTCACGAATTGCGACAGGGAAAGAAACGGCCCGCGTGCCTTCACCTGCGCGACGATCTGCCGGGCCAACTCCGAAATCTGGGTATCCGTGAGCGTGCGAAATCCCATGTAGGTGTTTTCCTCTGTGTTGGCGCCGGAGGGAAGCACGCTTTGCGCACCACCCGGTTGCCGAATGGAACGGGCAAGGGGCGTGAGTTGAGGATCGGCTGCGGTCGTATTCACACCGAGTCCGCGCAGCCCGGAGAGCAGCGCGGTCCAAGCCTCCACCGAGGTGGAGTTCACGTTAAAGGCTCCGTTGACCAGCATCTGGGCTGCGGGCACGCGACCATTCTCGCCTGCCCCAAGTGCCCCCGGATTCGACACTGCGTCAGATGCATCCGCACCGCGTAGTTGTCCGAGCGTGGGTGTGTTCCCCGCATAAACCATGCGACGGTTGGCAGGCAAAGGCGCGGTCGTCGAGTCGCTGCCCGCTGCGGGCCGCACCGTGGAGAAAAAGCACGAGTCCCATAGCGCGGCGTTGAGCAGGTAGCTCATGTCGTAGCGGCGGATCTTGGTGTTCTTGGGTAAATCGGGCACATAACCGGGATAGCGCGGCACATCGCCCAAGGCCGACGCACTGGTGTCTTCCCACCGGCTGAAAAGGATGGCCCGGGAGTTTTCCACCGGAGCGGTGCGACTGCTGTCGCGCGCCACCAGCCGGTTATACCAGGAATTGCCCAGCGCGCTACCGGGCTGGCTGTTGACCCCCAGCGCCTCGTCGTCAGCCGTGAGATCCACATGCTGCAATTGACCAAGTGAAAGCAGAGGAACTTCAGCGGTCGACCGGGCTGCGGGAGCATCGAAGAGGACGAGTTTCCCGTTTGGACTGGTGCGCAGTGGCGAGCCAATTTCACCCTGCCCCCATGCCGCCTGCGGAGGGTTGCCGGGGTCGAGATCATTGGTGAAGGAGCTGGCGTCGACAAAAGCGTCAAAAATCGCCGGATAAAGAATCGAAGCCCCCAAGTAGGGGTTGGAGCCGGTGCCTGCGTTATACCAAACGGAGCCGGACTGATGGCTGCCCGTAAGATTCCGCTCCGCATAGACCGCGGTATTCTGATAACTTAAGACGCGGTTATGAAATATACCGCTGATCGGTGTCGGTGAAGACGCGAATACGTCGCCCGAGAAAGTGCGGTTCGGCAGCATCCGATTTGTTTGCGTATCCTTGGGGGTGTTACCGATGGGGCCGAATGTTTGCAGGACTGCATCCGGGTTTCCTGCCATCGTCAGGGTATAATCAAAGTGCGCCGAATATGACCCTTCATCGCTCGAAAGGGTCAAACCCGCGCGGAAAAAACTACCCGAAGCCACCATCGACGATGAAAACACAGAGGCATCGCTCAGATAATGTGGATCGCACAGATGAGAATAGTAGGTGGGGGCGATGCTGGTCATCTCTTGGAGTGAGACGACCTTCGTGGACACTCCGCCGATGGTTTCAGTGCTCACAACTCCCGGATTGATCTGGTATGCCTTGGCCTGTCCGGGGTCCAGATTCAGCAAGCCGGCAGGCAGACGGAATACCACGTTATCAAGCACTCCCGGATATCCCGCGTCAGGATCGACGGGACCATCGCCACCGGCGGGAACGGGGAATTTCAAGATCGGGTAGTAGTGATGAAAGATCGTGTTTCCGGCATCTTTGACACCATCAGGCAAGGTGGATGGATCTGCATAATCCATCTTCAGAGGCGGGGCGGTTGGTGCCGCCGATGCGCCGGAGGTGGGGTAATTCAGGCTGTCGCCCTGACGCCGCGTAAACACGCTGCTGATTTCCTGTTTGCTCGGGTCGGTCGGCTTGGTCCGAACAAAGTTGCAAATCATCCCCAATTCCTCGCCGCGAAACTTAGTGGAGGTATACCGGGGGATATGGCGCGAGATACGATAGTCGATGCCGGCCGACGACTTTAAGCTGCGGCTGTAGGGATTGCCCAAAACCACGATGATCGAGGTGTCGATGGACGGACCTGACTTCAATGCAAACATCATCCGTGATTCCAAAATCACCGGCGTGATCGCGGCCTGCACCTTCACCGGATTCACGCTCAAATCAACGGCGGACTGCACTTCAAGATCGGTCGGGTTGTCATACGCGAGCTTGTAGTAGGACTTCAATTGATCCCACTTCGGCCCGAGGCGAGGACTGACATCGAGTGTCGTGAAATTGAGCCCGCCGTTGGCCGTGGTTTCGGAAAACAGTGAAGGTCTGGCCGTGTATTGAGAACCAGGGAAAGTGGATACAGGCGTGGCTCCGTCTGGAAGGATGTCCCGCCCGGCGAGAAAGGTGTCACCGGAATCCTCGTCCAGGTGAAACGTCAGGTCGCGTCGCAGGCCACCAAACTGCGAATCCGCCAACACGCCATACGAGTAAGTCGTGAGGTTGTGGAAGTTCTTTTGCAGCGCGGTTGTGACCACCGCAGGCGCGGCGAGCTTCATGGCTTCCGGTGTGAGTGTGTTGCGAACTCCGAGGTAGAGGGGACTGGAGGGCGGGGTCGCGGCCAGTGGATAGTTCGCGTCGCCAAACCCGGTGACTCGCTCGATGCCATCGCGTTGCGCGGCCAGTAGGCGGTAACGGCTGTCACGACTGTTCGTGGATGTGCCGTTGTCCGGAGTGGCGTTGGAGATATAGGGGTCGGGCAGATTGTATTTGGCCTTCACGCCTTCGTCGCCGACCCACCAGGCGTAACGAGCGACCTGCACGGAGCCGGAAATTCCGGGGACCCCAGTGGAGTTGATCGTGATAAGTGGAGCGACGACATAGCCGTCAACGTTGGAGCCAACCGTTTTCTCGCCGACGAGCAGGACCGCAGCTTGATCGCTGTTGGCCTTATCTTTGATGAAAAGATCGGACGTGGCCGTGGCAGACGCAGTCAGGGGCCCGCCACTGGAGAGAGTCACCGCGCCGAACGGTTTGAAGGTCGTGTCCGCAGCCGCCGTGGGGGAACTGATGTGGCCGTCCACCGCAGCGGTCACCGTCGGCCCGTTTTCATTGCCGCTGACCAACCAGCGCAACAGCACAGGCTGCGGTGCAGCGGTAAAGATGCTGTCGGGCGTGGACTTGTTGCCCCATACGCCGGTCCAGTAGCGGGTGCCGTTCGCGGTCGCCCCCAGGCCGTTGTCCACAGTGTCGGCCGCAGTGACCGCAGTCGCACCCTCGCCTAAAACAGCTGGCGCGGTCGTGCGCTGGTCGGGACCGGCAGCGTTCTGCAATTCACCCAGCGCGATGTTCAGCGCCATGAGCGCGTTTGCCCGGGCCTGCGAGAGCTGCTGGCCATTAGTCGCAACCTGCGTCTCCACACGGGTCAGCGTGGCCATTGATACGATCAGTAGCACGAGAAACGCGATCAGTGTAATCGTGATGAGTAAGGCAAAGCCGGACTGCGCGCGACTCGTTGGGACGAGCCGGGAAAAGCGGCATTTGTGGGGTGAGGACGACATGGACAGGTGTTTCCCGACTAGGGTTGGGGAGGCAAAAAGTGAATCGAGTAAGGCGGGGGCGCCTGACGGGGAGACCTTGCGAGAAAAAACGGGGGCAAATCACCTGACATGAGGGGGAGGGTATAACGTATGACGGGCATCCAGATTATGTCCAGACACCCCCCTTAACGGTGGATGTGCCTAGACTGTGCATGCCTGACCCCACACCAACACCGAATGATTTCCGGTGTTATACTTATAATTATCCAAAAACAACTTCAGAGGTGCCGTTTATTTCACCGGAGGAGGCACGCTGTAATCGATTTTCTCAGCCGCGTAAACGCGCACATAGTCCACATACATGTCGGACCCGTTGCCAAACCGCTCCAGATCGATCGGCCAGCCACTGATACCGCCGATGGCGAGATTGATGAGAAACAGGGCCGGCTTCTCACGGCTCACCTCGTTGGTCGGGTGGCGCAGAACTTCAATGTCGTCGAAGTAATACACCGTCTCGTCCAGCCCGACACTCACCGCATAGGTATGAAACGTCCATGACCAGTAGGACTTGCCACCCAGTTCCATGATCTTGGCCCTGGTATTGAATCCCTTTTTCTTGGTGCCGTCGGCATTGGTCTGGTTCCAAAAATGGCTGACCAGTGAGTAACCCGGATGATTGGGGTGGCCCTTCCCGTTGCCACCGTAGGCCTCGACGATGTCGAGTTCATCTCCCGGCAGTCCCCGATCAATATTGGTCAACGTCCAGAACGCCGGCCAAGTGCCGGGGGCGGATTGGGCCAGGAAGCGACACTCGAAATAGGACGGTGCCTTCACCCACAGGCCCTCACCATCCATGTTGACGGAAGCGATTATGCCACTGCGTCCCTTCGGAGACTCGGCATCTTTGCGCGCACTGATCCGCAACCAGGTGCCGACCTGAGAGAAGGGTTTCCCATCGTCCTGCGGACTGATGAAGGGCCATCCACTGAAATCACCGTAGCGCGGCTTGTGGGCATTATAGCGTGCGCCCCTGCCATCCTTGGAAATGGAAAGCGGACCATCGAAGTCGTCGGCAAATATGAGTTTGAGGTCTTTCGCTGCGGGCGGGGCTGACCGGGGCATACCCTGGTTCCATTTGACGCCTCCAAGGTTAAAAAGCTGCAATTCAAAGCTGTCGCGTCGCCCACTTCCATCGACCGCCAGTATCCGGATGGTGACCGGCCCGTTGGGGAATGCATCCGCAGGAAATATGAAGCTGCCTGAGCCATTCGCATCGAGGCGTATGGACCCGTTGGTCAAGTTCACGTCATGCCCCCACGGGCTAGGGTTTTCCCGATTCGGCTGACTCCAGCAAAACGCCTGAGCCTCCGTCATCGCCGGCGCACTGAACCGCACGGTGACATTGCCCCGGATTTCGGATCGTAGGGCTGGGGTCGATACGCGTATGGCCTGCACCCATCCTTCACCGCCCGTCATGTGGCCGGTATTAAACTCGTGATAGCCGTCGATGACCGGTTCGCCAAATACCACAGACAAGGGTATCACGCTCAGAGATAATAACAAAACGGCAGGTTTAATGGTCGAAAAAGAGGACATGATAAAAAGTCAGGGTCATAAAAAAGGCCCCAACGCCAAGTCGGGGCCTTTTATACCAATAGGAATAAAATCAGGCAATTTGACGGCGGCGACGAAGCGCGGCAGAGCCCAAAGCCATCACCCCAAACAGGGCGGCGTAAGTGGAGGGCTCGGGAATGGCACCGGCAGATACCGTCAGGAAGATATCCTGACCATTGGTGGACAAAACCGCGTTATTGCCTCCGATCACGCCGGAAAGACTGGAGCCAAATGTGCCGGAAATCGAAGTAGCAGAGTCCAGCAGAGTGTAGACGCCGATGTCGAAGCCCGAGAGCGTGGTAAAGCTAAAGTCATCGAAGTTCAGCTGGCCGGAGCCGATGGACAACATGCCGCTGCTGAGCACCACTTTGTCGCTCGCACCTACAGCAGCCAGATCGAACTTGAGCTTACCAGTGCCAGTCAGCCCGGCGAGATCAAGATCCGCATTAAAGGTCAATATGCCAACCGTGCCATCGGTGCCTGCAGCCAGGCCGCCGCCGGTGACCGTGGTTGCACCCTGAATGAAACCAGTGCCGCCCAGTATGCCGCCGTTGACAGCCACCGCACCGGTGCCAAAGGCCGAGCCGGTTGTGTTGTTGGCCAGAAGGGTGCCTCCAGTGATCGTGGTGCCTCCGGTGTAGGTGTTCGACGCTCCGCTCAACGTCTGCGTGAAACTTCCCGACTTGGTGACGGATAAAGCTCCGGAACTTCCGTTGGTAAGAACACCCGAAAAAGAAGCGTCCGCCGTGGATACAATCGCCAGCGTCCCGGTGCTTCCGGTTGAAGACGTGGAAGTAACCTGGACGGTGCCGGTGCCCGTCAAACTAGCCACCTGCAGGGTTCCCGATGTGTTCTGCACAGCTGAATTACCATGACGAATATTAACCGCACCGGATCCGTTTACGGTAAGAGCCCCAAAGGTGGTCGCCGTAGCGTCTGAGCCGACAAAAAGAAAAAGGTTCCCAGACGTAACGGATACGTTGCCTGAGGTAAGGCTCGTCAGGTGCCTACCAGCGCTTGTGCTGGTTCCAAAAAAGAGATTACCGCTGCTAAGCGAGATGGAAGCCGCCGAAAGAGACAAACCGCCCGACCTAAAGGTAAGATCACCGCCCGCCGACTTGGTCAACGCGCCGTTGATTGTCAGCGCGCCACCCGTCCCGCCCAACACATTCAACGTAAAGGAGCCACTACCAATCGTGAAATTATTCGCCGCCTGCGCACCCGTGACGGTCACGTTGCCACTAAAGGAGGTGCCCACGACGTTATCCGAACCGGTGGGAGCAACATCGTCAGGCGTTGAAGTCCACGTATTCGCAGACGACCATTCCCCACCAGCAGAAGCCGTGAAATCGGTCGCCCGTGCGGATGAAAATGCAGCGATAAAACATCCGGCACCCAATGCTAGGGAGCGAGCCAGAGTGAGCGAACAACAAGGGGTATTTTTTTTCATGATAATTCCTACAGATTGAATGGAAGGGTAAAGCCGAATAGTTCCAACGTCCCTCCAAGGTAACCCATCAAACCGAGAAACCAAGCTATCTGGACTGCAGCTTAAGCACTTTAAATTATCCCTTTTTAATATTCCCTATATCAAGACAGCCACCACAGGGGATGTGAAGAGAGCCGTCGAAAATCCGCCGCCATCGCGTCACAGATACGCGATGGCCAAGCAGTATACGACTTAACGGCCGGCGGCTGCGGCGAGACGTTGGGCGCGTTCGTAGGCGCGCAGATCTTCGATGTTGGCCTCCACCTTGAGGATGATTTCAGCCATGCGGTCGATCATGGTCGGATCCGCATCGATGAAATCGAAACGAATCTCGACGGCGCTTGCGATACGACGGCGGCAGGCGGGCAACGCCATGTTGCGATAGTCGACGCCATTGCGCTTCAGCTGGTCGAGCCACGCTACCCGCGGCCCGCGGTAGTCCTGCCAATGCAGACGCGTCCAATCGGGGATTGGCGACGGCACGTAGGCGGACGCCAACAACCCTTCCGCCTTAAGTGCGGCAACAAAGGTATTACGCGAAATGCCTGCGGCGGCGTGGTCGAACGTAGCCGTGAGCTGGTGATATGAGGGGCGCGACTGGGTCGCTTCGTAGTCGGGCAGACGATAGTAGCGCGCTCCCACCAGTTTCCCTCGCAGACGGGCGACATGATCGCGGCGCTGGTTGACCTCATCGTCGAGCTTCTTGAGTTGTTCGACAAGCAACACAGCGTTGAGCGGATGCAGGCGCTGCGTGAAAACCAGAGAATCGACGAAGGGACGCAAATCATCCGGAAACCCCTTGTCACCAGCCCGGCCCATGTGATGTCCAGTCATGGCGCCTTTCCAATAAACATCCTCGCACGGCGTGACGAGGTATCCCGCCTCAGTGGTGGCGAGTAGCTTGAGACCCATGCAGGAAAAACCAGCCGCGTCACCGACGTCACCCACGCCGACACCACCGATCGTGGCGCCGTGAGCCTGACTACCATCTTCGATAAGCTTCAGGTTGTGACGATCCGCAATGGCGCGAAAAGCAGCAAGGTTCGCAGGCTGACCAAACAGGTGCACCACAAGAATCGCCTTCGTGCGCGGGGTTATGGCAGCCTCCACCGCAGCGGGATCGAGCAACCCGGTCTCTTCAATAATGTCGGCGAAGATCGGCACGGCCCCTTGGTGAAGGATACAGGAAGTCGATGCGCCCCAAGTATAGGGCGTCGTGATAACCTCGTCACCCGGGCCGATTTCGAGACCGGCGAGAGCCATTTGCAGCGCACCGTGACCGGAGTTCGTGCCAAGCACATGACGCCCGCCATGGTAGGCCGAGATTGCAGCTTCAGCTTCGGCGACCTCGGGGCAGCCGCGGCCGAGCCCGACAGTGCGCCCCTGACGCAGGAGAGATGTCGCGCGCTCGATCGCGTGCTCAGTGAAGCGGGGGAACTGCGGCATCTCGACCGCACCAACAGGTTGACCGCCACAAAGGGCGAGAGGAGAGCCGACGCAAACGGGAACGGTGTTCATGGGGCCAACATCAACAATTTGGATAGCAGTTTCCCGCAATCGAAAGGAATACCCCACGTTACACCTCTCCTTATCCTTTTTTAATATTTCAGGGCGGCCCTGAGCGAACTGGGTCCGTCATTTGCAGGAGACCGGCGGAAACCGGACGCTCCAACGCAAGGCATTGAGGTTCACGGATCTTAAATGGATAATTAAATACACAATTCGAACAAGCCAATGCAATGGCTGACATTTCGCGCCGACGAAACAATCATCCCCCGCTCTCCCCCCCCATGCTTTCCAGCACAAAATCCTGCGTCACCAGCAAACGCCCGGCCTTCATGGCCTGGTTTGGCAACTTCTTTGAGCCCTATTTTTCCGACGAGTCGGCGGTCGAGAAAGGACTGCTCGACCTTCGCGACATGGGCATGAACTCCATCGTGCTCGACTCGAAGCTCTGGAGCGACTTCACCCGCCACTTTCGCACCGGCGAACAAAGCCAATATGTGCGGATGCAAAACTTCATCAGCGACCGTTGCCTCGAACATGGTCTCGGCGTGTCGTTCCTGGCTCTTTTTGCGATCGGCGACAACCTGTATCCGGAAATCTACGACAATCCTCCCGAATACGTTGAGCAGCCCGTCGATTTTTGGGGCAAACCATTCCGTGGTTACCGCCACTGGTCGGGTGCGCAAATGGACGAACATGTGCGCCACTGCCTCGAACTCTATAAATTCATCGCCCGCGATGCCGCGGCAACAGTGGTGGACGACACCGGAAACGAGCGACTGCCGTTCTATTTCTACCACAGCCCGATCTTCGCCCCGTCCTTCGACGCCGACGGCCGCGCCCATTACCTCGGCTGGCTAAAGACCCACTACTCTCTCGAAGAACTCAATTCACGCTACGGAACCGCCTTCGCCTCCCTCTACGACTTGCAGCCCGTCGACTACTGGGTCCATCCCGACCAGACAACGGAATCGCAGCGCTATGTGCCGTCGCCGGAAGACTACGCCTCGCACCCGTCTGTCGTGCTCAAATACGCCGACAACCAGCGCTACAAACATGCGGTGATGAAAAGCTACTTCATCGAAATCGTTGCCCGCCTTCGCAAGGCGGAGCCCCGCTTCTATTTTTACGCGGCACTCTCGCAGTGGAAAATTTTCTTTAGCGATTTTGTTCACATCCAGAATCGCGGCTGGGATCTCTGGGACCTCGGTGAGGCGCTTGATTCGCCTAGCTTCATTACCATGCCGATCGACAACCACGGAAACATCGAGCCCTACGTCGTCCCCTGCGAACTCGCCATGCTCCGTAGCGCCGCCTGCGACAAAGACTTTGTCGGGTCGCTCTTCCTCGGTCGTTACATGGCCAACGATATCTACGCGGTTTGCAGTCCCGCCGAAACCATCGCCTCCACATTTGGCGCCGGCGCGACAGAACTGTATTTTTACGGCTATAACGGCCTCGATGACGGCGGCAATTTCGGCAAATGGGGAGAGGCCGAAAAGACCTCCCTGCGATCCTCCCTGGATTGGTTCTCCGACGTGCGCGCCATCGCCGGCAAACGCATCAAAAGCCGCCGCGCCGCGATCCTGTTCCCCTTCGCCTCCTACTCGCTATCCAGCCATCCGACCGACAACACAACCTATCAGGCTTTCCGCGATGATCTGCTCGGCTGGTTTCGCCAGCTTTCCGACCTCGGCATCAACGCCGACATCCTCCACCCTTCGCAAATCAGGGCAGGCGCGCTATCCGGCTACGAGTGCGTTGTCGTTCCCTCCGACCCCTACTACTGGGCGATGCCCGACACCGAGCTGGAAAACCGCATCAAAGATTACGTCGAAGACGGAGGACTGCTGCTCCACAGCAAAGCCGATGTCGTCCACCGCGCCTTCGATTTCGGCTGCACACCGCACAAAGCCGACTCCTTCGGATGGGAGGAGAAAATCGTGACCGGCTCGGCCTCGTTCGCCGCATACTCTTCCGGCGAAGTTCAAGCCGCCTACTTGTCCGACAACGCGCCCGCCTACGTCACGCACAGCTTCGGTAAAGGTGCCGTGCACTCCTTCGGCTTTGATTATGGATACGCCTACGGCTCCCGCGAACACCTGCCGGTCGCTCGCGAATACAAAAAAGAAAATCACTATCCGCTCACCATCATCGCACGCACACCGGTGGAAAAACTTCTGGCGGAACGCGGCCTGTCATCGCACCGCCGCCGCGGCGTGGAAGAAGTCGCCTTCGAAAAGGGCACGCTCGTCATCAATCATACCCCCTACACGGTTCACGTGCCTGCCAGTTCCTCATTTCGCAGCACCTTTGAGGGCTTTAACGGAACCCACCTGCCAGGACGCCACGCCGTCTTTCTAGTCAACGCGTCCTGAAAAACGTCCCGCCTGAATGTTACCTGATCACCACTTGCTCGCCCAGATTCCGCTGCGCGCCGACTCCATCGTGCGCCGGCTGCAGCGAGCGATCTGGCGTCACGCCCTGGCGCTCGATGCCCAGGCAAGATAGTCGTCTGGGCGTCTCCTCCTCCCCACCAGACCGCGGATAAAGCGGAGCCTCACATCGTTAAAGTTCCAGTCGGGGTAAACGGCCCGATTGAGATCGTGGACCTTTACGGCCAGACCAGTCGTGTGGAAGCCAAGGGAGGTTTTGCTGATATCACCGCAACTGGCTCACCCCAATACCTCATCATCAAGAGATAGTGCGGGTGTCTTCACCGCCGCCGCCAACATCGACGGCGTCACGGGGAGTCTCTTTAAGAAAATCCCCCTTTAAAAAGGTGATTCCATTTCGCGAACGCCCTTCCACGAAGATGAACTGACAAGCATTTTGTCGGTTGCTGAAACCGACAACGACATCGGCGGCATGGTAGTCGCAGCCGCCTGTAGCGGCATGAGGAAAGCCGATTGTGCTCTCCTCCATTGGAGCAAGGTAGATTTGGCTGCGGGCTACATCATCGCCCAAAGCAGCAAAACCCAAAAAGAGATCACAGTCCCCATTCTATCCCCTCTAAGGAAAGTCTTAGAAAAACTCACCAATACTGGTGGCTTCTGCTTTCCGAAGTCTGCCGAGATGATGCAGAAAAATCCTGACGGCTTAAACTGGCGATTGGTGATGCTTATTCAGAAAGCTGGGGTGAAATTGACGGCTCAACCTTTGAACGAAAATCAACAGCGCAAACGTGCTCCTTCGGAAATTGGGTTCCACCGCTTCAAGGCTACGTTCGTCACTCTAGCCCTCGACGCCGGCATCCCCATCCCGGTCATTCAAAAAATTGTCGGCAACAGCGACGTCCACGTGTTGCTGAAGCACTACCACCGGCCAGATAAAAAAACCCTTACAGATCAGATGACCGGCAAGCTGCCAACATTTCTGACCGGAACCAAAGCCGAACCCTCTGCGACGACCCGAGCCAGAGTGTTGATGGAAGGCATGAATACGGATAACTGGCAGCTGGTTCGAGTCGAGGTCCTCAAGCTGCTAACTTCAAACACATCCACCGAGAGTTTTGGGGGGACTTTTGGGGGGACCTCCGCTTAAATCCGCTATAAACCGCCATGATCCGCAAAGTCATAAATCATGGACCTGAAGTCCCGTAACCCGTTCACAAAAAAGCCCTCCCGAGCAGAGGGAGGGCTATAAATTGGGTGCAGGGGTTGGATTTGAACCAACGACCTTCAGGTTATGAGCCTGACGAGCTACCAGGCTGCTCCACCCTGCAACAAACGGGAGGCGGACTAAGCACGACGGAGACAGGCACTGTCAACAGACTTTTGAGAAAAATAATTATCTCTTGCCAGCTCCCTCCCGAGTCTCTGTGTTCTTCCGCTCTTTCCCGTGGCACAACGCCTCGGGGAATCATCAACCAACCACAGTCAGCTCTCGATCGCAAGGCGGCCCATTGGCCGACCTGTGTTTCAGAACAAACAACATAGATCACATGAACATCTCCGCAAAAGACCTCCTCGACGCCGGCGTCCACTTCGGTCACCAGACCAAACGCTGGAACCCGCGCTCCAAGCCCTACGTCTTCGACCATCGTCAGGGCATCAGCATCATCGACCTCGGCAAGACCTACGAGCTCCTCCAGAAGGCCTACACCTTCATCGAAGACACCGTCGCCAATGGCGGCAACGTGCTCTTCGTCGGCACCAAGAAGCAGGCCCAGGAAATCGTCCGCGAAGCAGCCGGCATCACCAACATGCCCTACTGCGTTGACCGCTGGCTCGGCGGCACCCTCACCAATTTCTCGACCGTTAAAAAGTCGATCGCCAAGTTCAAAAAATACCAGCAGATGGACGCCTCTGGTGAACTCGACAAGTTCTCCTCCAAGGAAGCCGCCGCCATCCGTCGCGAAATGGTCCGTATGACCAAGAACTTCGCCGGTATCATGGAAATGCCTGAGCTGCCGACTGCCATGTTCGTGATCGACACCAATCACCAGAACATCGCCGTGGCCGAAGCCCGCCGCAGCAACATCCCCTGCGTCGGCCTGGTCGACACCAACTCCGATCCCACCCAACTCTCCTACCCGATCCCGGGCAACGACGACGCCGTCAAGTCCATCCGCATCATCGTCGACACCATCGTCGAGGCCATCCAGAGCGGTCTCGCCCAGCGTGACAGCCGCCGCGCCGCCCGTGGCCAGGCCGACCTGAAGGCCGCTTCCGCCGCCGTGGCCGCCGCCGCCGGTATCGAAGAGACCGCCACCGACGAGGTTGCCACCGACGACACCGCTTCCGACGAGGCTACCCCAGCCGTCAAGAAGCCCGCCGCCAAGAAGAAGATCGCCGCCCCCAAGGAATAAAACCTTACCATGAGCACCACCGCCACCATCTCCGCCAAACAAGTTAACGACCTGCGCTCCCAAACCGGCGCCGGTCTGATGGATTGCAAGAAGGCCCTCGTCGAGACCAACGGTAACGTCGATGAAGCCATCATCATCCTTCGCAAGAAGGGTGCCGCTTCCGCCGCCAAGCGCTCCGAGCGCGACACCAAGGAAGGTCTCGTCGAATCCTACATCCACCTCGGTGGCAAAGTCGGCGTCATGATCGAGGTCAACTGCGAGACCGACTTCGTCGCCCGCAATGACGAGTTCAAGGCTTTCGTGAAGGACCTGTGCCTTCACATCGCCGCCGCCAACCCCACCGTGGTCACCCGCGAAGAGGTTTCCGAAGAGCTCATCAATGCCGAGCGCGAAATCGCCACCTCCCAGTGCGCCGGCAAGCCGCCCGCCGCCGTCCAGAAGATCGTCGAGGGCAAGCTCGAAAAGTTCTACTCCACCCTCGCCCTCCTCGACCAGCCCTTCGTCAAGCTGCCCGAGAAGACCGTGAAAGAGATCCTGACCGATAAAATCGCCAAGACCGGCGAAAACATCCAGGTCCGTCGCTTCGTCCGCTTCCAGCTCGGCGCTTAAGCGCAGGCCAAAAGCAAAATTTTCAAGGCGCTTTCCCTTTGCGGGAAGGCGCCTTTTTTTTGGGCAAATTCCACCGTCGCCTTTCAGCGCCCGAAAAGCCACACCCCTTCCTTGAACATGAAAGTGACCCGAGGCCAGATCATCCAACGCGGCTTGACCAACCGCTGCCCGAATTGCGGAGGCCGCACCCTCTTCAAAACCGGTCAGCCCTTCCGCATCAATCCGCGCTGCACCACGTGTGACCTGCAACTGGAGCGCGACGAGGGATCCTTTCTCGGCGCCATGTCGCTGAACTACGGGGTCACCCTGATTTGTTTTCTCACGCCCGTATTGCTCGCCTACCTCGCCGGAGCGATCTCCGGTCTGGTCGCGGCCATTCTCGCGGGAGTCGGTGCCATCGGTGTGCCTATTTTATTTTACCGCTCATCCCGCAGTTGGTGGCTCATGAACTACTACCTGGTGCTACCCCATCACCTGCCCGCCAATCAACGAAAGATCGCCGAGGGCGAGGACATCAACACCTGAGCCTGACCAACGCTTTCCGGCTGACTCGTGCCGGACGTTTGGCAAAGGTAGCCCACCAATATGCCGCGCAGAGCTCATTTTCGAGGATGGTTCGTCGGAGCCGTGCTCTGCGCATCGCTCAACGCCGCGCCGCCGCCGGCCTTCCTGCAGGGGTCACTCCAAATCGACTCCGCCCCGTCCCTGTCGTGGTCGGTGCAGCTGGCGCATCCTGCCGAAACTGAAACGACAACCGCGACGCCTGCCGTGCAACTCCTCGCCAGCGCCAAGGCCGAGGGGCTCGACCTGCGCGTTATCGCGAACCCGCTGCCCGACGGAAACGGTTTCTCCTGGCAAATCGATTCAGGCATCATTGACCCCGCCACTTGGTGGCCTGCCGCCCGTAGCCGCGCCGGACTAGACAAGACTCTCGCCGGCTGGGGAGTTGGAGGACAGATCACCGTCACCGGCCAAGGAACATGGATCGACGGCCAACCGTCCGGCTGGATCGAGCTGGCCTGGGACAACGGTTCCATTTTCAACGACGACACCGGTGTGGATATGGGAAACATCTCCGCACGCATCCACACCGAAGACCTCACCACCTTCGCTCTGCCGGCCGGACAACGCATCCAGATTGGCCAGGCGACCTCCGGCGGTATCACCGCCCGCAACATCGAGGTGGAGTTTTCCCGCACTGCCGACGGCATCATCAATCTCACCAACGCCACCGCCAACATCTTTGGCGGATCCGTCACGGTGGAACCGCTGAAGATCAACCCCGACGCCCCCCGGCTGACCGCCGCCATTCGTTTTACAGGTCTTTCCTTGTTTGAACTCGTCACCTTTGTGCCCGCCGCCATCGCCAGTGCCGACGGGAAACTCACCGGCCGCGGAACCGTCGATTGGGACCTTAACGCCAAGCTCCCGGAGGACATCCATCTGCGCATCGAGAAATCCGACAACGCCCACCTTACCCTCGCCGCCAAACCCGGGTTTCTTACCTCGGGAATTCCCACGCGCATCGCCTTAGTGCCCTCGAACTGGGGCCTGCTGGCGCGCCTGTTTTCCCCGGAAAACCCCACTTACGAGCCACTGGTCGACATCGAAATGGGCCGGACTCCGCTGACCGTCGAAACCATGGATTTGTCGATCAATCCCAACAACACCAACGGAACTCGCAGCGCCCGCCTGAGTCTAACCACCCGTCCCATCAAGCCCGGCGTCATCAAATCCCTCTCCCTCGATATCAATATCAACGGCTCCCTCAGTCAGGTCATCGCCCTCGGACTCGACGAACGCATCCACGCCGCGACGCCCTGAACTTCCGCACTATCCCGCCCACTCCGCGATTGCGGACCCGACCAATCCCCCCATCTTCACACCCATGACGCGTTCCCTCGCCCTGCTCGGTTTGATCACTCTCTTGAGCGGCTGTATCCATGTTAAAATGGACCCCATCGAAGTCCACGCGACCGTCGATGTGAACGTGAAGGTCGACCAAGCCCTCACCAACTTCTTCGGCGATCTCGACCAAAAATCCAAGACCGTCGTCACCCCCTGATTTCCCAATCCCCGGCCAATCTATCCGCCATGAAAACGCTCCTCGTCCGCCTCCTCTGCATCAGCTTCTTTTTCTGCCTGCCCGCCCTCACCACCCAAGCCCAAGACCTCGGTGCGCTCAAGGCCAGCATGTCCCAACGCATCCCCGCAATCGACGCCCTCAAAGCCAAGGGAGCCCTTGGTGAAAACAACCAGGGCTACCTCGAAGTCCGCGCCGAGGCCGAAGGCGCCACCGAAGTAGCCGCCGCCGAAAACAAAGATCGCGCCCAGGTCTACGCCGCCATCGCCAAACAAACCGGCAGCAGCACCGAGCAAGTCGGCCAAGCCCGCGCCAAACAGCTCGTCTCCGCCAGCGCCTCCGGCGTCTGGGTTCAACGCAGCAACGGCGACTGGTATAAGAAGTAAGTCCGCGCCGACTGCGGTCATAGTAGCGCAGGCTTCCAGCCTGCCTCTTGCGCCCGGAGCAGGCTGTAAGCCTGCGCTACTATTTCGGCTACAGTAGAGTTCACGCGCGGCTAATAATCTCCGCCCGCCTTGTCTGAGTCGTTGCCCGTGTTGACGAACCTACCTCACACTCTGCCTGTCATGACCGTCCACGAACGACTCGCCAAACACCTGTCCCGCACCCCCGACACCGCCCGCGCCAACTGGGTGGCCGCCAACTCGACCGTCGTCGGCGACGTCACCCTCGGCCCCAAGAGCAGCGTCTTCTACGGTGCCGTGTTGCGCGGCGACATCGGCCGCATCGTGATCGGTGAAGGCACGAATATCCAAGACAACGCCGTTGTGCACTTGGCCGACGATCTCGACGCCATCATCGGCGACTACGTGACTGTCGGCCACTCCGCCATCGTGCATGCCTGCACCATCGGCAACGAGTGCCTGATCGGCATGGGCGCGGTTGTCCTCGACGGCGCCAAGATCGGCGACCGTTGCCTCATCGCCGCCGGTTCGGTGGTCACTCCGCGCACCGTGATCCCGTCTGGCTCGATGGTCGCCGGCACCCCGGCCAAGGTCTTGCGCACACTCAGCGCCGAAGAGCAGTCCGGTCTGCGTGGTTGGGCGGAGAAATACCTCGACGTCTCCGCCGCCCATGCAGTCAAGGAAAGCAGAACGGTCTGATTTCCCTCACAGCCGGGGAAAGCGGTTGGGGTTGCCTGAAACGACTTCAGGGGCATGCTTGGAACGGTCAGCTTTCACCACGTTTTTTCACCCCTCCCCCTGCCTGCCATGATTCGCATCGATTGCCGGGATCTCCCCTCCCACATCTCATTACTCGAAGGCTCCATCTTCGCGGCCGTGCTCGACGAATCCCCCGACTGGATCTACATCAAGGACACCGACAGCCGGTTCCTCTACAGCAACAAGTCCCACTTAAAACACATCGGCATGCGCGCCGAACAGATCATCGGACTCAACGATCTCGAGCTCTACCCGACCAAGCTCTCCAGCATCTACTACGCGGACGAAACCCGGCTCTTCGACAACCGCATACCCATCGTCAAGATCGAGCCCAACCACGAAAACGGCCTCGATGTGCTGGTGATCACCGTCAAGCAGGTCGTAGTCAACGCCCGCGACGAAACCCTTGGATTGATGGGCATCAGCCGGCAGCTGGGCGCCGGCGACGAAGAGAGTCTGGCCAAGGCCCGGGACCATGTCATCGACATGCTTCGCCATGACGTCGGACCGGACGTCACCCTCACCCAGATGCGGGCGCTTGAAGCCCAGCTCGGCGAATACTTCGGCAAAGGTGCCGCCCGCTGATTGCTGACTCAAAAAAGCCGCGCCCAAATCAGGCGCGGCTTTTTGATGATTTAAAGTAACGGAACGGCTGCGCCGTTTCGGCCTCGGTCGATCAAGCTTCGACGATGGTGATGCTGATCACCTCAACGCGTTCGACCGGAGCGCTGCGCTCTCCGCCGCCGCTCACCTTGGTGGCGACGGTCGCGATCTTTTCGAGGACGGCGTCACCGGCGGTCAATTGACCAAAGGAGGTGTATTGGCCGTCGAGGAACGGGGCCGCTCCGTGGCAGATGAAGAACTGACAGCCGGCGGAGTCAGGGCTCGCCGAACGGGCCATGGAGATGACACCGCGCTCATGCTTCTTCTTGTTAAACTCGGCTTTGACCTTGTAGCCAGGATCGCCAGTGCCGGGCATGCCGGAAGCGCCGGCCTTGGTATTGGGGCAGCCGCCTTGGATCATGAAACCCTTGATGATACGGTGGAAGGCGGTGCCGTCATAGAAACCGGCGCGGGCCAGTTTTTTAAAGTTTTCGACAGTCTTCGGGGCGACGTCCGACCAGAAAGAAAGGGTCAGATCGCCAAGGGAGGTCTTGATGATGGCTTGTTCGTTGGTGGTGCTCATGGATGAAAACCTCCAGCAAGCCTCCCGGCCGCAAACAGGGCAAGCCTTCCATTTTGAGGTTTAGCCTCCGCCCGTTTTGAGATTTGCTGAGGCTACATGCCTTATTTCGACCACAATGCCACCTCCCCGCTCGCGCCGCTCGCGCGTGAGGCGTGGCTAAAAACCGTCGACGAATTCTGGCACAACCCCTCCTCCCCCACCCGCGCCGGGGCCCGCGCGCGTTTGCAGTTGAACGCCGCGCGTGAATCGCTGGCCACTCTGCTCGGGGCCGACCCGAAACAAATCATTTTCAACTCCGGAGCCACCGAGGGCGCCCACGCGGTGCTTGCCCACTGGGCCGGTAAACTCCCCGCAGACGCCACCATCGCGATCAATCCCACCGAGCATCCCTGCGTGCTCGCCGCCGCCGCACGTTTTTTCCCCGGACGCACCGTTCCGCTCAAGGTCGACACCAATGGAGTGGTCACCCCCGCCGCGATGAAGGCAGCGATCAAAGCTGGCTCGCTCGGCGCGATCATCATGGCCGCCAACAACGAAACTGGCGTCATCCAGCCGTGGGCCAAACTCGCCGCAACCTGTCGTGAGCACAAAGTGCCCTTTCTCTGCGACGCCACCCAGTGGCTCGGCAAGCTCCCCACCGATGGCATCGGCAAAGTCGGCTGGGTGCTTGGGTCGGGTCACAAGTTTGGCGGAGCACGTGGCAACGGCCTGCTGGTGGTGCCGACCGACTCGCTGTCCGGCTTCCATGGTTTCACCGGCGGTTCACAGGAAAACGATCATCGCGGCGGCACCGAGGATTTACCCGGAATCCGCGCCCTCCTTGCGGCGCTCGCCGATTGCGAACAACACGAGATGCACCTCGAAACCGCCCGCCTGCAATGGCGCAAGACCTTCGAACGCGACCTGACCCACACGCTGCGTGGCACCATGATTCTAGCCCCCGACACCGACCGGCTTTGGAACACGGTTTCCTTTATTCCGCCGCGTCACGCCAATACCCGTTGGGTCGCCCGACTCGACAAACTCGGTTTTCAAATCTCAACCGGCTCCGCCTGCGCAACCGGCAAGACCGGCCCATCGCACGTGCTCGCCGCACTCGGGGTAGACCCGCTTGATTCCCGACGCATGGTGCGCGTCAGCTCCGGACGTGAAACCACCGCCGAGGACTGGAAGGCATTGGCGACGGCGTTTGCCCAGGCCGCCGAGGACCTGGATGTGGATACGACCAACACGGTAGTCGGCTGACTGGGTGTGGCACAGGCATTCAGGTCAGAACACTTTCAACCATCTTACGTCTTCCCTTCCGGCGTCTGGACCGCTTGCGTTGACGACTGCCCATGCGACTTCGCCGCATCACCCTGCAAACCTTCCGGAACATCAAGCTGGCCAACCTCAACTTCGAGGGCCGGCAACAGTTTTTCGTGGGGCAAAACGGTCAGGGTAAAACCAACCTCCTCGAAGCCATCGGTTTTGTCTCCGCGCTCCGTTCCTTTCGCACCGCCGATACCAAGGTGCTCATTCAAGAGGGACAGTCCGATGCCGCCATCGCCGCCGACTTCGAGCACGAACGACTCGGCCCGACCAATCTCATTATCAAACTCCGGCCCGGCGGCAAAGAAGTCGCCTGCGACGGCGAACGCGTGGACCGGCTCGGCGATTATCTAGGGCGCTTTCCCACCGTCGTCTTTTCATCGCAGGACCAGCAGCTCGTGCGCGGCGCGCCAGGCCTGAGACGCCGTTGGCTCGACCTCACCCTCGCCGCCGTCGACCCCGCCTACATGCGCGACCTGCAGGCCTATCACCGGGCGCTGGCCGGCCGCAACAAGCTGCTCAAAACCCACGCCGCCTCGGCCGCCGAATTGACCGCTTTTGAACATCCGTTATCCGACTCCGCCACTGGACTGGCTGCACGTCGTGAAGACGGTCTCACCGCGCTCGGCGCGCACGTGGCCGCAGCTTACGAACGCATCGCCGATGGCGCCGAGCCGGCCGGCCTGCGCGCCGCGCCGGATGTCACCGTGGCCGACGCCGCCGGTTGGCGCGGATTGTTCGAACGTAACCGTCAACGCGACCGTCAGTTTCGCACCACCCTGGCCGGTCCGCATCGCGACGACATCACCCTCACCATCGGCAACCGCGCCGCCAAGGACTACGGCTCCGAAGGCCAGCAACGCAGCCTCGTTCTGGCGTTGCGCCTCGCGCAGATGACGTTCTTCCGCGAACGCACGGGAGTAGAGCCGATCCTGCTCGCCGACGACGTGCTCGGTGAACTCGACAAGGATCGGCGCCGACGCTTCTGGGCTTCGCTCGGCGAAAGCCGGCAGGTCATCGCCACCGGCACCGCCCTGCCCGACGCAGAGCTCGGCGACTGGCAGGTCTTTAACGTCAACGAGGGTAACTTCACTTTTACACCATGATGGACCTCGATGTCTGGCAGTGGATTTTAATCATCGTGGCCGCCGCCTTGATCGGTGTGTCCAAAACCGGCATCGCCGGCGTGGGCATGCTCTCGATTGCGATCTTCGCAAATCTGCTACCGACCAAAATGAGCAGCGGCTTTGTGCTGCCACTGCTCATCGTCGGCGACATCGTGGCGGTGGCCAGTTACCGTCAACACACCGAATGGAAACACGTGTGGCGTCTGATGCCGTGGACGGCCGCGGGTGTGCTGATCGGTTATTTTGCGATGGATAGCATCAATAACCGGCAGGCCGCGGTGCTGATCGGCACGATCATCGTGGTGATGATTGGCATCCAGATCTGGCGCAAATGGCGGCCGGCCGCCACAGACAAACCGCATGCGCCCTGGTTCGCCCCGACTGTGGGAGTGATGGCGGGTTTCACCACCTTGGTGGCCAACGCAGCGGGCCCGCTCATGGCGATTTATCTGCTGGCCATGCGGCTGCCCAAAATGGCCTACGTCGGCACCGGTGCGGTTTTCTTCCTACTGCTCAACTGCTTCAAGGTGCCGTTCATGGTGGACCTTGGCCTGATCACCAAAGACAGCTTTGGCACCAACCTGATCCTGGCACCCGCCGTGTTGGCCGGAGCGTTTTTTGGCCGCTGGCTACTACCCAAAATCAACCAACGCCTGTTCGAAACCATGGTGCTGGTCTTCAGTCTGCTGGCCGGCCTGAAGCTACTCATCGGGTAACGGGATACGACACGGCCTAATCCCGACTTCGTCAGGCTCGCGGCCGCACTACGAACAACGCGACGACAAGATCGCCGGCCTGCGACGAACTTACCGCCTCGTTCGTAGTGACGCCGCAAGAGCTCGCATTGCGAGCTCAAGGCGTTGAATCCCGTGATCCGTCTTTACGCGCACTGCCCGCGCGTGTTCCATCCCGAGACTACAACCATGGGACGCATGACGGCACGACAAATGTGGGCGGCAAAGCTAGCGGGCAAACCCCTGCCGGCGGCACTGCCCGCGCCTGTGGTCGGCGGTGCGATTGCCGCACGCCTCACCAAGATGCCCGCGGCCTACTCGCTACAACGCGCACCGTTCAAAGGCATCATCCTCGGCATTGACCCGTCGTTGCGCGGCACCGGTCTGGCGCTGATCGAGTTCGCGCCGGGCAAACAGCCAGTCCTGCTGCGTTGTGAGACAGTGAAGATTCACCCGAAGGTTCCCATGCCCTCGGCGCTGGCGGAGATTCATCGTTCGATCACGACCTTCCTACAGGACTTCACGGTGCTGCATGTGGCGCTGGAGCAGACGATCTACGTGCAGAACTTTCAGACCGCGCAGATCCTCGGCGCGGCTCGCGGCGCGGCGATCACCGCGGCGGCGTTGCGCGGGTTGGAGATTTTTGAATACGCCCCGCTACGGGTAAAACAAGCGGTTGTCGGCGCGGGCCGCGCCAGCAAGGAGCAGATGGCCCGCACCGTCATGAACATGCTCGGCCATGGTCGCCAGATGGCACCCGACGAGGCCGACGCGGCCGGCGTGGCTCTGTGTCACGCATTTACCTGGCGCGCCTCCTGAACCGGTCAGATCGTGTAGTCGGGGAACAGTTCGGAGAGGATGCCTTCAACCGGTTTGAGCCGACGGTCGGCGGGCACCTCGGAACGGTCGCCCGGTTCGGCCGGGCCGGCTTTTTTCCCACCGCGTTGACGGGCACCGGAAAAGGGTAGCGGAATGCCGTCGCGTTTCATTTTGCGGGTGGTGACGTCGACGATGTCGGCCAGCGAATAACGGTCGAGGATGCCGGTGATCGCGTTGCGCACGTCAAGCATGAGCATGCGCAGGCCACAGTGCACTTCGTCGGGACAGCTGCACTTTTCGTAGGACGTCTGACTGACGCAACCGATGGGGGCGAGCGGGCCGTCGATCAGGCGCACAATCTCGCCGATTGAAATGTCGTCGGCAGGACGGGCCAGTCGGTAACCACCGAACTTGCCGCGCTGACTGGTGATGAAGCCGGAGGCTTTGAGCTCCTGCATGATCTGTTCAAGAAACTTGGCGGGGATCTGCTCCTTCTCGGCCAGTTCGGCGACTTGCACGAGTTCGCGTCCGACGTCGGCGGCAATGCCGAGGTCTATCAGCGAGCGCAGGGCGTATTCACCTTTCTTGGACAGTTTCATGGATGCGAATTTCGGATCAGACGTCAGGAACGATCCAGCGCACGTAGGAGTCGGCACCGGGAGCCTGGGCGAGGCGGTTGGCCAGATCGTCGGCCAGCGCTTCGATGACGGGCACAAGTTGCCACGGCGGGTTGATGATGGCGAGACCACAGCCCTTGAGTTTTTGCGGGGCATTCGGGCCGGCGATCCACAGTTCGATGGTGCAGCAGGGCGGCGGCTCCATGGCGCCGAGCTCGTCGAGGAAGGCTTCGCTGCGGGCACGCTCAGTCAACGGATACCAGATGGCGATGGTCGCGGCGGGCAGGCGACGCAGGCCGTCGGCGATAGCTTGGATGACGCGTTTGAATTCACCGGCCGCCTCAAACGGCGGATCGATCAACACCAGCGCGCGACGTTCGACCGGAGGCAGGTGGGCCTTGATGGCAACGTAGCCGTCGATCTTCTCCACGCGGGTGCGGCGTTCGCCAAGAAACTCGTCGTCGAGCAGGGAGAACTCGTCCGGATGTAATTCGCACAAAGCGAGCCGGTCCTGCGGGCGGGCCAGCGCCTGCACGAAGCGTGGTGAACCCGGATAGTAGCGCAGCGCGGTGGCGGAGGTATCGGCTTGTTCAGCCGCGGTGCGATGGACGGCGTCGTGGGTGCGCGCGATCTCAAGGTAGTCGCGAAGTGCGGGTGACAATCCCGCCGGATCAGCGTCGAGCAGACGGCCGATGCCGTCAGGCCATTCCGGTGTGCGCGAGAGCGTGAGGCCGCTGGAGGCGTTGAGCAGATCGTAGGTGCCACGGCCGGAATGCGTATCGAGATAGAGGAATCCCTTGTCCTTGCGCTGCATCGCCCGGACGAGTTGCACGAGGGCGGCGTGCTTAAAGACGTCGGCGAAATTGCCCGCGTGGTAATGATGTCGGTAGTTCACGCGGAGGCGGCGGAAACAGGGACCTTCACGACGGTCTTGCGAACAACCTTGGTCTCACCGGCGTTGGCCAGTGAGGGTTTGTGCGCATCGATCGGGAAAAACACCGCGACCGCGCCGGTATCGGCGGTGAGCACCGAACCGTTGCTGTAGGATTGGAAAAAAATCAGGTCGCGAGCGGGCGTAAAATCTTCGTCGACGGTGAGGTTGCCCGTGTCCGTGAGCTCCATCAGCTCGCGCCCAGTGACGATCACCTGGATGTCGATGTATTCGAGGTGAGCCTCCCAGCGTCCCTGCATCGGAGGCTTAGGCACGTAAGCCTGCTCCAAGGCAAAGACGCCGTGCTCCAGCTCAACGCGTTCAGTTGCGCCGTTGGCGACCGCAAGGATGCGTCGATTCTCCAAGGTTCCGGCGGTCAGGCAGCGGTCGACATAGGCGAAGGCCGCGTTGAAGGCGGGAGTGGCGGCAAGCTGCGCGCGCACGGTGGAGAGTGAACCAAAGACGGCCATAAAATCAAAATCCAACGCGCCCGCACGGTAGAGGCAAGCGGGTTAGGGTGTGCCGGGGAAAGAAACTGGGGCAGCCGTGAGGGAGAACGGGCGCTCGGCCAAGGCGACCGAGGTGGAGGCGAGCCAACGGCTCGTGCCGCCGAGGTCAACGCCGGCCCAGTGCCCGTTCTCCCTTCACTTGCAGAGCACTAGCGATGGGCTGATTTCTTTCCCCGGCACACCCTATAACATCCGCCCTGCTCAAGGGCGTTTAAAAAACTCCGGCAGCAGAAACGGGTTCGCATCGATGTCCTCGAGTTTGGTTTCATGCAGAACATTATTGCCCACGCGAACTTCGATCAGATGAGGCAACAAAACCCCACTCACGCTGCGGAAGTCCGAGTAATACGTTTCCTCCACGACTTCCTTGTCACGCATGACCCGTTTGATGTCCCGCCGCACCAACATGTAGCTCTCATCGAGATACCAGATGGCCTTGCCGGTTGGGGCAGTTACCTCGATACGCGACCACTCGATCCCGTGAACCTGCACGGCTCCGGTGTAGTGCAGACCCAGTCCCCGCTCCTTGGCACGATAAAGCGGATCATCAAATTCGGCATCGCGGATAAAGACCGCGGCATCTTCGGGAGGCTGCTCCGACGCATGATTTTCCGCGAGCCGCATCCAGGGCGGGTGCACCCCGTCATAACCGCGGGTAATGCGGATATCGCCGCCCAACGTTTCCACCCGCACCCGATTCGGGCGTTGCGCCCAGAGAACAAAGGTCAACTTCCCACCGGATATGTTGGTCGTCCCCGTAGCCCGCAGTCCAGTCAACGCCGCGACCTTGTCACGACCGCCGATCATCTCGATATGGATACGCGCCAAATCGGCCGCAAAGTCCACCTTGTCCTCGTCGCCCCGCGATGGCTGCAGGCACACACCCAGCACCAAGCACCAGACAAACCAAAACCGCGGGGGAAACATGCCTCCATGGCGCCACGACCCGACGAACGGCGCAAGCCGGAAGCTTTTCCGCACATATCCACCTATTACGCTGGCTCCGCCCTGCCCCACTCCATTAACCATCACAACTATGAGCATGGAATTCGGCTGGTGGGTCCGAGACCCCGAAGAAGGCAAATATCAGGTCTGCGTAAACATCCACGGCGGCAACATCACCTGGAAACGCAAACAAGGTCACCACACGCCTTGGGAAACCCTCACTCCGATCACCACGGAGCTCTGGGACAAACTCATCGCCGAGGTCGAGACCCGCGTCCCCCGTCGCCTGATCTCCCCGAAACAATTCGAGGACATCAAGAAGATGCGGGCGAAGACGGGGTTTTAAACGGCGGCGTCGTTGCCGGCAGCTCCACTTTAAAGCCCGGCAAACGCGTCCAAATATAGCGCAAGGCCGGCGTGTAACGCTTCGGGTTGGAAATCAGATCACGTGTCAATTCCACCGGATCGATCCACGCGCCTTCGGAAATTTCCGCCTGATTCAGTTTAAACGGGCCCTCGTGCTCCAACCGGTAAATCCAGACGAATTCACGCCCCGTCTCCCGACACGCGTTTAAGCGCAGCCAACGATCGGGAGCCGAGTCCAGATCCACGCCGATTTCCTCACGGATTTCACGCACTGCCGCCTCATCATAATCTTCGCCGGCATCCACATGCCCGGAAGACGAGGGCGACCAGCAACCGGGATTGGTGTCCTTGGCCATGGAACGCTTTTGCAAAAACACCCGTCCCTGACGGTCGAAAACAAACACATGCACCGCCCGATGCAGCCAACGCTGCTTGTGCACTTCGCCGCGCGTGGCCTGACGAATCACTTCATCCTGCTCGTTTACCACGTCGAAGAGCTCGTCCTGGCTCTGGGCTTCGTTTTGCTGGGGGGTCTGGTCCATGGGTCTTTTAAGGTCGCTATGTGTGGTTAAAGCGTTCTTTCGTGAGGCCAAAACCGCCCGAAATCCATGCCTAAAATCGAAGTCAATCAAGTCGCCGAAATCCTCAAGCGCAACGCCATCGAACCTTCCCTGCTCCGTCAGATCGTCGAGGAGATGCAAATGGTCGTCCAACCCGAGACCGATGAGGAAAAACCACCCGCGCTCAAAAAGCAGTGGTGCATCCTTATCTCCGACCCCAACGGCGTCCTCCCCGAGGACGAGCTCACCGGCTGGGTCGTGCAAATCCCAGAGAGCGACAGCGTCTTGACCACTGAAGAGCGCATCCACAAAGCCGCCTACGAATTCAACACCACCAAGAAAGGCCGCCTCCTTCCCGCCAAAACCATCGGCGAGGCCATCGAGAATATCCCCGCCAAGCACTTCAAGGAAACCAACCTCTGGGTGAAGACCAAACACCCCGTCTTCATGCTGAAGACCAACAACGAGATTCCCCTCGAAGAAACCGGTAAGGACGCCCGTCGCCACAAGGTCGAATAAGGCGGTGCGCACCGCGCACCGAAATTCTAAGGACTAAATCCTAACGTAGGGGCCGCGCTCGCGCGGCCCTTTTTTGCGCCTACGACCGGACCCCACATGTTCGTAGTGCGGCCGCGAGCCCGGCTACGCCGGGATTAGGCCGTTGTTCGGTGGGTTACTCCAAAATACCCAACACCGCCGGCTTCCCGCCGCGCGCCCGCACCGCGGCGGACAACGCCGACAAGTCCAGCCGGTCACCCGACTTCACGCCATGGGCCCGATACCACCCCTGCGGCATCTCCACCCCATATTTCAGCGCGATACTGCGCGACTGCACCGGAGTCTCATCGTAGGCATATAACGGATACACTTCCCGCAGAACGCCAGCCGCGTCGAAAAAGCCAATATCCAGCGGCGTCGGCGTATTGCGCATCCAGAAACTCATTTGCTGCGGTTCGGCGTAGATAAAAATCATACCGTCGTTTTCCCCGAGGTCCGTCCGTCCCATCAGGCCCCGCTGCATCTCCGGCATGGTCAACGCCAGCTGAAGCCGCGCGGTCACCTCTCCCAGTTTGATCGGAAAAAACGTCGAGGCCGGCAGCACCGCCGGCTCGGCCTGCGTCGAGTCGGCCCCGCCGCCACCCTCGCAGCCCGTGACCGTCAGCAGACCGGCGAGCGCGAGCCCCGCCAGCCAAACACACCGCGTTTTTGAAACCAGATTTGCAACTTTCACGGTGCGCAGGACTAATCTCCACACACACCAACACAATCCCATCGTGCCCCCCTCCTCATTAAAAAAATCCGCCCTCCTCGCCGATCTGCTGCTCTACGCCGACACCGCCCGCAGCTCCGACCTGCTCTACTTTGGCCGCTTCAACGTGCCTGATCCCATGATCGCCCTGCGCGTGCGCGGCAAAAAAATCGGCGTGCTCAACGCGCTCGAATACGGCCGCGCCAGCAAAACCTCCGGCTTCGATGAAGTCCTCCCCCTCGAACCCTGGGTCGCCAAAGCTCGCACCCGCTGGTCCGACCGCCGCCCCGGCACCGCCGAAATCATCACCCTGCTGGCCGCCCATTACCGGGTAAATACCTTCACTATCGCCGATGACTTCCCGGCCGGCCTCTGCGACCGACTGCGCGCCCTCGGCCTCACTCTGACCACCGCACCGCTGCTGTTCCCCGAGCGCGAAATCAAAACCGCCGCCGAAATCCGGGCCCTGCGCGAAGGCAACCGGTGCAGCGCCGCCGGTATCGCTGCCGCCGAAGGTCTCCTGCGTGCTTCCGACATCAAAAACGGCAAACTCATCCTCGACGGACGTCCCCTCACCTCCGAACGCCTGCAAACCGCCATCGAGATCGCCTGCCTCGAAGCCGGTGCCCACTCCGCCAACACCATCGCCGCCGGCGGCGACCAAGCCTGCGATCCCCACGAACACGGCCACGGCCCCCTGCGGGCCAACGAGCTCATCATCGTCGACGTTTTTCCCCGCGTCGCCGCCACCGGTTACCATGGCGACATGACCCGCACCTTCCTCAAAGGCCACGCCAGCGACGCCCAACAAAAACTCGTCGCCGCCGTGCGCACCGCCCAGCTCGCCGCACTCGCCACCGCCCGCGCCGGCGTCAACGGTCACCACGTCCACCAACAGTGCCTCGACACCTTTGCCCGTCACGGCTTCGAGACCAAGACCACGCCCAAGGGCTCCGTCGGCTTTTTCCACGGCACCGGCCACGGCCTCGGACTCGATGTGCACGAATCCCCGCGCGTCTCCGCCGTCGACTACGAACTCAAGAAGGACTCCGTCGTCACCATCGAACCCGGCCTCTATTATCCGGGGCTCGGCGGCTGCCGTATCGAAGACGTCATCCAAGTCACCACCGGCAAACCCAAGCTCCTCTCGGATTACCACTACGACTGGGAAATCCGCTAAGGCCCACGCACCTTCGCCACTCCACCCAAGAAAACGGGAACCCTAATTTTTGCCACAGAGCACACAGAGCTCCGACACAGAGGAGCACAGAGCTCGAACCAGTCGCTCCGACAAACCAGTTTCCGACTCCGTGCTCTCTGTGTCCGAGCTCCGGCTCGGCTCCGTGGCAAATCTCCGAATCTCTGCCACTCCGAACTTTGCGACCTTTGCGTCTTAGCGCCTCTGCGTTAAAACTCCGAATCTCCGAACCCCCAACTTTCCTATATTGTCCGGCCTGTCGCTTTGCACGAAAAGTGGGCCAAAAATCCGTTTCCAAATCACATGCCTGAACTCGCCGAGGTTGAATACTTCCGCCGTCGCTGGGACGCCGGTCTGGGTCATAAGATCACCGAGGTCCAAGTGCACCCGAAAGCCGGTATATTCAAGAAGACCGATAGCAACGCACTGGCCAAACTCCTCACCGGTGCCCGACTCAAATCCTCGGAAGCCGCCGCCAAGCAGATGCTCTTCCGCGCCACCGCGACCGACGGCAGCCCGCTCTGGCTCGGCATTCACCTCGGCATGACCGGCGAACTCACCGCCCAACCCGCCGACCACACCGTCCGCAAATCCGATCACCTCGTCCTCGTCCAACGCGACCGACAACTCGTCTTCAGCGATCCGCGCATGTTTGGCCGCGTGCTCTTCGCCACCGGCCCCGACGCCCCCGACTGGTGGACCTCCATCGCCCCCGCCGTCACCTCCCCCGCGTTTAGCGTCGGAGCACTCACCGTTTTCCTCGCCCGCCGCGCCCGCACCGCGATCAAACCCGTCCTCCTCATGCAGGAACGCTTCCCTGGCATCGGCAACTGGATGGCCGACGAAATCCTTTGGCGCGCCGCCATTCACCCCAAGCGTCCCGCCGGCCAACTCACTCCCGACGAAATCAAAACCCTGCACCGCGAAATCCGCTACGTCGCCTCGCACGCCATGCGCATCATCGGCACAGCCGACACTCCCGAGCTGGTCGATCCACCCAAAACCTGGCTCTTTCAACACCGTTGGACCAACGGCGGTCTTTGCCCGAAAACCAAGACTCCGCTCGTCCGCGAAGATATCGGCGGACGCACAACCTGCTGGTCTCCCGCCCGCCAACGTCTTTAGTCTCATCCCTTTCGCATGAAAATCACCCCCGACTCCAAATACGTCCTCATTGGCGACTCCATCACCGACGCCGGTCGCGATCCCTCCGGCGAGGCCACCCCTTGGGGCCAGCCCGGTCACGGCAGCGGCTACGTTGGACTCATTGAAGCTTGGATCGGTGCCACCCGCCCGCAGGACCGCATCCGCCTCATTAACCGCGGCACCAGCGGCAACACCGTCCGCGACCTCAAAGGCCGCTGGCAGACCGACGTCATCGACCTCCAGCCCGACTGGGTCTCGGTCATGATCGGGGTCAACGACATCTGGCGTCAGTTCGACACCCCGCTGCGCGTCGAAGGTCACGTTTACATCGAGGAATACACCAAAACCCTCGAAGCGCTCGTCGCGCAGACCCGCCCCAAGGTTAAAGGCCTCATCATGGGCACTCCCCACCTCATCGAGCCCAACCGCGCCGACCCCATGCGCAAGATGATCGACGACTACGGCAACATCGTCCGCGACATCGCCAAAAAACACGACGCCATCCTCGTCGACGTGCAGGCCGCCTTCGACGAAGTCATGGTGCATACCCACCCCATGACCCTCGCGTGGGATCGCATTCATCCCAACCAAACCGGCCACATGGTCATCGCCCGCGCCTTTCTCAAGGCCATCGACGCACTCTAAGCATGGCCGCCAACCGCCAACGCCTGGATGAGCTCCTCGTCGCCCGCGGCCTCGCCCCCTCCCGGGCGCAGGCCAAGGCGCTCATCATGAGTGGACGCGTCCTACACGGCACCACCCGGCTCGACAAACCCGGCCGCGAAGTCCCCCTCGACATCGAACTCATCGTCGAGCAACCCCCACGCTTCGTTTCCCGCGGCGGCGAAAAACTCCAAGGCTGGATCGACCTGCACGGCCTCGATCTCAAAGGAGCCCACGTGCTCGACGTTGGCGCCTCCACGGGCGGCTTCACCGACTGCGCACTCCAATCCGGTGCCGCCGACGTCACCTGCCTCGACGTTGGCCGCGCCCAGTTGCACGACCGCCTGCGTGGCGACCCCCGCGTCACCAACATCGAACAAGTCAACGCCCGTCACCTCAAACCAGGCGAACTTCCCCGCGCCGACTACGACGTCCTCGTGATGGACCTCTCCTTCATTTCCCTGCGGACCGTGCTCCCCGCCGTCTGGCCCTTTCTACGTCCCGGCGGAACCCTGATCGCCCTCGTCAAACCCCAGTTCGAAGCCGGCAAAGAGGAAGTCGACAAAGGCCGCGGCATCATTCGCGATCCGGAAGTCCACGCCCGCGTGCTTGCCGACATTCAGGGATTTGCCTTGGCCGAACTACCCGGCGCCTTGCTCATCGCCTCCATGGATTCCCCCATCACCGGCACCGACGGAAACCGTGAGTTTTTGCTCGGATTGAACCGGGCCTGAGAACGCCGGCTACGCAAGTTACGCTCCCTACGGGGCTCCGGGACCGAGGCGGAAGCCTTGGTTGACACCACCACACCCCACCCCCTTACTGATAGATTCACTCTCGAAAACCCTGTCTATGAATACGGAAGCCGTAGCCACTCTTATCGCCAAAAACCCGACCCTTAAAGCCGCCAAAGCCAAGCTTGAGGCCATGCAACCGGGGTCCTACTGCGTCCACCGGAGCTGGGGATTCGGTCAAATCAAGTCCTATGATGACGCCAGCCAGCGCCTCATCATCGACTTCTCAGACAAGGCCGCGCATCCGATGGATCCCGCGTTTTGTCTGACCACCATGGAAGTCCTCCCGGCCAACCATCTGCTCGTCCGCAAACAGACCGAGCCTGCGGTGATTACCAAGCTCATCGCTGAAAATCCCGCCCAACTGGTCGTCGAAGCCCTCGCCGCCTACCCCAATCAGGCCGCCACCGCCATCGAGATCGAGATCGTCCTCGCCCAAGTCGTCGGCGATGAAAAATTCAAGAAGTGGTGGTCCACCGCCAAGAAGGCCGTCGCCAAAGACCCCCGCATCTCCATCCCCGTCAAGAAGACCGAATGCTACATCGTCCGCGAGACTCCCGTCTCCGTGCAGGATGAGATCGTCGAGTCCTTCAACGGCACCCGCTCCGCCCGTCGCCGCATCAAGCTGGCCGAGGAACTCCTCGCTTCCGCCGACAAAAAAGCCCCTCCCGCCGAAGAGCTCAAACCCATCCTCGCCGGTCTCGCCGAAGCCGTTAAGGATAGCAATCAGCTCGACGTCGCCGAGCGCCTCTACGGTGCCGCCGTCCGTGACGATCTCGCCAAATTCATTGGCGACGAGACTCCCTACGAGCCCACCCAATCCACCCTCATCGCCGACGCCCGCGACATTTCCGAGATCGTCGAGAAGCTGCCGGTTCAATTCCAAAGCCGCCTGCTTGAGCTCATCAAAGAGACTCACGTCATCGAGCACCGCGACATCGTCTTCAATCTCCTGAAGACCTCCCAAGGCAAGTTCACCACCGAGTGCATCAACTTCCTGGTTGAGAACGGTCACACCGAAGAACTCGCCACCTCGCTCAAGCGTTGGCAGGTCGAGCAAAACCTTCGCGCCCCCGTCCTCCTGTGGATCGTCAAGAACCGCCACTCGAAGAAATTCGCCAAGCTGCTCAACGACCTCATCACCCCTCGTCTGCTCGGTGCGATTTTCTACGCCATCGACTACGAGGCCCTGCAGGCCGCCAGCGCCCGTCGCATCCCGCTCGCCGAAATCCTCAGCGACGACACCGACCTCATCCCCGACCTCCTGTCGGCCGCCGACACCGAGACCGCCCGCGATCTCGCCAACACCCTCATGCTCAACCAGGGCTTCGAGGACCTCACCAAGAAGTCGCTGCTCGCCCGCTTCATCAAGATCTTCCCATCCATCCAGTCCCTCGTGGCCGGCGATGCCGACACCAAGGAAGAGCAGCTCATCGTCTCCCGTGACAGCTTCGAGCGTAAGCGCGAAGAGTATGAGCTCATCGTTTCCAAGAAGATCCCCGAGAACAAGCAGGCCATCGCCACCGCTCGTGAACACGGCGATCTCAAGGAGAACTCCGAATACAAGATGGCCAAGCAGGACCAGACCGTGCTCATGGCCCAAAAAGGCCAGCTCGAGAAGGAACTGGGCCAGGCCCGCATCAGCGATTTCAGCGACGCCAACCTCACCCAAGTCAGCGTCGGCAGCATCGTTGACCTCGGCGTCGCCTCCACCGGCAAGACCGTCACCTTCACCGTCCTCGGTGCCTGGGACAGCGTTCCGGAGAACAACATCATCGCCTACAAGACCCCGCTCGGCCTCGCCCTTGTCGGTCGCCAGATCGGCGACACCGTTACCGTCAAGATCGGTAACGCCGAGGAGAGCTACACCGTCAAAACGCTCGCCCGCTACGTCGACGCCAAGGCCTAAAAAACCGACCGTCAACGTTCAGCCAATCAGCCGCCGCGTCCCTCGGGACCGGCGGCTTTTTTCGTGAACCGCGAATGGACACGAATGAACGCGAATAGAAACCAGGTAATCCGAAATTAGCGTCTATTCGTGTCCATTCGCGGTTAAAACTCCGGCTCCACCCGTCACCAAAACGTCACTACCCCACCCTCGCCGCCACGATGTTTTTGGTTCAACTAAACCCAAACAACCCATGCGCGTCATCCTCACCTCCCACGGCTCCACCGGAGATATCTATCCGGTCATCGCCATCGGCGTAGCTCTGCAGCAAGCCGGCCATCAGGTGCGCTTCGCGACCATCCCGCATTACCAACCCGAGATCGAAGCCGCCGGGCTGGAGTTCTACCCGCTTTGCCCCAACTGGGAAATGGCCGACCTCGCCTACTGGATGGGCCGCCTCAATAAAATCCGCAGCCCCATCTACCAGCTCCGCGAGATCTACGTCGGAGCCAAGGCCTACATCCCCGAGATGATCGCCAGCATGGACAAGATCATGCCCGACTGCGACCTGCTCGTATCGAGCTACCTGTTCCCGATGAACAAGGGAATAGCCGATCGACACGGCGTGCCCTTCGCCACGCTCGCCTTCGCACCGCACGTCATCCCCTCGCCCGACTACCCGCCGGAAAACATTCCCTCGCCCCACTGGCTCGGCCGCACGACCCGCCGTGCCTGGAACCGTTGGCTGTGGAAAACCGCCAACGCCATCATCGACCGCGTCATCAACACCTCCATCGCGGACTCGTTGCGCGAAGCCGGCCTGCCCAAGGTCCGCAACTTTTTCTCCAAGCCCGCCGGACGCGTGCTTGTCACCCTCTCCGAGCCGCTTTTCCGCATCCCCGGGGCAGAGATCGATGATCGTTTCCGCTACACCGGTTACTGCCGCTGGCAGTCGGCGGAAAACGCCACCATCGACGCCGAGGTCGCCGAATTTACCGGCGGTAAAAAAGTCCCCGTGCTCACCTTCGGCAGCATGGTCTACGAAAATTCTGGCGCGTGGATGGAACGCTTCATCCACCACTGGCCGCGCGATCGCAAAATCATCGTGCAACGCGGCTGGGCCCAGTTCCCCCAATTTGGCGATACCGATCACATCAAGATCATCGGCCAGGTCTCGCACGACCAACTCTTCCGTCACGCCAGCGCGGTCATTCACCACGGCGGAGCCGGCACCACTGCCAGCGCACTCCACGCCGGTGTGCCTCAAATCGTGGTGCCACACATCGGGGACCAAACCTTCTTCGGCTCCGAAGTGGAACGCTTCGGCTGCGGTTTCCGGCTGGCCAAGGCCCGCTGGCCCGAGCACCTCCACGAGGCGCTCGACCGTCTGCTCGGCAACCCGTCACATGCGAAACGCGCCGCCGAAGTGCGCCAGCAACTCCTCGCCGAAAACGGTCCACAGAAAGCCGTCGAAGAGCTGGAACGTTACGTGGCCGAGAAAACATTAAATGTAGCCACGGCCGTCCCGGCCGTGTGAGCGACGTCCACCGCGAGTCAGTATCCAACACGCCCTCGGGGACGAGGGCGGCTACAACTTCCGAGCCTGCTCCAGATCCGCTTCGAAACGCGCCACCACCGCTTCCCAGGTGATGCCCAGCGTCGTCTCGCGCGCCGCCGCGCGAATACGCGGCCACTCGGCGCGAGCCGATAACGCCTTCTCCGCCGCCAGCGCGAAGGCCAACGGCTTGTCGAAGTCCGCCAGAAATCCGTTCTCGCCGGTGCGCACATGCTCGCGACCCGCGGCATAGTCGTAGGTGATCGCCACCAGTCCGCTGGCCATGGCTTCGGTCACCACATTGCCAAAGGTTTCGGTGACACTCGGAAACAAAAACATATCTCCCGAGGCATAGTGTGAAGCCAGATCAGTGCCCCGCTGCATGCCGGCGTAATGAAACTCCGGATACTTCTCCGCCAGCGGCGCACGCTCCGGACCGTCGCCCACCAGCACAAAACGCGCACGGGGTTCTATCACCCGCAGTTTGAGAAACGCAGTCACCGCCAGTCCGAGGTTTTTTTCCGCGGCGATTCGACCGACATAGACCACCACCGGATCATCCGGCCCCGCGCCCCAGCTTTGGCGCAAAGCCTCACTGCGTCGCGACGGTGAAAACAACTCGGTATCCACTCCGCGCGACATCACCCCGACGCGCTGGAAACCGTCCTGCTCCAGTCCACGCGCGCCCTGCGCCGTGGGCACCAACGTCAGTCGTGTGCGGTTATGAAACCAGCGCAGATAGCCCAGCGCCGCGTCCTGAAACCAAGTCAGCCCATAGTGCCCGCCGTAAGAATGGAAATTGGTGTGGAAGCTTGAAGTCACCGGCAGGCCCAGGCGCTTGGCGACATGCAGCACGGCCAGTCCCAGCGGCCCCTCGGTGGCGACATGGACCAAATCGGGTTTCCATTCGCGCCAACGGCGCTTGATCCGCCCGATCACCGGCAGACCCATACGCAGCGACGGGTAGCGAGGTATAGGCATGCCCGGCACAAGAAAGTCATCGGTGGTCGTTAAGTCGGCAGCGCCGTCAAGCTCCTGCCGTTGGCGGGGACGCAATACCTCGACCTCGTGTCCCCGGGCGCGCAGGCCGCCCACCAACCGGCTGAGCGTCATGGCAACACCATTGACTTCAGGCGGGTAGGTTTCGGTGACGAGGGCGATGCGCATGCGATAAAATCCAAAGGCGGTTGTGGCCGCCACATGCCATGCGCGCAAACGCTTTGCGCGGGCCACAGTGACATTTGAGCAACAAAAAAGCGGGGCCGGATAATCGGCCCCGCTTTGAAAGCGAAAAAACTTTGGCAACGCTTACTCCGCAGCGGCAGGGGCGGTGATATCGAGCAGCTCGACATCAAACACCAAGGTCGCATTCGGCGGAATGACGGGAGGAGAACCACGCTCGCCGTAGCCCAGTTCAGAGGGAACGTAGAGTTTGATTTTGCCGCCCTTGTTGATCAGCTGCAGACCCTCGGTCCAACCGGGGATGACCTGGTTGAGCGGGAACTCGGCGGGCTCGCCACGATCGAGGGAGCTGTCGAACTTGGTGCCGTCGGTCAACGTGCCGGTGTAGTGCACCTTCACGATATCGGTGGCCTTGGGATTGGCACCGGTGCCGGCTTGAACGACCTTGTAGTAAAGGCCGCTGGGCAGAGCGACGACGCCCTCCTCTTTCTTAACTTCATCAAAGAACTTGGCGGCCTCGGCCTTGCCGGCGGCGGCGGCCTTTTCCTGATATGCAGCCTGCTTGGCGCTCAGAAAAGCCTGGATCTGCGGCCCGATTTGCTGAAGGGGGAAGGGAACGTCTTCGCCTTCGATCGCGGAGGTGAAGCCCTTGAGCAGCGAGGCCTTTTGGTCGGCGGTGAATTCCATTTCATTGGCTCCGACTTGGGAGCCGACATACCAGCCGAAGGTCTGAAGAATCTGAGCTTCAGTGTAAGTCGTGGCCTCGACGGCCGGAGCCGGAGCGGCTTCCTGAGCATAAGAAAGCCCGGCCGAACCGAGCAAACACAGGGACAATTTAAGAGCGGGGGTGAGTTTCATAGGTTGTGAGTTGTGTAGGAACGCAGCGCGGGGGGTTTGTGCCACGAAATTTCCACATTGGGTGCACCGATTGTCTCTGGCAAACACTTTGCCGCCACGCTTGTGCCGGAAGGAAAGAGACGTTTCCTTAAGGCCCTCCCCTAGGTAAACCCATGAATCCCGATAATTTCTGGACCAGCTCTGACGGTCGTATCCTCGCCGTTTCCCCCGCTCCCGACAACCGTCTGGCGCTAACCCTCGCCTTTACTCCGCGGCACCCTTCCGAAGAGGCCTTCATGCAGGCCCATGCGGAAACCCTGCAGTTCACCGAGCGCAGCACCCTGGCCCGCATCGGCATTGAAATGATGCCAACGGCCAAGCCCGTGTTCATGAAACACTGCGTGCTACTGGAGGCGGTGGCCTTCCTTTTCGACAAAAGCTTCCCCCACGCCGCCTACTGGCGCGAACTCATGGAACCCGGCACTCCGGTCGGTCGCCTTTTCCACGCCCCTGCTTCAGCCAAGCTCGACGCCACTACCATCTGGGAGGCGGTGCGCGCCAACCGCCTCAAGCTCCCCGACACCATCAGTATCGACAGCCGGGGTCGCGTTTTTCTAACCCCGCATCAGGTTAACTACACCCTCAACCCCACCCTGACCCGCGAAAACTTCACCCAGATGATTTCGGGGCAAGCCGGACGCTCCTACCTCGACAAGGTCCAGATCCGTCACAACGCCGCACCGCTGGGCATTTCCCCGCGCGCGGGCGTGCTCACCAGTTGCTCGATGTATTTAAGGGAGCACTACGTCGTGCTCAATCAGGGCGAGGGCAACTTCGGCATCCACACCAGCGCCGTGCTACTCGACCCGGTGAAGACCAACGGCACCAACATCATGTTGGAGATCTACAACCCCGGCGACCAACCCGTCTTTAACCCGGTCGTCTCCGTCGAGATTTTCCGCGCCCCCGAGCACTCCGACGACGGCTTCAACCGTCAGGCCCGCCACCGCGACAAACTCACCCGCACCGCCGCCGCCCTCTACCGGGGCCTCGACGAGCTGGAGCCCATTATCGCACCGGCACGCCCCCGCACCACCATCTCGGTCCGCGGTCAGGACGCCACCATGGCCAACGCCAGCCTGCTGCTCAACGCCGAGGAATTCGCCCAGCTGCGCACCGGTAAACGCAAGCTGCCCGCCCGCCCCGGCTGCCCGACTCTAGTTCAGGCCCTGGCCAACACCCCCGCGGGCGCCGACACCCTCGTAGTCGACTACTTCCCCAATCTGATGGAGCAGATCGAACTGCTCGCCCGGCTGCCCACGCTGAAGCTCAAACGCATCATCTTCCGGCACGCCTCGCGCACCCACGGTTTCTTTTTATCCAGCAACGCCCACTCGCGGCTCGATACCTTCGAGGCGCTCGGGCTCGAAATCTACTGGTTTAACCCGCAACTCGGCGACCTCTACCTGCACACCTACAAAAAGGGCCACGGCTTCTTTATCCGTCAGGAACTGGCCCGCCGCTTCCAAGAGGCCACCATCTTTGCCTTCTACGGCAGCAACGCCGGTCTCGACGCCGCTCAGACCGAGCGCATCTCCGAGCTCATTACCCGACTGTCCGACTTTATCGGCACCAATGTCGGCGTGCTTACCGGCGGCGGGGGCGGAGTCATGCGCCTCGCGACCGAACAAGCCCGCGAACACGGCGCACTGACCGGAGCCTGTTTTCTGGAGCTCGAAGCCCAACCGCCCGAGTTCGGCGTCGATTTCTTCAACACCTTTCAGGAAAACTCCCGCCACTTCCGCCAGAAATGGTTCGAGGCAGCCGACTTCTGCATCTTCAACGTCGGCGGTGTCGGCACGCTGGAGGAAATCGGGATCGAGTTGTGCAACCTTAAGTTGGGTATCCGTCCCCGCGTGCCCTACATCTTTTTCGACGCGGTTTACTTCACCGATCTGCGCCGACAGCTCAAACGCATGATCGCCGACGGACGCGCCCCGGCCTGGATGGGCGACTACATCCTCTTCTCGGACAAGCCCGAGGAGGTCGTCGCCTTCTACCGCAAGACCCTGAAGGTCATCTAGGATATGATTCGGACATAACCAGAGAGAGAAGGTTTGGTTTCTAGTAGCAGCCTGCTTGCAGGCGCGAGGATCGTTCCCGCTGGTTGGTATCCAACGCGCCCTCGGGGACGAGGGCGGCTACATTCGGAATTGTGGCCACGGGCGTCCCTGCCCGTGCAGATTGAGTGCAACGCAGGCTGCCTACGACTCAGCACCATGACTTTTCCAAAACACACCCTGAAAAAACGGCTCGTTCTCCGCGCTCCGGTCGTTCTCCCTGTAGGCTTCAATGTCCACTGTTTCCAACGACCTTCCCCACAACGTTCTCATCGTCGGTGCCGGCGGCCGTGAGCACGCCCTCGTCAAGGCCTGCCTTGCCTCCCCCGCCGCCCCGCGTCTGATCTGCGCCCCCGGCAACGCCGGCATCGCCGACGACGCCACCTGTTTCCCGGTCGCCGCCGATGACATCAAGGGCCTGGTCGCCCTCGCCCAATCCGAGCAGGTCGACTTCGTGATCGTCGGTCCCGAAGTCCCGCTCTCGCTGGGTCTGGTCGATGCGCTGATCGCCCTGGGCATCCCCGCCTACGGCCCCAAGGCCGACGGTGCCCGTCTCGAGGCCTCCAAGATTTTCACCAAACAAATCCTGCTCAAATACGGCATCCCCACCGCCGCCGCCGGCATCTTCACTGAAATTGACCCCGCCCTCGCCTACATCCGCGAACGCGGCGCGCCCATCGTGATCAAGGCCGACGGGCTTGCCGCCGGCAAAGGCGTGATCGTGGCCACTTCGCTCGACGAGGCGGAGGCCGCCGTGCACGACATGCTCGCGGGTAATAAATTCGGCTCGGCCGGCAGCCAGATTCTCGTCGAGGACTGCCTCGCCGGCGAAGAAACCTCCGTGCTCGTGGTCGTCTCGGGCCGCGACTACCTGACGCTGCCGGTCTCACAAGACCACAAGCGTATTGGCGAAGGTGATACCGGACCCAACACCGGCGGCATGGGCACCTACTCACCCGCCGATGTGGTCACACCCGCGCTGCTCGAACAGATCGACCGCGAGATCGTGAAACCTTCCGTCAACGCCATCGCCGACGAGGGCATCGATTTCCGAGGCACGCTTTTTATCGGCATCATGCTCACGCCCTCCGGCCCGAGCGTGTTGGAATACAACACCCGCTTCGGCGATCCCGAGACTCAGGTTGTGCTGCCGCGCATCAATAACGACGTGCTCCGTATCCTCTGGGATGCCGCCAAGGGCCAACTCGCCGGCACCACGCTCGACATCAAACCCGACTCCGCCGTGTGTGTGGTCATCGCCGCCAAGGGTTACCCCGACGCCTATCCGAAGGGTGACGTGATCACCTTCCCCGCCGAGATGCCCGCCGGAGCTTATGTCCTGCACGCCGGCACCGCCCGCAACGCCGCCGGAGATGTCGTGACCGCCGGAGGACGCGTGCTGGGTGTCACCGCGCTGGCTCCGACCCTGCGCGGAGCGGCCGACGCGGCCTACGCCGCCTGCGATCAGATCCAGTGCGCAACCAAGGTCTTCCGCCGCGACATCGGAGCGAAACAATTCAACCGGGTTTGATTCAGCGTTCCCCAATGCGACGCCGCCCCCTCTTTACTTGAAGCCATTTTTCCATCTCGACACGCCCGTCCAAAACTGGGGCCGATGGGCAGAGGAAAGCATTCGGGTGGAGGGATGGTTCGTCACGCCTTCGGGCCAACCGGCAGACCGCGTCATCATCCAGCTCGGGAAGCGCACGATTGTCTGCAGCGTAAATCAGCGTCTGGATGTGATGACGGCGCATCCCGGTAAAGTGCTCTCGCCGGACTGTGGATTTTTTGCGCACTTCCTGAGTCGGCCCGGACTCAAGCGGCTGGTCATCATCGCGGAACATCAGGGCAAGTCTTGGCGGCTGGCCGTCCGTTATCTCAATTTTCAACCCAAACTCCAGAGCTGGCAGTCAGAGCCGCAGGCGCCAAACACAGCCGAGTCGCTCAACAGTAAAATCAAGCTCCGCAATCAACTGCAATCGGAGCTGGAACATTTTTTTAAGGCTCAAGATCAGCTGAATTTCTCACAGGCATCAGACCGGCCCCGCCTGTCCATCCTGATCGTCGTCTGGAACCATGCGGAGCTCACCTTGGCATGCCTTAAAAGCCTGCAGACTGCGACATCTGGTCTGGATTGTGAGATTCTCATTTGGGACAACGCTTCCGAAGACAAATCCAAGGATCTCTGGCCATTTCTGAAAGGTATCCAAATCAACCGTAGTCCCACCAACCTTGGCTTTCTCCGTGCCGTCAACCAGTTGGCGACTCAAGCTCGGGGCGACTACCTGTTGCTGCTCAACAATGATGCCACGCTGGGACCCGGAGCGCTCGACCACGCGCTCGAAAGTATGGAGCGCAAACCAAACATCGGTGCGGTTGGCGGCCGGGTGGTGCTACCCGACGGGTTGATACAGGAGGCCGGCAACACCATCTGGAATGACGGGAGTTGCCAGGGTTATGGTCGGGGCCTCGAACCACAGGACCATCGTGTGCTTGATTGGAAATACACCGATTATGTCTCGGGAGTTTTCCTGCTAACCCCACGAAAAACTTTCACCAATCTGGGAGGGTTTGATGAAGGCTACGCGCCGGCCTATTACGAAGATACCGACTACTGTGCACGACTTTGGCAGCGCGGCCTTCACGTCGTTTATGATCCCCGCATCATCGTAAACCACTACGAATTCGGATCGGCAACCACGACTGCCAACGCACTCCAACAGCAACGCATTAACCAAAGGTATTTTGCGCAAAAGCATGCCGGTTGGCTAAGCGCCCAACCGACGTATGATGCCAATGGAGGAATCTCCGGCGGGCTGCGCCGTTCCGCCTATCGCGGACATGTTCTGATCATCGACGACCACGTGCCTACTCCTCACCAGGGGGCGGGCGCGCCACGGATGGTCGCCATCCTTGACCATCTGGTAAAGGAGGGGTGGAAGATCACATTTCACCCCCTGCGCCATGCCCTAATAAACCGCAACTGGCTGGATCGGCGTTACGGGAACGAAGTTCGCATATTGACCGGTCTGGGCCGAACCCAACTGGCGAGCTTTCTCCAGCAAAATCTGGATCTATACGACTGCTTTTGGATTTCGCGTCCCCATAATATGGATACAGCAAACCCGACACTTGAAGCTCTGTCCGGACCAAGGGTTCGCCCCAAAATCATTTACGACGCAGAGGCTATCTATTGCCTGCGGAATATCAGCAAAGCACGGCTGACCCATCGTCCGCTCCACGCCGGAGAGTCTGCACGCCTGATCTCGGAAGAGGTCGGCTTGGCAGCCAACGCGCATCATATCGTCACGGTTTCACCCAGCGAAGCCGCGTATTTCGACAAGGCCTACGGACGGGAGAAAACCTGTCATGTGCTCAGCCACACCTGCGGAGAAACGAGACCGTTAGAGACCGGCTTCGATGAACGCAGCGGCTTTTTATTCATCGGACGATTGGTGGAGGACCAAAGCCCCAATACGGATTCAATCCGGTGGTTCTTACAGGAAGTCTATCCATTGATGGATCCGCAGCGGCGACCGGAGTGCATAATCATTGGTGACGCCCGCAGTGCTTCACTCGGCAATCTCAAACTGCCCGGCGTTCGTTTTCTAGGTCCGGTTGACGACCTTACGCCTTACTATGCCAAGGCCCGGGTCTTCATCGCCCCTACCCGGTTTGGCGCGGGTATTCCTATTAAAGTGATCGAGGCAACCGCCCATCAACTACCGGTGGTGTGCACTCCTATGCTGGCCGGACAACTGGAATGGACGCACGGAAAGGAAACCATGGTCGCGGCTAGCCCGGCCGAATTCGCCGATCAGTGCATGCGACTGCACAACGATCCCGAGCTCTGGAATACCCTGCGCGAAAATGCCGTCGCCCACTATAAGCGTGCGTTTTCGCCCGCACGCTTTGCCGAGTCGCTAAACACCTTGTTTTCAGCCGCCGGCGGCCACCCGCCCGCCAAAAACGAAAACTCGCCTCAGGGTTGCCATTTGCAGTCAAACGCAGCCTGTTAACTGAAACTTACCCAGCATGGCCGAACCGAAACTCATCGTTACCGTTTGCACCGCGAACATCTGCCGCAGCCCGATGGCCGAGGCCTTGTTGCGGCACGCCTTGGCTGCAGAAGCCGAGCCGTTGAAATCAGCACGCATCCTGTCCGCCGGTGTTGCCGGTCGCGGCGGTGATCCGATTTCGGAAAATTCCCGGATCGCCCTCAAGAAGGTCGGCATCGAGCTCAAAGACCACCGTAGCCGCGCCCTCACCACCGAGCTGATCAATCAGGCCGACGCCATTTTCTGCATGACCGAGAGCCATCGCGCCGTCATCCAACTCTCCTTCGACCGTCCCCCGCGCAACATCTACCTGATGCGTGAGTTTATGCCCCGTGAGGCCGACAAGGAAATCGGCGACCCCTACGGCTCCGATCTCAGGCACTATGAGGCCTGCCGCGACGAAATGGTCGAAGCCATCCCCTCGATCCTTGCCTTTTTGCGCAAGGAATGGGGCGTCACCAAGAGTTGAATCAACGTGGACTGGGACACCCTTGATTGGGCGGCACTTGACCGCCTGCGTGCTGGTTTTCTAGAGGGCCGCCCCACCGATGCCCCCTACTGGCAAAGCGAGTCCGATCTCGCCGCCTACGACCTGACCTACGCCGAGCGTATCGGTTGGAAATGGGATGCCGTGCTTCGCGAACTGGCGGCCCGTAAATGGCGTCCACAAAGCCGCTCGATTCTCGACTGGGGCTGCGGCAGCGGCGTGGCCGCGCGTCGGGTGCTGACCGCTTTTGGTGGGGATAGCCTGCAACTCTGGGACCACTCACCCCTGGCCCGATCCTTCGCCGCCAAGAGTGTCCGGGCGAAGTTCGACGGACTTGAGGTTGTCCAGGATGTCGACCCGTCATCCAACAAGGAGCCCATCGGCCTGCTACTGGTCAGCCACGTGCTCAACGAGCTCAACCCGACTCAACGCGACCAGTTGCTCGCCTTGATTGCCCGCGCCCAAGAAGTCATCTGGGTCGAACCCGGCACGCATGCAGTCGGCCGCGATTTGGCCGGCCTGCGCGACAAGCTGAAGGCCGGTTTCAGTGTGGTTGCACCCTGCCCACACAGCGCGCCCTGCGGTTTGTTCGCCGAAAACCGTGAACGCGATTGGTGCCATTTCTTCGCCCCGCCCCCGCCTGCCCTGCCCGCGGATCCACGTTGGGTCGGGTTTGCCCAGCGGGCGGGCGTGGATTTGCGCAGTTTACCCTACAGTTTTCTCGTGCTGGACCGGGCGCCGCTGGCTGCCCCCCCTCCGCCCGACGCGGGACGCATGATCGGCCGGCCCAGCGTCATGAAGCCCTACGCCCGCTTCCTTGGGTGCGAATCAGAAGGCCTGCCTCTATTGGAGCTGCCCAAGCGGGTTGACGGTCCGATGGTCAAGGCATTGGGCAAAAATTCGCCGGCCGCGCTCTACCGCTGGCGGCATGCCGGGGGACGCATTACCGAGATCGAAACACTGGTCCCGGCCAAGCCGGATGATGCCGACGCTTGACTCTACCGCCCGCGGCGGCGATTCCTACCCTTCAACTCCAAACACTCACATGGGAAAACAATACAACAAGACCATCAAAAAGAAGCGCCGCGAGGCCTACGAAAAGCGCAAGAAGATCGCCGCTCACGCCGCGGCCAAGAAGACCCCTGCCAAGGCCAAGAAGTAACCCTTCCCAACCGACACTTTAAAACCGCGTCCTGCAAAGGCCGCGGTTTTTTTGTGGGCGGTCGGTTATCCCGCAACCTGGGCGGCAAACTTGGCGATGATGCCGTCGAAATCTCCATTGGAGAAAAACACCACCACGCGACACGGATTCACCTCGCCGGTCTCGGAAACCATTGCGCTGAGCTTGGTCAAAAGCTCGGCGTTGGTCGGCGCGGTTTCGGCGACCAGTCCCTTGGTCCTCAGTTCGGCGACGACCGCGTCGGCATCGAAGCGGTCTTCGGAGCTAAGTTTACCGGCACGATTGACCGCACCAATGAAAACCTCGTCCGCGTGGCCAAGCGCTTCGGCAAATCCGGCCTGCAGCGCTTTGGTCCGGGCGGTGTTGCTGCGCGGTTCGAACACCGCGGTCAGTCTTGCTCCGGGGAACCGGTGACGGAAGGAGTCGAGCGCGCCGGAAATCGCGGTGGGGTGATGACCAAAGTCCTCGATCACCGTCAGCCCATCACGGGTGGCGCGCACTTCCTGACGGCGACGCACCCCGCGAAAACGTGCGAGCGGCGTTAGGTCGAGACCGGAGGCCGTGAGATCGGTCGCGTTATCATCCGGCAACAGCGCCAGCGCGGCGGCGGCGGCGGCCATGGCGGCATTGCGGGCGTTGTAGAGCCCGGGCACGGCGAGCCGCACCTGCGCCCACTCTTTGCCGCGCCAGACTAGCGTAAAGCTGGTGCCGTTGGCATCCTCGGCAAAGTCGTCGAGGCGCAGATCGTTATCATTGCCGGTGCCGACTCGTAGCATGCGGGTCCACGGGAAATCCCCGAGCGCGCGCAGATTGGCGTCATCACCATTCAGCACGATCCAGCCGTTTCCCGGAACGATCCGTGCGAGATGACTGAAGGTGCGTTGCACATCCGCGAGGTCGCGAAAAATATCGGCGTGGTCGAACTCCAGGTTGTTGAGCACCGCGATGTGCGGCGCGTAGTGAATGAACTTGCTGCGCTTGTCGAAGAAGGCGCTGTCGTATTCGTCGCCTTCAATCACGAAGGGATCCGAAAGGGTGCCCAGATGATTACCCACCGGCGGATCGACCGGCACGCCACCGATGAGGAAGCCAGGGTCGCGGCCGTTCTCACGTAACAAGAAAGCGGTCAGCGCAGTCGTCGTGGTTTTACCGTGAGTGCCGGCGATGACAATGTTGCGGCGATCTTTCAGCACCACGTCGTGCAGTAGGGCCGGCAGTGAAGCGAAGGGCAGCGCCCGAGACGCCAGCAGCCACTCGATCTCGGTGTTACCGCGCGACTGGGCGTTGCCAATCACCACCAAATCGGGGGCCAGAGAATTCAGGCGCTCGGGATCATAACCCTCATAAAAACTGATTCCCGCGGCGGCGAGCACAGTGCTCATCGGCGGATAAACGCCGGTATCGGCACCGATGACCTCATGCCCGCCCGACCGCGCCAACAGCGCCGCATTGCCCATGGCCGTGCCCGCGATACCCATGAAATAGATTTTCATCAGTCGATAGCGTGGGCCGCGTCAGCCCCGGATGTCGAGTCGAGGCACTCCGATTTTTGGGGTTCAGCGTCGACGCCGGAGGACTTTGGCCAATTCGTCACGGCCTTCCACCCGCAGTATCCAGACGGAACCTCCGTAGACCAGCAGGCCCGCCAAAATGCACAGCGCCACACCAACCACCGAGTGCATCGTGCCCAAGCCAAACGCCGCCTTCCAGATCGCCCATAGCCCGGCAACCGCCCCGCCCATGATCAAACTGGCGAGCACCACCTTGAGGAGATCCTTGAGCAAATGCCGAAAGGCCAGATCCGGAAAACCGAGGGTAAGCTTACGCTGTAGATAAAACGCCTGCACGCCCACCGCCAGAGTGCCGGCCGACGCCAGGCCCACCGTGGACCACGGGCCCATCAAGGTCAGACTGGCCACCACATTGACCGCAAAGCTCCACCCGGCCGCCCGCACCGGCGTGCGCGTATCCTTACGGGCATAAAAGGCCCGTAACGCCAGACTCACAAACGACAGAAACGGCAACCCGAGCGCACACACAATCACCACCGGCACCATCGCGGCATCACCGTCGGCAAACGCGCCGCGTTGAAACAAGAGCCGCACGACCGGCTGCGCCAGCACCGCCAGCCCCACCGCCGCAGGCACATTGATCAGCAAAATCAGATGCATGCCCCGCCGGTAGGCCCGCACCAACTGGGCCTCTTCGCCACGTGCCGCATGCTGGGCAATCAAAGGGAAAATCACCGTGGACACAGCCACCGCAAACACGCCGATCGGGAGCTCCATCAAACGCGTTGCCAGATTCAGGACCGTCGCCGCCGCCTCGTTAAGCGACAATCCAAACGCCCGCGAGACCGCCATATTCACCAGATAAATCGCGGAGCCCAGCACCGTCGGGCCCATCAATATGCCGATCTGTCGCACCCCCGCGCTCCGCTCCAAATCAAAACGCGGCCGCCACCCTTCGCGCATCAAGGCCAGCGCCGGCACCAGCATCTGCAAAAATCCACCGACTAGCACGCCAGCACACAACCAGCCCATGCGCCCCGGCTCGGTCTCGGCCCAGCCGAGCCAAACCGCGCCTCCCAGCAATCCGATCATCGCCAGATTCAACCAGACTGGGGACAACGCCGGTTCTAAAAACCGCCCGAAGGTCTGCAACGTGGCACTAAAAGCAGCCGCGAGACACACAAACACCAGATACGGGAACAACACCACCGCCAGCCGGGCTGCCGCCACCCAACGCTCAACGGCCCCCGCCGGCACGCCCCACTCCGCCAAACCGGCGCCGGAATTTGCCACCAAAGCCAATCCCACCATCGCCAGCCCGACCAAAGTCCCCGTCACCACCAGCAGCCAACTGCTCACCTGGCTCAACAACCGGTAGGCGCCCGCCCGTTCGCCGGTGCCGGCCTCGTCATGGAGCGTTGGCACCAAGGCTGCCGTCAACGCGCCCTCGCCCAGCAGACGTCGAAATAAATTGGGTAACGTAAATGCCGTCACGAACGCCGAGTTCAGTCCCGAGGCGCCAAAAACCGCCGTCGTCAGCATGTCCCGACCGAGTCCGAGCACGCGCGACCCCATGGTCACCACCGACACCAGCCCGATGTTACGCATGCTTTTAGACACGCCGCGCACTTTCGGCAGCGCCTGACCGGCTTACAAGTAACAAGTAAAACATCCGCAAATGTCGGCAAGTGACCCAAAGCCGGCCACGCCCGCAGGATTGACGCTTAACGCCACGCTGCTCACGTTTCGTTTCTACTCGTCATGCCGCTTATCCCCAAATTGATCGAACGTCTCCAGCGTCACCCCAAACGCATCGTTTTCCCCGAGGGAGCCGACCCCCGTATCCTGCAAGCCGCCCGTCAGTGGGTCACCCGCCGGATGGGTGTTCCCATCCTCCTCGGTGATCGCACCGTCATCAAAGAAGCCGCCGCCCGGCTCGATATCAACCTGCAGGGCATGCGCATCATCGAGCCCGAGCGCAGCGAAGACTTCGCCACGTTTGTCGGCCACCTGGAGCAAATGCGCCGCATCAAGGGCATCAAGGTCGCCGAGGCCAGTGAGGCCATGAAGACCACCGCTTACTACGGCACCATGATGGTCGCCACCGCCCAGGCCGACGCCCTCGTCGCCGGCGCCACCCAGACGGCCTCCAGCTCGCTGCGCCCGATCTTCCAGATCATTCCGCGTCTGGCCGCCGTGCAAAACGCCTCTTCGCTCATGGTGCTCGATTTCGACGAGCAAAAGGTCGGCAGCGACGGTTCCCTTTTCCTCGCGGATTGCGGTGTCATCCCCGACCCCACCGCCGAGCAACTCAGCGACATCGCCCTCTCCACCGCGATGATCGCCCGCCACCTCACCAATGAAACCCCGCGGGTGGCCATGCTCAGCTACGCCTCCAAGAGCAGCTCCAACCAGCCCACCCTGGTCAAGGTCCGCCACGCCACCGAACTCGCCCGGGCCAAGGCTCGCGAGGCCAACTTCGAGATGGAAATCGACGGCGAACTTCAGGTTGACGCCGCCCTCGACGCCGCCGTGGCCGCCACCAAGGGCGTCACCAGCTCGGTCGCCGGCCATGCCAACGTGCTGGTTTTCCCCGACCTCAATTCGGGCAACATCGCCTTCAAACTCATCCAGATCCTCGCCGGAGCCAACACCTTCGGCCAGATCTTGACCGGGCTGACCAAGCCCGCCGCCGAAATCAGTCGCGGTGCCAGCGCCCACGATGTCTTTGGCGCCGCCGCCATCGTCGGCTGCCAGGCCATCGACCAAAGACTGCTCTACGGCACACCGTAATCCACTCGTTCCAACCTTCTGTCGTAGTTCCGAAACCCACTCCCGCCGATGATTCCTCCAGACGATTCCGCCGCCTCCAAAGCCACCACGAATCCGTTTGAGCTTCCGGCCCTCCCGTTGCTTCGCAAGCCGACCAACGTCTCCACCAAGCGCATCTTCGTCGCGGCCACCCGCATGAACGATGGCAAGACCACCACTTGCCTGGGTCTCTACGCCGCCCTGCAAAACTACTTCCCCCGGGTCGGTTTCATCAAACCGGTCGGTCAGCGTTTTGTCGACGTGCAGGGCCACAAAATCGACGAAGACTCCTTCCTGCTGGAGAGCATTTATCAGGTCCGCGTGCCCATCGAAAGCATGAGCCCGGTGGCGGTGGACAGCACATTCACCCGCCGTTTCCTCGAAGATCCCGGCACCATGCTGCCTCAACTTGAGGACACCATCTGCCGCGCCTTTGACCGCGTTTCCTGGGAAAAAGATTTCACCATCATTGAAGGCACCGGCCACGCCGGCGTAGGCAGCGTGTTCGACCTTTCCAACGCGCGCGTCGCAGGCCTGCTCAACGCCAAAGTCGTGCTCGTTTCCCCCGGCGGCATCGGACGCCCCATCGATGAAATCGCCCTGAACAAGGCCTTATTCGACAAAGCCGGGGTCGAGGTTGCCGGAGCCATCCTCAACAAGGTCGAGTCCGACAAGCTCGATCTCATCCGCGAATTTGCCGGCAAGGGCCTCGCCCGCCTCGGCGTGCCTCTGCTGGGTGTGCTCCCGATCCAGCACATGCTGTCGGCTCCCAATCTCACCCAGATCGCCGAGGAAATCAGCGGCAAGTGGCTCAACGGTCGTCGGGGCGGCGCCAAACAGCGCGTCGAAAAAGTCGTGGTCGGTGCCATGTCCGCCAAGGGAATCGTCGACTACCTGCACCCGGGCACACTCATCATCACCCCCGGCGATCGCGACGACATCATCCTCGCCGCCCTTTCCTGCGCTCTACTCGCCGGTGGCAGCACTATCGCCGGCCTCGTGGTGACCAACAACATCAAGCCCCACCCCAAGCTCGCCGAACTGCTGGCCCAGACCGATATTCCGGTGATCGCGGCGGAGGCGGAGTGCTACGCGGTTACTTCGAAAATCAACAGCATGACGGTCAAGACCCAGCCGCAGGACACCGACAAATTTCCGATCATCAAGCAGCTCATCACCGACAACGTCGATCTGCCCAAACTGATCGCCAGCTGCTGAACCGGCCTCGGAGTTTGGGCCTGACCACACTCTATCCGAAGCTCCGCTCCGCCCGATAGGCTTCGGCCAGCAGCACCACCGGGTGAACCACTCGATGGGAGTCGACCGACCCCGTGGCTGCCTTCAAGCCGTTCTCGATCTGCAAGTGACATCCCGGATTGGCCGTCGCCACCACCGTCGCCCCAGTGGCCAATAGGTGACCGGTCTTGCGCACCTGTAAACGCCCGGCCGTTTCCGGCTGGGTAATGTTATAAATGCCCGCACTGCCGCAGCACCATTGGGCCTCGGCGCACTCACGCAGCTCAACGCCGGGGATGGATTTCAAAATCGCCCGCGGCTGTGCACTGACTTTCTGACCGTGACACAGGTGGCAGCTCTCGTGATAGGTCACCACACAGTGATTGTTCGTATTACGAACATTTGCCGGTGCCCGGAAGCCGATCTCCACGAGGTATTCATGGATATCCTTCAGCTTGCGCGACCACTCGGCCGCACGATCGGCATAGACCGGATCTTCATGCAACAAGTGCCCGTAGGCACGCAGGTGCGAACCGCAGCCGCCGGCGTTGCTGATGATCGCGTCGAACGTGAACGGATCAAAAAGATCGAGCTGCCGACGGGCGAGCTCACGCGCGGTGTCGACATCACCGTTGTGCGCGTGCAGCGAACCACAACAGGGCTGCACCGGCGGCGTGTGGACTTCACAACCGTTGACCAAGAGCACATCGACGGTGGCGCGATTGATGTCGGCAAAGACCAGGTCCTGCACGCAGCCGGTGAGCACGGCGACGCGACGCAACCGCGTCACGGAACGCCGAACATCAAACGTCGAACGCTCAACATCCAATGTCCCTGCATTCGATGTTCGATGTTGGTTGTTGAATGTTGGATGTTCATCCGACGGACGCTCCAACGGCTTTATCAGCTGATGCGAAAACTTCGCCTGCACCGGAGGTGACTGCGGCTCAAGCCGACGCAAGTTGGACGGCAACAGGTTGTTGAGGCCGATTTTTCGAAAGGCGGTCTGAGCGCCGCTGGCTTGCCAAAAACGAAGCAGGCGTCCGATGAAACGCAGGAGACGCGGACGCGTAAAAATACCACGCAACACTGCCGTGCGAATGAACGTGCGCTTGGGCGAATCGAGCACGCCCTGCCGCTCGACCTCGGCACGAGCCGTCTCGAAGAGATTCGCATAATCCACCCCGGCCGGACACGCGGTCGTGCACGCCAGACAGCCAAGACAGTAATACATTTCCTCACCAAAGGCCTTGGTCAGTTCGAGCTCTTCGTCGGCGATCGCCCGCATGAGTGCGATGCGGCCACGCGGACTGTGTCGCTCGAGCTTGGTCTCATCGTAGGTCGGGCATGTCGGCAAACACATGCCGCAGTGCATGCACTGCTGCAAAATCGAGTAGTCCAGCTCGGCCAATAGGCCGCCTGGCCGACTCGATTTTGCAGAACATCCAACATCCAACATCGAACGCTGAATTCCCAATGGAGCAGATTTATCCCTGTATGTTTCAGGCATGGTCGGTTTTCTTTTTAATGATCCGCTTTCGTGCCGTGATGATACTCTGTCTAAAAATACGAATCAATTGATCGGCCTCGTCGATGAGTCCGTCCAATAGTTGTGGCTTGGACATCAGGGGAACACGCTTGATCAGTTTCAGCCCGCGCAGCGTTTCCCGCATCTCCTTCACACAGAGTTTCAACTTGTGAACAAAATCGTCCATGGATTCGGCATCCTCGGCCTCACCATGATTCGCGTAGGGTGAGGTGCCCGCCCGCATAAGTTGGTTGCCCACATGCCTTCCCGCATCGGTGCGCTCCAAGTTTTCAGATGCCCGAATGATACGGGCGGAAAACTCCAACAAACGCTCCTCGAGATCAAACTTGGGCTGCTTCTCCATTCGATGTTGGGTGTTGGATGTTCGGTGTTGGAAGTTCGGCAAGATCGAAGATCTTCCCGGGATTGAGCAGTCCGTCCGGATCGAGTGACTTTTTAATCAGTCGCAGCAGCTCGTAGGAATTATCTCCGAGTTGGCGTTTAAGGAAGGGCTTCTTGGCGAGGCCGACTCCGTGCTCGCCGGTAATGGTGCCTTTGCGTTTCAGCGTCTCTTCGACGATATCCTCAAAGGCCGCTTCAACGCGGTGCATCTCGGCGATATCGCGTTCGTCGGTCAGGATGGTCGGATGCAGGTTGCCGTCACCAAAATGACCAAAGGTTGCGATGTTGAGATCGTGTTTTTTGGCAATGGCTTCCACCGCACGGATCATGCCGGCGAGCTCGCTGCGCGGCACCGTCACGTCCTCCAAAATCGTGGTCGGCCGCAAGCGGGCCAACGCACTGAACGCACTCCGCCGCGCTGTCGCGAGTTTAGTCGCCTCGGTCGCATCGGCGGCACGCTTCACCTGAGTCGCGCCATGGGCGCGGCAGAGTTCCTCAATGCGTGCGGCCTCATCGGCAACGGCCGCCGGATGGCCGTCGGTCTCGATCAGCAAGATCGCCTCGGCATCACGCGGCAGGCCGACCTTGGTGAAGTCCTCGACACACTGGATGGTCTTGCGATCGAGAAACTCCAGCGTGCAGGGAATGATTTTCGCCGCGATGATCGCCGACACCGTTTCCGCGGCGGCATCCATCGCGCTGAACGTCGCCAACAACGTCTGACGCGCGGCGGGTTTCGGCAGGAGTTTAAGCAAGACCTTGGTAACAACACCGAGCGTGCCTTCGCTGCCGATAAAGAGGTCGCGCAGATTGTAGCCGGCGACGTCCTTCACGCACTTCGAGCCGAGCCAACAGATCGAGCCGTCCGCGAGCACCACCTCCATGCCCATCACGTAGTCGCGAGTGACGCCGTATTTGAGCCCGCGCAGTCCGCCGGAATTTTCGGCGACATTACCCCCGATGGTGCTGATTTTCATCGAGCCCGGATCAGGCGGATAAAACAGACCGGTGGCATCGGCGGCGTCGTAAATCTTTTGAGTGATCGCCCCCGCCTCGGCCAGCAAAGTGAGATTGGCGGTATCGACCTCCAGCACGCGGTCCATCTTGGCCAGGCAAAGCACGATGCCCCCAACCAGCGGAACGCTGCCGCCGGAGAGTCCGGTGCCGCTGCCACGCGTCACTACCGGCACACCGTTGGCGCGGGCCAGTTTGAGCACAAACGAGACCTCCTCCGCGTCATGCACAAACACCACCGCCCGTGGCCGCTGTTTAAGCGTGGCCGTGCCATCGAAACCATAGGGCACGATATCCTCAGGAGCAGTTAGCACATCATGCGCACCAAGTCGGGCGGAGAGTTGATCAATGAATTCAGCTGGGAACGTCTCGGACATGGGAAACATCAGGATCAACCGGCGCCCGCCTAAGAGACAAGGTCGGTATTGTTATCCATTGGACACGAACCGACCGTCAAATTCACCCGCCAATGCAACGGTTCAGCGCAATCCCGGCGCGCTAAACCCTTGGCTGGCCTGATCAAGCACCAGCACCCAGTCGAGCACGTCACCGGGAGCCGGAGGGATGAATATTTGCTCCCCTTCGTTGGGAAACTCACCGGCTGCCGTTGCCGTGCCGTCGCGCGGATTAAACCACCACGCTTTCAAGGTCGGACCGGCCAGCTTGTGCAGGCGCACGCCAAACGCGCGGCCGACCGGCGCATAGATCATCGCGTAACGGCCGTCGGCGTCGCGTGTGGCATTGAACCGATACAACCCCGCGCCGGGCACGAACGACAGGCAAGGAGACGACACGATCAAGTCGTCGTCGGGCAAACGCGTGAGCATCGGGCGCGACTCCATCAGGCGCTTGCCATGGATCATTTGAGCGGCGCCGGGTTGGTCGAGCGCTTCGTTCCAGAACATCACCGGCTTGTTGATCGGTTCGTGCGCAGCCGTCCAACACTGCCACACCGAATGGTGTCCGTAGGTATAACCGCAGCCGCCGTAGAATACCGACCAATAAAACGTCCGGCGGATGTCCGCTGCGGTCGAATAACCAAAGTTGTCCGCCGACGCATTGATCGGGTGACCTTCGTAGAGCGGCTCCATGTCGAAGACCGGCCGCGCCGGCACACGATCATAGTCGTCTTTGATTTGTGAATACCGATCCCAAGCCGCCTCGTGACCGTTTTGGCGCACGTTAAAATCCAGCCAATCGACACCGTGAAACCATTGCGCCGAGCCATGCCCGCCCCACGGGTGCATCGTGATCAGGTGTGCGCCGCCATCGCCACGTCGCAGCCCGCGTGCCGTCTCGCGGATGATCGCCACATGCGTGTCGTGGTCCGGACCGCGGTCGCCGCCCACGACCCAAACGACGGACTTGTCGCGATAACGTTGGCCCAACCACTCGCCGAAAACTGCGGCATTATCAGGCGTAAAGACTTCGGGACCTTTGCCCCAACGCTGATTCCACTTATCACCCCACGTCGGCAACAGCGCAACGTAGAGCCCGAGCGCATTGGCCTGCTCGATCACCCAGTCGACGTGGGCGAAGTAAGCTGCGTTGGGGCGCGTTGGATCGAGATCGATCAGCGGAAGTTCGCCGTAGGCGTTATGTGTGGTCAGGCCTTCCAGCTCAGCCAGCGCGACGGCTTGGATGACGTTAAATCCCTTGTCCGCACGGTTGCGCAGGTAGGTCAGTGTCTCGTCGCGATCCAACCGGTGAAAGAGCTCCCACACCGTGTCACCCAGCCAGAAAAACGGCGCGCCTTCGGCGGTGACCAGAAAATGACCGTTATCACTGACCTTAAGTCGGGGAAGCATGGAGGGATACAGGGTTTGCGAAAACATCACGGTTTCACGTCTTCAAGACCCGGGCAACGGCAACTCTATGCAACTACTTGCGGAAAGCCCTTCCTGGCGCATCGTGAGGTCTGTTCACCCTGAAAACCCGTATGTTCAAAACCATCACCGCCTGCTCAGCGATCTTCCTTACCATGTTGTCTTTTTCCTCCGCCAAGCCGCTTGAAGTCGGCGATCCCTCACCCTCCGCCACCGCCACGACCGAAGCTGGCGACCAACTCACCCTCGCCGACGTCTACGCCAAACACGCCTACACGCTCGTCTACTTCTATCCCAAGGCCGACACGCCCGGCTGCACCGCCCAGGCTTGCTCGATCCGCGACGGTTTCGAGACCCTGTCCGGCAAAGGTGTGTTTGTGATCGGAGTCAGCACTGACGACGTCGAGGCCCAGAAGGCATTTAAGGAAAAATACCACCTCCCCTTCACCCTGCTGGCTGACACCGAAAAAGAAGTGCTCAAGGCGTTTCAAGTCGGCTCGTTCCTCGGCTTTTCCAGCCGTCAGGCGTTCCTCATCCACGACGGCAAGATCGTCTATGCCGACCACAAGGGCAGCACCAAACAGCAGGCCGACGATATCCTCAAGTTCCTCGGCGCGGAGTCGTAAGTAAATCGCCCGTAGGCCGCCTGTTTGCAGGCGCGAAAGGCGTTGTCCGCGGATGACGTTAAACGCGCTTGCAAGCAGGCGGCCTACTTTTTTGCCAGCTCCAGCAGTCGCGCAAAAAGCGCCTCCAAGTGTGGCACCGGCACACCCTTGGCCTTTGCCCGCCGCAACGGCTCGCCCCAGATTGGTTCCAGCTCGAGCGGTTTGCCGGCGAGGTAATCGAGCATCGTCGACGGCTTGTAGGGTCCCATCGGCCGCGTGCGCTCAACCTGATCAACGACAAACGGCTCGGGGATGGCGTAGCCATAGGCGAGCGCCGCCGCCTGCACCTCACGCATCAGCGCCCAAACCTCGGCCTCACGCTCGGCGGATTGCAGAATCACGTCGGTTGTCATGCCGCCCTCGGCGACGGAGAGGCCGTTGAAGGGCACGTTCCAGACAAGCTTTCTCCAGCGCGCCTCAGCTAGGCTCGGGCTCACGTTGACCTTCACTCCCGCCGTGCCGAACAGATCGGCAATGGCTTTGGTTCGCGGCAACGGTTCACCGGCGAATTCGCCGATCACGATCATGCCCGTCATGGTGCACTCGGCGGTGCCGGGGGCGATGCGGTTGGAACAGATGAAGCAAAGCCCGCCGACCGTGTGGTCCGCACCGACCACGGCTGCAACCGGCTCGTCCACGCCAAGTCCGTTCTGGAGATTCAGGACCACCGTGCCTGCGTGCAGCAATGGCGGCAGGAGCGTGGCGAGTTGATCGTTGGCCGTCGCCTTGAGCGTCACGATGACCAGATCAACCGGACCACATTCGGCCGGCGATGCAGCCACTGAAATCGAGGCGGGCGGCACCGTAAAGTCGCCGTCGGTTACCTTGACGGTAACACCATGGGCGCGCAGATGCTCGCAATCGCTGCGGGCGATAAAGGTGACGTCGTTTCCTGCGCGGGCGAGCCGTCCACCGTAGTAGAGACCGAGGGCGCCGGAACCGAGGATGGCGATGCGGGAAAAAGACATAACGAAAGTGAACTAAGTCGGAGTTTTAACGCAAAGACGCGGAGGCGCAAAGGACGCAAAGATTTCGATCAACCGGCATATAACCAAAAACGCTTTGCGACCTTCGCGTCTTTGCGACTCTGCGTTAAAAGGATCGAGAATCAGCCGTTGGCGAGCGCCTCGAGCTCTTCCCAGCGGGCGAAGGCTTCGGCGTGTTCACGCTCGACGACGTCGATGCGGTCGGCGGCGGCACGCACGGCGGCGGGGTCGCGTTTGTAGAGCTCGGGATCAGAGACCTTGGCGCCAAGCTCCGCCTGCTCGGTCTCCAGTTTTTCGATACGGCCGGGCAGTCCGGCGAGCTCGGTGCGTTCCTTGTTGCTCAGCTTGCGCGCGGACGGGCCGGTTTTGGACGCGACGGCGGAAGCTGCGCTGACGGTTTGCGCGGCGGCGGCACGGGCGGCGAGCGCCTCCTGCTTCGCCTTTTCGTCAACCCAGTCAGAGTAACCGCCGACATATTCGCCGATGTGGCCGTCGCCTTCGAAGACCAACGAACTGGTGGCGACTTCATCGAGGAAGGCGCGATCATGACTGACCAGCAGCATCGTGCCGTCGAACTCAACCAGCAGGTTCTCCAGCAGGTCGAGCGTCTCGGCGTCGAGGTCGTTGGTCGGCTCGTCGAGCACGAGCACGTTGGCCGGCTTGGTAAAGAGACGCGCGAGGAGGAGGCGGTTGCGTTCCCCGCCGGAGAGCACGCGGGCAGGCGTGCGGGCGCGGGTCGGATCAAAGAGGAAGTCTTGCAGGTAGCCGATGACGTGACGCGAACGGCCGTTGACCGTGACGGTTGTGCCGCCGTCGGCGACGTTTTCAGCGACGGTTTTATTGTCGTCGATCTGCGCGCGGAATTGGTCGAAATAAACGATGTCGAGCTTGGTGCCCTGGGTGACGGTTCCGGCCGTGGCTTCGAGCTGACCGAGCAGGAGTTTGATCAAGGTGGTTTTGCCGGCGCCGTTCGGACCGATGATGCCGATCTTGTCGCCACGGCCGATGGTGGTCGTGAGGTCGCGGATGAGCGGCGGACAACCGGGGTAGCCAAAGGAGACGTTCTCCAGATCAACCACCTTTTGTCCGGAACGATCACCGGACGAGATGCGCATATTGACGTTGCCGGCTTTTTCGCGACGCGCGCGGCGCTCGGCGCGAAGCTGCTTCAGGCGTTCGACACGCCCTTGGTCGCGGGTGCGGCGGGCTTTCACGCCGCGGCGGATCCATTCTTCTTCCTGGGCGAGTCGCTTGTCGGCGACGGCCTGCTGGCGCTCCTCGGCGGCCTGACGTTCGTCGCGGCGCACGAGGAAGGTTTCGTAATCACAGTCCCAGTTGGTGAGCACGCCGCGATCGAGTTCAACGATACGGGTGGCGAGTTTTTTGAGAAAGGCACGGTCGTGCGTTACGAAGAACAAACCGATTTTTTCGGAGAGCAAAAACTCCTCCAGCCAGAGGATGCTTTCGATATCCAGATGGTTGGTCGGCTCGTCAAGGAGGAGCAGATCGGGTTTGCTGGCGAGCGCTTGGCCGAGCAGCACGCGGCGACGCAGACCGCCGGATAGCGTGGAAAATTCGACGTTGGGATCGAGTTGCAGCTTTTCGAGGAGTTGCTCGATGCGGACCTCGATTTCCCAATCTTCCTCATGGCTATCCTCGGTGCGGGCTCCACCCATCACGAGATCGTGGACCGTGCCCGGAAGGTTGGCGGGCACCTCTTGGATAAGTCGGGCAAAGTGCGCTCCGGGCTGGCGAAATACCTGACCGGCGTCCGGCTTCACCTCACCGGCAATGAGCTTCATGAGGGTGGATTTGCCGGCGCCGTTGCGCCCGACCAGGCAGACACGTTCGCCCGCATCGACCTGGAAATTAACGTGGTCAAGCACGGGTGGGCCACCGAAGGCGTGGGACAAATCAAGGAGACTAAAAAGGGCCATGGATGGTCCAACGTGCAAATTCCCCAGCTTGCACGCAACCCCGCACCTGCACAGAGTGACGATTCGCCCCATGCGCCCCCATCACCTTCTGTTTTCCCTCCTGCTACCTGTTATCATGACCACCGCCCGCGCCGAAACCAGCCGACTCTACATCGGCACCTACACCAACACCACCGCCAAGGGCATCTACACGACGACTTTTGACCCCGCTACCGGCACCCTCGGCGAACCCGCCCTGGTCGCCGAAGTCGGTAGTCCGTCATTTCTTGCGATAACTCCCGACCACCGGGCGCTCTACGCCGTCAGCGAACCCAGCCAGTCGGTGCACGCCTACGCCATCGACGCTGCCAACGGCAACCTGACCAAGCTCAACGACCTGCCCTCCTCCGGTGCCGCGCCCTGCGATGTGTCGGTCGATGCCACAGGGCGCACTGCGGTCATCGCCAACTACAACGGCGGCAACACCGTTTCCTACCGGCTCGCCGACGACGGTTCGCTCGTCGCGCAAGCCTCGCTCGACCAACACACCCATGCCAGCGGCGCCCACGCCTCCCGTCAAAAGGCCCCGCACGCCCACGGCGTCACCTTCTCTCCCGACAACCGCTTCCTCTTCTCGCCCGACCTCGGTAGCGACCGCGTCTTCATCTATGCACACGATGCGGCCACCTCGATCATTACCCCGCACGCCGCGCAACCTTGGCTCGATATCGCTCCGGGCAGCGGACCGCGCCACGCCCAATTTTCTCCCGACGGCAAACAACTCTACGTCATCAACGAACTGACCAACACCATCACCGTCAGCGACTACAATGCCGCGGCTGGCACACTGACGACGACCCAAACCATTTCCACCCTGCCCGCGGACTTCACGGGTAACAGCTCCACCGCCGAGGTCGCCGTCGCAGCCGACGGCCGCACCGTCTACGGCAGCAACCGCGGCCACGACAGCATCGCCGTCTACACTCGCAACCCCGCCAACGGCACCCTGACCCTCCGCCAGATCGTGCCCTGCGGCGGCAAACACCCGCGCCACTTCACCCTCACGCCCGACGGCGGTTGGTTGCTCTGTGCCAACATGCAGAGCGACGACATCACCACCTTCCGCGTTGACCCCGCCACCGGCGAACTCACTGCTTCCGGCCAAGCGCCCGTCGCCCTGCCCCGCCCGGTGTGCCTGCTTTTTCTTTAATCCAATTCCATGGCTGATTTCCTCGACGAAGGTCCTTCCAACCGCAAACGCTGCGAGCGCGCCTACCTGGTCGGCGTGCAAACCACCAAGATGATGCCCGGCGAGGCCGACGAGCTGCTCGAAGAACTCTGCGAGCTCGTGGAAAACCTCGGTATCGAGGTCATCGGCACCGAACTGGTCAACCTGCGCCAGCCCACCCCCGCCACCCTGATCGGCAGCGGCAAGACCGAGACCATCATCGCGATGGCCAAAGAGCTGAAGGCCGACCTGATCGTCTTCGACGAATCCCTCTCACCCGCCCAGCAGCGCAACTGGGAAAAGGCTTCAGAACTCGCCGTCATCGACCGCGAAGAAGTCATCCTGGATATCTTCGCCGACCGCGCCCACACCCGCGAAGCCGTGCTGCAGGTCGCCCTCGCCCGCATGGAGTATTCGCTACCCCGCCTCACCCGTGCCTGGACCCACTTGTCTCGGCAGGGCGGCAATGGCGGCATGGGCGGTGAAGGCGAAACCCAGCTCGAGCAGGATCGCCGTCTCGTCAACGACCGTATCACCCGCCTCAAACGCGAGCTGATCGACGTGCGCAAACAACGCAGCGTCCAACGCCAAAAACGCCAGCGAGTGCCCGTGCCCACCGCCGCCATCGTCGGCTACACCAACGCCGGCAAGTCCACCCTCATCAACGCCCTCACCGGCTCCGGCGTGCTCGCCGAGGATAAACTCTTCGCCACCCTCGACCCGACCACCCGCCAGCTCGTCCTGCGCGGCAACCAAAAGCTGCTCGTCACCGACACTGTCGGTTTCATCCGCCGCCTGCCCCACGGTTTGGTCGAGGCCTTCAAGGCAACCCTCGAGGAAGCCATTGTCGCCGATTTTCTGATCCACGTGCTCGACGTCACCGCGCCGAACCTTTCCGCGCACCATCAGACTACCCTCTCCGTGCTCAAGGAACTCGGCGCCGACGAGAAACGTATCCTCACCCTTTTCAATAAATCCGACCTCGCCGACGAAGCGCACCTGCACCGCGCCAAACTGCTCGATCCGGACGGCATCTTCATCAGCGCCAAGACTGCCCATGGCCTCGAAGCCGTTGTCGACCATTCCCTGGGAATGATCGCCGACGCCTTCGGCAGCCTGCACCTCTTTGTCCCTCACAACCGCAGCGACGTCATCGCCCGCGCCCACGCCGTCGGCCACGTGCAATCCGAGGAGATGCTCGATGAAGGCGTAAAAATGCACGCCCGCATCCCCCCGTCCCAAGCGGCCTACTTCAAGCCCTTCGTGGTGGAGGCGTAAGCGCTACTCAGCGTCTTCGTTCGTAGTGCGGTCGCGAGCCCGGCGACGCCGGGATTAGACCGTGTTTGATCCCCACCGCACCACCACATCGTCCAACGCCTTCGGCTCGCGTCCAACTGCGTGGACAGAAAGTCTACGCTCCTTCTTTAACGGCCTTCCAGATCAGCCGCGGCTCGCAAGCGTGCCTTTTCGACGCGTGAGCTGACAAACACCGCGATTTCAAACAGGATGTAGAGCGGGATCGCAAAGATGGTCTGCGTCACCGGGTCCGGGGTGGGCGTGACCACGGCGGCGATGATAAAAATCAATACGATCGTGTGCCGGCGGTATTTACGCAAAAACGCCGTCGTCAGCAGCCCGAGCCAAACCAGCACGACGATCACCAACGGAAATTCAAACGACGCGCCCACGCCGGCCACCAGCCACAGCAGCAGGTTGTAGTAGCTGCCGGGCGTCCAACGCATGACGAAGCCGAAATAATCATTCACCTGCACCGCCACCCGCACCGCGCTCGGCACCAACAGGAAAAAGCTGAAAGCCGCGCCCACCAAAAACAGGATCAACGCCGCCAGGCAGACCGGCAGCACCAGTTTTAATTCCCGTTCGTTGAGCGCCGGAGCCACGAACTGCCCGACAAAAAAGAGGATAAACGGGGCCGCCATCACAAAGCCGCCGACCGCGCAGATCTGCACGACGATGGAAAAACCCTCCATCAGCGATGTCGTGCCCAGGTCGATGACCATGCCGGGATTCTCCGCCTTCACCACATGGAGCGGCCAGAGCAGCGCCTCGTTGAACTGTTTGAGCGCAAAACCGATGATGATCGCAAAGACCAGAAACACCCCGACCGACTTGACCAGCGTCCAGCGCAAGTCCTCCAGATGGTCGAAGAATCCCATCGGTTTTTCGCGGGGATCCAACGTCACATCGGACTCGAAGTCGTCGTCATCGTCTGGCTGGGGAACTTTCACTCAGGCCGGAGCAAACCCTTCCCCGCGCCAATTTCAATGCCTGTTGTGAAGCACACGAAGACCTTTCCTCATCGGGCGGCCTCCAATCCCGCCAGCCAATCACCCCAAATAGTGGCAAGTTTCGCCGGATCACCTCTGTAACCGGTCTGCCAATCGAAAGGCAATGCGATGCCCTCGTCCTTGCAGATGCCTTGGATGATATTCTGAGCCACCTGGCCCTTGGTGACCCAGTAACGATCTGCGAAAAAATCCCGGTGATAACCAATCGTGCGCGTCGGTGTTTCATCAGCGACGCATTCAACCAGCGCCGGCAATGCCAACCGCCCGAGTGCACGCAGCCGGTCGCTGGCGAACGGCAACATCGGCGCGTAAGCACCCCCGCGATGGCGATTTTCGCTTTCCCAAATGGACGGCTGTGCGGGTTGCCCGGGTTGGATACCATTGATCTCTGGTAACCGGGCAATCCAGTAGGCGACCGCCGCCTGCGGTTCGTCAGGTTCGGGGCCATCGGTCGGATGCAAACGTCGCCGTTCAAGCTCGGCCAGCAGCGACTGGCTTTGTTTCAACCAGACGCTCAGCTTACTATACGGCCCGGCAAAGCCGGCAAAACGTTCCATCCGTTCAAATGCCTCTTTCGCGACATCATCGCGTCCGAATTGGAACGCATCCAGCCCGTCCAGAAACACCGTCCAAGCCAGGTAATCCACCCCGCGTTGCAAGGCGATCTCGTCCGACTCGAAGTTTTCACCCATCGCCTGATACACCAGCCGCGGACTCGAACCACCCAACCGCTCGGCCACCACCAACAAATAGGGACCGGTCGCGTCAATTTCACATGAAGTTCGGTCATGCCCGAACCCCGCCGCATACTGTGCCGTCCGTTTGGTGATCGATGCTTCATCCAACAAGGACAACCGCCACGGGTCCTCCAAACGATCCCACACCACTTTTCCCTCACCGTTACGTCTGGGTGGCGAGATGTCTTCAGGTTGAGAAAAAACCTTGAGCATCGTCGCGTCATCCAACCCCAGCCCGTTGAGCGTGTTTACCAGCTTAACCGCCCCGACCGGCAGCGAAAACTCCGCCGGCAACGCTGGGACCGGCTCGCCCATTTGTATCAGTGCGGTGGCCACCGCCTCCCGGACACGAACGACCGGCGAAACGGCCAGCTTTCGCAGCATCCCGGCCATACGTTCGTCGGAATAGTTCACGGCCAGCTTGGCTGCCAGCACGACAACACTGCGGTAATCATTGCCCAGCGTCTCCAGCACCAGACGCCTCGCCTCGGAGGAGTCCGTTGATGCCAACCACTTCATCGCGCGCAGACGACCTTCGAGATTTGGATCCTCTTTGATAATCAACTCGAAGGTCTCCGCATAACGCGTATCCGACGAATCCCCCAGCTCTACGGCGATGCTCCAACGCAAACTTTGCACCGTGCTACTCCATGGCGCACCAAAGAACGGAGTCGCCTCAAACCGATCCTGACCGGTCTTCTCCGCGTCAATCAGCATGCGAACAACCGCAGCTGAACGCGCGGGCCAGTTGTCCGCATCTCTTGTCCGCAAAAGTTTCACCGCGCCACTCCAGGCATCCGGCGGATAACGCCTTTCACACAACGCCCGCCAGACCGTGCTCAATTGATCGGCGGTCAACACCTGGTCGGACTCAGTCAAAACATCGAAAACCAAGCGTCCGATCGACGGTCGGAATCCTCGTTGATAAGGCACCGAAGCCACCAATTCATCGATCCAACGATCGCCACCCGCAGAGAGCTCGGCTGCGGAGAGAAGTGAGGGAACGTCCGTCGACACTCCTGCCTCCAGCAACACGGCGCGGGCAAGCCCCGGATTCAGTAACTTGGTGCGAAGTTTTAGGTATGCCTCGGACAATGCATCCGCCAGCTCACCGGCTCCTTCAACCTGGAGAGAGCCGCTCACCCCCAAATACAAACCGCCACTCGTTTTTATCGGAAATCGTTTCCCTCGCTCCCCGGACGTGTCCGGCGCACCGAGAACATAGAACCTGAGAAACAAACCCTTCCCCGGCTTTTCGCCACCGCCTGCGCCCGCGTCGAAATACAACCAGTCATCGCCACCGGACATTTTGGCCGGATCACCCCATCCGACCAACTCGGGAAAACGCGGCTTCATCTCGTCCACTTCAGCGGAAAAGGCCTGCAGCGCTCGTTTAATCAGCACCTCACGGTCCGCTACAAATCTTCCGTTCTCCGGCGCACCGTGCAATGGCAACAAAACAGCCAAAAACAAAATCAACCGGGGCAGTGATCTCATGCCAATCTCATGCAGGCTGCGACCCGCCGCGGCGATTCATTAAATTGGTGTCTCCCGCTTGCCGGTGCCCAAAGAATCGATACACTTCAGGGCATAACCCCGTTACCCCATGCACGCCCTGCCCCGCCTTGTTTGCTGGTGGTCGGGAGCTGTCATCCTCCTGGGCTCAGCCCATGCCGAAACAACCCGCCCCCCCGCCACCGGCACCGATGGTAAATCCACCGGTGTCACGCTGGTGCCCGGCATTTTCACCACCGAGCTGCCGGACCTGCTCAATGCTGCCAATCTGCGGCTCTCCCTGCGACCGCACTTCGGCGACCTGATCGACCACGATAACCTACGACTGACCATCGGGGCACGCTACGGCCTCACCGAGCGCCTGGAACTCACCGGCGAGACCGACGCCTACTTCGCCCATGGATTGAACAATGCCTCATTCGGCGAAAACCTGGGACTGTCGCGCGTCCAGTTTGGCGCAAAATACCAGTTCGAAGACTGGTTGCAGCCTTACTGGAAAACGGCCGCCGGCCTGAAATACAGCTTCCCAGTCAGCCGCCCGCCCCGGGAGTTCACCAGCGAGTTTCGCGTGCTCACGCCCTTCCTGACGCTTGCGCACACTTGGGAAACCCGTCCCGAGTTCACCAGCTTTGTGGGTTTTGGCGTCAACTTCGTTGATCGCGCCCGACCACGCGGCACCTCGAGTGGTGACTACTTTGGCGAGCACAATTGGTTCATCAAGCCGGGCATGCTCTGGAACCACGGGGCGATCACCTACACGTTTGAAACCACCGTTGCGTCAACTCTCGGGTTTGCCGACGACGACCAGTATCAGGTCACCCTGCGCCCCGGACTGGAATGGACCCTCCCGCCTGAATTTAAATTCCACGCGAAGAACCGTTGGGTCATCGGCGTGGCGCTGAGTGTCGGTGCCGGCGATCTTGGATCCGACCTCGGGGCCAAGGTGCGCATCCAGACCGACTTCGACTTCAAACGTTTCCTATCCAAAAAGGCGACCGCCTGGGCGGCCCGTTAAGCTGCACCTTTAAGCAAGCACCACAGCGTCAGCCTGCCGTCACAAACGCCTCCACGCAGGCGCGACACACACAGGCCTTGCCACGGACCGAGACCGGCACCCGCGCCAGTAATTCCGCCGGCACCTTCAGGTCAAAACACCAACAACGCCCGCCGCCACCGGCAACTTCGCCACAGCGGTTTTCCCGCTGACACAGCGGACAATGCCCCGCTGACGGCACCCGACGCGCCACCCGCAGCACGGTATCCGCGTGGATACGCGCCGTATGCACGCGGTCACGATTGTAGCCGCCTCCATAAAGCACCACCACCGGCATCGATTTGGCGGTCAGCAAATCAAGCACATGCTCGTCGCGCGCCGCCATGTCGGCATCGGTCAACCGCATCTGACCAAACCGGTCGTTTTCATGCGGATCGGCCCCGGCGATCCAGAACACCAGGTCCGGCGCGAAGTCCGCCAGTGCCGGGCCCAGCGTGGACTCCAATGCCTCCAGATAATCGGCACCGTGCACATAGCGCGGCAACTCCACATCCAGACAGCCGGCAGTCTTTTCCGCCGGATAGTTTTTCCCCACGTGAATCGAATAGGTGAATACACGTTCGTCGCCGGCAAAGATGCCATGGGTGCCGTTGCCCTGATGCGCATCCGTATCGATAACCGCAATACGCGCGTCGGGCCGGACCGCGTGATGCGCACGGATGGCGATGGCAACATCGTTAAGCACACAATAGCCCAGCCCACGACCGGCAAACGCGTGGTGCGTGCCGCCGGCCAGATTGCAGGCGGGGCCGTTGTCTACGAGCGCGGCGCCCATGGCCGCGAGCGTGCCGGCGACTTCCAGCCGCGAACGCGTCAACAACGCCTCGCCGGCCGGCAGGCCCAGTTTGATCAGCTCCGGCGAAGTCAGCGTGCCCGTGCGGATTTTCTGCAAATAATCAGGCGTATGCACCCGCAGCAACGCCTCCTCGGGCGCGGGCTCGACAAACTCAATCGTCAACCCGGCGACCGCCGCACTGCGGACCATCTCCGCCGACCGCCAAAACTTGTCCATGGGGAACGGATGCGCCTCGGGCAGCGGAAACGTGTAGTCGGGATGATAATAACAACGCACCGGCCAACGCTGTGCGTTCCACCCCCGCTGGCCAGCTCGCTTCGCATTTAGCCTGTCCGACCACACCCCACCTTACCGCACCTATCAGCTCCCCAGCTGACTCCCCCGGCCGGCATACCCTGTCCCGCTCCGCCGTTGACAGCCTATGGGGGCCTGCTTTTTCCTTCCCCTTTACGCTCTCCCGTAACGTCAGCGTTTTTTCCTCATCCAAACCCATACCATGGCCGCTAAATCCACTGCGAAGAAATCCGCCGCGAAGGCTCCCGCCTCCGCCAAAAAATCTGCCTCCAAAGGCATCAAATACGTCTACACCTGGGGCGCCGGCAAAGCCGACGGCAACGGGTCGATGAAAGCCCTCCTCGGAGGCAAAGGCGCTAATCTCGCCGAGATGACCCGCATCGACCTGCCGGTCCCTCCCGGCTTCACCATCACCACCGAGGTCTGCACTTACTTCTACGCCAACAAGAAGACCTACCCTTCCGTTCTCCAGGGCCAGATGGAAGCCGCCGTGAAGAACATGGAAAAGATCATGGGCACCACCTTCGGCGCCAAAACCGGCATGCCTTTGCTCGTCGCCGTGCGCTCCGGCGCCCGTGACTCCATGCCCGGCATGATGGACACCATCCTCAACCTCGGCCTCAACGACCAGACCGTTGTCGCCCTTGAGAAGGCCACCGGCAACGCCCGCTTCGCCTACGATTGCTACCGCCGCTTCATCCAGATGTATGGCGACGTCGTCATGGGCGTGCAGAAACGCGAAGGCGAAGACCACGATCCCTTCGAGCACGCCATCCACTCTTTCAAGCACGAGACCTACCATCGTGACATCATCGACTCCGACCTCACCGCCGAAGACCAACAGGAGCTCATCAAGCGCTTCAAGGCCCTCGTCAAAGAGCGCACCGGCAAAGCCTTCCCGAACGACGCCTGGGCCCAGCTCAAGGGTGCCGCCGGCGCCGTCTTCGGCTCCTGGATGAACGACCGCGCCTGCGTCTATCGTCGCAAATACAACATCCCCTCCGAGTGGGGCACCGCCGTCAACGTTCAGGCCATGGTCTTCGGTAACACCGGCGACACCTCCGGCTCCGGCGTTGCCTTCACCCGCAACCCTGCCAACGGCACCAACGAGTTCTACGGTGAATTCCTCGTCAACGCCCAGGGCGAAGACGTCGTCGCCGGCGTTCGCACCCCCGAGCCCGTCATCAAGCTCAAGGATGTCATGCCCAAGAGCTACGCCGAGCTGCTCAAGGTCCGCAAGACCCTCGAAGCTCACTTCAAAGATGTGCAGGACGTCGAGTTCACCATCCAGGAAGGCAAGCTGTTCATGCTGCAGACCCGTAACGGCAAGCGCACCGCCGCCGCCGCCCTCAAGTTTGCCGCCGACATGGTCAAAGAGAAGCTCATCACCTGGGAAACCGCCGTTCTTCGTAACCCGGCCGACCAGCTCGAGCAGCTCCTCGCCCCGATCTTCGACCTCGCCGACGTGAAGAAGGCCAAGGTCATCGCCACCGGCCTCCCCGCCGGCCCCGGCGCCGCCACCGGCAAGATCTACTTCAACGCCGACCGCGCCGTCACCGGTGCCGAGAAGGGTGAAAAAGTCCTCCTCGTCCGCGTCGAGACTTCCCCTGAAGACCTTCGCGGCATGATCGCCGCCGACGGCATCCTCACCGCCCGCGGTGGTGTTTCCTCCCACGCCGCCCTCGTTGCCCGCCAGATGGGCAAGGTCTGCGTCTGTGGAGCCGCCGCCGTGTCGATCGACTACGAGACCCGCACCGCCACCATCGACGGACAGAACTTCGTCGAAGGCGACTTCCTCTCCATCGACGGCACCTCCGGTCTCGTCTACGCCGGTCAAATCAAGACCGCTCCCTCCGAGATCATCTCCGGCCTCATCAGCAACGACAAGGCCGCCCAGAAGACCGAGAAGTTCAAGAACTACGTGCAGCTCATGAAGTGGTGCGCCCAGGCCACCCGCATGCAGGTTCGCACCAACGCCGACACACCCGAGCAGGCCCGTCAGGCCATCGCCTTCGGCGCCGTCGGTATCGGTCTGACCCGCACCGAGCACATGTTCTTCGAAGGCGACCGCATCGACGCCATGCGCGAGATGATCCTCGCTGACAACCTCGCCGACCGCGAGGTCGCCCTCGCCAAGCTCCTCCCCTACCAGCGCGCCGACTTCTTCGGCATCTTCAAGGCGTTGAAGGGCTTCCCCGCCACCGTTCGTCTCCTCGACCCGCCCCTCCACGAGTTCCTCCCGAACTCCAAGGAAGCGCAGATGGATCTCGCCCGTAAGCTCAACGTGCCGGTCGAGAAGATCATGGCCCGCGTCCACGAGCTCCACGAGTTCAACCCCATGCTCGGCTTCCGCGGTTGCCGTCTCGGCATTAAGTATCCCGAGATCACCCGCATGCAGGCCCGCGCCATCCTCGAGGCCGCCGCTGACGCGACCAAGAAGGGCTTCAAGGCCAAGCCTGAAATCATGATCCCGTTGGTTGGTTTCAAGCGCGAGCTCGACCTCCAGACCGAGATCGTTCACGAAGTCGCCGCTCAGGTGCAGAAGGAAAAGAAGGTTAAGATCTCCTACTCCGTCGGCACCATGATCGAAGTTCCCCGTGGCGCCCTCACCGCTGACGAAATCGCGCAGACCGCCGAGTTCTTCAGCTTCGGCACCAACGACCTCACCCAGACCTGCCTCGGCATGTCCCGTGACGACTCCGGTTCATTCCTCGGTGCTTACGCCGAGAACGAAATCATGGCGAAGAACCCCTTCGCTTCGATCGACCAGACTGGCGTTGGCCAGCTCGTCAAGATCGCCGCCGAGAAGGGTCGTGCGACCCGTCCCGGCATGAAGCTCGGCATCTGCGGCGAGCACGGTGGTGATCCGGACTCCGTGAAGTTCTGTCATAAAGTCGGCCTCACCTACGTGTCCTGCTCGCCTTACCGCGTGCCGGTCGCCCGCCTCGCCGCCGCCCAGGCCGCGATCGAGGAAGCCAAGGCCGCCAAGCCCGCCGCTGCCGCCCCCAAGGCTGCAAAGAAGGCTCCCGCCAAGGCCAAGAAGAAGTAACGCCCGAGGCCAAGGCCTCGGGAAATCCTAAATCCCAAACGGCCAAATCCTAAATTCGAGCCCCGCGCCCCCACCGGCGCGGGGCTTTTTTGTGCGCGAAGGATAAACATTAAGCCAAAGCAATGCCGAGCACAGGTGGAGCGCATTGTCCCCAATGCGCTTGTTACGCGGGAAAACCCAAACCTCGAACGCGTTGGGGACAACGCGTTCCACCTTAAATCACCCGACTTGACCAAGTCTTGGATCAGCCTAAGTTAATAGCCATGCTCAAGGTCAACATCCACGAGGCCAAGACCCACCTCTCCCGCTACGCCAAGCGCGTGAAGGCCGGCGAGACCGTGCTGCTCTGCGACCGCAACCAGCCCTTCGCCGAGATCCGTCCGCTTGTGACGGCAAAGACCAAAGCCGCCCCCTCCAAGCGCCGTATCGGCATGGACGAAGGCAAGGTCACCCTGCCCTCCGACTGGGATTCGCCCGAGACCAACGTCGCCATCGCCACGTTGTTTGGTGCCGGACACTGAACGCTCGTCACGATGAAGCTGCTGCTGGATACCAACGCCGCGCTGTTCATGTGGATCGACCCGGGACGCCTCTCTCCGACCGCGCGCACCCTGATCGAATCCCGGGAACACACGTTAATTTTCAGCCAGGTTTCCACGTGGGAAATCTGCCTCAAATACCAAATCGGCAAACTCCCGTTACCGGAAAAGCCGGCGACGTATCTGAAAAAACGCCTCAAGCAATCCGAGTTGGTTTACGAACCCATCGCCGACGCCGCCCTGTTTAAAACTGTCGATCTGCCACCCCATCACCACGACCCGTTTGACCGCCTGCTGATCTGCACCGCCATGACGCTCGGCATCCCGGTAATCACCTCCGACGAAACCTTCCGCCGCTACCCCATCAAGGTTCTGTGGTGACCGACACCAAAGTCGAAATCACCGATTACCACTAAATCATGAAAAAGCGCCCTCCCATCACCTCCGGCGAAATCCTCAGCGAAGACTTCCTCAAGCCCATGGCTATTTCCGCCTACCGACTGGCCAAGGACATCCATGTGCCGCTCACCCGCATCACGGCCATCATCCAAGGCAAGCGCGGCATTACCGCCGACACAGGACTGCGCCTGGACCGCTACTTCGGCCTGTCCGGCGGTTACTGGATGCGCATTCAACTCGATTGCGACCTCAGCGATGCCAAACGCCGCCTCGGCAAACAAATCGCCGAAATCACCCCGCGCGACCTCGCCGCCGCCTAGGGCGAGAAGCAGGTCCGCGCCACAAAGACGGAGTCCGTGTTGGAAGCGGTGCGTTAGAACTAACTCAAGACGGCAAGTTCACTTGGTCTTGCGCTTTTCAGTCGGCAGGCGCGGCCGCAAGTCCAATGCGTGAACATGAAGTCTCAGGGTGCCTCCGAGTTGGTCAACTATTCGCCCGGCCTCTTCGCGTAATAGAGCACACAGCCCAGTAAAACCGATAGTCGAACCGCCATCGGGATGATCCCATTCCCTGTCTTTAGACACTGTAAACATTAGGCAGCCCGATCTGCTTGTTTCGGCAGCCATATATTTTGTGACGAGTTGATTCATTAACGTATCGCGTAAATCACCAGCAGTTCGACCATCCGCGAGCTTGAGTTCTATCACCGCTTCATGGTGTGAAGCCGTAGAGCGCAGCCTGATGTCTGTTTCCTTCTCGTCTGCAGTGACTGCTTCTTGATCAACTGTGTATAGGCCTTTTGCACTGTTCCGAAGCTCTCGAGCAATTTCACGACGCATGAACCGTTCCTGCGTGATCAAAGCCCAGGTATCACGTGGCGAATCGTCCCGCAGCAGAAGATCATTCAGCTCTTCCAGACGGTCTTTCATAACGGAAAAAATCGCCTCATTGGTGGCTGGTGGTGCTTCGCCTGATTGATCGAATGCAATGGCTTGAGAATCATCAAATGCGTCTGCATCGACTTCTTCCGCCAACTGCTCTTCTGCCAACGCGAGAATACGATCCTTAAAGTGTTCACAGGATGGATCGGCTGCCATCTCCAGTTTAGCCGCCCAGCCTTCTTCGCCTTGAGCCTTAAGTATGGTGTTCACAATCGCGCTGCGCGCGGTCTGAGCATCATCGCGACTATCTGGTGAGTAGCCCCCATCATGATTAACGTCGTCCGATGGCTGAACATGGCGGTAGACCAGTCGCAAAAGTTTTAGAAGAATCGATGGAGTAAACTGGGGGTTAGACAAATCAACGCTGTCGTAGCTTCGACCAAAAAGATTGCCGATCCACGTTACCGCCTCACTGCGCTGTGAAGGCTCTATTGGCCCTACTCGCACTTCAAGGGCAGCTACCCCCTTGGCAGGGTCTAAACGCATAAGGAGCGGGAGCCAAACATAGGCGAATAATGGAAGGATTTCTTCACCTAACTTCTTCTGCGCAATGACGGCCAGACGTTCTCGGGTTTCGATATCACCATACTTCCTCAATATAGGAACGACCTGTTCCAGTCGTTGCGCGGCCCCACCCGGTTTCTCTTTGGGAACGCTCTCACAAGCCCCATCAAACCACGAACAAAGTCGGGGCATAAAGGCAGTGATTACTGATTCATGCGCGTGGCTGATGTCCTGAAGTAACATCGAATGCCAATTATCGCCGACCTCGCTGGTTAGCTCAATATGTAGCTCTTCACCAAGCACTTCATCGACTGCTCGTGGGTGAGCATTAACCAAGGCCTCTATCCATGGCGGAAATCCATTAAGTTCAATTGGGGCGTAGCGAGCCGCGAGTTTCGCTTCTTCGTGCGATAACTTCGTTGCCCATTTGGGATCTTCCGATTCCGCGTAAATGGCCGCTAGCCCGAGCTGCCAGCTCTGGCGGTAAGTGTTTTTGGCATCGTCAGGCCGTTCGCTGGTAAGTGTCGGGCAGTCCTTCCGCCATTGATCCATCAGTGTCAGTCTCAACCGATCCGCAGTTTCTTTACCGAAATTCGCCTCGATGAATCGCCGATTCCAGCCTGACTCACGGCTTTCATCGCCAGCCTTCGACATGGCACGCCACAGATTCCATACTGTGCTACCACTCCTTTCAGGAGAGAAGGCATTCCCTGGATTCTTGGCGATCTCATCCCAGAATTTGACCCAGCTGGCATGATCCTTGGCCTTTTGCTGCTCTCTCTTTGCGTTTCTTTCAGCTGATTCAATCTCCCAGCGGCTGAGCTCCTCATCTTTCTCTTCCGGTTTCAGAAAAGCATCAATCTGTAGTAAAAGCTCAGCCTGATCGGCAACAAGGGCCTTTAGGCCGGCGATGTGATCGCGTAGCTCTTCACCGCATGGAGCAAGTCGCGCTGAGGCCTGCAAAAGCATCGATCGTTCCGCTAGCGGCCGAGAGACGTCTGTAAGTGCCGCCTTTATCCATTTCCAATCGCGATCCCGATTTATCTGCACGTTACCACGGATAATAATCTGAGAAAGGCGAGACCACGGATCACAAATTACATGAAGAGACTGAACGAAGGCATCCTCAGTCCAAAATAGCAGGTTATTCTGAGTAGCAGGTAGCGCAGACAGAATTCGTTTAAGCTCAGCGAATACCTCTTCATGTCCGTCCTCGGTATGAGGAAGCCGCAGCGCGAGCACGCTCGAACGAAGCCAGCCATCGACATTCCCATTCTTGAGGCCACGGACACAGACTGCGGCGAGGAGTCTGCTTAGATCCGATCGATCCGAAACGATATGAGGCCATGCTTCCTGCCAGCGAAGCCCGGTAGAGACCAAGGCAGATAGTCCATCGCGTAGAGCTTCCAACGCTGGTGCATCCAATTCAGCTTCCGCGAGTCGGCGAGTTAGATACCAGCGCATATCGCCTATGCTGCACGGTGTTTCCTTCATGCATGCCAAACTACGGCAAAGCTGCGTGACAGAGAGGTGCTTCGGGAAAAGCCGCAAAACCACGCCCTCTTTAAGCTTTTTCGGCCACATTGTGGAATTGTCCGAAATTCCCTCCGCTATCATTTTCAAACGTGCATCATTCAGGCTAGCCAAAGCATCGACGGCGGCGAGCCGCTCGACATGCGATACCTTGTTGTTTTGCAAAGCTGTGAAAGCAATGTCTGAGCATTCAACTACCTGCCCCGTATCAATAAGATGAAGAAGCGTTTCACGAACTTCTGGATTTTCGATGCCTTCGGCCCAGATGGTTTTGATATCAGCTGCCAAGTCGCAGGAAGCAAAACGGTGGACTTGGATATGCGGAATACTTAGCCCGCGCCAACCTCCCATCCCAAAGCGCTTGGCATAGGCGCGCAGCGCCTGACTCCTCTGGGTTAGCGTCAACGATTCGGGATCACCCTCAGCGAGCAAGATCGCTGGTTCATGATCACGTAGCATTTCGAAAATCGTTTTGTCTGAAATAGCGAGCCAGCCAGCTATGGTCCGCTTCGACGGACGAACAATTATTGCCCCTTTCACCTCAGCAAAGAGCAAACGTTTGAGAGCGCGCAGTGGCATTCCACACTCACGTAGCTTGCTGATGCGCTCAGCCGCTAAATATTCCATAACCGAACGATGGTGGAACCGCACTCGTCCATACGAAGCGAACCCAAATAGGGGCCGCTCAAGTAGCGCTTTGCGTTCTTTAGAACTCCAACCCGAAAGGACTTTCGCAGGATCGAAAGCCACATCCTCCCCAACGATATCAGCCTCGGCACTATGACGAATAGTAAAACGACGGGTAAGCATCATAGCCAACGCTAGACGACTCGCGCCCTCTATTGCCTTATCTACTGAAACTTCGGCGGGCTCCTGCCGATCTTCGCGTGCTTTCAGTTTTATGCGAACGTTGGACTGGACCTGATCGCGATGGGTGCGGATTCGTTTCAAATCCCGCCAGTCGGCACATAACTCGATCAAATCCTGCGGTCGTCTCGCAAACTCCTGCGCGTTACGCCTGCGCAAATCTGCCATGAGTGCGTGTGGGTCATCTACACCTTTGTCTGCAGCAAATTGTAATATCTGCTCATCCGAAAGAGGCATGAGCACCACGGAGCGCCACTCGGTCGTAGAGTGATCCCAATCTGATTTATACTTGGAAGCACGACCTTGCATGGCAACTTGAGCGAACATTTCGCCACTAACCTCCATTTCCACTGGCGGAGGAATAGGTAAATGGCTTTGCACAAGTTGTTCATCGAAAGGAATCGGCCGGGTAGTAATGATTATACGGACACGCCCAAGATGTTGGCCAGTGATGCCCTTTCGAAGCCGCTTTAGCGCTTGTTCAAACGTTCCAACGCTGAGCTTCAACTCGTCGATCGAGTCTAAAAAGAAAGTGGCAACGTCGGATTGAGAGACGAGCCATTCATCAAAACGATATTCCTCGTTATCATCGAGCATAGAGCGGACATCGCTCTGCGCTAAAGTAGCTAACTCCAAAAAAAACGCAGGTTGTCCAGCATCCCAAAGCATTTTTTGTTGAGCACGACATTCATGCGTCTTGCCACCGCCCGCTTCGGAAACGATGAGAATCCTTTTTGAAAGCAAAAGCTGCTCCCATCCTTGGGCTTTCGACCAGCCCATACTCACCAAGAAGGACTGTTGATCGGATTCGGTAAGCGATCCTTTAGGTATGTTTTGAAATGACCGTTCAATTGCCATGATTCACTAGGTTCTAGTTCTCATCTAATTAGCAAAGAGTCGAGGGCCGAGCTCAGATGGACAGGCCGCTGATTGTTGATTTGCTACTCAGCTAGTCCTGTCCAAAGGAGTAGCGGCGAGTTTTCTCAAATCGACCAAACGAATAGAGCCCTACAGCGACGCGGGAAGGATTTCCGTGTTTAGAAATTCACGGGCGACCTCGGCGGGGGAACGTTTCTCGTGGTCCACCTGGTAGTTGAGGCGCTGCATGGTTTCGTTTGATATTTTTCCGGCGATCAGTCCGAGCACCTTTTTCAATTCTGGATGCAGCTCCAGCGAGACAGCGCGATGCAAACGGCTTGGGCTTTGCGTCCCTTCGCGTCTTGGCGACTTGGCGTTAAATCCTGAATCCAAGGTCCAAACACGGAAACCCGGACCTTAACGCCGGTTTTTCAGGAATGCCTTCACCTGGTCATGCGTGCCGCACAGATGGAAAACCAAGGCGTCGCCTTCGCGTTGGAAAATCAAACGCAGATCAAGGCCGCAACGGCACTCCATAAAAGGCGGGATACGCCGCAGCCCAAGCCCGGCGTGCAGGTGGGGCGAGCCAAACGCGACGAGCGCACTGCGCATCACTTGGAAAATCTCCTCCCGTCGATCTGCCGGGACGCTTTTCAAAAAGCGCGGCGTGGTGAGCAGTCTCACGGAGCGAGGTCGGCGGCGCTGGTGACTTCGCGGAGTTTCCCCGCGCGTCGGGCACTCACGGTTTCTCCTCGCAGTTTACGGCCCACCTTGACGGCTTGCGTAGCCGTCAAACCATACTCTGCGGCGAAGTAATCCGCATCCGCTTCCGTCACCGCGAAGGGCAAGCCGCGCCGATTGACCAGCTGGGCCAGCGACATGGCGACATAGGTCGATGCGTCGAGTCCGAGGGATTTCAAAATAGCGTCACCCTTGAGCTTCAAATCGCGATCCAGGCGGGTGCGGAGCTGAACGGTAGGCATGACTCAAATGGCCTCAGTTGTGCCACAGTGTCAAGACGCCCAGTTTCTTTCCCAGACACACCCAACGTGCAGTTACACTAAAATCTTCGCCCCCATTGGTCGTTTCCCACGATGAACTTTTCGCCACAGAGAACACAGAGCTCCGACACAGAGTGCACAGAGTTCTAAAATTCGCCCAGTCTTCCCTCTGTGGACTCTGTGTCTGGGCTCCGGCTCGGCTCTGTGGCTAATCCGAAAAATACCGCGATACAGAGTAGCAGGTGCTGCCCTAAAAATAACCGGGCGCTCTGCTTAAACCCTACGGGTGAGAGGGTAACAGTTGATTTCGAACTCAGCCCCTACAGCGACGTCGGCAGGATTTCAGTGTGCAGGAACTCACGGGCGACCTCGGCCGGGGAATGTTTCTCGTGGTCCACCTGGTAGTTGAGGCGCTGCATGGTTTCATTGGATATTTTTCCGGCGATCAGTCCGAGCACCTTTTTTAATTCGGGATGCAGCTCCAGCGCGACGGCTCGGATGACCGGGGCGGCGAAATAGGGCGGGAAGAAATGCCGGTCGTCGGTCAGCGGACGCAAATTATCACCCGCTATCCTGCCGTCGGTGGTGAAGGCACAGATCACATCCACTTCGTTTTGCGCCAGGGCCTCATACATCAGCGACGTGCCGAGGTCGCGGACGGAGGCGAACTTAAAGTCGTAATGCGTGCGCAGACCCCGATAGCCATCAGCACGTTCACTGAATTCGGAGGTCCAGCCCGCGCGCAATTGGCCGGCGCGCGCTTTCAAGTCGGTAATGGTTTCGACATCCCAACGGCTCGCGTCCGCTTCGCGCAGGGTGATGGCATAGGTGTTGTTGAAACCAAAGACCGGCAACCATTGCAGATCGAATCGACGCGCGTAGGCGTCGGCGACGGTTCGGTAGGCTGCTTCCGGATCGGCGATCACCTTTCGCTTGAGCACCGCCGTCAAAGCCGTGCCGGTGTATTCCGCGTAGAGATCGATCTCACCGTTCAATAGAGCACCGTGACAGATCATCGTGCCGCCGAGGTTGAATTTACGGACAACCCGCAAGCCGGTGTTTTGCTCGATCAGCTGGGCCATGATTTCACCCATGACCAGCTGTTCGGTGAAGTCCTTGGAGCCGATGCGAATAACGGGGCGGTCGTCGTCGCCTGACGTCGCAGTCTGCCCCGAGAGCAGATCCGGTTGCCAGACGGCGAGCCCGCCGGTGGCGAGGATCAGTAACGGCGCGCTGATGGCCAGGATTCGCAGATACCGATCCGAACGGTTTCCGGATTGGGCCGAGCGTCGTCGGCGCAAAGCCCATTGGGCGGCCGCAATCGAGCCGTCCACGGCCAGCGCGAGCAGAGCCGCGGGCACCGCGCCGAGAAGGATCAGCTCGTGGTTGGACAGCGCGATGCCGCGGTTGATAAATTGGCCGAGGCCACCGGCGCCGATGAAGGCGGACAAGGTGGCGATGCCCACGCCCACCACGGCGGCGGTGCGGATGCCGGTGACGATCACCGGAGTGGCCAGCGGCAGTTCAACCAGCCGCAGACGTTGATTGCGGGTCATGCCGATCCCGTCGGCGGCTTCCTTGAGCGAGGCGGGGACACCGGCCAGTCCGGCGAGCGTGTTCCGCACAATCGGCAGGAGCGCATACAGGACCAGCGCGATAATGGCGGGCACGCTGCCAATCTTGTTCAATAGGGCGAGCAGGATGGCCAGCATGGCCAAGCTAGGAATGGTCTGCACGATCCCCACTCCACCGGTGATGATGCCCCGCAGGCGCGGCAACCGGCTCGCGGCCAGACCGAGGGGAATGCCCAGGGCGATGGCGATGAGGGTCGAGGCACCGGTCAGCAGGATGTGCTCACCGGTGCGCAGCCAGAGTTCCGGCAGGCGGCTCACGACAAAATGCAGCCATTCAATCATGAGAGTGACGGAGTTGAGGATTTCTCGAAGAGGCTGCGCACGAACTCGGTTTCGGGGTGATGAAGCAGTTCATCCGGCGAGCCGATTTGCTCGAGTTGTCCGCGGTGCATGACGGCGATGCGGTCGCCGAGGCGGAGGGCTTCTCCGATGTCGTGGGTGACGAAGACGATGGTCTTGTGCAGGCGCTGTTTGAGATCGATCAGTTCCTGTTGCAAAGCGTCGCGGGTGATGGAATCGAGGGCACCGAACGGCTCGTCCATGAGCAGGTAGTCGGGATCCGTGGCGAGGGCGCGGGCGACGCCGACGCGCTGTTGTTGTCCGCCGGAGAGTTCATCCGGATAGCGGTGGCCGTATTCGGCAGGCGGGAGGCCGACGAGATTCATCAACTCGTCGGTGCGCTGCCGGCGCTTGTCCACGGGCCAATCGAGCAGTCGCGGAACCATGCCGATGTTGGCCGCGACGGTGTAGTGCGGGAAGAGGCCGATGCCTTGAAACACGTAGCCGATCCGTCGGCGCAGCTGCACCGGGTTCTGGGTGGCGACGTCCGTGTCGTCGAGCAGGATTTGGCCGGAGGTCGGCTCGATGAGCCGGTTGATCAACCGGAGCAGCGTGGTTTTCCCACTGCCCGAGGAACCCAACAGCACGAGTGTCTCGCCGGTTTGAACTTCCAGCGAAACATCGTTTACCGCCAATCCGCCGCCAGATGAGAATGCCTTTGATACGTGGCGAAAGGAAATCATTCCGCCTGCACCGACTGGGACTGCTGGACCGGCTCAGACTGCTGGTCCTGCTCTGCCTGTAGTTTCTTCCAGGTTTCGCTCATGGCCAGCAATAGAGCCGGCAGTTCGGATTCCGGGGCGCCGACAAACAGGTCCGCGTATTGATAGCCATCCGCTTCGAGCGTATCGGTCTCCAGACCGTGGTCATTAACCTGTTTGATGACCTTTGCCTGTTCTTGCTCGTCGAAGAAGCGACGCTGACGAAGGTGAACCTCCGGGACTTGGACAAATTTGTAGCCGTGATCAGCAAACGTTTTGGTGACCAGGCTGGAGGAGAACATGCGCAGGATGGTGACCACGATGTAGGGCCCATGTGAACCCGGCTGGTGTTTACCGAGTTGCTGCAGGATGGCGCCCAGCGTGCGTTCACCCACATAACCGATGGCGCCCGTGCTGGTCAGCAGGTTGCATTCTTGCATCAACGCACATTCCGAAGGGGCGAGCCGTTGATCATCCTCAAGGTCGAGGGCGATACCGCCGTCGAGCAGACCGGATTCCGCTCCAAACCTGATCGCTTCCGCCGAGGAATCCGCGCCGATGCAGCTAACGGGAACCTCCGACTTGTTCTCAGCCAGCCACTCTTGGGTGTGCTTCACGCACTGACCATAGTTGCTGTTCGGATTGTTGGAGTAGAAGTCGGCGATTTCTCTGAAGGAAAATCCGTATTTAACGAGAGCGGAGCCGACACCGTAAGAGCACCCCAAATCCAACATGCGGACGGGGGCTTGGTTGCCCAGTTGCTCTCTCATCAAAGCGATCGTGCTCAGAAAGAAGGGCCGGGCTTCCTGACCGATGGCATATTCCAACTGGTCCATCGTCTCAAAATAAGAGTGGGGCGTCGGGGATTGATAAACATCGTCAAAGTTTGCTTTGACTTGATTAATAACGTGATAAGTGGACATAATTGTTCCTGTTTAGTTGGCCTGATTCTGGAACCGCCGGAGATGAAAAACTCATCACGGTTCGCAATTCGGGGATGGCCGGATTACAGGACGTCTGGTCCTACATACCAGACCCTGACGACATACGGAGGCCTGTCTACCCTCTATCTGATATCTTTTGACGAGCCCCCTACAGCGCTCTGATCAACATGTCCCGCAACTGACGGTTTTTGCGGACACGTCTGCGACATTGCATCGCGCTATTTCTGCCTCTCGCATGTTGGCATGTCCGCGCCGCGCATCCGTATTTTTTCCGATCTCCATTTTGGCGATCCGAACAGCACGATTCGTAACCTGCATGGCCTCAAGCCTCTGTTCGGCGATGCGGACGAGATCATCCTCAACGGCGATACACTCGACGCCGTCTCGCCTCAAACCAGCACACAACTCCCCGCTGTGCGGGCCTTCTTCGCCAGCCCAAATGTGCCACGCGTGACGTTCATCTCCGGCAATCACGATCCCGAAATCTCCGACCACGCCGAGCTCTCGCTAGCCGACGAACGCGTATGGATCACGCACGGCGACGTGTTGTTTGAAAACATCGCGCCGTGGAGCCATTACGCCACCGAGCTCGAACGTCGCCTCGTAGAACTCGCTCGCGATATTTCCCCCGACGAGCTGATCCGGATCGAAACCCGTCTCCGCCTCAACCGACTGGCCACTGGCAACCTGTTTGAACCGCCCGAGTTTTTCAAAACGCACACTCTGGCCAACGCCGGACGGATCGTTCGCACGCTCTTTCCTCCCCGCCGCCTGCTCACCATGCTCAAGGCGTGGCGGGACGCGCCGCACCTGGCCGCCAATCTCGCCCGCACCCAGCGTCCCCGTGCCCGCCTGGTCGTGCTCGGCCACACCCATCACCCGGGAGTCTGGCGACCGGACGGTCCATCCGGTGTCGTGGTCGTGAATACCGGATCGTTCAGCCGTCCGTTCGGCGGTGCTTTCGTCGAACTCGTCGGGGATAAAGTTCGCGTGGTTCGTATCAAGCGAAGCGGCGGTGCCTTCGCTCCGGGACGCATCCTCGACGAATTTACTCTTTAATACTCGCGCCGGGTTTTCGCTAAACAGCCAGGAATGCCTGCTTCACCGCCCCTCCCCTATTCATATCCTGTTCGTCGCGCACCTTGACGCGCACCGCTCCGGAACGTTTCCTGCAAATATGAGCGCCAACCGGTAACCCCTTTGCAAGACGCACGGGGTCCGTCGTTTTCGCAACTTTGAGTGTCCTCCCTACGGATCAGTATCCCTTACCACGAGCCGCCAGCCAGCCAACGCACACGACCGAGACTTACCCCAACTCCCCCAACCTTTACCACCATGCCCGCCACCAATCCGCTCAGCGAACCCTGCGTCATGGTCATCTTTGGCGCGTCCGGCGATTTGACCAAACGCCTGCTTGTTCCCGCCCTCTACAACCTCGCCTGTGACGGTCTGCTTTCCGACAACTTCGCCGTGCTCGGCGTCGGCCGTAGTGCGATAACCGATACAGAGTTCCGCGAGTCCATGACCGGAGCCGACGACGGCCTGCCCAAATACCACACGCGCAAGTCCTACGACCAGGCCCGGGCTGACAAGCTCATCAACCGCTTTCACTTCTCCTCCGCCAACATCGCCGTCGAGGACTTCAAGGCCCTCAAGGAACGCGTCGCCGAACTCGACACTCAATTCGGCGCCAAGGGAAACGTGCTTTTCTACTTCGCCATGGCACCACGCTTTTTCGGACCGCTGTGCGATACCCTGCATGCCGCCGGCTTCCAGGACGGACCGGGTTGGAAACGCATCATCGTTGAAAAACCGTTCGGCACCGACCTGACGTCCGCGCTCAAGCTAAACGCGGAAATTCTCAATCACTGGCGCGAGGATCAAATTTTCCGCGTCGACCATTACCTCGGTAAGGAGACGGTGCAAAACCTCCTGGCATTTCGTTTCTCCAACGGAATGTTCGAGCCACTCTGGAACAGCCACCACATCGACAACATCCAGTTCAACGTGTGCGAGTCCGTCGACGTGCAGGGACGCGGCGGCTACTACGACAGCTCCGGCGTGTTGCGCGACATGATCCAGAATCACATGTTTCAGATGCTGTCTTATCTGTGCATGGAGCCCCCCGGCTCGTTCGAGGCCGATTCGATCCGTAACGAGAAGGCCAAGCTGCTCGAATCCGTGCGCGTCTATAAACCGGAGGAAGTCCCGCAATACGTCGTGCGCGGTCAATACGGTCCGTCGTTTCAAGAAAACGGCGAGATCGACCAGCCCGGTTACCGACAGGAAAAGGACGTCAAACCCGACTCGGACACCGAGACCTTTGCGGCGATTAAACTACACATCGACAACCGGCGCTGGGCCGGCGTGCCGATCTACCTGCGCTCGGGCAAAGCCCTCTGGAAGCGTGGCACGGAAATCGTGGTGACGTTCAAACGTCCGCCCGACGCGGTCATGCGCGGCACTCAAGTGGAGAAACTCGAACCCAACCGTTTGATTTTCCACATCCAGCCCAAGCAAGGCATTGAACTGGTCTTTCAAGCCAAGGTGCCGGGACCGACCATTCAGCTGCAAAAAGTGGACATGAGCTTCAACTACGGGAACGCGTTCAAGGCCTCCCGCTACACCGGTTATGAAGTCATGTTCTATTCCTGCATGCGCGGCGATGCCACGCTGTTCTCCCGGGGCGATCTGGTCAAAGCCGCCTGGGAAATCGCCCAGCCGCTACTCGACTACTGGCAGGCCACGCCGGCCGGCGATGAGTTCCCCAACTACGCGCGCAACTCGTGGGGCCCGCCGTCCGCGAGCGCTCTGGTCGAGCGCGACGGACGGCATTGGCATGAAGTGATCACGCCGGAAGTGCTCGAACAGTCGCCACTCTTCAAAGGCAGCGAACCGATATTCCTGAACGCGGTAATCATGGCTCTACAATCGCGTTCGTTTTCGCCCGGACAGACCATTATCAAGGCAGGTGATCCCGCCGGCGAAATGTATCTCATCTGCCGCGGTTCGGCGGATGTGAGCGACAAGAACGGCAAGTATTTGCAGCGACTTAAAGACGGTGCGTGTTTTGGCGAAATCGGCCTGTTGATGCCGACCCCGCGCACCGCCAACGTGAAGGCCACCACCCAATGCGACCTGCTCATGCTGGAGCGGTCCGCCTTCAGTCGGATCATGCAGGACAATCCGCAGTTCGCCGAGTCGGTCGTCGCGCTGGCGCGGGAGCGTTATAACCTCGTGATTTCGGGAGCTGATTTGATGCGGATTTAAACGAGTCCGGACTGCGGCCATGCCCTCCCCTGAAGCCCCGCGTTTTCCGTGAAGCGGGCAGCTGGTATTTTCGAACTCCCTATTTTTTGTTAACTATCGTAAGCACTTGGCTTCAATTGCTATATAAATATACTGTAGTGGTTTTTACCCAGTTAAACTTTCTCGCTTTTATCCGGTGAAAAGATTCTGGTTTCGCTCAGCTACTTAAAACCATGATTCGTTCACTTGTCGTCACACTCGCCCTGATCGTGGTTTCCATGGGTTCCCTCAACGCCGAAACCCGCACCCTCACCGATCAATTCGGCCGCTCAATCACCGCTGACGTCATCGAGCTGGATGGTGACACCCTCAAGATTCGTCGCGACGACGGGGTCATTTTCGATCTGCCCATCGCCAACCTCAGTATTGAGGATCAGAAAGCTATCCGCCAGTGGGCAGCCCAGCAGCCCAAGAAAGTTGAAGCGGTTTTTGAACCCAACCCGGATTACCTGCCCATGGGACTCAGCCGCGTAAAACTGTCGTCCAATACCATGTATCAATATGAGGGATACAAACACGTCCACGAGATGTGGGGCTACAGCATTCAGCTCACCAACAAACATCTGCGCAACCTCGAGAACCTGCGCATCGAATACAATCTCTACGCCAATGTTTACTCCGATCTCGGGACTCAGCGGCCGATATCGGCCAGCAAAAAAGTCGGCGACATTCGGCCCAACGACTCGATCAACTTTAAAACCCAAGGGGCCCAGGTTTGTAAGCGCAAAGACATGTATGCAGGCAACTCGGGCGGTGAAGTGAAGGGCATCTGGATACGCGTGTATTCGGGCGATAAATTGATCCACGACGTCTCCAGTCCGGAAAGCCTCAAAGAGTCGGAAACTTGGATCAAAGCAGGCTCCGAGGAAAGTCGGCAAAGCAACTCAAGCGGCAGCCACTACTACTACTGAGCCAGCCAGAGGCTACACTTGCCGCTCGGCCACCAGCTCCACCCAGCGCAAGGCCGCGGGCGAAAGGATTGCCCCGCGCCGCCAAATCAGGCCCAGCCGCCAGCGCAGATCCGTCTCGTCGATCAACGCCGTCTGCACCGAGAGTTGCCCGCGTGCCTCGACCTCGAGCCGCGGCAATAGCGCCACTCCCAGACCCGCCGCGGCCAACGCAATCACGAAGTCCGCATTCGCTCCCCGCGCCGCTTCATTCAGCGTGATCCGTCGTTTCCGACAGGCCGTCGCGATGATCGAGTTCAACACAAAGCCGCGCTCAAACAGGATGAACGGACTCGCCGCCAGCTCCTTCAAACGCACCGTTTTCCGCCCGGCCAACGGGTGACCGTTGGGCAGTAGCGCCAACAACGGTTCGTCCACCACCAGACGCCACTCCATGTCCGCCGGCACCGGGTCCAAGGTCGCGCCCATTTCGATTTCGCCGTTGCGCACCAACTCCTCCAGACGTCGGCTGCCCTGCTCAAACAGCTCGATCTCGATACCCGGATAACGTTGCCGATAAGTCGCCACCAAAGGAGCAAACAGCACTCCACTGCCCAACAAAGGTAACCCTAGCCGCAGTTTGCCACGCTCCAAACCCTGCAACGCCGCGAGCTCGGCCCGCAGGTGCTCGCGCTCGGCCAGCATCACCGTAGCCCGGCGAAACACCGTCTCGCCAGCTTCGGTCAACTTCACGTTCCCGCCCAGTCGATCCAACAATGGCGCGTCGCATTCGTGCTCCAATAGCCGCACCGCCTTGCTGATGGTCGGCTGCGTGGTGCCCAGAGAACGCGCCGCCGCGGAAAACCCGCCGGCACGGACAACCTCCACCAAACACTCCAAATGTCGCAACTCCATAGCTATTCCATATTGGAATAACAATGATTCCATCAATGCATTTCCAATATGGCCCGGGACATGGCAAAATGCCGGTGTCATGAACACGTCCGCTTGGACCAGCCCGCCATCGTTAACCGCACGTCTCCCCCGTCGCCGTCTGCTGCAAGCCGGAGGCCTCATCGCCTTTTGGGCGATCATCGAAAGTTTTGCGGCAACGCATCACTGGCCGGTGCCCGGCAGTCTGGTCGGATTGGGTTTACTCTGGTTGCTTCTGGATCGCGGCATCTTGCCGAGTTCGTGGGTCGAGAGCGGGGCCGACGGACTGCTGGAGCATCTGATGTTGTTCTTCGTGCCAGCAATGCTCGCGCTGGTCGATCATCCGGAGTTTCTCAGCCTGCTGGGTGTGAAGCTATTGCTCGCCGTGCTGTTTGGCACGGTGATCGTGATGTGCGGCACGGCGATGATTGTTGAGATCGGTTTTCGCATCGGGACCGCCCGCCATGCCCGCGCTCGCTAAAGCCGTTTTCTGGGCAATCGCCACACTGCTCATCTACTTCGGCGCTCGTCGGCTCAACGTCGGCCGCCCGTGTTGGTGGACGTCCCCACTGCTGGTGACCTGGGTCGCCTGCGGTGTGCTGATCGTGGCGTTGCGCACTACCTATCACGACTACCTGATCGGCACGCACTGGTTGGTATTGCTGCTGGGACCGGCGACCATCGCCTTCGCGGTGCCGATCCATCGTCATCGCCAATTGATCCGTCGGCACTGGGTTGTTCTCACGGTCGGCGTGGTCGTAGGCAGCACGCTGGCGGTCGTCAGCTCCTGGTTACTCGCCGGTGCCTTTAACCTCACGCCCGAGATGCGGGCCAGCCTGTTGCCCCACTCGATCACCACGCCACTGGCCATGGCGACTTCGTCACGGATCGGAGGCGTGCCGGAGCTGACGGCAGTGTTCACCGCGTTGACGGGTTTGTTCGGGGCGGCAGTGGGTGAAACGCTGTTGAGCCGGTTGCCCTTTCGTTCGTCGTTCGCGCGCGGCGCACTGTTCGGCATGGGCGCGCACGGCGCCGGCGTAGCCAAAGCACGAGAGCTCGGTCAGGAAGAAGGCGTGGTCGCCAGCCTCATCATGATTCTCGCCGGTTTACTCAACGTGATCGTAGCAGCCGTAGTGGCAGCAAACTGAGCGTTTCCGATAAGCCGTGGAGGTTCCGCCACTCCCATAGGCAGCCTGCTTGCAGGCGCGAGAATCGTTCCCGTTTGCTGGTATCCAACGCGCCCCCGGGGACGAGGGCGGCTACATTCAGAATTGTGGCCACGCGCGTCCCCGCCCGTGTGGCTTGCGGCCGGCTACTTGCAGGCTGCCTACGGGAAGACATCAGACCTGAAAGCCGAAGTGTTTGAGCAAGCGGGTCGCGGTCTCGACGGGAGCATCGATTTCGGCGTCGTCGATCGGCAGGCTGCGCAGACCGATTTCATGATGGAAAAACCATAAGGTATCGACCGTGACATGCGTCGCAAAAGCGGTCTGACAACCGCCACCCAGCGCGGCCTGAAATGCGCGTTCCAGCGTCACGTGCCGATAAGTGCGGCGATCAAAGAGCGGACGGTATTTTTCGACATCAGCCGTGCGGCATTGAATGGCGATGGCAGCCTGCCCGACGGCGGGAACCATGTGTTCCAAGCCGAGCACATGAAAGGTCACTCCGGTGGCTCCGCCAATGCCGAGACGACGCAGACCGGCGGCGGCGAGCACGGTGGCGTCGGCGGCGTGATCGAGGCCGATCTTGCGCAGTCGAGTGTCCACGTTGCCACGGATCTCGGTGAATTCTGCATCGGGAAACATCATGCCAAGTTGCAGGCGGCGCCGCGGACTGCTGGTCGCGATGGTGGCGGGCGTCTCGATATCCGAGCGCATGATGAGCACGTCGCGCGGGTCTTCACGCGGCAGATAACCGGCGACAGCCAAGCCTTCGGGCATCTCGCCGGGCAGGTCCTTACAACTGTGCACGGCCACGTCGACTTCACCGCGCATAAGCGCCTGCTCCAGCTCAGAGGTGAAGAGACCTTTGCCACCTTGTTTTTCGAGCGACCACTCAAGGCGTTGGTCGCCGGTGGTGGTCATTTTAAGGAGCTCGGTATCGACGCCAAGGGCGGCGGACAGATGGGCGGCGGTCATCTCGGCTTGGACAAGCGCGAGCGGACTTTTACGGGTGGCGAGGATGAGTTTGGACACGGGCGGAAACAAAAGGGTGAACCGCGAATGGACGCGAATAAACGCGAATGTTTCGGAAGTCTGGATTTCGGGCGACCTTGGATTTCACGGATCTACACGGATGAAACGTTCACATCCGTGATCTTCAGAGAATAAAAAGGGTCCAGCAAATTCGCGTTTATTCGCGTCCATTCGCGGTTCACAAAAAAAACGCCGCAGGCGAACCTGCGGCGTTGAGAGTTTTGGCGAACCGATGTTCGCGCCCCGACACGGTCGGGGTTAGTAGGAGGCGGCGACGCCGGTGATGTCGCGCTTCGGCATCCAGGGCATCATGCCACGGAGGTAAGCACCGGTCTTCTCGATCTTGTGCTTTTCGCCGGCCTTGAGGAGCTTGTTGTAGTTCTTGAGACCGCCCTTGTATTCGGCGACCCACTGCTTGACGAACTTACCGCTCTGGATCTCGGTGAGGATCTTCTTCATCTCCTTCTTCGTGTTCTTGTTGATCACGCGAGGACCACGGGTGATGTCGCCATACTTGGCGGTCTCGGAGATGGAGAAGCGCATGCCGGCGATGCCCTTTTCATACATGAGGTCGCAGATGAGCTTCAGCTCGTGCAAGCACTCGAAGTAGGCCATCTCGGGCTGGTAACCAGCCTCGACGAGGGTCTCGAAACCAGCCTGAACGAGGGCGGAGGCGCCACCGCAGAGGACGGCTTGCTCGCCGAAGAGGTCGGTCTCGGTCTCTTCTTTGAAGGTGGTCTGGAGAACGCCGGCGCGGGTGCTGCCGATGCCCTTGGCCCAGGCGAGAGCGGTCTTCTTGGCCTTCTTGGACTTGTCTTGGGCGACGGCGATGAGGGCGGGCATGCCCTTGCCCTCAGAGTAGAGGCGACGGACCATGTGGCCGGGTCCCTTGGGGGCGACCATGATGCAGTCGATGTCCTTGTGGAGCTTGATCAAGCCGAAGTGAACGGCGAGACCGTGCGAGAAGATGAGGGTCTTACCCTTGGTGAGGTTGGGCTCGATGTCGGACTTGTAGACGTCGGCCTGCTTCATGTCGGGGAGACCGACCAGGATGACGTCGGCCTGCTGGACGGCCTCGGCGGTCGTGACGACCTCGAAACCGTGCGACTTGGCGACGGCGGCGGACTTGGAGCCTTTATAGAGGCCGATGATGACCTTGACGCCGGAGTCCTTCAGATTGAGGGCGTGGGCATGGCCTTGGGAGCCGTAGCCGAGAACGGCGATCGTTTTGTTTTTGAAGAGGCCGAGATCGGCGTCCTTGTCGGTGTATACTTTGGCGGGCATGATGTGTTGGGAAAAGTTGGGTTGGGTTTCGGGGTGGAAAATCAGCGGAGCTGAGCCAGCACGCCGGTGCGGGCGAGTTCGAGGATGCCGAAGGGTTCGACGAGCTTAAGGAACGCGGCGACTTTGCCTTCGTCACCGGTGAGCTCGATGATGACATCGGTCTCGGAAACGTTGACGATCTTGGTGCGGAAGATGTCGCAGATCTGCATGATCTCGGAACGGGTGGAACCGGAGGCCTTGACCTTGACGAGCACGAGCTCGCGGATGACGGCCTGACCTTCCTTGAAGTCGACGACTTCGACGACATTGACGAGTTTGCGCAGCTGCTTGATGCAGAGGTCGAGAGCGGAGTCGTCGCCCATGAGCGCCACGGTGATGCGAGAGAGCTCGGGATCGTGGGTGGGGGCTACGTTGAGCGAGTCGATGTTAAAGCCGCGTCCGGAAAACATACCGGCGACGCGAGCCAAAACGCCAAACTTGTTCTCAACGAGGACGGAGATCGTGTGTCGCATGGGTGGGTGAAATGATAGGAATAATGACTTGGTAGACGCTGAGGGGCTCGAACCCCCGACCCTCTCGGTGTAAACGAGATGCTCTAACCAACTGAGCTAAGCGTCCGAACCAAAGAGGCAAATAAGTGGAGGGCCTGCGGGGCTGACAAGGGTTTATTTTCGGCGAGCGGATGAGAAACGGAGGGTGGGCACTCCTGCCCACCCAGTGAGATATGATCAAGGCGAAGCGGGTCAGGGTGGTTTTCTGCCCCACTTCATCGCCCGGCGCGGGCAGGAATGCCCACGCTCCGTCAGACGGCGGCGGGCTTGAGCAGACCTTCGCGAACCATAAGCTCGGCGTTTTGCACAGCGTTGAGCGCGGCACCCTTCCAGAGATTGTCACCGCTGACCCAGAAGGAGATACCGTTGTCAAAGGCGGTGTCGCGACGCAGACGGCCGACGCCGCACTTCACCTTTTGAGCAAAATCGAGCGGGGTCGGATAGCGGCGAGAGGCAGGTTCATCAACGAGTTCGGCACCCGGAAAAGCCGCAATGGCGGCACGGGCAACATCGAGGTCGACCGGTCGTTCAAACTCGGCGCTGACCGAAATAGAGTGGGCACGCACAACCGGCACGCGCACGCAGGTGGCGGAAACCTTGAGATCGGGCAGGCCCATGATCTTGCGGCTTTCCTGAGCCATCTTGGTCTCCTCGCCGGTGTAACCGTCCGGATCAAAGGAGTCGATCTGCGGGATGCAGTTAAAGGCGATCTGGTAGGGATAAACCTTATGCTCGATCGTCTGGCCGGCAACGTGGGCCTGCACCTGGGCTTCGAGTTCGCGCACGGCGTCGGCACCGGTGCCGGAGACGGATTGATAGGTGGAGACGATGATCCGCTTCAGGCCAAAGGCTTGGTGCAGCGGCCAAAGCCCCATGAGCATGACGGCGGTCGAGCAATTCGGGTTGGCGATGATGCCGCCGTGTTTGCGCAGGCCTTCAGGGTTGATCTCGGGGATGACCAGAGGGATATCGGCGTGCATGCGGAGCGCGGAGCTCTTGTCGATTACCAGACAGCCGGACGCGACGGCATCGGACGCGAGCGCACGGGTGACGGAACCGCCGGCGGCGAAAAACGCGAGGTCCACGCCGGCGAATACACCGGGCTTGGCTTCCTCGATGACGAGGGTTTTGCCGGCATACTCAACGGTCTTGCCCGCCGAACGCGCCGAGGCAAAAAGCCGCAGGCTGGACAGAGGGAAGTTGCGCTCGTGCAAAAGACGGACGAGCTCTTGACCGACGGCACCGGTGGCGCCGACGATGCCAACTACGTAGGAGGAATTATTCACGATGGATTCAGCTTGGGAGTTGTTTAACGAAACATGTGCCGGTCTGGGTATCAAGCCCGCAGACCGTTGTCTCGTCGTGCACATCGGCACCCAAACGATGCAGTTTTACCGAAATGGCGAACTGGTGCGGAGCTACGTGATTTCCACCTCGCGCCGTCCTCCGAGTAACCTGAAGGACTCGCTAGGCACTCCGCGGGGTCTGCACGTCATCGCCGATCGTATTGGCGCCGGACAACCCATCGGCATGGTTTTTAAGGGACGCGTGTCGACGGGCATGCACTTTGGCGAATTTGACGTCGACGAGGCCGCACCGGGCAACCTGATTACCACCCGTATTCTCTGGCTGCGAGGCGCGGAGCCCGGCGTAAACGCAGGCGTGAATGCCGAGGGCGATGCGGTTGATACCTACGACCGCTACGTCTACATCCACGGCACCAATCACGAGGACCGCCTGGGCACTCCGCAAAGCGCCGGCTGCGTCCTTATGGGCAACCTCGACATCATCGGTCTCTACGACGAGGTGCGGGGCGGCGACCAGGTGCTGATCGTGGACTGAAGCGCGTAGGCGGCCTGCTCACTTGTTCTTACCAAAGAGCAATCGCAGCGAGTTCAGGCAAACCACCACCGTGCTGCCTTCATGTGCGGCCACACCGACGCCGAGCGGGATGATCCCGAAGATCGCGGCCAACGCCATCAACACGACCACACCGAGTGAGATCGCCAAGTTTTGACGAATAATGGCTTTCGCTCGCCGGCTGAGACGCAACGCCGAGAGCACGTTTTCAATGCGGTCATCCATCAGGATAATCTCCGCCTGTTCGAGCGCCGCATCGCTGCCACGCGCGCCCATGGCCATGCCGACGTCGGCGGCGGCCAGACAGGGGGCGTCGTTAACACCATCGCCCACCATGACGATGCGACGACCGGCGCCTCGCAGTTCCTGGATCGCGTTGACCTTTTCCTCGGGGGTGAGTCCGGCGCGGACCTCGTCGAGACCGAGCTCCTTGGCCACCGACTCGGCTGTCTGGCGACGGTCGCCGGTGAGCATGACGGTGTGGATACCGTTAGACTTGAGTGCCGAAAGCACGCCGGCCGACTCGGTTCGGATTTGGTCACGCAGGAGCACGCGGCCCATCAGATCCCGCCCCACCACCCAGACTTCCGCCAACTCGGGAGCTGCGGCTGGTAGATCGCGCGACCAATTGGCGAGCGGTCCTTTTTCAAGCAGTTCGCGCCGCCCGATCAGGACTTGCGCACCGCCCATACGCGCCCGCACGCCCTGGCCGGTGATCGATTGAAACTCTTCAACGCCCAATTCCTGCACGCCACGCGCCTTGGCATCGCGCACGATCGCACGGGCCAGCGGGTGGTCCGAGTTTTTCTCCAACGCAAAGGCCAGCTCCATAATCTCGGTTTCGCGGCCGGGCGGGAAACTCTCATAGGCTTCAACCGCCAGCTCGCCCGTGGTCAACGTGCCGGTCTTGTCGATGGCCACCGTGTCAATGTCGGCCAGTTTTTCGATGGCCGCACCGCCCCGGAAAAGCACGCCGTGCTTCGCGCCCCAGGCAATGGCCGCCAAGATCGCCGACGGAATCGAAAGCACCAACGCGCACGGGCTCATCACCACCAACAAGGTCATCGCCCGATAAAACGCCGACTTCTCCTCGCCCACATTTCCGAACGGCGGCAGGCCAAACCCCAACCACCAGATCAGGAACATGGCGGCGCAGGCGCCCAGCACCAACAACGTGTAACGTCCGCCAAACTTGTCGGTGAACCGCTCGCTCGGAGCCCGCAGCTTTTGCGCGGTTTGAATGAGCCGGATAATCTTCTGCAGCGTGCTCTCGGAGGGCAGCTTGGTGACCTTAAAATCGACTGAGCCCCACAGGTTGATCGTGCCGCTAAACACACCATCGCCGATGCGTTTTTCAACCGGCACCGCTTCACCTGTCAGCGCGGATTCGTCACTGGCGCTTTCGCCACGAATCACTTCGCCGTCGGCGGGGAAACCCTTGCCTGGCTTAACGCGCAACGTGTCGCCAATGCCGACCTCATCGACCGGGATTTCGCGTTCCTTGCCATCGGGCTCCAACAACGTCGCCTCCTTCGGCGCGGACTTGAGCAACGAGCTGACCTCACGATGCGTGCGATCCATCGCGTAAGCCTCCATCGCACCGGACGAGGAAAACAAAAACAGCAACAACACCGCCTCGCTCCAAGCGCCGACCGCCATCGCGCCGATGGCCACCGCCAGCATCAGAAAATGTATATCGAGTTTGCCGTGGCGGATGTTGTCCCACGAATCCACCGCCGCGTCCCAACCGCCGGCGATCAACGCCACCAAATACAAGGCCCGCGACAACCACTCCGGCCCGACGCCAAGCTGCTGCACGACAAAACCCGCGATGCCAAACACACCGCAAACCGCCGCCAGGCCCGACAATACCTTCCACTCGCCCTCGCCGTGGTCATGGCTGTGCCCATGCCCATGTCCATGATCATCATGGTCGTGATCGTGCCCCTCTGCTTCGTCCGGCCAGGAAAACTCATTCCAACGCCAGAACTTCGGGGCCGTCACACAGGTTTCCTCTCCGAATTCGGTGACCTTGCCATCACGGCGCAGCGTGTAGCCCGGAGGCGCACTGGCGGCATCGCCCAACTCAGACTCGATAGCGGCCAGTGTTTCCGCCAAGCGCTTTTCCAACTTGGCAAGATCCACCGTGCCCAAAGTCGCAATGGCCACTTTGCGGCCGGCCGGATCGAGCCTCACCGCCTCAATATCGGGCTCATGCTTGAGGAACTCAGCCAAGGTTTTAGTCCAGGAGGGATGCATACGTGTTGAAAATCTAGCTATGCCCACAAATCTTTGCGAGGCGAAGTATCCGTTCATATCTTGCTATAAGCATGACTCGAACGGTCTTGAAGGTTGTCATCCCACCCCGCCACCAGCCAGCGTCTCCCCCTCCGCATGATCGGCCTCAACGACGAAACTGAAAACCTGGCCCCGCCACCTCCGCCCGCCCACGCGCCGGAGCTGGTCGCACGCCTGTTTTCCACCGGCGGCATCCTGCAAAACGCGCTCGGCCTCGAACACCGTCCGCAACAGGAACACATGGCCCGCGCCGTCGCCGATACCTTCGTCGGCGACAAACCCCTGCTCTTCGAGGCTGGCACCGGCGTCGGCAAATCCCTCGCCTACCTGCTCCCCGGCATCATCCACGCCGTTGACCAAAGCCGACAGCTCGTCGTCTCCACCCACACCATCGCGCTACAGGAGCAGCTCGACACCAAGGACCTGCCGCTTTGCCGCCGCGTTTTCTCCGCCGACGAACGCACCAAACCCTACGCCGAATTCAAATCCGCCGTCCTGCTCGGCAAGGGCAACTACCTCTGCACCACGCGCCTCGCCACCGCCCTGAAGGACAAACAGGAACTCATCCCCAACGACGAACACGCCGAGCTGCAACGCATCGCCGACTGGGCCGCCACCACCACCAACGGCCTTCGCCACGAACTCAACCCCCTCCCCTCGCACGAGATCTGGGAACTCGTCAGCGCCGACTCCTCCGCCTGCTCGCGCAAACACTGCGATCACGAACACTGCCACTATCAGCGCGCCAAGGTCCGCATCCGCCAGGCCCACGTCATCATCGTCAACCACTCCCTGCTGTTCGCCCTGCTCAACGCCGCCGGCGACACCGGTGGCAATACCCGCGGCGTGCTCTTCCCCGACGACTTCCTCGTGCTCGACGAAGCCCACACCGTGCCGGCAGTCGCCACCGAACACTGCGGCCTGCGTATCAGCAGTTACGGCGTCGATCGCCTGCTGAAATACCTCTATAATCCGCGCTCCAAACGCGGCCTACTCAAACGCCTCGGTTCCACCCTCGACCAACAACTCGTCGAAGACTGCCTCGATGCCTCCCACCAGTTTTTCACCTTCATCGACGAACGCCTGCTCACCAAACAGGCCATCGTCCGCGTCCGCGAAGAGGGCTTCGCCGAGGCCTGGCTCGATGAACCGCTGCAGGCCCTGCACAAATCCGTTCGCACCAAGGCCGATCAACTCGACGAAGGCCGCGACCGCGACGAGCTGCTCGAACAGGCCGGTAAACTCAAAAGCCTGCTGACCAACCTCCGCCAGTTCCTCCACGTCACCGATCCCGAGGCGCAGGTCTACTGGGTCGAACGCACCGGACGCCGCAGCACGATCATCACGCTACGCACCGCGCCGATCGACATCGCACCGTTCATCCGCGACACGATTTTTGGCGGCGACACCGGCGTCGTATTCACCTCCGCCACCCTCGCCATGGGCGGCCGTATCGAACCGTTTCAACAACGCATCGGAGCCGAAAATGTTGCCACCGCCGTCGAACACTCCCCCTTCGACTTCGCGCGCAACATGCGGGTCTGCGTCGCCACCGACATCCCCCTGCCCGACCCGAAAAACGCCACCCTCGCGCTCGACTCCCTCACCGACTACATCGACTTCTGCACCCGTCGCACCACCGGCGGCACGCTGGTGCTTTTCACCAGCTACTTCGACTTGCGCCGCGTCGCCGAAACCCTCGAGCCGATCTACGACCGCGCCCAACGCCCCTTCTATATGCAGGGCCGCGACTACTCCCGCACCGAACTCGCCCGCCTCCTGCGCAAGGCCGGCAACGGCATCCTCTTCGGCACCGATTCCTTCTGGACCGGCATCGACATCCCCGGCGACGCCCTCTCGCAGGTCATCATCACCCGCCTGCCGTTTGAAGTCCCCACCCATCCCATCCTCGAAGCCCGCACCGAGTGGATTCGCCAGCGCGGCGGCAACCCGTTCAACGAACTCACTCTGCCAGACGCCCTCATCAAATTTCGTCAAGGCGTAGGCCGCCTCATCCGCAGCGCCACCGACCGCGGCATCATTACATTACTCGACTCCCGCATCGTGCAAAAGGCCTATGGTCGGCAGTTTTTGGAATGCCTACCCCAGCGCCAAATCAATCGCATGAATCAGGTCAACCGACTGGAAAAATTCCAACCCTATAGGTAGGTTTTCGGGCAATCGATTCACTCCGATTAAGTTATGTGGGAACTTGATCGAAATCTAAACCAATCTACTTAAACGCTTTCTTGGTTTCCCTCTGTAAAATTCTCAGAAAATCATCAGTCTTAGGGAGAAATACCTAGCCGAGACGCCCCTTGCCCGCTTCTTTTCACCAACATGCCCAAGCTGGAAACATCCGCACTCACCGACGTCGGCAAAGTTCGCTCCAATAACGAGGATCGATTTTTGCAGGATGACTCCCTCCGCCTCTATGCGGTGGCTGACGGCATTGGCGGATTGCCCAGCGGCGAACAGGCTTCCCAACGGGCCGTCGATACCGTCCGTCACCATTTTCAACAGACCGGAAAGCCCACCCTGTCTGCCGCAGTCGAGGCCGCGAACGAAGCCGTGGTCAAACTCGGTGAGCAAGTCAGTCCCGGCCTCGGTATCGGCACCACCCTCACGGTCGGACATTTTTCAGGGACCAAACTGCAAATTATCAACGTCGGCGACTCCCGCTGTTATCGTCTTCGTCAGGGAGATTTCACCTGCCTGACCATCGACGATTCCGTCGAAAATGAAGTCAAACGCCGTCGCGCATCCGGCGAACTGGTCTTCCTGCGCGAAAGCCAGCGCCACGCCCTCACCCAGTGCGTCGGTCAGCCCATGCCGCTGACCACCACCGTCATCAGCCACGAAATCGAAGCCGAGGACATCTACTTTTTTGCCACCGACGGCATCACTGGCCTCATCCCCGATCACGAGCTCGCCGAGTATCTGGATTCCGGCCATTCCGTTGCCACCATCCTGGAAACCATCGTCAGTGAAAGCCTGGCCCGCGGCGGCAATGACAACCTAACCGGCGTGCTCATCCGCGTGACCTCGGTATGAGCGACCGCGTCGCGCAGTTCGCCGCCTTGGTCGAACGCCAGCCGGATAATCCGCTCTTCCGCTTCAGCCTCGCCCAAGCCCTGATCGCAGCCGGTCGCGACAACGAAGCCGTCCCTCATCTGCAGACCTGTGTCGCGTCCAAGTCCGATTGGATGCTCCCGCGCATTCTGCTCGGCAAACAGCTCTTAAAAGCCGGCGAAAAAACCGCCGCCCGACCACTTTTGGAGGACGCCCTGCAGCTCGCCATCGATCAAGACCACGAAGACCCCGCCGCCGAACTGCGCGCGATCTTGGCGGGATTGTAGATGTAGCCACGGCTGTCCCCAGCCGTGTCAACGACGCTCTAGGGCGGCATAACGTCCCAACGCCTTTGAGGACAAGGGCGGCTACATTCCGATCACCCGCGTCCCAGCAACCGAGCGCAGGTCGCCGCATCGACTGGCGCACAACTCCGGTAGCCTTCGCCCTGTTCCGGCAAGGCCGCGACAAACTCACCGCGCACGTCGGCCGACACAAAATCCAGCCCGATCAACGCACGGCCGATCCGCTCGCCGGACTGTCGGTAGTTGAAATAAACAATGTCCGCGCGATCCCGCACCAGCTTGTCGAGGAAGTCGTGCAACGCACCGGAACGCTCATAAAAATCGAGCCGCAGAAACAGCGGGTTGGCCAACAGATCACCACGCAGCGCGATCGCACGGAAAGCCACGTCAACCGCGTCGCCGACATCCGCCCACTCATAGCCGCCGCCGGATAATTTGCCCGGCAATGCCGCCAAGGCCGACGCAACATCCGCCCCCAAGGTAAACACCGGCCACGCACCGTCAGCGTCGGTCTTGCCGTATTGAAAATCCGTGATGTTAAACCCCGCAAAACACCCGTCGAGCAACCCCAACATCGCGCCGGGCCGCTCGGGGATTTTTACCCGCACCGTGCGCGCGTGTCCGCCGGCGGAACCCTGCGATTGCGCAATCAAACCGAGCTGCAAAAAATCAACATTGGCACCGGTAATCACGATCAGCACCCGCTTGCCGGCGAGCGCCGCACGATTGTTCAAAACCGCCGCCAGACCCATCGCGCCGGAGGGTTCAGAGATACAGCGTAGTGATTCCCACAATACACGAATGGCCGTGCTCACCTCCGCGTTGGTCACCGTCTCCACGCGGAGGAGCGTTTCACGGCACACCTCAAACGGCAGCGAGCCCGCCTTGCGCACCGCGGTGCCGTCACAGAAAATATCGACCTGCTCGAGCGTCACCGGTTTGCCCGCCGCCAGACCCGCCTTCATCGAGGCCTGACCGACGCCTTCCACCCCGATCAGCTCCATGTTCGGCCAGTAGGTTTTCAACCAGTTGGATACACCGGACACCATGCCTCCGCCGCCAATCTGCAGGTAAGCCGCATCAAACGGTCCTTGTCCGGAAAGCACCACCTCGTCGGCCAGCGTGCCCTGCCCCGCCATCACCAACAGGTCATCGTAGGCGTGCACATAAACCGCGCCATGCTCGACCTCGTCGGCCCGAGCGGCGGTCACCGCCTCGTCATAACTGTCTCCCGACAAAACGATTTCGACGAACGCCCCGCCATGATGGCGCACCGCGTTCTGTTTCACGCGCGGTGTCGAGCGCGGCATATGGATGCGCGCCTTGATGCCGAGTTGCTTCGCGGCCAGCGCGACCCCCTGTGCATGGTTGCCCGCCGAAGCCGTGACCACTCCACGCGCCGCTTCCTCAGGCGTGAGCACAGCCATGCGGTTACAGGCGCCACGCCACTTGTAGGATTTGACCGCGGAGAGATCCTCGCGCTTCACCCAGATTTCCGGCCCGGGTTCGTTGCCCGGCAGCACCAGACGCTCCAGCGGAGTTGCCTGGCCAAAACGATAGACACGCTCCCGCGCAAAGAGGGTTTCCTGACGCAGGCGGCGATCAATCGGTAAGGAGTCGGTGGACATGGCAAATGGGTCGAGCGCCAGCACACGCTTTTTATCTGCCGGCCGAAAGCCCAAACCGTGGCACAGGCATTCCTGCCTGTGCTTCAGGGGACACGCCATATTTACAAGCACAGGCAGGAATGCCTGTGCCACGCCCGATCCGTAACTTTCCCATCTTCGTCTTTGCGCCCTCGCGCCGAATGCGTAGAAAAGAGTGATCCCCTGAATATTCCCATGCTGACCACCTTTATCCTCACTGTTATCGGTCCCGATCGTTCCGGCCTCGTCAAAGCTCTCGCCACCCCCATCGCCGACCACGGAGGCAGCTGGCTCGAGTCGCGTATGTGCCGCCTCGGCGGACAATTCGCCGGTATCCTCCGCGTCGAAGTCCCCGCTGATCGCGCCGACGCACTCGGCGGTGCCCTCGCCGCGCTCGAAAGCTCGGGCCTGCAGGTTAATGTGCTGCGCGAAACCGGTGCCGCCAATCCCGCCGTCTCCGCCTCCATTCGCGTCACGCTTGATGCGGTCGGTCAGGATCAACCGGGCATTCTCCGTCGCGTCACCGGATCACTCGCCGCCAACGGTCTCAACATCGAGGATCTCAGCTCCGAACGCACCGACGCCCCCATGGGTGGCGGCACTCTCTTTAAAATTCGCGCCCTACTCACCCTCCCGGCCGGCGTTGGCATCGATCAGGTTCGCAACGACCTGGAGGCCATTGCCCCCGACCTCATCGTGGAGCTGAAACTGCAGGCCGAATAAATCACCGACATGACAAATCGTCCTCCTAGCTTGCCTTCGGAGGACACCCGTCCGCCCGAATCCGGTGATCCGATTCCGGTCAAACATCGCATGGGCCATGTGCGGGAGTTCACTCACGCCAACTCCATCGCCACCGACGCCGACCCGAACGACGTCAACACCCTACGCAAGGTCAACCGCGACCAAGAGGACTCCCAGGATAAGCTCATGCGGGCGGTTGATCGCTCCGCCAAAATCCGCCACTGGCGCGACTACTGGTTGATCATGTTACTCGGCAACGGCCTCTTCGGACTGACCATCTGGTTTCTACCCACTACCATGGTCTTCGCCGGTGCCGGCATGGTGGTGCTGACCCTCGGTGTCACCTGGGTCTACGCCTTCGTGATCGATCCGCGTTAGCCAGCTATTTTGGAAAACCGGTGCGTTCGCGTGTAGGCAGCCTGCTTGTAGGCGGCCACAATCCACACGGGCGGAGACGCCCGTGGCCACAATTCTGAATGTAGCCGCCCTCGTCCCCGAGGGCGCGTTGGATACCATCAAACGGAAACGATACTCGCGCCCGCAACCAGGCTGCCTACGAGAACCGGGCTTCGCCTTCTGGTTATTTCTAAAACAAGCCCATAGGACTAACTGCGCTTCGCCACCGGCAGCGCCTCAACCAACGCCTTCAACGCGGGCGAAGCTTTGCCCCGTTGCCAAGCCACCATCAACTCGGCCTTGGCCTTATCTTGAAGCGGCTTAAACACCACGCCAGGCGCCCGAATCGAGGTGGAGAAACCTGGCAAAATCGTCACAGCGCCTTCGGTCACCACCAGGGACAACGCATGGGAAAGACTATCGGCATTCTGCACAAAACGCGCCCGAAAGCCCGCCTGCTTGCACAGCTTTTCAATCCAACGATTGGCCCCCGGCACATCCTCGTCCTGCGCACCAATAAAGACTTCCCCCTTGAGATCGAGCAGCTTCAGGGTCTTGCGCTCCGCCAACGCATGGTCGGCCGACATCGCCACTACCACCGGCAAGGTCGCCAGCGTCTTCACGTAAAATTCGGTCTTCACCAACGCACCCGCCTGACCCAGCAAAGCCACGTCGAGTTCCCCCGCCCGCAACGCCGCGATCTGCTCGCCCGGCGACAAGTCGCGCATCTTCACCTTCACCTCGGGATGCGATTTGCGCAGCGCCGCCAACGCCGGATTTAGATAATCCATCGCCGCCGACATCAAATAACCCACACGCAGTTCCAGACTCTGCCCACGCGCCTGCCTGCGCACCTTGGCCAACACCCCGTCGAACTCCGCCAGCACCGGATTCATGCCTTCCAACAACGCATGTCCCGCCGCGGTTAACTCCACCCCTCCCGGACTGCGCTCAAGCAGCGCACCACCGACCTCCTGCTCAAGCGACTGCATCTGACGCGTCAACGTCGACTGCGACACCCGCTGCCGCTCCGCTGCCTTGTTCAGGCTGCCGCACTCCACAATGGCGATAAACGAACGGAGCAGATCGAGATTCATTGACCGTCAGGTTATGCGTGCAACGCATGACAGCAAGCCGTTCCACGCAGTATGCGTAGACCGGTCCGGTTGATATTCTGTTTCCATGAACTCAACCAACCGATTTTCCCGCTTCACCACCGCGCTCCGCATCACCGCCGCCGTCGCCCTCCTCGCCACCCTCGGCCTCTGGGTCAGCACCGGAGCCCACACCGGCTGGACCCAGACCAGCAAGGTTACCGTCCAACACGATGAGATCACCGGCATCGATTTCCCGGTCCGCGAAAAAACCTTCGTCGCCGGCGTCGAAGTCATCGCAGCCGGAGCCGCCGTCGCCGCCGCCCTTGCCGCCGCCAGCGTGTTCACCAACCGCCGCCGCAACGCCTGAACCACTCTCCCGTCCTCCAAACTTAAAACATCCAATCCAAACAACATCATGAACACCATCCGCACCTCCCTCGCCTCCCTCGCCCTCGGCTCCATCGCCCTGCTCTCCGCCCACGCCGCTCCTCAGACCTTCGACTTCAAGGACCCCAAGGGCGTCAACAACGTCCAGTTCAAGCTCGACGCCCCCCTCGAATCCATCACCGGCACCGCCACCGGCATCAGCGGCACGGTCAGCTTCGACACCGCCGCCGCCTTGACCGCCTCCGGCAGCATCGTCCTCGACACCAAAACACTCACCGTCGGCAACCCGCTCATGCAGGAGCATCTGCACAGCGCCAACTGGCTCGATGTCGCGACCTACCCGACGATAACCTTCACCGCCGAGTCCCTTGCCAACGTCACGACCAAGGGTCTGACCACCACCGCCGACATCACCGGCAACCTCACCGTGAAGGGCATCACCAAAGAGGTCTCCGTGCCCGTCACCTTCACTTATCTGGCCGACAAACTAGGCGCCCGCCTCGGCAACGATAAACTCAAGGGCGATCTACTCGTCCTCCGCGCCACCTTCGAAATCAACCGCAACGACTTCAACATCCAACCCGGCCAATACACCGACAAGGTCGCCGAAGACATCCACCTCTCCCTGGCCATCGCCGGCGCCGCCCCTCGCGAATAACCACCACCCATCCCCATGGCAAAGTAACCATAATGGTTACTTTGCCTCCCGGCCAAGCACCACCCACCTCAGTCCTCACAGTCATGAACACCACCGCCATCACCACGCCCACCGGCATCCATCACCTCACTGCCATCGCCAGCGATCCTCAGGCCAACGTGAATTTCTACACCGGCCTGCTCGGACTGCGTCTGGTGAAAAAGACGGTGAACTTCGACGATCCGTCCGCCTACCACCTCTACTACGGCGACGAAACCGGCTCGCCCGGCAGCATCGTCACCTTCTTCTACTGGCCCGGCCACGCCGCCAAAGGTCGCGTTGGTTCCGGACAAAACACCGCCATCGTGTTCTCCGCTCCAGCCGACTCCCTCGACTTCTGGCAGCAACGTCTGACCGCCGCCGGTGTTGTCTCCCTCCGCAAAGAACGCTTCGACGAAACGATCCTCGTATTCGCTGATCCCGATAGCATCCCCGTTGAAATCGTAGCCGTCGCCAACGACGACCGAGCCGGCTGGACCACCCCCGACATCTCCGCCGGGCACGCCCTCCGCGGACTGCACACCGCCGAGCTCACCGTGCGCTCCCCGATCAAGACCGAGGCGCTGATCATCGGAGCCATGGGCTATCAACTCCTGCGTCGCGACGGCAACCGCGCCCGTTTCGAGTCCGCCACCGGCGGCGGTTCCGGCCACTACATCGACGTCATCACCGACGCCTCCGCCAAACCCGGTGTCGGCGGTGCCGGCACCATCCATCACATCGCCTGGAGCGTGCCCGACGACAAAACGGAAGCTGTCATGCAACGCGAACTCGCCAACGCCGGCCACCTCGTCTCCGAGGTCCGTGACCGCAATTACTTCCACTCGATCTACTACCGCGAGCCAGGCGGCATCCTCTTCGAGATCGCCACAGAGCATCCCGGTTTCGCCATCGACGAAGCGCCGGAGTCCCTCGGCACCGCCCTCAAGCTCCCCGCCCAGTTCGAACGCACCCGCACCCAAATCGAATCCAACCTTCCTCCTCTCACCTCATTCACAAAGTAACCATTATGGTTACTTTGTGCCTAAATTACCACCTCACACGACTGAAATAGAAAGTAACCATAATGGTTACTTTCTAACAAAAACACACATCATGAGCACCAAAATCAAAGTCATCTTCCACAGCCTCTACGGCCACACTTACCAACTCGCCGAGCCCATCGCGGAGGGCGCCCGCTCCGTTCCCGGAGTCGAAGCCGAGGTCCTCCAAGTCGCTGAAACCCTGCCCGACGAAGTCCTCGCCAAGATGGGTGCCATCGACGCCAAGAAAACGTTTGCCCACGTCCCGGTCGCCAAGCCTGCCGACCTAACCGATGCCGACGGCCTGATCTTCGGCACCGGCACCCGCTTCGGCAGCGCGTCGGCCCAACTCCAGACCTTCTTCGATTCCACCGGCGGCCTCTGGGCCAAGGGCGCGTTGATCGGCAAGGCCGGCGGGCTCTTCGTCTCCACCGCCACCCAACACGGTGGTCAGGAGAGCACGCTCCTCAGTATGAGCACCTTTCTGCTCCACCACGGCATGGTCGTGGTCGGCGTGCCCTACGCCGCCCCCGAGCTCAGCCACCTCGATACGATCACCGGTGGCTCGCCCTACGGCTCCGGCGTCATCGCCGGCACCGACGGCAGCCGCCAACCCTCCGACAACGAACTCGCGATCGCCCGCTTCCAAGGCAAACACACCGCCGAAATCGCCGCCAAACTAGCGAAAGCATAAATCCATTTCACAAAAGGAAACGAAGATAACGAAGCGCCCAAAGACCTCCAATCACCAGCGGCTCTTCGTTCCCTTCGTTATCTTTTGTAAGAATCATTTCCGCCATGCTCCACGACTCCACCCTCACCGTCCGTCTCGGCCCCGCGCTGAATCAAGCTCGTGGTGCCATGATCCTCATCCACGGCCGCGGTTCATCGGCTGACGATATCGTCGGACTCGCCGACATCATCGTCGCAAAGGACCTCGCCGTCCTCGCGCCACAGGCCCCCGGCCACAGCTGGTATCCGCAGCGCTTCCTCGCACCACTCGCCAACAACGAACCCTCGCTGTCCAACGCGCTCGCCACCATCGACGCCCTCGTCAACGAAGCCCTCGACGCCGGCATTCCCTCCGAGCGCATCGCCATCGCCGGGTTTTCTCAGGGCGCGTGTCTGGCGCTCGAATACGCCGCGCGCAACCCGCGCCGCTACGCCTTCGTAGCCGCGCTCAGCGGCGCGTTGATCGGCCCGACCGACACCACCCGCGATTGCGACGACCTGAAATCTACGCCGATCCTGATCGGCTGCGCCGAGCGCGATGCCCACATCCCTCTGGAACACGTCGAGCACAGCGCAGTCACGCTCAACGCGTTCAACGCCGACGTCACCAAGCTCGTCTACCCCGGCTCCGCCCACATCGTGTTCTCGACGGAAGTCGAGTGGCTGCGAGCACAAGTTGCCGCACTCAATGCCTGACCGCGGTCTTGCCCGGCGGCCTGCTCGCGGCCAATTGATCGGATGTGCCACTCCCGATCACGCACCAAGGCAGAGTAAATTCCTACTGATGCTCGCGCGCCTCCAAAGGTTGCCTGGTAACCTGCAAGATGTCCGGTGCCAGCACCCGGAAGTAAAGTTTGTGGCCCGCACCAGCCGCATCGGTCAGCTGAAAAACCAGGTCATCCCCCTCCGAGTAGTCGGGCCATTTGGGTTCAACCATTTCACGCCGAAACGGATCCTCAATGCCACTGCGACCCGTCCCCTCGTCAACCACGCGTGGCTCGGGTTGCGTGGCATTGGCCAGCGTCAACGTGTAACGATAGGGCCGCGTGCCTCCGCTTCCGATCATCACGCTGATTTTTTCATCCGCCGCCAATACCAACGGAGCTCCATCCACCGCTTTTCCGGTTATAGACTGCGCGTTCAATCGCTTCATGGTCACAAAAATCCCGGGCCGCTGAAGCTCGGGGGCCCGGTAGGGTTGGATTTGGTTCGCCAAAAAATCGGCCTCGGATTTCCCCAACGGCCGCGACCAGGGATGCAGCTCCAATAATTGGTCATAGGCCGCGGGCAGACTGGCGATATCCACTTTGACAAAATCCCGAGTAGTCCAATCGGCATTGCGAATGCAAAAATTCAAATACCCTCGCGCCGTGACAGTATAGCTGCCGGCGAAAGCATAACCGAGAACGAGATTAAACGGGATGTCACCAACCCAAAACAACGGATCACGCTCCCTTTCTTCAGCAGACTGATTCGACGAAATCGGTTCGCCGACAAACTGGGCGCGGCCGCGGAATTGCGGAGCCAATGAGTCTCCCGGCTCCTTTGGCTGAAACAGCATCTGACACAACATATAGACCTGCTCACCCGGATATTCTTTGGTGTCATTGAAGAAACCATACCCGGGTCCCGCCCACTCGGATAATTTATCGATACGTTCATCCTTCGGCAGCGCCTGCAAGGCGGCGGCAACTGCGAGGTAGGATTGGATGCGATACGGCCCGTAGCATTTCTCCAGACTCAACGAAGGTTCCACCGCGCGCATAACAGCGCAGAGCGCCAGACTCAGAATAACAAAAAGAAATCGTAAGGGCACGGCGTGGGTAAAATCGCGGCAAATCATGACCGGAAGGGGTGTCGAACCTTTGATGGCATAGAATTACAGAGATTATTAATCGAATCCAAAGTGCGGGGCCGCTCGGTGCATCGTTGGAACGGACCAAACCCTTGGTGGACTTTAGTCAAAGCGCTCCGTAGACTCTACCTTTCCGCAATAACTGCGACGCCACGGGGCCACCAATTTCAACACCGCAACATCTTATGGCCCGTATTCACAACCGCCGCACTGTCACTTCCGTTAATCGCGCCTACAGCAACGATCCGCTCGAACGCATCGAGTCCATATCCGGCGTCAATTCCGACAGCACCCGCTGGACCTTTTCCCAGTCTGCCGCGATTTCCCGTATCGAGGCGGGCACCGACGCCTTCTTCATCAAGACCGAAGACGATCTGGTGCAGTTGGTCGTGAAGGCTCACGGCGGCGAAAAATATCTGCAGAGCGAACGCGAGCAGACTCATCCCGACGACATGCTCAATCTCACCGCCGCCCCCGCGGCTGCGGATTTGCTCGCCGCCCCGGTAGCCGCAACGCCCCGCCGCGTGCGCTGATTGGCGTGAACTCGGTCTGACAATCGGCCTCGGTCACTGGAAAAAATGACCAATGGGTTGTTGGTTAGAGGAACCACAAACGTGTCTCACCTAAACAAAATACCCATGAAGAAAAAAACCGATAAAATCACCCGCGCCCAGATGATCAAACTCCTCAACGAGGACTTGGCGCGCGAATATCAGGCGATCATCGCCTACACCGTTTACAGCCAGACCATCTCCGGCGCGAAGTTCACCGCCATCGCCGGAGAACTCGAAGTGCACGCGGCCGAAGAACTCGCGCATGCCATCGCCATTGCCAAGCAGATCGACTACTTCAACGGCACCCCGGTGACCACGCCCAAAGCGGTCAAGATGTCCGCCAAGGCCGAGGACATGCTCCGCTTTGATCTCGAAAACGAACGCGAGACCATCATCGCCTACCGCGAACGCATTCGTCAGGCCGAGGCGATGGGCGAATACGGCCTGAGCGAAGTCTTGCGCAAAATCATCGCGCAGGAACAGGAGCATCTCACCGACCTCGCCGACGCCCTCGGCATCGATAATCCAGTCATCAGCGACTGAGTGTAACGCCCGACAATCCGCAGGTCGCCGCCTGCGGATTTTTTGTCTCATCGATTAAACCTGACCGAGGTCAGATAATCGCAAGACCACTCACAGCGGCCAAAAAAGCAGGATAGCCGGCACGCTCAGCCCCACGATCAACAGCTCGAGCGGCAGGCCCAGCCGCCAATAATCGCCGAAACGAAATCCACCCGGCCCCAGAATCAACGTATTGTTCTGATGTCCGATCGGCGTGAGAAACGCACACGACGCGCCCACCGCCACCGCCATCAGAAACGCATCCATATTCACCCCGAGCTGTTGCGCCGTGCTGATGGCGATGGGACACATCACCGCCGCCGTGGCCGCGTTGTTCATGAAGTCCGACAACGTCATCGTGACCACGAGGATCAAAGCCAACGCGATGATCGCGTTACCGTGGGCAAACGTCGCCAGCAACCCTTGGGCGATGAGATCCGCAGCACCAGTCGACTCCATCGCTCCGGCCACCGGGATGAGCGCCCCCAGCAGCACGATCACCGGCCAGTCCACCGCCTCGTAGACCGTGCGCGGCGAAATCATCCGAAAGACGGTGCAGGCCAATACCCCGCCGGCAAAGGCGATCGCCGTCGACATCAACCCCGACGCGGCGCAAACCACCGCCGCAACCATCACGAACGCCGTCAGGATCGCCTTCCGCTTGTCAGGAATACGAATCGCCCGGGTCGCCAGCGGCACACAGCCAAAGTCGTTGGCAAAACCCATCACCGCTTCCGGTGAACCCTGCATCAAGAGCACATCGCCCGCCTGAATCGGCGTCGAGCGCAGGCGCCGCACCGAACGCCGACCCTGTCGCGAAAACGCCAGGAAGTTGATGCCATACCGCGTGCGTAATCGTAAATCTTGCGCGGTGCGCCCGATCAAAAACGCGTCCGGCCGCACGGCCAGTTCAACGAGCGTTATCTCGTTGGTGCCGCCGGCGGACTGTTTCGACGCGGCGCCCTTATCTGCGGATTCATTTCCAACCGAGCTATCCGGTTCGTCTTTATCGACGGCCTCCGCCTCCGGATCCTTGCGCGCGACGTCAGCCTCCAGCTTCAGTCCGAGACCGGTGAGCACGGCCGAGAGCGAATGCGGCTCGGCCTCGATGATCAGAATATCGCCTCCACGTAAAACCTGCCGCGGGTCGGGAATGGAAACACGAAACGAGTTGCGCACCAATCCGACCACTTGCGCGTCGGCCTCCACTAGCGCTTCACCAATCTCCCGCAGTGACTTGCCGTCCGACTTGCCATCGTCCACGACCCTTGCCTCGGTCAAGTAGGCGCCGATGTCGAAGCTCTCTGCACCCGATGGCTCGCGCGCCGGCACCAGGCGCCAGCCCAGCAGCGCAACAAAGCCCACCCCCGCCGCCGCCACCAGCACGCCGACCGGGGAAAAGTCGAACATCGAAAAACTTCCCCCGCCCGTGCTCGCGCGAAAGCTCGATACGATCAGATTGGGTGGCGTGCCGACGAGCGTAGTCATGCCTCCGAGGATCGAACCGAAGGCCAGTGGCATCAGCACCCGGCCGGGCGGCAGGTTTTGTTTGCGCGCGATTTGGATCCCCACCGGCATGAGCAAGGCCAGCGCGCCGACGTTGTTCATGAACGCCGAAAGCACCGCGCCCAGTCCCGTCAACGCTCCGATGGTCAACGTCGGACCGGCCGAGGCCGGCAGGATAAACTTGGTCGCCACGTCGATCGCCCCGGAGTCCTGTAACCCGCGACTAAGGATGAGCACGCACACGACGGTGATGACCGCCGGATGACCGAACCCCGCGAACGCATCGGCCGCAGGCAAAAGCCCCGTCAGCACACACGCCAGCAGCGCGCTCATGGCCACAAGGTCATGCCGCCAACGGCCCCACAAAAACAACCCCGCGGTGGCGACCAAAATAACGATAATGATGAGTTGTTGGATGGTCATGGTTCGGCCGGATTGTCCCCTCGCGTAAACCTCTCAACGTGTCCCGCGCTGTGCCACCGGCAAGCTCGGGACTAACATCGCTCAGATTTATCGATGATACCAACAGTCCGAATGAACTAGACTTTGGGTGGGGCGGGACCGCTGGGCCCGCCGTGTGCGACAACCGCTCACCGTTTGCATCCGTCGTGCCGGACGGCGCAGCGCTCCGTCCTTACCTTCGGATCGGTCTAAATATTAAGAGACGTTGGTATGACAAGGCATTTGGCATTGTCCGCCAGAGTTGGTTTCCCAACCGCTTCCGTCCAAGAGGCTTTCACTGCTCGGCGCGCTGTTGTGCTGCTTGTTTTACCCCGCGCCCATGGCGCAGAATGTCGGTAGTTCGGAAAACGTAGTCACATTCCAAACGTCGATCCCTTGGGTAATATGCTGCTTGTTCGTGCCGTTTGCCTCACTGGTTTTCTTGTTTATGCACTGGGATGAATCGAAAAAGCCGTTCCTGCTTTCGCTGGTCGCGGTCGTTCCCATGGGGATCGGCTACGGTATGATCCTCAGCTGACCCCATATCTGGACGCATCGGCTAACAAAGGAAGCATTTGGCCGGAAAGGTTCGGCGATGCCGGCTGTTGCGAAGGAATTTCTAGTCCACCTCCACGCCTTCAACGATCAGGCGGAGGGAGTCGAGGCGGAGGCGGGCTTGCTCGATGGCGGTGCAAACAACATACGGCGGTGATCATGGAATCCGCTCACACCGATATCACTCCGGAAAAATGGTATGCATCTTTATTGCACGGGTGAAACCACGCACAAAGACTGGGCCATGCGCTTTTCCAACCCGTTGCCACGTTACGCATTTCCCCCCTTCTTGGCAGCGATACTACTCATAACTGGATGCAACCCGTCTGAGTTGCAGTCACACCAAGCCTCTCAGGCGACAAACAACCGATCACCGAAGTCGACTGCCTCCGAGGAGGCCTGGATTGTCCATCAGGTCAGCCGCTTCCTTGTAGAGCTCGGTTCTTTTACCAAAGAAGGCACACCGGAATCCACCGGACTGAAGGTTCGCCAAACATGGACCCCAGAGACTGGACGTGGCTACGAAATCCTGGTTGGTAAACAGGCGACTCCAATTAATGTCGGGCTCGGCGTATGGACTCCTGTCACCTACTCCCCTTTGGCAAAAACTGTCTTTGGCGTCATCGACCCTGCAAAGCCGGAGATGCCTGACGGTGATTTCATTAAAGTTATGCTATCGCCGGGCGTTTCGACTTTTCTAGCCCAGGATCAGCGCCTGTCTGATTTTTTGACTGATCATCCCCATTCGGCATCAGGGCATCTACAGGCCGCACTGCTACTGGGCACGATCGCATTGAACGACTATTCCGGTGAATTCAGGGACATTCGGATACCGCTCAATCGTATGACTGCGCATTTGGCAGCCGCCGATGCACTCGGTTTGGAACCGAACTCCGATGGCCGACAACTGGCCGAAAGCGTGCGGCTGACTCTGTGCGGCCTGCAAAGCGATGCGCTTGCCTATCTGGAAAAACTAGCCGTCACAAATGACAAATTCCTCGGTGAATGGATAGCCGTCCTACGGTTACGCAACACCGGCGACTGGACGCGTGATCGCGACAATGCAGCCAAGGGTCAAGACGCGCTCAAATTCGAGTATTATCATGCACTCGTGCAATCGGTCGGACCAAAAGCGGGCATCGAGTTCCTCGAAACCGCCAGCCTTGAGCCAAACATCAGTTACTGGCGAATCGCCAACGAGGTCGATCTTTCGGTCTCCGAGGGTCATACTTTCACGAAGCCGATGCTGGGAATCGAACTGAAGGAGATCGCCGCGACAGCGAAGACCTTCGGGATAAACCCAGTCAGCGACAATCTGGATTGGCTAAAAAGCTATACGGCCACACCCGAGGGAACGTCCGTGCACCACGCGGACTCCAACCACAATGTCATCGAGGTCGCTGGACGCGGCTTTTTCGCCGGCTATCAACTGCGACACCTCATGCAAGCAGCCCAGAAAACATTCGCGTTTTTGAATGACGACTGGGGCGTTCGCAAAGACGCGAAGGAATTCAAATCAATCATCACAGACCAGCTTCCGAAGACCCGCTACACACCGTTTCTGATGCGCATGATCGCCCGCACGAACGCCGAACGCGTCGATGCCAACGAAACCTGTGAAGCGATAATCGCCAGCACTCCCGAAATCGTAACTCCCGCTCTCTGGATCTCTTTGCGCGACGACGAGAACAACCGCCGGGTGCTCTCTGTTCCCGACCATCACGGCTGGTTTGATCCAGAGGTGCTCCCAGGCAGCGCCTTCGAGATCGATGATCGACTTTATAAGATCGGTGTCGGCGACGAAAATGACGTTGCGTGGATGAAAACGCTCTGGGAACGCGCGCCGTATGGCTACGCCGTGGCTAGGTTCAACGCCTACCGTGAAAACGGGGAAACTTATGAAAACATGAACCCGTCCATTGCCGCCAAATGGATGGGCGGACTGCCCGCGTATCATCTTCGCGCGATGCGATTCGTGGCGTCGTCACTAAAGGGACAGCCTGAAAAATATCAGGCCGCCATGACCAAAGCCGCCCAGCTGGATCCCGATCTCTACATCGACCTAGGAATCTATCTGGAGGATCAGGGCATGACTGAAGCGGCGGCCCATGCCTACCTGCAGGCATTCGAAAAGGCCAAAGACCGGATCTACATGGCCAACTACAGCCTTCCCTTGGTCAGGTATCTTCACGCCACAGACAACCTCTCCATGGCACGAAAAGTCGCCCAAGCGGCCGCGGATGTATTTTCCTATCGCGGACTAAAGGCCTTAATCTGGCTGCAGGAACAAGAAGGCAATTGGTCAAAGGCCCTGGAAACAGCACGTAAAATCGACCAACGCTACAATGATGACCAGCCGATAGCTGAATCCATCTGCCTGATACACCGCGCAAGTGCCGACCACCAAAATCCGGATACACTCAGCAGAAATAAAATACTTACGAAGATCTTCCCGCATGGTCTCAAAAATGTCGCCTTCAAAGACTTTAAAGTCGCGCCAAAACGAGGGGTGCTCTTCAACGGTTACAGCCCAAAAATGAGCCCATTCGGACTCCAAACAAACATGGTCGTCGTCGCACTAAACGGGTATGAGACCGAGACCTTTGCCCAATACAGAGTCATCCGTGAACTATCCGACGATCCGAAAATGGATCTTATCGTTTGGGATGGCTCGGGCTATCGTGCGAGTTCTGGAAAGCTGCATGATCGCAAGTTTGACGTAGACATGGTGGATTACCGGAAATGATCGATACAGAGCAGGCAAAACGACATTAAATCTGCCTGTTCCGAATTTACGCTTAGAGCATTTTAAATAATACTGTAGCCCGGTGATCGCCCAGAAGATGTAGGGGCTGCGCTGGCGCGGGCCGTTTGGCGTCCGACGTAAAACCTACGTTGAGTGCGGTTATCACACTCAACGGGCTGCGCGAGCGCAGCCCCTACGCGGACAGGGAATCGAAACGGCTCCGCCGTTCCGCTACGTCTGAGGCAGAACGGAGGATTTCTACGTAGGCCGCCTTTGCAGGCGCGTTTGGCGTTATCCTCGGGGACCGGTTATCGCGCCTGCGAGCAGGCGGCCTACATCGGAATCAGTCGATCTCTACGCCTTCGACGATCAGGCGGAGGGAATCTAGACGGAGGCGGGCTTGCTCAATGGCGGTGCGGGTTTGGCGGACTTTTTTCTTCGCCAAGTCGATTTCCTCGGGGCGCACGTTGTCGTTGATTTTTTGCAGGTCGACCAAGCGTTGCAGGTCGGCTGTCAGGCTCTCGGCGGCGCGCTCGCGGGCGTTTTGCTTGATCGGTTCGGCCATGGCCTTGGCGCGGTCGGTGGCGCCTTCGACGAGGTTCTTGAGCAGGGTGCCGTTGAAGCCGGGCTTCGCGAGGAAGCGCGGGAGCGGGGCGTCTTCGACGTCGTCGTCGAGGTTCTCGTAGTCGGGTGAATCGGTCAGGTCTTCGCCGTGGATGTTGACCAGCACACGCACCGGCGTAGGCGCGAGGAATTGGTCCACGTGCCACTTCGCGTCGGCCACGGTTTCGAGGACAAACACGGCCTCGAGGAGGAGGTTGGGTTTGTCGGCTTCGAGCACGCAGAAGGCAGTCGTTCCGGCGGGTGAATCGACGAGCAGGTCGATGCTGTCACGAACCAGCGGGTGGTCGGCGGAGATGAAGCGGATGTCTTCGCGGGCGATGGCGCGTTTGCGGTCGTAGGTCGCGAGCATGCCGTCGCGCGGGATCGAGGGGAATCCTTCGACGTAGGCGTGATTCGCGTCGAGGTTCACGTCGCCGTCTTCGTGTTCGCTCACACGGACTCCGAAATGGTCGAAGAGATCAGTGAGGATTTTTTTAAGGAAAGGATCCGCGTCGGCGGCGCGCACGCGGTCGATGACGGTCGTGGCGACGTCGCGGTTGAAGGAGTTCAACTCGAGGAGACGGTCGCGGCCTTGCTTCATCTTGAGCTGAAGGGCGGCGCGGAATTTTTCGGTTTCGGCGATGAAGGTGTCGAGGGTCTTGCGGGCGTCTTTTTTGAGGCGGCCTTCGCCGTAGGCGGTGGCGAGTTCGAGGAGGCGGGAGCGGAAGGCAGTGGCGAAGTCGTTGCCGCCGTGGAGCGGGGCTTCGAAGGCGTTCAGGCCGACGTGATACCACTCGGCGACGGCGGAATCGGCTCCGCCGGCGAGGTAGGGGACGTGGATTTTAATGGTATCGGTTTGGCCAATACGATCGAGGCGGCCGATACGTTGTTCGACGAGGCTCGGGTTGAGCGGGAGGTCGAAGAGGACGAGGTGGTGGGCGAACTGGAAGTTGCGGCCTTCGCTGCCAATTTCGGAACAGAGCAGGAGCTGGGCACCGGCGGGCTCGGCGAACCAGGCGGCCTGGCGGTCGCGTTGGATCAGCGGGAGGCCTTCGTGGAAGAGGCCGATGTTGAGGTTGTGCTTCTCTTTGATGGCGGCTTCGAGGGCGAGGACCTTGCGCTCGGAGCGGCAGATGAGGAGGACTTTGGCCGGCGCGGTTTCTTTGAGGAAGCTGACGAGCCAGTCGAGTCGCGGATCGTCTTTGTAGGAGTAGCGAACGGAGGCGACGGACGACTCGCTGGCGCTTGCCGCGACGGGGACGAATTTGGACTTGGTTTTGGCGCCGGGGATGGCGGTGAGCGGGGCTCTCACGACGTCGGCCTTCGTGGTGGACTTGGCCTTGGTTTTCTTGACGGCCTTGGGCTTGCGCGCGGGTTTGGCGGGCTGGTCGTCGAGGTCGTCTGCGGATTCGTCGAGCTCTTCGAGGGGGCTGGTGACGTCGTCGGATTCGGAGGGTGCGGAGTCGTCATCGGAGTCATCGGAGGACTCGGCGGCGAGGGCGGCTTCGGCTTCTGCGGAGAAATCGATGGAGATGGGGGCGTTGTCGATCTCGGGGGCGGCGCCTTGGGTGCGGCTGGCGGTGTGGGCGTTGGCTTCGGCGTCGGCTTCTTCGGCCTGGAGTTCGCGGGAGACACGGGCGAGGAGAGCGGGGGACGCATCAGGGAGCGCGACGGGGCAATACTGGCGCGTGGGGAAGCCGGTCATCGCGGCGCGGGTGTTGCGGAAGACGACGCGGCCGGTGCCGTGCTGGTCAAGGAGCGTGCGGAGGAGAGCTTCACGGGCGCCGGGTTTGCCGGCGTCGAGCGCGGCGAGGTGGGCGGCGAGGGTTTCGGGGTCGCGGTCGAAGATCTGGCGCAGCGACTTCTGGTCGGCGGAGGACAGGACGCGGCCGTCGACTATCTTTTCGGCGATGGCTGCGATTTTGCCAAAGTCGGCGGTTTCATTGAGGAAGGTCTCGTAATCGTCGTAGCGATGCGGATCGAGGAGACGGAGGCGGGCAAAGTGTCCGGCGAGGCCGAGCTGGGTCGGCGTGGCGGTGAGGAGGAGCAGGCCGGGGGCTTTGCGAGCGAGTTGCTCGACGAATTGGTAGTCGGGGCTGGCTTCCTCAGGCGTCCAGCCGAGGTGGTGGGCTTCGTCCACGATGACAAGATCCCAGCCGGCTTCGATGACCTGGGTTCGGCGGCTGGCGGCATCGGGGCCTCCGAGGTAAGCGATGCTGGCGAGACCGAGCTGGCTGGAAAGGAACGGGTTTTTACCGGGTTCGCTGGCTTCAACGGCGAGGCAGCGCGCTTCGTCGAAGATGGTGAACCAGAGATTAAAGCGGCGAAGGAGTTCGACGAACCATTGGTGGGTGAGCGACTCGGGGACGAGGACGAGGGCGCGTTTGGCGCGGCCGGTGGCGAGCAGGCGCTGGAGGATCAGGCAGGCCTCGATGGTTTTGCCGAGACCAACCTCGTCGGCGAGCAGCACGCGCGGTATTTGACGATTGGATACTTCGTTGAGGATGTAGAACTGGTGCGGGATCAGGTCGATGCGGCCGCCGAGAAAACCGCGCACATCGGACTGGAGGAAACGGGTGCGGGCGCGCAGGGTGCGCATGCGCAGGTCAAAGACCTCGGAGGGCTCGGTCTGGCCGGCCATCAGGCGCTCGGCGGGGGAACTGACGCTGGTGAGGTCGGAGATATTGTCCTCGCGGACGCGTTGACCGGCGCCGGTGTAGACGAGCAGGCCGTTTTCCTCGACAACCTCCTCGACGGTGAAGCTGGTGCCGCCGCGGGTGGCGATGGTCTCGCCGGCGGCGAATTGCACGCGCTTCAGGACGGGCGTGCCGCGGGCATAGATGCGGCGTTCGCGGGTGGCGGGAAATTCGATGGTGATGCGGGCGTGCTCCAACTCCGCCACTTGGCCGAGACCGAGCTCGGGTTCGCGTTCACTGACACAACGTTGTCCGACAAAACCTAAAGACATAGCGGACCAACATCCGGGATAGCGGCGGGTTTTTCAAACGTGATTTGGTCTGAAAACGCTTTTTACCTGATGATCACGCGTATATTCCCCACTGATGTTGGCTTGCACCTGAGAGGAAGTCGTTCGGACTGGGCGGTGAACCAATATGAGACTCTCAACTGCGTTCCATAAACTGCTCAGGGCAATCACTTGGGTGCCGTTGGCGGCCTCCGTATTGACTGCGGAGCCGGTTGAAAACTGGTCGAAGGTGCGCAGCGAGACCTTTACGCAGGTCTGGACCACGGTGAACGAGTCCTACCACGACCCTGAATTTGGTGGTGTGGACTGGGTTGCGATCAAGGCGGTCTATCAACCAAGACTCGTTGAGGCGGAGGATAATCCGTCACTGCGGTATCTGTTGCAGGGCATGTTGAACGAACTCGGCCAGACCCACTTCGCGATCGTGCCAAAGGAGGCTGCGGTGTTTACGCCCGAGGAACGCAATCTGGTGGGAACGGTCGGCGCGACCTTTGCGACCACCGGCGGTGAAGTCGTGGTCACCAACATCGAAAGCGGATCGTCCTCGTCGGAGGCCGGGTTGCGTAACGGCGACATCATCCGCCGGGTGGACGGACGTGATGTGGATGAAGTCGCCAAGCTTTATGCGGAGACCGGTGTCACCGAGGCCCGGAAGGATTTTTATTTGAACCAGTTTGTCAGCAGTCCGCTGAGCGGACCGGTGGGCACCGATGTGGAGGTCGAGGTCGAAGGCGTCGATGGAACCGTGCGCACGATCACACTAAAGAGCGGCATGCACACCGGCGAATGGTCTGAACCGTTGGGCAACATGCCGTCATTTCCGGTGGAGTTTGAGGCCAAGCACGACAACGGCGTGGCCTACCTGAAATTCAATTCGTTCTCACCGATTTTGATGAAGGACATCCGGCGGTTTCTGAAGACCTTGGAATCCAACGAGGGACTGGTCGTGGATTTGCGGGGCAACCCGGGCGGCTTGATCCTGATGGCTTCGGGCATCTGCGGCTGGCTCTCGGCGGACGAGTTTTCACTGGGTCGCATGCGCATGCGAGCGGGGGTGATGAACTTCGAGGTTTACCCTCAAAAGAACGCGTTTCCCGGACCCGTCGCGGTGCTGATCGACAACGGCTCGGCATCGACCAGCGAAGTTCTGGCCGCAGGTCTGCAGGAGGCTGGTCGGGCGCGCGTTTTTGGCGAGACCAGCGCCGGCGCCGCCCTGCCCTCCGCATTCTTGAAACTCGCGACGGGCGACTTATTGCAATACGCCATCGCCGACCTGACCACACCCAAAGGGGCCAATCTCGAAGGGGTCGGAGTGAAGCCCGATGAACCGGTGTCACGCTCCCGCGATGATATCGCCTCCGGTCGCGATCCGGTGGTCAACGCCGCCCGCACCTGGATCGAAACCGCCCGGCCCAAACCGGCCGACCAACCTTAATGTTTAAACTCAAATTCATTTCCACCCGGCGACTCTCCCACTGGATACTACCGGCAATACTGATCACCGCACTGCTGGGCGGTGGTTGCGCGATGACACCGACCGGAGGCGGGCGCGCGACAAATCAGGCCCGACAAAACGAGGCCGATGCCATCCTGGAACGTTGGGTCGAGGCACTCGGAGGTGCTGAAAAACTCAAATCGGTCAAAACCATGATCACCGATGTCGACGTGCGTTTCTCACCTGAAACGCCGACAATGAAGCTGCTAGCCAAGGAAACCGGCGGCGGACGCTTTCGATGGGAATTTATCACTCCGGCATTTGGTCCGATCATCACTATTTCCGACGGTAAGCATGCCCTGCGCAAAAACGCATTGCTCGGTAACGGCCTGATGGATACGCAAGAATTTAAACTGAACGCCCGCGATAGTGATCCGCAGTATCCGTTAAAGATCGCCAACTACTTCCCGACGCGCCGCCGGTTGCCGGACGTGGAAGCCGATGGCACCACCCTGCAGGTGCTCGAGTTGGTCGATCGCGACGGCATCACCGAGACGTGGTTTATGGATCCGGTCTCCGGACTGCGCGTCAAATACCAGCGCGGGAATATCACCTCCCGCTACTCCGATTTCAGAACAGTGGACGGATTGACCACCGCGTTTATGGTCGAAACCCTTCCCGCCGGAATAAAGTTTACCATCAACAAAATCACCTTCGACACACCGTCGGATCCGGCCGATTTCCATTTGGACAAACAGGAGGTGAAAACCGCCGCGTTGATCTCCAAAATTCTGGACCGGCATTATGAAGCCATCGGCGGCGAAGCGGCAGAACAGATAAAAACCCGACGATCCATCATGACCACCGACATCCCCGCCCAAGGCGTGAAGATCAATGTCGAGATGATCCAAAAACGCCCGATGAAGCTGTTCATGGAACAAACCATCCCCGGCATGGGCACCTTTTTCCAAGGCTACGACGGCCAGACCGGGTGGGCCAGCAATGAGCTGCAAGGCTACCGCGAACTGAAGGGGCAGGAACTCGCCCAGTTGCTCTCCAGCGCAGACCTGGGCGGCGATGCCGGCCTCCGGGAGGCCTGTCCCTTCCGACAATACGTCGGTAAAAAAAAGCTCCCCGGCGGTCCGGCCGTCGGGATCAAGCTTGCCGGCTATTCCGGGCCCAATGGCGTCTACTGGTTCAACCAAAAAAACCATCGGCTGGCCCAGGTGGAATCTGCCATCATCACCGGCCCCACAAGCTACCTGACCATGACCATGGAAATGGAAGACTACCGGCAGGTGGACGATGTGTGGCTGCCGTTCCTGACCCGGATCGAAAACCCGAGTATGAAACTGATCATGACTTTGCAGTCGGTCGAAAATAACATCGAGGTCGACGACACCATCTTCACGCCGCGCACCGACGACTGATGCCGGGCCTGAGCGTCAGGTGAATACAAAAGCCTACTGATCAAAGCCTGATTTGCTTGGCAAAGTCTGCGTTCGTAGTGCGGTCGCGAGCCCGGCATGGCCGGGATTAGACCGTGTTTGATGTCCACCACGCCCCCACATCGTCCAACGCCTTGGCCTCGCTCCGCGAGTCCTTACGGCGTCACTACAAACGATAAGACCCTGCCCAGTCAGCCGGGGTCAACGCCCCCGGCTACAGCTCCAACGTGCTAGCCGGAGCGACCACACATGCCCAGCGCGTGCATCAGCACGGCTCCGGCCACGGAAACATTCAACGACTCCACCCCGCCGCCACCTTGGATGGTGACGAGCTTGGTGCAGGCCTTGGTCACGGCGGGCGACAGACCCGCCTCTTCGTTACCCAAGACCAAGGCGATCGGTTTGACACCGCGCGCCACGGTCTCCGGCGCACCACCCCGCGTAGCCGCGCCGGTCACTTCGTAGCCGGCATCGGCCAAAGCACGCAGCAACCCGGCCAGATCCGGCGTGCGCCAGACGGTCACTTGCTCCATGCCGCCCTCAGCCACCCGATGCGCCGCGTCGTTCGGCAAAGCCGCGTCAGGGTGCGACGGCACCACGATATCCTTGATGCCAAAAAACGCCGCCGTGCGCACGATGGCGCCGAGATTGTGCGGGTTGCCGATACGATCGAGCAGCACCAGCGGCACCCGCCGCGCCGCCCAACCCGCGATGTCACGAGGCGCCGGCGCTTTGAGTCGCGCAGGTTCAACCACCGCGACCACACCGCCATGATGCAAGCTCCCTGAGATCTTTTCCAACTCGGCCGGCGGCACGCAGCGGTAGACCTTGCGCGCTGCGGCCAGCGCCTTGCACAGCGGTCCGAGTTTGCGACCGGTCGCCTCGTCAAAAAACAAGCGTTTAAACGACTCCGGATCGCTCTCAAAGCGAGCCTTGACCGCGCCGATTCCGCAGAGCGTCAACTCGGGGCGGCTCATGACGGTTTCACCTCACCGACAATGGTGAACTCCTCGCGGTCATGGTAAAGATGCCGCACGCGGAAACCCGGCGCGCAACGCGAGAAAACCGAGTCCGCCGACTTTACCTGCCGCAACAGTGCGAGCGCATCGACCCGGCCAAATTTCAGGATCACCACAAACCGCCGACACCAACCGCCCTCAATCCACGGCTGTATTAAGTTTTCCATGACGTGGTGCGGCTCCTCCACCAGATCGCAAAACATCCAGTCGACGATCTCGCGGCCCGGCGTCTCAAAACGAAACGCGTCCTCCAACCGGTGCTCGATCAGCGGATGGCCGAGCGCGCCGCCTTTCATCGGGCCGTTGTCCACCGCGATCACGTGCGCGCCGCGTTTGGCCGCGCTGAAACTCCAGCCACCCGGAGCCGCGCCGAGGTCGACCACGGTTTCACCCTCGGACGGTTCGATGCCGAGCACGCCGTAGGCCTCTTCCACCTTCAGGTAGCTGCGCGACGGCGCCCGGGTATCGTCGGCCATGCGCCGCTGTCCGTTGCACCAGAGCTGGCGGGAAACAAAGGCGCGTTTAAAATCCACAAAAAACACAAACAGTCCGCGCGTCATGACCACGCCGCGGGGTTTCTCATCAACCGCCAGACGCGCCACCCGACCGAGGCGTTTTTTCAAACTCTCCGAAAACACCTTCAGCACGCCGGCCTGACGACGACCGAGTCCATCGAGTCCGGCCGCCGCTTCAAACAGACAGGGCCACTCGGTTTCGAAGCGCTCCTCTTTGGCCGAGGCCAGAAAGGTCTCCATGATCTTGGCCGCGAGCGCGTTGACCGAGTCGCCGGCGACTTCGACTGCATCAGGCATGACCACCTGCGCAAAACACAGGTCCTGCCACACGGACTCATTTAAAGTCGGCGCCGCCTCGACCCGCACCCAACCCG
>JBBKWO010000047.1:0-75256 GCA_037969015.1 Opitutaceae bacterium
GGCTGGACGGAGCCGAGAGGCGAAGATGGCCATTGGCCCCGTAAGGGGTGACTGAAGCGGGTGCCTGCGGGCAGCGAAGGAACAAGCCTGCGCTACTTCGGGGCGAACTCGGAGCGCCTAGCCCCCGACAAGTCGGGGTAAACTAGGCAACCTACGGGATCGGTTTGCGTCTTCTGTCGCTTCGGAGGCGAATTCTTACCGTTCGCCAACGCGGCCGCCGACAAGCCCCGACTTATCGGGGTGAACTCTGGCCCTACGAAATCTCAGAATAAGAAAGCACGCCGTGCTTCCGCTACGTGGCGGGAAATGGGCTCGAGAGCTGGAAGCTCCCGCTACTTTCCTTTTGTGAAAAATGCCGTCGGTTTGGTTCTGGTTTGAACCTTTGCGAACTCCGCGTCTTGGCGACTCCGCGTTAAAACTCCGAAATCAGAATAGGGCCGCGCAAGCGCGGCCCCTACGCACACAAAAGCACAGCGACGCTCGGTGGCGTGCGGGGTCTTTCCTCGGACCTGGAGCCTACAATTTCGAACATGACCAGAGTTGCGTCAATTTGAGTTAACGCTCTCAGCTAACTCAAATACATCCAATATTTTGAGTTAACGGTTGCGAAACCGCGCCAATTTCGAGGTAAATATCAGCGTTAACTCAAGAAATTGGTGTTTTTTGATTTATGGATATTACTCAATACAAAGCCGGCAGCTACGAACAACGCTTCGAATACCGTGCGTTTTTACCCGCCACCGTGTGCCATGAGTGGACGATCAGCGACGCGGAGTTGACCGATATTTTGGGGCGGGCGGACCGGGCTCTCGGTGAACTCAATGCCTTTGCCCAGTTGATCCCGGACATCGATTTTTTCATCCGCATGTATGTGGCCAAGGAGGCCACCCAATCGAGTCGGATGGAGGGCACGCAAACGAACATAGATGACGCCTTAAAAGACGCCCAAGACCTAAAACCAGAAGATCGCGACGACTGGGCGGAGGTGCAAAACTACATCCACGCCATTAATTTTTCGATTGGCGCCCTTGAGACGCTGCCACTTTGCAATCGATTACTCTGCCAGACGCATGCGGTGCTCTTGTCCGGCGTGCGCGGTAAGCTCAAGCAACCAGGCGAGTTTCGCGTTAGCCAAAACTGGATCGGGGTGAGCCTAAAAAACGCCGCCTTCATCCCTCCCCACTACGAGCACGTCGGTGAGTTGATGAGCGATCTGGAAAAATTGCTGAACGACCAGACGATCTTTGCTCATCCACTCATCCGCATCGCAATCGCGCATTATCAGTTCGAGACCATCCACCCATTCCTCGATGGCAATGGGCGCTTGGGACGCCTGATGATTTCACTGTATCTCGCTTCCGCCGGGTTGTTAAAAAAACCAGCCCTCTACCTCTCCGACTATTTTGAGCGTAATAAGACCGCCTATGTGGACCACTTGATGGCGGTGCGGGAAGGCGACCACTTACGCGCCTGGCTGGTGTTTTTCCTGTATGGAGTGGAACAAACCGCGCGAAACTCGGCCTCGGTATTCCGTTCGATTTTAGAGATCAAACACCGGATCGAAGGTGAAGTGCTGCCGCACTTCACCGCCCGTCGACTGGAAAGTGCACGAAAACTGACGCGTGCCCTCTACGGCCAGCCCATCACCTCAGTGAAGAAGGCCGCGCTGATTATCGAAGGCTCCGAGAACACGGCGGCCACGCTGATCAAGGAACTCGTCGCCAAAAAGGTCTTGGTAGAGGTAACCGGGCGTCAACGCGACAGGCTGTATGCATTTCAAGACTACATCAATTTGTTCAAAAAGTAGCGGTTCAAAATCGCTAAATCCATGGGGGGATAAAGCACTAAGCGCCTTGGGGACAAATCGCCCCACCTTGGATTTGCGCTGCTGTTACGCACGGCAAATGGGTTCGGGAGCTGGAAGCTCCCGCTACTTTGGGCTTCGTTCTCTTTGAGGAAATCTCAGTTGCTTCGCTCGCTGGTTTGAACCTTTGCGAACTCCGCGTCTTGGCGACTCCGCGTTAAAACTCCGAAATCAGAATCTGCAACTCGGGCCGATCGAGCGCGGCCCCTACATCGACCTACGCACAAAAAAGCCCCGCGACGCGTGAACGCGTGCGGGGCGTGGTGAAGGCTTACGGAAAGCGCATTGGGGACAATGCGCTCCACCTTTAGGCGGCCATGTAGGGCAGCTTGGCTGCCGTGGCTTGCACGGCGGGCATGCCGTCGACGAGCTCGGCGATGGCGTCCCAGCGGCCGTTGATGAGGGCGTCGCGGGCGGTGTCGCGTTGCTCGATCTTGACCGACTGGCCATCAAAACGGACTTCGAGTTTTTCGAGGTCGATGGTGATTTCCTTGTCGGGGTTGGCGGCGACGAACGCTGAGATCTTGGCGATGTCTTCGCGGGCGGCGGTCACGCAGGGCATGCCGAGCGTGGTGCTGTTGCCAAAGAAGATCTCGGCGAAGTTCTCGGCGATGACAGCCTTGAAGCCGGCCTTGGCGATGGCCTGCGGGGCGTGCTCGCGGGAGGAACCGCAGCCGAAGTTGGCGCCGGAGAGCAGGATGGTCGCTCCCTTGTGCTGGGGACGGTCGATCGGGTGATCGACCTTGTTGCCTTGCGGGTCGTGGCGGACGTCGAAGAAGACGAATTCGCCGAGCCCGTCGAAGGTGACGCACTTCATGAAGCGCGCGGGAATGATGCGGTCGGTGTCGATGTCGTTGCCGGGAACGGTGACGCCGCGGCCGGTGACGGAGGTGATTTTTTCGAGAGCCATGAGGGTGCTGCGCACCGTGAACTTCCAACATTCAACGTCGAACATCCAACGTCGAAGGACTGAAGAGCACGGAGGGCGCGATTAGGTTTTGAGATTTATTGGATGTTGAGAGTTCGATGTTGGGCGTTGGGTGTTCTCGGTCAGTTGACCGAGAAGACTTCACGAGCATCGCAGACTTCGCCGGTAACGGCGGCGGCGGCGACCATGACGGGGCTCATCAACACGGTGCGTCCGGTGATGGAACCTTGGCGGCCCTTGAAGTTGCGGTTGGAGGAGGAGGCGCAGAGCTGGTCGCCGATGAGCTTGTCGGGGTTCATCGCCAGGCACATGGAGCAACCGGCGGCGCGCCATTCGAAGCCGGCTTCGACGAGGACCTTGTCGATGCCTTCCTTTTCGCACTGGAGGGCGACGATCTGGGAACCGGGGACGGCGATGGCTTTCACGCCGGCGGCGACCTTGTGGCCCTTGATGTATTTGGCGACTTCGCGGAAGTCGGAGAGACGGCCGTTGGTGCAGGAACCGAGGAAGGCGACGTTGATCTTGGTGCCTTTGATGGGCTTGCCGGCGGGGAGCTTCATGTATTCGAGCGCCTCGATGATACCGGCTTTCTCGTCCTCGGAGGTGGCGGTTTCCGGGCTGGGGATGTTCTCGGTGATCGAGATGCCCTGGCCTGGATTGATGCCCCAGGTGACGGAAGGAGCGATGTCGGCGGCGTCGATTTTCATGACGTCGTCGTAGGTCGCGCCTTCGTCGGAGGCGAAGGACTGCCAACGCTCGACGGCTGCATCCCATGCTGCGCCGGTCGGCGAGTAGGGACGGCCCTTGAGGTATTCAAAGGTGGTCTCGTCGGGGTTGACGTAGCCGACGCGGGCGCCGCCTTCGATGGACATGTTACAGACGGTCATGCGCTCTTCCATGGTGAAGCCATCGAAGGTGCTGCCGGCATACTCGTAGGCGAAGCCGGTGCCGCCGTTGACGCCGGTGAGGCGGATGATGTGGAGAATGACGTCCTTGGCGTAAACTCCCGGGCGCAGCTTGCCGTTGACCTCGATGCGACGAACTTTGAGGGCGCCGAGGGCCATGGTCTGGGTGGCGAGCACGTCGCGGACCTGCGAGGTGCCGATGCCGAAGGCGATCGCGCCGAACGCGCCGTGGGTGGAGGTGTGGGAGTCGCCGCAGGCAATGGTGGTGCCGGGCTGGGTGATGCCTTGCTCGGGTCCGACGATGTGCACGACGCCTTGCTTGCCGGAGGCACGGTCGAAGAAGGTGACGCCGTATTCGGCGCAGTTTTTACGGATCTCATCCATCATGGCCTGGGCGAGCGGGTCGGCGTAGGGCTCGACGAGTTCGTTGGTCGGGATGATGTGGTCGACGGTCGCGAAGGTGCGGTGCGGGAAGGCGACCTTGAGGCCGAGGTCGCGCAGCATGCCGAAGGCCTGGGGCGAGGTGACCTCGTGAATGAGGTGCGTGCCGATGAGGAGCTGGGTCTGGCCGTTGGCCAGTTTGCGGACGGTGTGCGCGTCCCAGACTTTCTGGAAGAGTGATTTTGCCATGGTCGGTGGTTGGGTCGGGTTTAAGGGTCGGACGGGTCTGAATTCGGAGTTTTAACGCAGAGTCGGGGAGATGCAGAGGGCGCAGAGGTCTCGGAAAAGATTCTCTGCGAACTTAGCGCCTTAACGACTTCGCATTAAGATTCTGAAAAGGTGGTTAAAAAGATCAGGTCGAGGTTTTCGCAGAGATGGGGTAACGGAGAATTCGGAGTTTTAACGCAGAGGCGTGGAGATGGAGAGATCGCAGAGTTCTCGGGAAAGATCCGCTGCAAGCTCAGCGCCTTTGCGCCTCTGCGTTAAAACTCCAAGGCCGTTTCCGGTCTGGGGAAGTGCAGACTTTAGCAGGTTCTTGCATTGCCTGGAAATACTTGTTTCGCTGCCTGTGATGCCTAGAGAGTATCAGTTTCCCTTTGAATTGCGTCACCTGATCTACTTCCGGGAGGTGGCGCGCACGTTGCATTTCCGCAAGGCGGCGGAGGCGTTGGCGATCGCCCAGCCGGCGTTGAGCCGACAGATCGCGCAACTGGAGGCGGCGTTGGGCGCGGAGTTGTTTGTGCGGTCGCGGCGCAAGGTCGAGCTGACGGCGGCGGGCCGGGCGTTGGTGGAGCGGATCGAGCCGGTGTTGCGCAATCTAGCGGCGATCCCGGTGGAGCTGCATGCGTTGACCGAGGGCGAGACGGGGCATGTGCGAGTGGGCTTTACGGGGTTGGCTATGGCCACGGTATTGCCGGAGGTTTTGCGCGAGTTTCACCGGCGGTTTCCGCGGATTCGCGTGGAGTTGAACGAATCGCCGACGTCGAGTCAGTTGGCGGCGTTGTTGGCGGGCGAGGTGCAGTGTGGATTCTTTCACCCCGACGCGACTGTGCCGGGGATGAACACCCGCGAGTTGCTACGTGAGCGCAACGGCGTGCTGCTGCCGGCCGACCATGCGTTGGCCAAGCAGGCGGCGGTGCGACTGAAGGAGCTGGCGGGCACGCCGTTCGTATTGTTTCCGCGGTCGCACAACCCGGGGTTTTACGACCGGATTTTGGCGGCGTTTGCGAAGACCGGCACGACGCCGCGAATCGCCGAGGAAGTGTGGCCACGGGCCAATGCCATCGGGTTGGTGCGCGCAGGACTCGGCGCTACGTTTATGTGTCCGTCCGAGGCGCGTCAGTTGCCGCCGGAGGTGACGTTTGTGCCGTTGAGTGGGCCGGCCCCGGAGAGTCGCTTGGTCGTGGGCTGGCGGGCAGGCGGGAAAGAAGACCCGGCGCTGCGGTCGTTTCTCACCGCCGCCTGTGGCGGCGGTGAGAAGTCGAAGGTCTAAAGGTCGCAGGTCTAAGGTCGAGTGCGGCAGCCGCGTGGGCGCGGCTGATTGACGACGACGTCGGGGAACGGAGTCCCCGCCCTACCAACGCCCCTAGGAACAGGGGCGGCTACATCTCCTTCGACCTTCAGACTTTCGACTTTCGACCGTGTTGGTGCCTACGGCACCAGCACTGCGGCGCTGAGCATCACGGCGTAGATGGCCAGCCAACGACCCGTTTTGCCGAGCAGCGTAATGCACTTGAGCGGCGTATCGGCTGCCGCGAGTTCGGCGGTCTGACGCCAGCCTTCGACCGAGACCAACGCGGCCATGATGATCGCGAGAATCAGATCGGTGCCGAGCAGAGGAACCAACAGCAACGGCGTGAGTGCGGACAACGCGTGCGACAGCACAAACTGCCGGCGCGCCGCCGGGCGACCGAGGCGCACGACGAGAGTGCGCTTGCCGGCTTTGGCGTCGGTCTCGACGTCGCGATAATTGTTCACGACCAGAATATTCGCGGCGAGCACCCCTACCCCGGCGCCGGCAATCAATGCGTCGGTGGTGAGTTGGCCGGTTTGCACAAAAACGGTCGCGCCGACGGCGATCAGTCCGAAGAAAATGAATACAAAGATGTCGCCGAGTCCGTTATACCCGAGCGGATACGGGCCGCCCGTGTAGGCATAGCCGCAAATCACACTGGCGATACCGATGACGAGCAGCGGCCAGCCGCCGTAGGGCAACAGGGACAGACCCACCGTAAAGGCCACGGCGAAGGTCAGCGCGGTGACCACCTTCATAGTGGCGGGCTTGATCAAGCCGCTGGCGACTGCGCGGCGCGGACCGACGCGCTCAGCAGTGTCGGCGCCTTTAACAAAATCGTAGTAGTCGTTAGCGAAGTTGGTGCCAATCTGGATGAGCAGTGCAAAACCGAGACAGGCCAACGCGGCGGGCCACACAAAGCTATCGGCACGGATAGCCAACGCGGTGCCGACGAGCACGGGAGCGATGGCCGCAGGCAAGGTGCGCGGACGGGTGGCCTCGAACCAGATACGGGCGGTGCTCATGGGAACATTTTTATTTTAACGCAGAGGCGCTGAGACCGCAGAGAAACGCAGAGTAGGCAAAGGGATTGAATAAATCTCTGCGAACTCTGCGTCTTTGCGACTCTGCGTTAAAACTCCGAACTCAATCAGAGTCCGCCCATTTCAACGTAGGGATCAGCGGCGGGGGATTCGCTGCCGTCCGGCCACATGATCATGCCGGCGCCGACGGTGGTGTTGGCGAACTCGTCGATGATGATGAAGCTGCCGGTGGTGCGGTTGCGCTTGTAGGGATCGACCATCAACGGAACGGCCACGCGGACGTGAACGCGGCCGATGTCGTTCATGTTAATCGTCACGTCTTCAACTTCCTTGTGCAGGGTGTTGATGTTGACCTTGTAGCGGACGGTCTTGATCACGCACTTCGCCTCGCGGGTGTTGTGGCGGATGATGTATTTGCCGTTGGGCTGAAGCGGCTTTTCGGAGAACCAGCAGACCATGGCCTCGATGTCTTTGGTGACTTGGGGCTGGTTATTGGGCTTGGCAAAACAGTCGCCGCGGGACGCGTCGATCTCGCGGTCGAGGGTGATGGCGACCGACATCGGCGCAAAGGCCTCGGCCATTTCGCCATCGGGTCCGTGGATGGATTTAATCTTGGCGGGAAAGCCGGAAGGCAGGGAGACAACGTCATCGCCGGGCTTGAATACGCCGCCGGCAACACGACCGGCGAAGCCGCGGAAATCGTGATGTTCGTCGGAGTGCGGACGGATGACGGTCTGAACCGGCAAACGGGCGTCGACGTGGTTGAGGTCGCTGCCGATATAAACGGTTTCCAGGGTGTAGAGCAGCGAGCCACCCTGATACCACGGGGTCTTGGTCGAGGTATCTACGACGTTGTCGCCGTGCAGCGCGGAGATCGGAATGAACTTGATGTCCGGAATATCGAGGCGGGAGGCGAACTCGGAGTATTGTTCAACGATCTCGTTGAAGCGCGCCTCGGAGAAGTCGACGAGGTCCATCTTGTTGACGGCGACGATGACGTGCGGGATGCGCAGGAGGGAAGCGATGAAGGAGTGACGGCAGGTCTGCTCAATAACGCCTTTGCGGGCATCGATAAGGATAATGGCGAGATTGGCGGTGGAGGCGCCGGTCACCATGTTGCGCGTGTATTGGATGTGGCCGGGCGTGTCGGCGATGATGAACTTGCGCTTAGGCGTGGCGAAGTAGCGATAGGCCACATCGATGGTGATGCCCTGCTCGCGCTCGGCGCGGAGACCGTCGGTGAGGAGGGAGAGGTTGAGGTGTTCTTCGCCGCGTTGCAGGGTGACGCGCTCAAGGTTTTCGAGGGCGTCGTCAAAGATGGCCTTGGAGTCGTAAAGCAGGCGACCGATGAGGGTCGACTTGCCATCGTCCACGGAGCCGGCGGTGGTGAAGCGCAGGAGGTCCATGGAAAGGTAGTGTTCGTCGGTGTGCTGGTGAGCGGGAGCTGTCATTTTAATAAAGTCGAAGGTCTTAAGGTCGCAGGTCGAGTGAGGTGTGAAGGTGGAGAGGTTTCGGAGTTTTAACGCAGAGACGCGGAGGTGGAGAGGGCGCAGAGAACGGAACTTTAGAGGCCGTTTACTATGCGATGATAGCCGTTTTTGAGGAGGCGTTCGCCGAAGTTGATAACGAGCCCGAGTTTTAGGCCGGTGAGACGGAGGTAGGTGAGCATCTGTGCATCAAAAATTGGGTTATATTCGATGACCGCTTTGGGGTCTACGATCACGAAATTGTTGACGCGGAGATCGATACGCAGCGGCGTCGCGAGTATTTTGCCTTTATAAACAATGGGGACTTGCTGCTGACGCTCGACCGTCAAGCCACGCAAAGTCAGTTCTTCGACGAGAGACTCCTCGTAAACACTTTCGAGTAGGCCCGGTCCACCAAGCTCCCGGTGCACCTCGATGGATGCATCCAAGATTACTTGGCTGATGGCGTTCTCATTAAGTTCGGGCATCTCTGCGTTCTCTGCGTCTTTGCGTCTTTGCGACTCTGCGTTAAAACTCCGGGGTATCCGAGCTTAGAAGTAACCGGCCTTTTTGCGATCTTCCATGGAGCTCTCGGAGCGTTTGTCGTCGGCGCGGGCACCGCGTTCGGTGACGCGGGCGGAGGCGACTTCCTGAATGATTTCGCCAAGGTTGGCGGCGGTGGACTCAACTGCGCCGGTGCAGGTGGCGTCACCGACGGTGCGGAAACGCACGACACGTTCCTCATACTTTTCGCCGTCGAGCAGCGTGATGAACGGGGTTTCGGCAAGGAGCACGCCGCCGCGGTTCACGATGTTGCGGGTGTGGCTGAAGTAGATGCTCGGGATGGTGAGATTTTCGCGGGCGATGTATTGCCAGACGTCCATTTCGGTCCAGTTGGAAAGCGGGAAAACGCGGAAGTTTTCACCAACGGCCTTACGACCGTTGAAAAGGTTCCAGAGCTCGGGGCGTTGGTTCTTCGGATCCCATTGACCAAACTCGTCGCGGTGGGAGAAAAAGCGCTCTTTGGCACGGGCCTTTTCCTCGTCGCGACGGGCGCCGCCGAGGCAGGCGTCGAACTGGAACTCCTCGATGGTATCGAGCAGAGTAACCGTCTGAAGGCCGTTGCGGGAGGGGTTCGGGCCCTTCTCTTCTTGGGCGCGTCCGGCCTTGATGGAGTCCTCGACGTAGCGAACGACGAGGCGGGCGCCGATTTCCTTCACGAACCAGTCGCGGTATTCGATGGCTTCGGCGAAGTTGTGGCCGGTGTCCACGTGGACGAGCGGGAAAGGAATCTTGGCGGGAGCGAAAGCCTTCTGGGCGAGGCGCGCCATGACGATGGAGTCCTTGCCGCCGGAGAACAGCAGCGCGGGACGCTCAAATTGGGCGGCGACTTCGCGGATGACGAAGATGGCCTCGTGCTCCAGTTGGGAGAGATGGGTCAGGTTGTAGGAACTCATTTCGAAAATTGAATCAAGGGAAGCACAGCAGCGTGCAGTTGGTCGAGGCAGGCGTTCTGATCGCCGGCTTCGGTGTCGAGGATGTAATCGGTGTCGCCGAGCTCGGGCGCGGCCGGTTCGAAGGACGAATCCTTGCCGGTGAAGGCCCCCACTCCGCCTGCGGCAGCCTTGGCATAGAGACCCTTGGGATCACGTTGGGCGCAGGTCTCAAAGGACGCCTTCACGTAAACCGAGAGTAGATCGTCTGCACCGATGATTTCGCGGGCGGCGGCACGGTTGGCGCGCAACGGGGTGATAAAGGAGCAAAGGGTAACGATGCCGGCGTTGGCGAAGAGCTTGGCGACCTCGGCGACGCGACGGAGGTTTTCGGCGCGGTCAGCGTCGCTGAAGCCGAGCCCGCGATTAAGGCCGGTGCGGACGTTGTCGCCGTCGAGTAGCTGGGTAGTGAACCCCTCGGCGTGCAGGCGACGCTCCAAAGCGATAGCCAAGGTGCTCTTGCCGGAGCCGGACAGACCGTAGAGCCAGATCACCCGACCATGCTGACGCAGCCGCGCCTCCTTGTCGGAGCGGGGCAGCACACGGTCGAAGACCGGATAGAGATTCGCGTCGGAAGTCATTTAGTTGAGTGAGTTGATAAACATTTATAAGTTAAGTTCACCAATCAAGCCCAATTCCCCCGAGCGCGTAGGTTTTCACTGCTGGAAGGTCCGATCTTGAGGTATGGCGAGCTCTGTTTCGAGCTCTCGAATTCGCTCCAAGACAACCTCTGGAACCGCCGTATAGGGCGCATCCTTTCCCTTAGGTAAGGTAGGATAAAGTTTTACCAGCCAATCGTATGCTTCACGATTACGACCCAACTTCCGCAGCAATTCGGCATAAATTCGCGCCGCGTAGAAGGGAGCGTCAGGTTGACGGGCGGCCTTTAGGTAATACTCGCTGGCAGTTTGGCTATCCTTCAGGCGATTGAGGTAAACGTTGGCGATTTCAATATACAGGAGCGCTTCATCGGGGTGGTAACCGAGTCCCTCGGTCAGATATTCCACCGCAACCTTGGATTGCTCCTCGTCGAAGCGCCTTTGCACGCCGGGCGGCACAACATCGTAACCACCGGCGGCCTGAATGCGCCAGTTGGGCATATCATAGGCGATCATACGGCTGCCATTTAGCCAAAAATACAGCGGTCGTGGATCCACCGCCGTGACGATATGAACGTAGGTCTGGGTAGCCGGCAGGTCGTTTTTCTCCCAAACCACGTTGGTTTGCAGCCAAAAGAAATCGGCCACAATCGAGCGAAACCCGCCCAGCAGCCCAACGGTGACGCCCTGCCCCAGAGCGCCTTTGATCGACTCGAGCTTGAGCGCCGGTTGCGAAGCGCGGACAACGTCCCAAGCCGGCTGCTCCAGAGGACGCAGCGCCACGCCGCTCGCCACGAGCACGACCAGCACGATCAGGACCGTGCGCCAGGTTCGGAACAGGCTGAGATCAAATTTCACGGTTACGAAAACTGTAGACTGCCAACCCGCCGATTGCCGCGATATACACCAATGCGTAAAGGGCCACGCGCACGACCACTTCGCCTGCTATGCCGTCGCCCTGACCGATATTGTCGGCCAGATTGAACAGCTGGAAATTGGGGAAAATATAGCTGAGTGCCATCACGGGCAGTTTCACCAGCAAGTTGTCCATGTGACCGTAGGCGTCACGCGCCAGATACTGCAGGTGACAGATCACCAGCACAAAAAAACCGGTCACGACCGTGTAGAGATTCGTATTAGAGAAACTGGCGACCAACAGGACGATCGCAGTGAGCACGCCAAACTTCAGCCATTGCAAAACCCCCACCCAAAAAATGCCGGCGTAGTCGACGATCCGTCCGGCCTCAAAAGCGTCGGGATGCAGAGACATGATCGCATTCTCCCGATAAAAAAGCAGGCCGACCAACAGCCCGATCGTCACGGCGCAAAACACGCCGACCACCGCAAATACGCCCAGCCACTTGCCGAAGATAAACTCCGCGCGCCAGATCGGCTTGGCCAGCAGGGTCAGCGCGGTGCGGTTCTCGATCTCGCTGAAAAACAACTGCGCGGTCGTCGCGATCGTCAGCGTCGAACCAAAGAAAACCAGCGCACCAAATCCAAAGTCCGCAATAAACTTCAACTCGGATGAACCGAAGTTGAACTCCCGGAAAAACTGCGCACTGACCACCATGGCCACCGCCAGCAGCAGGAGAAAATTAAACAGCTTTTGGCGCACCGCCTCCAAAAACGTATTACCCGCGATGAGGCGGAGTCGCTCGAACGAAAATGGCACGCGCCCAGTCTTGCCCGCCGCCGAAACTGATGAAGTCGCAGAACTCATGATTAATGCCTTTCCTCCACTTTGCCCGGTCGGGCCACCTTGCTAAGAAACAATTGATCCAAACGCGCGCGCGGCTGCTCGACCGCCGCCAGGGTATGACCACGTCCGGCCAGCCACTCGCGCAAGGCCGCCAGTTCAGACTCCGGCAACGGGTCGACAATCAAGGCCTGACGCTCGCGTTGGCCGATCAACTCGCCGACCTCCCCCTCCAAAATCAATTTACCGCGATCCAGAATGGCCACGCGGTCACAGACATCCTCGATCTGGGCCAGCAGGTGAGAGGTGATCAGCACAGTTTTGCCCTGCTCTTTCAGCTTCACGATCAGCTCGCACATTTCGGCTGAGCCCACCGGATCGACGCCGGCCGTCGGCTCGTCGAGCACCACCAGCCGCGGATCATGAACCAACGCCTGGGCCAGTCCGACCCGTTGCAACATACCCTTCGAATACGTTCCCACCCGACGATCCGCCGCGCCGGATAGGCCAACCCAGTCGAGCACCTCGCGAACCCGCTCGCGCAAACGCTTTTTCTCCACGCCGCACACCCGCGCATAAAACGTCACCAATTCGGTGCCGCTCAAATAACGATAAAAATAAGGTGCCTCCGGCAGATAACCCACATTGCGCCGCGACTCCACCCGTCCACTCGGCACGCCAAACACGCGACACTCGCCGACGGTCGCTTCGAGCAGACCCAGAATGACCTTGATCGTCGTGCTTTTGCCCGAGCCGTTCGGCCCCAAAAGACCAAAAACCTGTCCGGCCGGCACGGTGAGATTCAGTCCGTCAACCGCCCGTAACTTAACCCCGCGCAAATTGATCGGAAAGTCCTTGGTCAAGCCCTTGATTTCAATCGCCGCAGTGGGCGCGGCATCGGACGAGGAAGTTATCGGGAAATTACTCATGGGGTAAAAGGGACTTGGTAAATTAATAAATCAGCAAATGACAAACCCCTGAAATACCGCCGGACGCTGCGTCGACGGAGAGGTTTCAACTTTGCGAATGTAACCGTGCATACGCTCCTCGACGGCCGCAACCATGGCGCGAATTTCGCCGGAGGTGCCCTCCAACGTAAGTTCCACCCGACCGTCGGGCAGATTGCGCACCGTTCCGGAGACGTCGAATTCCTTCGCCACCTGCAAGGTAGCGTAACGAAAACCGACACCTTGCACGTGGCCGGAGAACCACACCGTTTGGAAGTGCACATCCTTCATGGGGAGAAAGGGCCATAGCTACGCGATCTCGTTGCGGGAATTCAACCTATAAAACCAAGCCGCCGCCTGCGCCCCCCTTCGATCAGTTCAGATTCATAAATATCGTATTTTTAATTGCCTTTAGCCCCGTCCGAATCAACCTGCGGGAAGGGTCACCGACCCTCACCTACGAATGAGCAACTACAATTCTGACGGCAACTCGGAGAACGACTGGGAAGATCGTGGAGAGCTCGTCTGGAACGAATTTGATTGGGAACGGTATCTTCGTGATCAGGACGAATCAGTCCTTCGTTACCTTGCCCACTACGACAAACTCCCCGCAGGACCCGAGCGTCTCGACGAAGCAGCCAAACAAATGGGCTGGAGCAACGAAGACTGGAACGCCGAGGCGATTCAGTCCGACTCCGACGAACTGACCGATGCCGAAATGGCCCTGCTTGACGGCAGCGACGAGTCCGAGCCCTACACTCTGCATCGCAACCCGGTCTACATCGCCACCCGCTCGCTTTACCTGAGCCTCACGCGGACCTGGGAGCAGCTCGCAGGCTCAACGGCCGGTATTCCCATGGATTTTGCGCTGGGCTACCTCGCCAGCCTCCATCGCGGCGAGACTCAAGCCATTCTTGCGATCCAAGCTCTCGATTTCGGCGACTACGCCATGGCAATCAGCCTGCTCAAGCGCGCCCTGCAGGAACTCAATTCCTCGATGTCACAGCTCTCCTCGGCGACCGCCGAACAGCATCGCACCGTCGCCGGCTACCGCGGCGAAGCCATTGCGCGGCTTTTCGACCTGCGGGAAATCTGGCTGCGCGTCATGAACGAGTGCCGCGAAGAACTCGAACTTCCCTCCGACGACGAGGAAGAAGATTAAGTTCAAGACCGATCCGGCGAGAATTGGCCTTGCACTTTGTGCGACCGGCATTTGCTTGTCCCACTTCACTCAACGGAGAGATGGCTGAGTGGTCGAAAGCAGCGCTTTGCTAAAGCGCCGTAGGTGTAACAGCCTACCGGGGGTTCGAATCCCCCTCTCTCCGCCAGTTTTTAAAACCCCGGATGTCACTCGACTCCGGGGTTTTCTGCTTTTGCCAGACCGACCAGTTTCTTCCTGCCCGCCGGGCTCCATTTTTAATTGTCCCCTACGGGGACCGCGGGGTCCTGAAAAACTAAACCTTGAAATCGCCCCCCCCCGCCCCTAACCGCTCGCACCTCACATGAAGTCCCTCGTCATCGCCGAAAAACCCAGCGTAGCCACCGATCTTGCCCGTGCGCTGGGCAAAGTGCCCAAGAAAGGCGACGTCTACGAAAACGACGATTACGTGATCACTTCCGCCGTCGGTCACATCGTCGAACTCGAGATGCCCGAGGACATCGATAAGAAAAAATACGGCTTCTGGCGCCTGGAAACCCTGCCGATCATCCCGGAGAAATTCGGCCTCAAACCCATCGCCGACTCCAAGGACCGCTTCTCTCTATTAAAGAAGCAACTCGCCCGCAAAGACATCGACCAGGTCATTAATGCCTGCGACGCCGGCCGCGAGGGTGAACTCATTTTCGCCTACCTCTACCAGCTCGCGAAGTCCAAGCTGCCCGTGAAGCGCGCCTGGATGCAGACCATGACGACTGACGGCATCAAACTCGCCTTCACCAATCTCCGTGACGGCGAAAAGATGGCCGGCCTCGAAGCCGCCGCCCGTTGCCGCTCCGAGAGTGACTGGCTGGTCGGTATCAACGGCACCCGCGCCCTCACCAAGCGCATGTTCGGTTCCCGCGCCGGCAACGTCGCCTCCGTCGGTCGCGTGCAGACCCCCACCCTTGCCATCGTCTTCAACCGCGAGCTCGAGATCCGTAATTTCAAACCCCGCGACTACTGGCGCGTCACCGCCACCTTCGACATCGCCAAGGGCTCCTATGAAGGCACCTACCAACGTGCCAACTACAAGAAAGACGCGTCCGAGGAACACGATCGCATCGACCGCGTCTGGGACAAAGCCCTCGCCGAAGCCGTCGTCGCCGCCTGCGCCGGTCGCCCCGCCGCCTCTGTCCGCGAAGAAAAGAAAGGCTCCACTCAGGCCAGCCCCCGCCTTTACGACCTGACTACCCTCCAGCGCGAAGCCAACGGTCGCTTCGGCCTGCCTGCCCGCCGCACGCTCCAGATCGCCCAAGCCCTCTACGAGCGCCACAAGGTCATCACTTACCCCCGCACCGACTCGCGCGCGCTGCCGGAGGACTACATCCCCACCTGTCGCCAAACCTTCGAGGCCTTTGGCGGCGACCTTGCCAAACACTCCGCGACCATTCTGGAGCAAGGTTGGCTGCGCCCCAACAAACGCATTTTCAACAACGCCCAGATCTCGGATCACTTTGCAATCATCCCCACGACCACCATCCCGACCAAGCTCGATGAGATGGAGTCCAAGGTTTACGACATGATCGCCCGCCGCTTCGTGGCCGCGTTCTTTCCCGCCGCCGAGTTCGACATCACCACCCGGATCTCGACCGTCGCCCCCGGCCACGACTTCAAGACCGAGGGCAAAGTTCTCACCTCCCCCGGTTGGCTCGCCGTCTATGGCAAGACCACCGTCGACGACGACGCAAAGGACTCCAAAGCCCTCATCGCCATGTCCCCCGAGGACAACGCCAAGGCCGTCACCGTCAAAGCCGACCTCCACGACGAGACCACCAAGCCGCCGCCCCGCTACACGGAAGCCACGTTGCTCTCCGCCATGGAAGGTGCCGGCAAGCTCGTCGACGACGAGGCCATGGCCGACGCCATGAAGGAACGCGGTCTCGGCACCCCCGCCACCCGCGCCGACACCATCGAAGGTCTGATCAATCAGAAATACATGGAGCGCAACCAGCGCGACCTTGCCCCGACCACCAAGGCCGAGCAGCTCATCGAGTTCCTTCACGCCATCGACGCCGACGCCCTCACCAGGCCCGACATGACCGGCCAGTGGGAGCAAAAGCTCCGTCAGATGGAGCAAAACAACTACTCCCGCGAAAAGTTCATGGAGGAGATTGTCGAAGTCACCAAGAGCATCGTCGAAAGCACCAAGAGTTTTGAGGAGACCGAGGCCAACTCCCGCGTCACCGACATCATTTCTCCCACCGACGGCGAGCCTATGCTCGAGACCCTGCGCGGCTATAAAGCCCGCGACGGCGCTCTCACCATCTACAAGGTGATGAGCGGTCGTAAACTCGAAGAAACCGAAGTCCGCGAGCTCATCGCTGCAGGCGAGATCGGCCCGCTCGACGGTTTTGTTTCCGCCCGCACCGGCAACCGCTTCCCGTCCAAGATCAAGATCGTCGACGACCCCAAAAAGCCCGGTCAGAAAAAGGCCGAACTCGATTTCGGCAACAAGGTCGAACTCTCCGAGCTCAGTCCCTTCTGGACCGATCCGAAGTCCGGCGCCGAACTCTGCGAAGGCCCCACCAGCTACATCCTCCGCGAGAAAAACGGCGAAGAGTGGACGCAGGCTTTCTCGGTCGGCCGCCTCATGTGCCAAAAGGAAATCACCCGCGATCAAGCCATCGCCATGGTTTCCACCGGCAAGACCGAGCTCATCAAGGGTTTCATCTCCAAAAAAGGCCGGCCCTTCGATGCCACCCTCATTCGCAACAAAGCCCGCATCGGCTGGGAATTCCCGCCGCGCGCCCCGCGCGTAGGCAAGGACGGCCAGCCCATCGCCCGCAAAGCCAAGGCGCCGCCCGATCTCACCAAGGCCATCAAGCTCGGCCCGAGCAAAGCCCACACCGACGGCGAACTCTACCAGACCAAGGACGCCTACGTGGTCGCCAAGGAAAACGCCGACGGCACCCCGCGCATCGTTTTTGAGGTCAAACGCAATCTTTGCGGCAAGGACCTCGAAACCGAAGAGATCGAACGCCTGATCGAGTCCGGCAAATCCGGCCTCATCGAAGGTTTCATGTCCAAACGCGGCACCACCTTCAACGCCTACCTTGTCCTCTCCAAGGACAAGAAAAAAGCCGACTTTGAATTCGGGCCTCGTTGAGGCCTGAATAAGGCGAGCCCCAGGGGAGTCCCGACTGGAGCGTGGGCATTCCGGTCCACGCCGTTTGATTCCATTCCAAGCCTACCCCGTTCCCTTTGGCGCGGTGTTCGACGTGAACAGGAATGTCCACGCTCATTCTGAAATCCACGTAACCCTGGCCACCCCGCAAACGTCACCAGCAAAAACGTCCTTCCCCAATGAGCACCTCCCCCCGCTGGAAAAACCAACTGATTATCTTCCTGGCTCTGACCTCCCTCGCCGGTGCCGGAATCGCCCTGCATCAACACCGCAAATTGGTTGATCTGCAAAACAACGGCCAACTCACGGTCATCAATACGACCACCAAGGCCGTCGTGCCAAAGGCCTATCTCGACAGTCCCGCCACCAAACCGGACTCCACTGAAACCGCATCAGGCGACGAACTGGTCGCCGCGGCCGAAGCCAGCACCCAACGCCAGGATCGCAGCACCCGCGGAGCCGAAATGGCCGCCAAGATGGCGGAGCTCATGAAAGACCCCGATTTTGTTGCAGCGTTGCAGATTCAACAACGCGCCCGACTCGACAACCGCTACGCCGATCTTTTCAAAAAGCTCAACCTCCCGCCCGCTCAACTCGCCGCACTGCAAGACTTGCTGATCGAGCGCCAAAATGCCTGGCAAGATGTCATGGCCAGTGCCCGCGAAACAGGCCTCGACCCCCGTGAAAACCGCGACCAACTCCGCGAAATGACCCAAAGCCTGCAAGCCGAGGTCGACGCCAGCATCAAAGCACAACTTGGCGACGCCACCTACGACGCCTATCAGCAATACGACGCGACTCAAAGCCAGCGCAGTCTGGTCAATCAACTGAACCAAAAGCTAACCTACAGTGGCACCGCCCTCGGTAGCTCTCAGAGTGACCAACTGGTCAACATCATCGCCAGCAACGGCGGCACCCTCAACGAGCAGACCATCAACCTCGCCCGCGGCCTGCTGACATCCGACCAAGTGACGGCCCTGGAACAAATCTACTCCGAACAAGCAGCCAGCGCCCTCATCCGCGAAAAAACCGGTGGCGGTGGCGGTGGACGCGGACGCTAACCCCCTCTTGGCGTTTTCATAATCCGCCCTGCTTAACGCCAGACCGCACCGTCCGCGATCCACCGCTCCAACGCGGCGATTTGGGCTGGAGTCAGATGCTCCCCTTTAGCCGGCATCACATCGTCGTCGTCCGCTGGTAGCTTAACCCGACTCAGCAACTCACTCGCCTCGGGTTTACCCGGAACGATGCCGGGCAGTCCGCTCTTCCCCTCGGCCAAAGCCGCCTCGCGGCTATCCAGACGCAAACCGCCTTTCGCCTTTTTCGGCCCATGGCAATCGACACAGGATTCGACCAGTAGCGGCTGTATTTGGGTAATAAATACAGATTCAGCCATCGGTTCAGACGTCGTATGTGCGGCCTCGGATTCCGGTGACTTCACCACGACTCCCGAAGCCACGGGCTCCTCTGGCCACCACGAGGTCACCGCCCGTCCGTGAGTCAGCGTCGCGCCAAAGTGACCAGCCACCACCGTAGCCGCCACCAACAGCACCAAAACCACCCTCGCCAGCCATAGCCGGGGACCAAGCCGCACCAACCACGCCGCCACCGCCAGCCCCGCGCAGATCACCCCGGCCCAACGGTGCCACATAAGCGTCTCCGCAGCATACGTGCCCTGCGACGCCAGCACCAGGCCGGCACCCGCTGCGAGCAAGGCTGCCACCGCGTTGGCACCCAGCAGACGCGCCAACAACCACCGCCGCTCCGCCGACGACTCCCGCCAGCACCAAAGCTCCACCAACACCGCCGCCACGACCAAACCGATGGGCAGGTGCAAAATCACTAGATGCAGATTGCCGATCCGTTCGAGCAGGTTAGCGTCCATTTTTCCCATCCAACCCGCTTTCCCCGCCCGCGGAAAGTCTGAACCTGTCCTTCCGTTTCCCCATCCGATGCGAATCTTTGCCGCAGCCCTGTTGCTCGCCTTTCTGGCGATCCTCGCGGGCGCCTGCTGGCAAACCTGGCCGGACTGGTGGTGGGGGCTACGGGCACCCTCGCCGGAGATTGTCTTCGAACGACGGATCAATCCGTTCCTTGAACGAACCTGCTACGACTGCCACGACCAAACCGCCCACAAAGGGGGATTTGCCATCGATCTGCTTGATCTGCCCGTGCCGGACAACTCCAGCCGCGAGTCGTGGGAACGCGTGCTCACCCACGTTTCCGCCAACCTCATGCCACCGCCGGATGAGCCTCAACCCACCGCCGCTGATCGCGCGCAATTTGTATCCTGGTTGGACCACACGTTGCACCCGATCGATCCCCGTTACCCCGATCCCGGCCGGGTCGTTATTCGCCGGCTCAACCGCCAAAGCTATCAAAACACGATCCACGATCTCTTCGGCATCGACTTCGATCCAACCGACACCTTTCCCGAGGACGACACCGGCTACGGTTTCGACAATATCGCCAGCGTTCTGAGCGTCTCCCCGTTGCTGCTTGAGCGCTACCTGGCCGCTGCGGAGCAAATCGCCGCGGCCGTCATCCCCGATCCGTCGCCGCCTCCACTCATCTACAGCGGGGCACCCGAGAACTGGACCGGCGGCGACGGCGATGCCGCGCTGTATTCCACCAACCGCACCCTCACGTGGACACTCGATCTGCCGGCCACGGGAAAATACCGGCTCCATTTACTGGTTGCCCAGGATCAGGCCGGTAACGAACCGGCCCGTTTCTCAGTGGGAGTAGATGGACGAATCATCACCAAACTTGCCGCCGACGGAAGTCGGCGCCGGCCACGCGCCCACGACCTCGAATTGGATCTGCCCGCCGGCACATCACACCTGCAGGTCGCCTTTCTCAACGACTACTACGCCGAGGCCACTGCTGAGGCCAAGGCCCGCGATCGCAACTTCTACCTGCAAAATGCGGAGCTGACCGGTCCGTATTCGCAGCCCGATGCCGACCCGACCAGAATCGTTCTGCCCGACTGGGTTCCCGCACCCAAGTCCAGTGAAACACGCACGGCTTGGTATGGCCGGGTGCTCTCCCCAATCATGCGCCGTGCCTGGCGCCGGCCGCCCCGCAACGACGAGATCACCCGACTTGCTGCGCTCGCTGAATCATGCGAATCCGCCGGTGACTCCACCGCCGCCGCGCTTCAAGTCGCGCTGCAGGCCATCCTGACCTCCCCCAATTTCATTTTCCTCTTCGACGCAGACGCCGTCGCGGAAACCCCGCCCGCCAAATCGCAGCCGATCAGTCCGCTCTCCGATTTTGCCCTCGCCGCACGCCTGTCTTATTTCCTCTGGGATGGTCCGCCCGATGACCGCCTGCTCGACCTCGCCGACGAAGGGAAACTCCGCGAACAACTCCCGACAGTGACCGCCCGTCTGTTGGCCGACCCGCGCGCCCGTCGTTTTGTAAACAGTTTCGCCGGCCAATGGCTGGAGGTTCGCAACCTGCCGCTGCGCACACCCGACTCAAAACTCTTCCCCGAATGGTCGCCCGAGTTGGCCGCCTCAATGCAGGAAGAAACGCTGCTCTTTTTCGATGACTTCCTGACCAATCGCCAACCGATCGAACGCCTGCTCACCGGCGATTTCACCTTCGTTGATAACCGGCTGGCGCAATTCTACGGATTACCCGGTCCGCCCGACGACGGCTTTGAGCGGCGACCGGTCCCACCCAACCGTCGGGCCGGCTTACTCGGCCAGGCGGGCGTGCTCGCGGTCACATCCTACCCCAATCGCACTTCCCCCGTCCTGCGCGGTAAATTCGTGCTCGGCAAACTCCTCGGCACACCGCCGCCACCGCCACCACCAAACATCCCCTCACTCGCCGAGCACGGTGCCGACGGACAACCCGCGACCTTGCGCCAACGCCTTGAATTGCACCGAGCCAACCCGGCCTGCGCCACCTGCCACTCGCTGATCGATCCGCTTGGTTTTGCGTTGGAGAACTACGACGCCATGGGCCGGCGGCGGGAACTCGAGAACGGCAACCCGATCGACAGCCGCGGTAGACTCGTTACCGGCGAAACCGTCGACTCGGCCGTGTCTCTGTCCGCCGCGCTCGCCAACGGTCACCGCGACAAATTCCACCGCAACTTTGCCAGCACCCTGCTCACCTACGCCCTCGGCCGCGGCCTCGACTACTACGACCGGCCGACGGTGGACAAAATCGTATCCACCGCCGCCCTTCACGGTCACACCCTGCCGGCCTATATCGACGCAGTCGTCGCCAGCATTGCCTTTCAAAACCAACGCGCTGAACCTGCCAACGCTTCTACCGACAAAGATCGTATCGCGCTCAACTCCACCCCCTGAGCCATGCCTCCCGCCGTTTCCAAACTCAATCGCCGTCAATTTCTCACCGGACTCGGTGCGTTGGTGGCGTTGCCAGTTTTCGACAGTCTGATCCCAACGAGTTCGCTGCGCGCCGCCGGTCTGTCCACCGGCGCAATACCTTCGCCCCTCACACCGCCCCTGCGCACCGCGTTTGTCTACGTGCCCAACGGCGTCAACAACGCCCACTGGTGGCCCACCGGAGCAGGTGCCGATTTCCGCCTCGGCAGTTCGCTCGCCGCCCTCGAGCAACATAAAGCCGAGTTGCAAATCATCGCCGGTCTCGGCCACACCAAGGCGAACGGCAACGGCGATGGTCCCGGTGATCACGCCCGCGCCAGCGCCACTTTTCTCACCGGCGCCCAGGCCCTCAAGACCTCCGGCAGCGAAATTCGCGTCGGCCGCTCCATCGACCAGATGATTGCCGCCGGTGTCGGTGCCGGCCACCGCCTGCCCTCCTTGGAACTCAGCTGCGACGCACCCCGCTTGTCCGGCCACTGCGACTCCGGCTACAGCTGCGCTTACCAACACAACCTTTCCTGGCGCTCCGAAAGCCAGCCGTTGCCCGCCGAGCGTAACCCTCGACTCGTCTTCGAACGTATGTTTGGCGGCGGCAGTCGTCGCGACACCAACGAGAGCCGGACCGTCCGCGCGCGGCAAAACCGCAGTATCCTCGATTTTGTTACAGACGACACCCGCCGGTTGCAACGCGACCTCGGCCAAGACGACAACCAGAAACTCGACCAATACCTCACCGCTCTCCGCGAGATTGAACGCCGGGTCGAATCGTTCGAATCCTTTGCCGCCCGGCCCGACGCTCCCCTGCCCGTCGGTATTCCTTCAGACTATCAGGAACACATGCGGCTGATGTGCGACTTGATGGTGTTGTCATTCCAGACCCGCAGCACCCCGGTCGCCACCCTAATGCTGGCCTCGGAAGCCAGCGGTCACACCTTTCCCACGCTCGGCATCACCGAGGGTCACCACAGCTTGTCGCATCATCAGCGCCGGGCCGAAAAGTTGGAACAAATCCGCCGGATCGACGAATTTTACATCAGCCAGTTCGCCTACCTGATCGAGCGTATGAAAGCCGTGCCCGAGGGCGAAGGCAGTCTGTTGGACAACTCGCTGCTGGTCTACGGCTCCGGCATCCGCGACGGCGACCGCCACGACCATACGAATCTGCCCGTGATTCTGGCCGGCCGCGCCGGCGGAGCAGTGAAAACCGGCCGATTCATGGAACTGGGGCCGGAACAGCCCATGACCAACCTCTACCTGAGCATGCTCGATTTACATGGTATCAAGGCCGATCGCGTCGGCGACAGCACCGGACGCCTGCGACTCGGGTGAATTCAGTGCGCCCCCAAAGGGGGCAATCGGCCAATATTTGCGCACCCTATCACTGTTTCTGAGCGGAGAATACCCTTGCCGGTCAACTTGGCGCGCCAATAGCTTGGAGGTTCGTTTTAACCCACCAAACGCACTCATGATCGTCACCACCGCACAGCTCTTCAAACACGCCTACGGCAAATACGCAGTCGGCGCCTACAACATCAACAACGCCGAGCAGGCTATGGGCCTCTTCAAGGGCGCCATGGACTCCAAGGCCCCCTTCATCATCCAGATCTCCAAGGGTGCCCGCAGCTACACCGACAAGCGTATGCTTGAGGCGATCATCCGCGCCGCCGACGAAATTTTTCCTGATGCCATCTTCGCGGTGCATCTCGATCACGGTGACGAGCAGACCTGCTACGAGTGCATCGATTCCGGCTTCTTCAGCTCCGTCATGATCGACGCGTCCCACGACACCTTCGAAGAGAACGTCGCCATCACCAAGCGCGTCGTTGATAAGGCCCACGCCAAAGGTATCTCCGTCGAGGCCGAGCTCGGTATGCTCGGTGGCGTCGAAGAGGACATCGTTGTCGAAGAAGGCAACGCCTGCCTCACCGACCCGGCCGAGGCCGAAGAGTTCGTCAAGCAGACCGGTTGCGACTCCCTCGCCTGCGCCATCGGCACCAGCCACGGCGCCTTTAAGTTCAAGGGTCGTCAGTCCCTCCACTTTGATGTCCTTGAGAAGATCAAGGCCCGTCTCCCTGGCTACCCGATGGTCATGCACGGCTCCTCCTCGGTTCCCCAGGAAGAAGTCGCCCGCATCAACGCCGCCGGCGGCACCATCGCCGGTTCCATGGGCGTAGACGTCAACGAATACCTCCCCGCCGCCAAGCGTGGCGTCACCAAGATCAACATCGACACCGACGGCCGCCTCGTCTGGACCCGCGTTCACCGCGAGTTCTTCCGCGACAAGCCCTCCGAGTTCGACTTCCGCCCCCCGGGCAAGATCTTCATCGTCGAATACGCCAAGTTCATCGCCAGCCGCAACGAGCTCCTCGGCTCCGCCGGCCAGCTCGACGACCTTCGCGCCAGCCTCGGCAAATAAGCACCGGCATTATTCGCCAACCTTTGCAAAACGCGCTCCTTCACTGGAGCGCGTTTTTTGTTGGCCGCCGAAAAACCGCTGCGAAGCTCCCTCTCCATGCCGCAAATCCGATTTTTGGTGCCGTTACTCCTGCTGCCACTGACGTTGAATGCAGCGGTTCCCAAGGGCACGCACATCGACACCTTGCCCGCCGGCAAACGAACCTACACCGACGTCACCGTGCGCTCCGCCAACGCCGTCACCGTGGTGATAACCCACTCCGGCGGCATGGCTTCGGTTCCCTTGAGCGACCTGCCGGCCGAGTGGCAACAACGCTTCGATTACGACCCGCAGGCCGCGGCCGCCGCCATAGCAGCCACAAAATCAAAACCCGTGGCGCCGGCCCCCAAAACTGCGGTCGCGACGACCCAAGCCACCACGCCTCTGGAGGACATGTTACTCTCACTCGGGCACGACCCCGTGCTAAACAAGGTGGTCGACCTACGTGGAAAGTTCTTCAACTACGGCCTCTATCCCAAGGACCAGGGACGTCGCCCCAGTTGTTCGGTTTTTGCGGTGGTCAGTGCACTGGAATTTCAAAACGCGGTGCTACTCGGCCAGGCGGAAAAATTCTCCGAAGAATACCTAATCTGGGCCACCCGCAAGGTGCTCGGACGGCAACCGCCCGCCGCCACCACGCTTAACGATGAAAATGAAGAAGCGGACGAAGGATTTTCTTTATCCGAAGTCGTGACGGCCCTGCGCACCTACGGCGTGCCGCGTCAGGTCGACATGCCCAACACCTTCGGTTCCAGCATGAGTGACATCGCCGAACCGGACGCCAAGCTCATTGCCCAGGCGCGTTCGGTGCGACAGGTCTCCATCCACCAACTCCCCGGCCGGGATAATGCGCAGGCTGTCACCGGACTCATTCACGCCATCAACGCCGGCGTGCCGCCGGTCATTGGCCTGAAGTGGCCGCACGAACGCTCGATTCACAACGGGTTCCTCAGCGCCCAGCAACCGGTCACCGGCTATGCCCACGCGATCACCCTGGTCGGCTACCGCTGCGAAACCGGTAAACTGGAAGACACCATCTTCATCTTCAAAAATTCTTGGGGCCCCCGCTGGGGCCAGGGCGGCTTCGGCCACGTCACCTACCCTTACCTGCTGGATAACCTACAGGTCGCCGTCGTGCTGGATGTGCAGACGGCGGAGCGGTAGGATTCCGTGTAGGGGGATCACATAACATTTGGTGCCGACAACGAAGATACTGAATCGATCAGACGAATTATCCGACCGGCTCCAAGCCGGACCGGTAATTCGTAGGGGCCGCGCTCGCGCGGCCCGTTGGATGCGAATCCCACGTCAACCGTGAGGCCACGCGGAACGGGCTGCGCAAGCGCGGCCCCTACATGGTTACCTCATAAAAAAACGCGCCTCCGTTTCTGGAGGCGCGTTCATAAAACAAATCAAACCGTCGCCTGATCAGGCGGTCGGCAGCGTCAGCGGATTGGTGCCGACACTGTGCGTGTTGGCATCGGCCGGAATGACATTGGTATCGCACCAGTCGCCAAAGCCTTCGCCCGGAGCGCGCTCCTTGGCGTAGCGCTGGATGACCGGAGTCAACAGCGTGACCGCGTCGTCGATGGTGATGCTTGGCGAGACCAGACGATTGAGGCGCTGACCGTTGTATTTGGCTCCCAGATACAGGGCGTATTTGTTGGGGGCCTTGCCGACAAAACCAATCTCGGCGAGGTAAGGACGGGCGCAACCGTTGGGGCAACCCGTGATGCGCATGCTGATGGCATCGTCGCGCAGGCCGGCCTCGGTGAGGATGGTCTCGAACTTCTCGATGATGGCAGGCAACGCGCGCTCAGACTCGGCGAGAGCTAGACCGCAGGTAGGTAGCGCGACGCAAGAGAGCGAGTTGAGGCGCAGACCGGACTGAAGGTTTTCCTTATCGAGGCCGTGCTTGACGAGGATGGCGTCGACCTGCGGCTTGAGCGCGTCGGTGATGCCGGAGATGGTGACGTTCTGCGACGGGGTCAGGCGGAAGTCGCCAGAGGTGCCTTCGAGGAGCGTGGCGACCTCGCGAAGCGCGGTCTTCATCGGCCAGCCGTCGCGGTCGAGGATACGCCCGGAGAGGATGTGCAGACCGTAGAACCAAGTGCCGTCGGCATTCTGGTGCCAGCCGTGCTGGTCCTGGATGGTGGTGAAGTTGAAGTCACGGGCCGGACCAAAAGTGATGCCGGAGCGCTGCTCGACCTCAGCCTTGAACCAAGCGATGCCCTTGTCCTCGATGGTGTATTTAAGGCGGGCGTGCTTGCGATTGGTGCGGTCACCGTGGTCGCGCTGGGTGGTGATGACGGCGTGGCCGATGGCGTTGACCTGATCGCGGGTAATGAAGCCGATGAGATCGCCAAGACGCGGGAAGGTTTCGACGTTGCCGTGGCTCATGCCGAGGCCGCCGCCGACGGTGACGTTGTAGCCGGTGAGTTCACCATTCTCGACGATGGCGATGAAGCCGAGGTCCTGCATGAACAAGTCGACGTCGTTGGACGGAGGAACGGCGAAGGCGGTCTTGAATTTACGCGGCAGATAGGTGTCGCCATACATCGGCTCCTGCTCGGGCTCGCCACCGGCGACGCGTTCCTCGTCGAGGAAGATCTCGTGGTAGGCGCGGGTCTTCGGCAGGGCGTAGTCGGACCAAGCCTTGGCGTCCTGATAAACGAGTTCCTGAATGGGAGACTGCTCGGGATTGACCGGAGCCATGACGTTGCGATTCACGTCGCCGCAGGCCGCGATGGAGTCCAGGAGCACCTTGTGCATCTCTTGGATGAGGGGCTTCATCTGGCCCTTGAGCACGCCGTGGAACTGAAAGGTCTGGCGGGTGGTCAGGCGGAGCGAAGGGATCTGGTATTGCGCGGCGAGCGTATCGAGGACGAGCCACTGCTTGGGGGTGGTCTTACCGCCGGGCAGGCGCACGCGGAGCATGAACATCCAGGCCTTGTCCTGGCCGGCGCGACGCAAGGTGATGCGCTGATCGCGGTCGTCCTGAATGTAGGTGCCGTGAAACTTGATCAGCTGCTCTGAATCGGACGAAACGTTAGGCGTGGAGGTGTCGGTAAACTCCGCGGCAAGGTTGCCGCGCAGATGTTGCGAAGCGATTTTGATACCCTCGTTGGCAACGAGGGGCTTGGGGGCGGAGGGTTCAGTGCTCATGTAAAAGTAAAAGGTCAGAAATTGCCCTCGGGACTGGCAAGGGGCAAGTTTAGATTAGTGAGTTTAGCAATTTAGTATAGATTAGCCCATTTATGGCAAAAAGAAAGCCGGCGAAGTGAATCGCCGGCTTTCTGATCTGTGCACGGGCCAAGTGCCCGCAACGACGCGCTTAGTAGCGGTAGTGCTCGGGCTTGAAGGGACCGGTGACGGGAATACCGAGGTATTCGGCCTGGGCCTTGGTCAGGGTGGTCAGCTTGGCGCCGATCTTCTCAAGGTGCAGACGGGCGACCTCTTCGTCGAGGTGCTTGGGCAGACGATAGACGCCCTTGGCGTAGAGGTCCTTATTCTGCCAGAGATCGATCTGAGCGAGGGTCTGGTTGGTGAACGAGGCGGACATCACAAACGACGGGTGACCGGTGGCGCAGCCGAGGTTCACGAGACGACCTTCGGCGAGCAGGTAGATTTCGTTGCCCTTGGGGAAGGTGAACTTGTCGTATTGCGGCTTGATATTGGTGCGCTTGACGCCCTTGGCCTTGTAGAGGTTGTCGACCTGGATCTCGTTGTCGAAGTGACCGATGTTACAGACGATGGCCTGGTCCTTCATCTTCTGCATGTGCTCCAGAGTGAGGATGTCCTTGTTGCCGGTGGTGGTGACGTAGATGTCAGCCACGCCGAGGGTGGACTCGACGGTGTTGACCTCGAAGCCTTCCATGGCGGCCTGCAGGGCGTTGATGGGGTCGACTTCGGTGACGATGACGCGGGCGCCAAAGCCCTTGAGCGAGAAGGCGGAACCCTTGCCGACGTCGCCGTAACCGCAAACGCAGGCAACCTTGCCGGCGATCATGACGTCGGTGGCGCGCTTGAGACCGTCGGCGAGGGACTCGCGGCAGCCGTAGAGGTTGTCGAACTTCGACTTGGTGACTGAGTCGTTAACGTTGATGGCAGGCACCAGGAGCTTACCCAACTCGTGCAGCTGATAGAGGCGATGGACACCGGTGGTGGTCTCCTCGGAAACGCCGCGCCAGTCCTTCACCATGGTGGCGAAGATACCCTTTTGGGTGCGCTTGAGTTTCTTGAGCAGGTTCTTGATGACCTGCTCTTCTTCGGAGGACGACGGGGTCGTATACCAGTCGCTGCCTTGCTCCATTTCGAGGCCCTTGTGGAGGAGGAGGGTCGCGTCGCCACCGTCGTCGACGATGAGCTCGGGGCCCTTGCCACCGGGGAAGCTGAGAGCTTTCCAGGTGAGTTCCCAGTATTCTTCGAGAGTCTCGCCCTTCCAGGCGAAGACCGGCACGCCGGACTTGGCGATGGCCGCGGCGGCGTGGTCTTGGGTCGAGAAGATGTTGCAAGAACACCAGCGGACGTCGGCACCGAGCTCGGTGAGCGTCTCGATGAGCACGGCGGTCTGGATCGTCATGTGCAGCGAGCCCATGATGCGAACGCCCTTGAGGGGCTTTTTCTTGCCGAACTTTTTGCGCAGTGCAACGAGGCCGGGCATTTCGTGTTCGGCGACGTCGAGCTCTTTACGACCCCAATCGGCTAGCTTGATGTCACGAACGATGTAATCCTGCCCCTTGGGCGCGGTTTTGAGAAGAGAAGGCATGTATGAAGTAGTCTGAGTTTTTAGAATTTAGGACTTGGTCCTTAGGATTTTTTGAGAGCGGCCTTGAGGGCGGCGACCTTGGTGGTGGTCTCCCAGGGGAGGCCGGTCTTGCCGAAGTGACCGTAGTTGGTGGTCTCGCGGTAGAACGGTCGGAGCAGGTTGAGCTGCTTGACGATGTCGGCGGGCTTGAAGCTGAAGACCTTCTCGACGGCGGCAGTGATCTTCGCATCGGCCACGATGCCGGTGCCAAAGGTGTTCACAAAGACACTGACGGGCTTCGGGTGGCCGATGGCGTAAGCGAGCTGGAGTTCGCACTGCTTGGCGAATCCGGCGGCGACCACGTTCTTGGCAACCCAGCGGCACATGTAAGCGGCCGAGCGGTCGACCTTGGACGGATCCTTGCCGGAGAAGGCGCCGCCACCATGACGGCCCCAGCCACCGTAGGTATCCACAATGATCTTACGGCCGGTGAGGCCGGAGTCACCCTGAGGTCCACCGATGACGAACTTGCCGGTCGGATTGATCAGGAACTCGGTGTTCTTGGTGATGAGTTTGGCGGGAAGAACCTTCTTGATGACGTGCTTGATCAGGTAGGACTCGATCTCGGCGTGCTTCACGTCAGCAGTGTGCTGGGTGGAGATAACGACGTTGACGATCTCGGTGGCGACGCCGTCAACGTAGCGAACGGAGACCTGCGACTTGGCGTCGGGGCGGAGCCATTTCACCTTGCCGCTCTTGCGGATCTTGGTGAGCTCGCGGCCGAGACGATGAGCGTAGATGACCGGTGCGGGCATCAGTTCATCGGTCTCGTCGGAGGCGAATCCGAACATCAGTCCTTGGTCACCGGCACCCTGTTCGGCGTGCTTTTTACCCTCGGCCTTCTTGGCATCGACGCCTTGCGCGATGTCGGCGGACTGGGCGGTCAGGTAGTTGTTAATGAAGAGAGTGTCGGCGTGGAAGATGTCGTCATCGTTGATATAGCCGATCTCGCGCACCGCGTCGCGGATGACTTTCTCGACATTGAAAGCCTCGTCGATGGGCTTGGTCTTGCCGGTTTTCTTGTTTTGAAGCTTGGGCAAGGTGATCTCGCCGCCGACGACAACGACGTTGGATTTAACAAACGTCTCGCACGCAACGCGGGCGTTTTTGTCATAGGACAGACAAGCATCAAGGATGCTGTCGGAGATGAAGTCGGCGACTTTGTCGGGGTGACCCTCGCCAACCGACTCGGAGGAAAAAACAAACGTATTGGCCATAATAGAAGATTTATTGCTAGCCCCTTTCGACCGGGCCGCAAGTTATAATATCAACGTATCGACATTTCTTGATATGAGCATGATTGGCTTATGCTGACTGAAGATATATTCAGCGAATATTTGCAGAGAATCAAAACCATCCCATGCTGGTGCAGTTCAATCAATTGCCGGTATCCATGCGTAACCTCCCCAGCTTAGATCAGCGTCGAATTCTCGTCGTTGATGATGACCGAATGAACATTCGCATTCTACAAAGTATCTTGCAGAAAGAGGGCTTTGTTATCGCCTCGGCGGATTCTGGTGAAAGTGCGCTCAAGGAATACGAGACGTTCGATCCCGATTTGGTTCTATTGGACGTAGTGCTGCCAGGCATAGACGGTTTCGAGACCTGCAGGCGCCTTCGTGCAACCCATGGAGAAACCACGGCACCGGTGATTTTCATCACGGCCAAGGCTGAATCAGACGACGTTGTAGCCGGGCTCACCGCAGGTGGTATCGATTATCTCCCGAAACCCTTTCGCCCTAAGGAAGCATTGGCGCGAATCCGTATTCATCTGCAAAACCGGTTGTTGTTGGAGCAATTAGCCAAGGCCAATTCCGATAAAAACAAATTCCTGGGAATGGCCGCACATGACCTTCGCAATCCGCTGGCATCAATACGCGGACTGGCCGAATTTCTAGCCGACCCGGACATCGGGCCCCTGAACGCGGAGCAACTGGATCTGGTGCAAACCATACAATCTGCCAGTCAGTCCATGCTTCGCTTGGTCAACGAGCTGCTTGACATTTCGGTCATAGAATCCGGTGAGCTTCAGTTGACAAAGGCCCCGACCAACATCGTTCGACTGGTTGAAAAATCCGTCCGGTTGGCTCGCATCGATGCATCCAAAAAACTCACCACCATCATTCTGGCCCCCGGCGCCGGGGATACTGAAAGTATTAACATCGACGCGGACAAAATCACCCAAGTCACTGACAACCTGATCAGCAACGCGGTCAAATACTCCCCGCTGGGCGCGATGATCCACGTCGTGGTAGTGTTCAAAAACCAAACCTGCCGGGTTTGCGTTCGTGACGAAGGACCCGGCATCCCCGAGAATGAGCGCAGCCTGCTCTTCAAGGATTACGGCCGGCTCTCCGCCAAACCGACCGGCGGCGAAAAAAGCACCGGCCTTGGGCTCGCCATCTGCCGCAAGATCGTCGAATCTCATCATGGCGAAATCTGCGCCCAAAACCTGCCTGACCTAGGCGCCGAGTTCAGTTTCACCCTACCTCTAGAAGCATGATTTCACTCAAAAAAGTTCTCCTCATCGACGACGAGGCCCACATCCGAAAATTCCTCAGTCTGGTCGTGCGCAGTATGGGCGGCCCTGCGGTGATCGAGGTCTCGAATGGTGATGACGGCATCGATCGCTATCGGGAGGAACGTCCGGATCTGGTGCTGCTCGACGTCAACATGCCCGGCATGGACGGCATCGATACCCTCAAGGCAATTATAGCAATCGATCCGAACGCCACCGTGGTCATGGTCACCTCTCTCGCCAATCGGCAAACCATCGAACAAGCCATTGAAGCCGGTGCCGCCGGTTACATCCGCAAGGACACGACGAGGGATGAAATTCTCTCCATTTTAAACGCCTGCCTCGGCGACGATTCGGCCTCCTCCGCCCCGACTGACGCATCATGAGCAACCCTCCCGCAGTGCCCGTAACCACGCTGGACTCCATTCAACGCCATGAGGTCCGCTACTCGTTGGCCGAACTTCAACGTGAACTGATTCTTGAGCGCAACGCTGGCTCCTACTCGATGGAAAAATTGAATCAGGCCGAGATCGGCAAGATGTTCCAAAATCAAAAGAAACGCCGTGCCAAAAAAGCCTGATACCGACTTCGTCAGCCTGGTCCAGGCACGACCTAACTTTGATGCCGTTCCCGAACTGCTCGCATTAGCTGAACGGCATGGCAACGGCCTGCCTCTTTTGCAGGCCGTAATCGCCGAAAACATCATGGTCAAGGACGACGCCTGCCGACTCTGGGCCCAGTCTCTCGGATGCGCCTACGTCGATCCCTTTGCCTCCATCATCACCGATCATGCGACCGATTCCATTCCAATAGAGATCGCGAAAAAAACGCATGCCCTGGGGCTCTACATCATCAGCGGTGTGCTCACCACCGCGATGGCCAATCCGGAAGATGAAGCGTTGGTGAAACGCCTTTCACAAATCGCCCAGATGCCCATCAGTCCGGTCTTCGCCCTTCCTGAAGACATCGACGACGCGATCCTAATCCAATACTCCAGCGAGAAAAATCTGGAGGACAGCCTGAACGAACTCGAGAAATCCGGCCTCTTTAATCAACCGGATCTGGCGGCCGACAAAATAGCCGCCAACGTCGACTCGACTCCCGTTGCAGGCATTCTCGACGAAATTATCTACTTCGCGATCCGCGAGCGCGCCACCGATATCCATATCGAAGCCCAGGAGGGCATATCCCGCATCCGTTTCCGCATCGACGGACGACTATCGGAAATCCTCACCTACTCCCGCAAGCTGCACCGGGCCATCATTTCGCGGCTAAAGATCATCAGTAATCTCAACATTTCGGAATCCAGATTTCCTCAGGACGGTCGTTTTTCCATCCAGATCGGCAGTAACAGCGCCAACTTCCGCCTCTCCACCATCCCTTCGCAATTTGGCGAAAAAGCAGTGATCCGCATCCTCGCCGCCAGCGGTAAGAAATCGATGCTCACCCTGGACAAGATGCTCATCTCGCAGCCGATCCTACAACCCTTGCGAAGCCTGATCAAAAACCCCAGCGGGATCATCTTTGTTACCGGCCCCACCGGCAGCGGCAAGACGACCACGCTTTACGCCGCGCTCAATGAAATCAACACCCCCGACACGAACATATCGACCATCGAGGATCCGATTGAAATCCAGCTTCCCGGCGTCACCCAAACGCAGGTCAACAACCACATCGATCTCAAGTTCAGCACCGTCCTGCGCTCGTTACTGCGTCAGGATCCCGACGTTATCCTGATCGGCGAAATTCGCGATCTGGAGACCGCCAAAATCGCCACCGAAGCCGCGCTCACCGGACATCTTGTGCTGGCAACCCTGCACACGAACAACGCGGCACAAGCCATTGTTCGATTGGTTGAAATCGGAGTGGCTCCCTATATGGTCGCCCCCTCGATCATCGGGGTATTGGCCCAGCGGCTCGCCGCGCGCATCTGCGAAAACTGCAAGGAAGTCTACGCGCCCTCCCCCGAGGTGCTACAGCGTTACTTTCACGACGCGGAAAACGCCGACATCCACTTTTATCGTGGACGCGGTTGCTCGGCCTGCCGCGGCACCGGCTACAAGGGCCGGGTCGCCTTTCATGAGCTGTTACTCATCAGCGAAGAGATTCGCAGCCTCATCAGCAGTGGCGCCAGCGGTCAGGCCATCACGGCCGCGGCCGCTCGTATCGGCACAAGATCGCTTCGTTACGACGGGCTTAAAAAAGTTCTGCTCGGCCTGACCACCATTGAGGAAATCGAGGAGAACACCTCCCAGGAATGGGCCAACTAAACCCGCCACCACTCTTTTCATGTCCAGTATCATCATCGACCCCAAAGCCATCGAAACCCTCCGCAGCCTGAGCGAAAACGGTGACGACTCGTTTCTGCGAGAAATCATCGACATCTACCTACAAGACACCCCCGAGCGACTGGCCGACCTTAAGCGACTGCTCAATGGCGAGGACCCGGCCGCCTTTGTTCGTGCCGCCCACACCATTAAGGGAAGCTCAAGCAACATTGGAGCCGAAGAAGTCCGGTCACTCTCGGAAGTGATTGAGGCACAGGCAAAAAACACCACACCAGCTTCACTCTCCGATAAAGTCACCGAGCTGGAAACCGCGTTTTCCCGCGCGAAGATTGAGTTGAAAAAGCTACTCGGCTGACCCCCGCGCCGGAGGTTCCGCCAACACGGTGACGTTTCCGTGACTTTTGCCCCCACCCCCTGTTCCTTGCACACGCAATCTGCTAGGCTGCCGACCACAGATGGAAAAACGCACGCTTAAAGTCCGCACGGTAATCCTATCGGACGTTCACCTTGGCACCCTTGATTGCAAGGCTGCCGAAGTGAATCACTTCCTCAAGCACACGCGCTGCGACAAACTGATTTTGAACGGTGATATCATCGATGGCTGGCGCCTAAAAAAAACCGGCTACTGGCCCAAGTCCCACACCCGGTTCCTCCGGCTCGTTCTTAAGAAGCTCGAAAAGCGAAACACCGAGGTCATCTACCTGCGCGGCAACCACGATGACGTGCTCGCCAAATTTCTGCCGATTGCGTTCGAGAATCTGCAAATCGTCGAAGACTACATCCACAAGACCGACCGCGGAGACTACCTCGTGCTTCACGGGGATGTCTTCGATACGGTAACCAAAAACTTCGTGTTCCTCGCCTACCTCGGCGACTGGGGTTACCGCATGCTGATGAAACTGAACCGCCTCTACAACTACTGGCGGGCTTGGCGGGGCAAGGAATACTACTCCCTCAGCAAAGCCGTGAAAGCCCGCGTCAAACAGGCCGTAAATCACGTCTCCAATTTCGAACAACACATCGCCCAGCTAGCCAAAAGCCGCGATTGCGTCGGTGTCATGTGCGGCCACATCCACACCGCCGCCGACCAGATGATCGGCGATGTTCACTATCTAAACAGCGGAGACTGGGTCGAATCCCTCACGGCGGTTGTCGAGCACTACGACGGCAGTTTTGAACTCATTGATTTCGCGAAATTCGCCATCGAATTTCCCATGGAACCGGAGATCGCCGATACGTCTGAAGCGATCGAGTTGTCAGATGGTGTTCCGGCAAATATCCAACCAGCCGCCTGAGTCTGGCCACTGGCACGAGTTACTTACACCATATCCAAACAAGCACGGGCACGACCCTCGGCCTTCGCACGATAAAGCGCCCGGTCCGCCGCGCCGATCAATGCCTGCTCACTGCCTCCCGCCGGCAAGCCGGCCACTCCCGCGCTGGCAGTTACCGTCAGCATCGTGCCGTCCGGCAGTCGAATTGGTGTCTGACTGATTAGTTCAATTAAACGGCCCGCCTGCAACATGGCCGACGCAGCATCGGTTTCCACCAACAAGATGGCAAACTCCTCGCCACCATAACGCGCCACGCGGTCGGTTCGACGCGATCCGGCACTCAATCGATGCGCTAACTCGATCAAAACCGCATCCCCGGCCTGATGGCCGTGGGTGTCATTGATTTCCTTAAAATGATCCAGATCCAGCATGACTAGGGAAAGCGGATGCCCAAAGCGCGTCACACGAGTCACCTCGTCAATAATCATTCGGGAAAACTCCCGTCGGTTTAAAAGCCCGGTCAATGCATCATGAGTCGCGAGCCGGCGTAATTCTGCCAGCGTAGTGTCCAACTTCAAGGCATAGCGCAAAGAGCGCTCCAACGAGCCCGGGGTGATTTCCGATTTCACCAGATAATCGAACGCTCCGGAATTCAATGCCTGTGTGTCCACCTCCCGCGATGTCTCGGCGGTCAAAAAAATGATCGGCGTAGTAGCCCCCGCAGCCAATGCCTCGGCCATCAACGCCAGACCGTCACGGGCACCCAATTGATAATCCAACAGACAGGCGGCATACCCGCCTTTTAATAACTCGCTCAATCCCTCCTCATAAGTCGAAACCGCGCGCAGTTGAAACTGCTCACCGTGGAATCGTTCAAAAAGCTTTTCGATCAACCGGCACTGCAGCCGGTCGTCATCGATCATCAATACCGTGCGCATCAAATACTACCCCTCGTTTTTTTACCCGAACGGACTCCCATCCACACAAGCAGTCCCCGGCCAAACCGGCGCCATGCCCCGGGTCCGGCATTCAGCACTCCGGAGGCCGTGCTCTTTTCGAGTGCCTGCCTCAACTTGCCGATGCTTTTGCCCGGACCTGACGCGGTCTCGACATTCCGCCGCAGACGAGCCCACTCCAACTTCATACGCTCATCATCCACCTCGGGAACCGTCAGCCGGGCAGCGGGCATATGTTTAAGAAAATCGGTGTGCATCCAATCACAGCGAAACTCCATCACCCGCACCCCAAAAGAGGTAAGTTCGTCCATCAACGACAAAGCCAGACCCGACAAAGCCGACTGCGCCACCGTCAGGCCGGTCTGGAATTCTCCGGACGGCCCCGTGACAACAACCAGACAACCCCGTCGCCGCGCCACCATGGCCGGAGTCAATTGATGCGCCAGCCCGGCATTGGTCACGATCAAGGCCTGCAATTGGAGTTCCCAGCCACGCCACTCCGCAGCAGCAAACGGGGCGAACAATCCATGGCCGGCGTTCAATATCACGAGATCGAATACCCCTCCGGCCACCGCCTCCGCCCGGCGCACCGCGGCGCGGGCTCCGGCGGTATCCTCCAAATCAAGCACCACGAGCTCAAACCCGGTGCTGACAAAGGGTGCAATGGCCTCCGTGCGACGCGCCGTGCCCCAGACCCTGATCCCTTCGGCCAGCAACATTTCCGTCAGTCCACGGCCAAGACCCGATGACACGCCGGTCACGAGTGCGGTGCGGTATTTTTTATTTAGGGCGGCCATGAGCTTTATCACCACCTTGAGGCACCTGGCCCGCACCCGCAAGACAGGGGTTAAATTAGCACATCGACTTCTTTTGCTTGTGCCGGACACCCCTTTGCACGGCATGATCAATCCATGATCCAACACTCCTCCAGCGTTCAGGTCCGCTACGCCGAGACTGACATGATGGGCATCGTATACCATGGCAGCTACCTGCCCTGGCTGGAGATCGGGCGCACGGCATTGCTGAAAGCCGAAGGCATTCCCTACCGCGACCTTGAGGCCCAAGGTTATTTTCTGCCGGTGCTGGAGGTAAGCGTGAAATACCTGCGTTCCGCACGCTACGATGACACGATAACCATTTGCTCACGGATTGAGGAAAAACCATCACTACGTATCAATATCGCTTACGAACTGCACCGCGGCGAAGAGCTCATTGCCACCGCCACCACCAAGCACGTTTTCATCGATAAATCCGGCCGGCCGGTCCGACCACCGGAGAATTTCGCCAAACGGATGGACGAGATTTTCGGAGCCTAGTTTCAGCCGGTCTCGGCCGTATACTCCGCCAGCACCGCCGGGTCAGTCTCGCGAGCCCTGACCGCCACCAGCCGCTCAAAACCGCCCAGCCTCGCCACCGCCCAGACCGCATGGGCACGCACCAACGGCACCGCGTCTCCTGCCAGCCGAACCAGAACTTCGAGACAATCCGTCGACTGCGTATTGGCTGCGACGATACAAGCGTTTCTCAGCAGGCCGGCCAGCTTCACCCGTTTGATCGCGGTCTTCCGAAAAACCTCGGCAAACCTTGCCGGCGTCAGCTCCAGAATCTCCTGCAGGCTCAGCTCGGCGATTTCCCCGCGCACAGTGAGCAACACCCGTCTAGCTTCCTGCGCGAACCGGTTCCACGGACACACCTCCAAACAAACATCGCAGCCATAGATGTGCGCACCGACCCCCCCCCGCAGCTCACGCGGAATGACGCCCTTGTTTTCAATCGTCTGATACGAAACACAGCGGCGCGCGTCCACCACCCCGGGCTCCACGATCGCCGCAGTCGGACACGCATCGATGCAGCGAGTGCATTTGCCACACAACATGCCCGGCTCATCGCGACCGATCATCGAAGCCACCAGCGGACCGTCCGGCTCCAGTTCCTCCTTGAGCAAAAGGGTCGCAAGAAAAAGCCAGTTACCAAACCGTCGCGAAATCAGCATCGCATTCTTGCCGGTAAAACCGAGCCCCGCCCGCGATGCCCAGCCGCGCTCCTGCACCGGCCCCGTGTCGACGTAGTAGCGATAATCCTCCGGACCGGCATCAAAGAGTTCCTCGACTACTTTTCCCGCGGCCACCAGCCCCGGCTTGATCGTATCGTGGTAATCCTCGTGCAACGCATACCGCGCCCACAACGGAGCACCGTCTTCGCGTTTTTCATGAAGCGTTCCGTAATTCACCCCCAACATCACCATGGTCCGTGCGCCCGGCAGGACCAGACGGGGATCTCCGCGCTTTTCCGTCGCCCGCTCGATCCAGGCCATCTCGGCCTGATGGCCGGCGGCCAGCCAAGTTTTTAACTGATCACCAAAAGCCGGCTCGGCGCGGGCAAAGCGCACCTCGTCAAAACCCAGAGCCAGCAAACGCCGGCGCAGCTCTTCACGTTGTTCAAACATGGCCAGCCCGTGACCACACAAAATCCGCAGCCTCCCGGCGATAGATACGCAGGACGTGCTGCACGATCTCGGAAAGCGGACGCCCGTCGGTCAGCACCACCGTGCCGGCTTGGCGGTAAATGCCTTCGCGCGCGGCGTAAAGCTCACGCAGACGTTTTTCCGGATCTTCAACATCGATGAGCGGACGCGCCCGGTTCCCCGAGGTGCGACGCAAGATCGTCTCAATCGAAGCATGCAAGCAGATCACCACACCCTTGGTTTTCAACAGCTCCAACATACCCGGTTGCACCACCAGTCCACCGCCGCAGGCGACAACCTGCTTTTCCGCCGGATGTCCGTCGGCGATGAACGCTTTTTCCATAGCGCGAAAAGCCGCTTCACCTTGGTCCGCGAAAATCTGGGATATCGGTTTGTCCTGCTGACGCTCGATCTCGTGATCACTGTCCACCCAGTGAAACCCCAGCCGGACAGCCACGGCACGGCCCAGGGTGGTCTTCCCCGTGCCCATAAACCCAACTAAATAAATATTAACATCACGTGACTGCATGCGGACTGCCGCCGACCAAAGGCCTCCATCCGATGTTTGCCAAACACGAAACATCACCAAGCCAATCCTTCTGGCGGCTTGCGCCCTGCTCTGCTTGGCAGGACTCTTGCTGACTAACCCACCGACTGCATGAAGCTCCGCGTAACCCACCTGACCCGCTACCACTACGACAAACCGGTCGGCTTCACCCCCCACTTTCTCTACCTGCGTCCCCGCGAATCAGCGGTTTTACGCGTCCCGGACTACTCGATTGATGTGCAACCTGGCGGCAAAGTCGTCCACGTCCGCGACGCTCAGGACAATAACATGGCCCGAGCCTACATCTGGGAACGCGGCGACACCCTGGTTATCGATTCAAAGTTCACCGCGGAAACGCTCGATACCAATCCCTTCGACTTCCTGCTCAAGCCCTACGCCATCAAGTTCCCGTTCAGCTACGATCCCAGGTTTGATTTTGCGCTTTCGCCCTATCTCATTGCTCCGCCCGAGCCGGTCCAGATCGCCCTGCGCACCTGGCTCACAACCCATTTCCCCGAGCCGCCGGACGAAACCGTGCCTTACGTCACCCAGCTCGCCGATCTGTTTTTCTCGTCGATCGCCTACGCCCGCCGTGAGGAAGAAGGCATCCAAACCTCGCTGGAAACCATAGCCCTCGGCACCGGCGCCTGCCGCGACACCGCCGTATTTGCCTGCGAACTTTTCCGGACCCTCGGCGTGGCCGCTCGTTTTGTCAGCGGCTACCTCTACGCGCCTCCCGGCGACGACCACACTTCCCGCGGAGCCATGCATGCCTGGATCGAAATCTACCTGCCCGGCGCCGGTTGGAAAGCCATCGACCCCACCCACGGTGTGTTTTGCGACGACTGCTACATTCCGGTAGCCCATTCCGCGACCCCCGAAAGCGTCAATCCGATCCAAGGCGTCATCGCCAATGACGAACCGGCCACTTCCACGATGGACGCAGAGATCATAATCGAGAAACTCGACTGAACTATTTTCTTATGAGCAAACCCACTCCCGCTCCCGATCCACACTCCTGCAGCAAGGCAATCGAGGCCCTGCTCAAAACCACTGGAGTCACCATCACGATGGGCGGCGAACCCACCTTCATCCCCCACAATCCCGAAGGTGCCGAATGGGCCACCGCCGCACTCGGCCCGACCAAGCTCGACCACGCCCGTCGCTGCGCCCACGCCGTTATCAAACGCGCCCGCCCAGGTGCCGTCATTCTCGAAACCTCCGGTAAACACTACCCCGGCGAACCCCTGCCCCGCTGGACCCTCCTCCTGCAAACCCGCGCCGATGGCACCTCACTGTGGAACGATCCGGCACTGCTCAAAGCCGACGACCAACCCGGAACCCACACGCTGGAAGACGCGGTCAAATTTCTGAAGGCGCTCACGCCGCTACTCGGACTTAAAACCACCGCCACCCTGCCCCTGCTTTCCGCCGACGAGCCCCCTGAACCCGCCGGTCATGTGCTCCCGCTCGATTACGAAAACGACACCTGGCTGACCGACGACTGGGCTGCCGATTTCCCCGAGGGACACGTGCCGCTCTTTTTAGGTGACGGCCTCGCCGGCCTGCGCATGCCGCTCAACCGACTGGCCAAGGATCGTCGGCGCCGCGCCATGACCGTCGAGCTTTCCCGCGGCACGCTCGCCGTATTCGTTCCTCCACTACTCACCGGACCCTATTGCGAGTTGATCGGCCATATTGAAAAGGCCCTCGTAAAATCCAAGCTGAAGGCCGTGCGTCTCGCCGGCTATGCACCGCCCGCCGACCCCATTCTACCCACCATCGGCTTCGCCTCCGACCCCGGCGTGCTCGAATTCAACCTCGCACCTGAAGCCGATTGGGAAGCCTTCGATCTGCAGCTCAAGGTCATCTACGCCGCCGCGGCCGACGCAGGTCTGTGCGCGCAAAAGCTGCACCTCAACGGCCGCATCACCGGCACCGGCGGCGGCAACCACATCGTCTTCGGCGGCCCTACTCCCGAGACCTCGCCCTTCTTCACCGCGCCGCACTTGCTGCCGTCGGTCATCCGCTACTTTCAGCATCATCCCGCACTGAGCTACGCGTTTGCCGGCCAATACCTCGGGCCCAGCTCGCAGGCTCCCCGCATCGACGAATCCACCTTTGAGGCGCCCTACGAATTGGAGATCGCCTGTCAGGGTGCGGTCAACCTCGGCACGCCCGCCAACCTGCCGTTGTTCGATCTGCTGTTCCGCGATCTGTTGATGGATCGCTCGGGCAACACCCACCGCGCCGAAATCAGCGTGGACAAACTCTGGAATCCCTTCGCAGGAAACGGCCGTCTGGGCCTGGTCGAATTCCGCGCTTTCGAAACGCATCCCGATCCCGACATGCAGAGCCTGCCCGCGCTTTTCCTGCGCGCGATCCTCGCCCGACTGGCGGCCGATCCGTTTACCACGCCGTTCAAGCGCTGGGGACATGAACTGCACGATAAGTTTTTCCTGCCGTCGTTCATCCAAAACGACCTCGCCGACATCTGCACCGACTTACAGGCCCACGGTATTCCCTTTGATGCCGACTGGCTGAAACCGCTGGTCGAATGGCGCTGTCCGCAAATCGGTTCCTTGGAAATCCCCTCGTTGGAGGAAGGTGCCGCGCCGGCCAAAGTGATCGTCCGCCAAGCCCTCGAAGCGTGGCCCTTGCTCGGTGAATCACCCAACGGCGGCGGCGTCTCCCGCACGGTTGATGCCAGCATGGACCGCCTGGAGTTTTCGTTGGAAGACCCGTCCGTGCTCGAACACGGCCTGTTGCTCGTCAACGGCATCCCGGTCGAGTTCCGACCGGTCGGCACCGGTCTGGCGGCGGGTGTTCGTTTCCGCGCGTTTTATCTTTGCCCCGGCCTGCAACCGCACGTGCCGACGCATGCGCCCGTCCTCATGGAATGGGTCGGCAAACACACCCTCTGCGTGCAGTCCGCCGCCCGCTGGCATGTGTGGAACCCGAGCAGCGAGCCCTACGTCGACCGCCCGAAGACCAACGCCGAGGCACAAACCCGCTTCGCCGACCGCTGGGAAATCTGGAAACACACGCTGGGCCACCCGCGCTACATTCCGAAAATCGCCCCCATTGAGGGCCAGCCCGCCACGCTCGATCTCCGTCTGCACCCGACCCAGTCGCGCGGATAAGTTTTCTCCGTTGTAGCCACGGGCGTCCCCGCCCGTGGGTTTGGTATTCCCAGCGAGATCACACCAACACGCCCTCAGGGACGAGGGCGGCTACATTTTGGACCTTACCGGAAAACAGTTGGCAACCTCCCGCGCTCGTCCGCACCTTGGCCGCTGAATCCATGGTTCGTTTTATCGCCAGACGCTTGTTAGAGACGATCCCGGTTCTGCTCATCATTGTCACCGCCGCGTTCTTCATGATCCGGCTGGTGCCGGGCGGACCGTTTACGACCGAGCGCGCCGTTTCGCCGGAGGTGTTGAAAAACCTTAACGCCTACTACGGTCTCGACCGGCCGCTACCCGAACAATACGCGCGTTACCTCTGGAATGTTTGCCCCAAGAAATTCGCCCCGTGGCGACTATTCGAAGGGGATGGCTTCGATTTAAAGGCGTCCTTCGGCGTCGATCTCGGTTACTCCACCAAATATACCAACCGCACGATCAACGAGATCGTCGCCGCCAAGCTGCCCGTCTCGCTCGAACTCGGCGGCTGGGCACTGCTGATCGCCCTCGGCGTCGGCCTGCCGCTCGGCATGCTCGCCGCCGCCCGTCGCAACACCTGGGTGGATTACACCGCCTCCAGTTTTTCCATGCTCGGCATTTGCCTGCCTGCCTTTGTCATGGGTCCGTTGTTGGTGCTGGTCTTCGCCATTTATCTGGGATGGTTCGCGTCATCCGGCTGGTATTTCCCCTCCGACCGGGTGCTGCCGGCGGTAACCCTAGGACTGGTTTACGTCGCCTACATCGCTCGTCTGACCCGGGGAGGTTTTCTTGAAGTGCTTTCCCAGGACTACATCCGCACCGCCCGCGCCAAGGGAGCCGGTGAACTGCGCATCATGTTTCGACACGCCCTGCGGGGCGGTTTGTTGCCGGTCATCTCTTACTTGGGTCCGGCCATCGCCGGAATCATTTCGGGATCGTTTGTCATCGAAACCATTTTCCAAATCCCAGGGCTGGGCCGTGAGTTTGTCACCTCTGCCTTTAATCGCGATCAACCTCTCGTGCTGGGCACCGTGCTGCTCTACGCGGTGTTGATCATCGGCCTCAACCTGGTGGTTGATGTGATGCAGGTCTGGCTCAACCCACGCCTGAAATTCGAATGAAACCCGGCGTATTCAATCGTTTGTTTGGATTCCGTCGTCCTCCGGGGAACGTCGAAATTGGCAGCTCGCTCGGGACCGATGCCTGGCGACGCCTGCGGGCCAACCGGGCGGCCATGGCGGGCGGTATTTTTGTGCTCCTGCTGACCGCCGCCTGCCTGCTGTTGCCCTCCCTGCTCAACCTTTCCTACTCCGACCAGGACCTCGCACTAGGGTCCACCGCCCCCTCCGCGACCCATTGGCTGGGCACCGACATGCACGGACGGGATCAGTTTGCCCGCATCCTCTACGGCGGGCGCATTTCTTTGATGATCGGCCTGGTTGCCTCGATCGTCTCGCTGGTCATCGGAGTCTCCTATGGCGCGATCGCCGGCTACGCGGGCGGACGCCTGGACCGCGTCATGATGCGCATCGTGGATATCATCTACTCACTGCCCTTCATCATTTTTGTCATCCTGATGATGGTCTTCCTTAAAGAGCCCATGGACCGGCTTGACGCCTGGCTGCGCGGCTTCAGTTGGTTGTCCAATTTACAAGGGGCCGGCCGTATCCTCGGACTTTTTGCCGCCATCGGAGCGGTCGAGTGGCTGACCATGGCGCGCATCGTTCGCGGCCAGGTGCTGTCCATCAAGAAAATGGAATACATCGAGGCCGCCCGTTGCCTCGGCTTCAGTCCGTTGCGGATCATCTTCAAGCACATCGTGCCCAACCTGCTCGGTCCGGTCATCGTATTCACCACTCTCACGATTCCGGCAGTTATTTTACTGGAGTCGTTCCTGAGTTTTCTAGGACTCGGCGTGGATGCTCCCCTCAGCTCTTGGGGCACTCTAATCAAAGACGGTGCCGAGAAAATGGAGGACGCGCCCTGGCTGCTGATCGGCCCCGGATCGATTTTTGCTCTCACCCTGCTCTCCCTCAACCTACTCGGCGACGGGCTGCGTGATGCGCTCGACATCCGCTCCGGCAAGGACTGAGCCTGTTTACCCGCACCATGGCCGAGGAAAAGCACACCCATACCTTCAGCCGGCTCGCCGAGGAACTCATCGGCGACCTGCGTGGCCTGCCTTACGAGGAACCCAGGCGTCAGGTAAAACGGGCCACCAAACCCCTGACCGAGCTGTTGGAGGAACTGCTCAATAAATTCCAAGTCGGCCGAGACACCCCCGAACACCGCATCCGCGAGCAATGGGCGACCCTCGTCGGAGCGGCCAACGCCGGTTATTCCCATCCGGTGCAAATTGATCAACGCGGCCAACTTCTGGTGCTGACCAGCCATTCGGTGGTCAAAAATGAGCTTTTCCACCATCGGGAGACCATATTGGAGCGTATTCGGGCCGTTCCCGGCTGTGCCGGTGTCAAAAAACTTCACATCCGTGCCGGCTGAGCGATCTGCGACTTACCTGCATTATCTTGTAAAATTGTGCTTGCCGAGTGCGCTACGATTCTGGAATTTAGCCCCTTGCGTTAGTGAAACTCCGTCGGTTGCGGGGTTCCACCATGACTGGTTCCACCTCCGTGGAATTGTCAACGGTGACGCTGGTTTCGCCTCCGCGAGACTGGTGGCACGGGGCCTGCAAAGGTCCCCTACAGTCGTGTAATTCCTTATTAAACAAAAACCAATGTCCACCGTCGTAAAACCCGAAATCATCGCAGAATACAAAAAGCACGATAAAGATACCGGCTCGTCCGAAGTCCAAATCGCGCTTCTCACCGCTCGCATCAATCACTTGACCGAGCATCTTCGCACCCATCGTAAAGACTTCCACAGCCGCCGCGGCCTGTTGCAGATGGCTTCCCGCCGTCGCAAGCTGCTCGACTACGTGAAGCGCCACGAACTCCCGAAATACACCGAGCTCCTCCAAAAGCTCAACCTCCGCAAATAACCCTTTCGCTCACAGGCGACCCGATTCCGGGTCGCCTGTTGTCTTTTCCAGCCCCTCATCCGGGACCAGGACATTTCCGTTTGCCGCTCGCCTTTGTAGCGTCGGCCGTCACCGGCCGATTTCCAAAAATCGGGCGGCAAACGGGAGTCTCTTGAGTCCACGAGGACCGCGAAAACGACAGCTACAGCTTAGTTCGTTTCAGATTTCCATTTCCCCTTTCAGCGACGACCCGCGCCCCTGTGCGTGGTCCCCTTCCGCCCATTGTGGCGTGAAAGTGTCGTCCATCGAAAACCCCGGGTGTCCGGCCGCGTGCCGCCGCTTCGCCCGTTTCCGTCCGCGGCACGCGAACCGTAAACACAGATAATGAACCAAAAATACAACGTCACCGTCCCGGGCCTCGGGATGACCTTCTCCACCGGCACCTACGCCAACCTCGCTTCCGGCGCGGTTAACGTCTGCGTCGGCGAGACCAACCTGTTCGTCACCGCCTGCGTCGCCCAAACGATGCGTCCCGGCCAGGATTTCTTCCCCCTCACCGTCGACTACCGCGAGAAATACTCCGCGGCCGGCCGTTTCCCCGGTGGCTACTTCAAACGCGAAGGCCGTCCTTCCGAGAAAGAAATCCTCACCTCCCGCCTCTGCGACCGTCCTTGCCGCCCGCTCTTCCCGGAAGGCTTCCTCAATGAGGTCCAGATCATCGGCCAGCTCCTGTCCGCCGATTTGATCAACGACGCCGACATCTCCATGATCAATGGCGCCTCCGCTGCGCTCGCCATCTCCGAAATTCCGTGGGCCGGCCCGATCGCCGGTGTGCGCGTCGGCGAGATCGACGGCCAGTTCGTCGCCAACCCGAATATCGAGCAGATGTTCTCCAGCTCGCTGGACCTGATCTACGTCGGCACCGAGACCGACATGCTCATGATCGAAGGCTCCGCCGACCAGATCTCCGAAGACCGCTTCATCGAAGCTCTCGAGTTCGGTCAAAAGGCCATCCAGCCGATCATCGCCGCCATCAAGGAACTCGTCGCCCTCGCCGGTAAGCCGAAGGCCGTTTTCCCACTGGTCCAAGCCACCCCCGAGGCCCGCGCCATCATCGAGCGCGTCGCCACCCAGCAGAAGGTTTCCGACGCCATCTTCGGCTTCGAAAAGGCCGTCCGCTCCGCCAACGTCAAGGCCCTCAAGGAAGAGGCCAAGGCCGCCCTCACCGCCGAGCTCGGCGCTGACAAGTTCACCGACGTCGACCTCAGCGTCGTTTTCGAAGACCTCCAATACAAAGCCTACCGCCACACCGTGCTCGAGCGCGGCATCCGCGCCGACAAGCGCGACGCCAAGAGCCTGCGCCCCCTCCATGCCGAGGTCGGTGTCCTCCCCCGCGTTCACGGTTCCGCCACCTTCCAGCGCGGCGACACCCAGAACATCGCCATCACCACCCTCGGGCCGACCAAGGAAGCCCAAAGCCTCGACGCCCTCACCGGTGGCGTGACTTCCAAGTCCTTTATCCTGCACTACAACTTCCCCCCGTTCTCCGTGGGTGAAGCCGGTCGTTTCATCGGCCCCGGCCGTCGCGAAATCGGTCACGGTGCCCTCGCCGAGCGTTCCCTCGTTCCCGTTCTCCCTCCCGAGGACGTGTTCCCCTACTCCATCCGCGTCGTCTCCGAGATCATGGCCTCCAACGGCTCGACCTCGATGGCCTCCATCTGCGGCGGTTGCTTGTCCCTCATGGACGCCGGCGTGCCGATCATCGCTCCCGTCGCTGGTATCTCCTGCGGCCTGATGACCAGCAACAAAGCCGACGGCTCCATCGACAAGTGGGTTACCATCACCGACATCCTCGGTGAAGAAGACCACTTCGGCGACATGGACTTCAAGCTCGCCGGCACCACCAGCGGTATCACCGGCTTCCAGCTCGACCTCAAGATCAAGGGCCTGCCCTTCGAGATCGCCAAGGTCGCCATCTTCCAGGCTCGCGACGCCCGCGTCGAGATCCTCAAGACCATGATGGCCGCGCTGCCCGCTCCCCGCAAGGAGCTCAGCACCTACGCTCCCCGCATCCAGACCATCCAGATCGATCCCGAAAAGATCGGCCTGCTCATCGGTCCCGGTGGCAAGACCATCCGCCGCATCGTCGAGACGACCGGCGCGCAGATCGACATCTCCGATGACGATTCCGGCAAGGTCTTCATCTACTCCAACAACGGCGAGGCCATGGCCCGTGCCATCCAGGAGATCGACGGTCTCTGCGGCGGCAAGGGTGGTCCCGGCGGTGGTGGTGGCGGTGGCGAGCCCATCGAAATGGGCAAGATCTACAACGGCCGCGTGACGGGCGTTAAGGATTTCGGCGCCTTCGTTGAATGCACCCCCGGCAAGGAAGGCCTTTGCCACATCTCCGAGCTGGCCGACTTCCGCGTCCGCCGCACCGAAGACGTGGTCAAGATGGGCGACTCCATCACCGTGAAGTGCATCGGCATCGACGAGCGCTCCGGCAAGGTCCGCCTCTCCCGCAAGGCCGCCATGAAGGAACTCGAAGACCAAAACGGCTCGGCCCCCGCCGCTGAGGCCGAGGCTCCGGCAGCTCCTGCCGCCGAGTAATCGATCGGAACAGTCAAACGCATCTTCATCCAAAGCCGGAGACCTTCACGGGTCTCCGGCTTTTTTATGCCCGATCGACCAAACCGCCAGTTGTGCCGTCACGTTTTTCGTGTCTGAGTTCGTGCATATGAGTAACCGATTCGTCTGCCGCCTGCCCATTCTGCTCGCCCTGACTGTGGTGCTGACAGGCTGTGAAACGTTCCCGACGAACACCAAAAAATCGTCAGCTTCAGTCGCAACCGAAACCACCCGGCCTACACCGCAGGAGGATTTGGCCAATCTGCGTGATCAGATGAAAGAGTCCGCCACTCTACTCAACAGCACACTCGGCAACCTTTCCCGCTTGACCAATACCGGAGTCACCACCGAAGCCTACGCCGCTTTCATCCAAAATCAGGCCGAGTTCACCGAGGCAGCCAACAGCTTCCTCATCGCGACCGGCAGAGTGCGAAACAACAGCAACGCCTACTTCGTCGAATGGAGCGCCCACACCACCGGCATCAGCGACCCCGACATCAAGGCCGTCGCCAACCAACGCCGCATCTTTTTGGAGCAACGCTACAATGCCTTGCTCCCCCCTCTGGTGAACGCGCGCGCCGAGCTGACCACCTTCATCACCGACAGCGCCGATGTGAAAACCGCCCTGGCCTATGACCAGACCGCAGACGGCGTCGCCGCGATGTCCTCACTTATCAGCCGCACACTCGAACGTGGCGAAACCGCTATGGACAGCCTCAAAGCCCTTAACGAACAGCTAACGGCCCTGATTGCCCTGCTTCCGCCGCCTCCGCTCACCCAGCCGTAATCAAACGCTCATGCGCCTCTTTTTACCTCTGGTTTGCCTGGCCCTGTTCGGTGGCTGCCTGCTTCAGGCCGCCACTCCGGAATCGAAGGCGCTCGCCAAGTCCATCAACGCCGCCAAGCCGTTGAGTCTGGACCTGTGCTTTGCTGAAAACGATGTGCCGCTCCCACTGAAGACCGACCCCAAAACCGGGCTGAGCTCAACCGAGATCACCGCCGATTTTTATGCGCATTCCCTGCGCACCGTGATCGCGGTTGCCGATCAGGATCAGGGCAAGGTCGCCTTTCCCGAACACGTTGATGCCAGTTACCAAATTGTTGCCACCGAAGACGGACAACATGAGGTCACCGTGCTGTTGGACTTTCATCTCGTTGGTCGCCAAAATCTGATCCAAACACTCAAAATCCCACTCGACCAGTGGACGGTTCACAGCGTCATCCCCCGCAAAACCAGTTACGGCGACACGTTTTACTTTTACGTCGTAATCAAACTCTCCCAGGCGGAAACCAAGGGCAAAAAATAGTCCCCATCGTCCGTGGCATAGCCGGACGTTCAACGCAGCGCCAACCAACCGTAAGCGACCGCAAAGATCACGCACTCCAGCTGCAGCAGACCAAAGCCGATCCGCAGCCAGGCGGTCGCCAGATGACGCCGCACGTCGAGCCATTGTAATACGATCACCCGGCCGCCCCACCATAATGCGATACCCGCGCAAACGATACGGGCGCCAGTTTCACCGCTTACCAAAGCCGGGGCAAAAATCAGACTGACCAATCCCGCGAAACCCAGCGTCGCCCCGATAAAAGCGTTCTGGGCCAGCGAAAACCTCCGGTGGGTAACGGGTAGCTTGGCCAGGTTTTCATCCCAGTCCGGCGGGATCGGCGTAAACCATGCGATCACCAGGGTGATGAAATGAAACACTCCCGCCAGGCGCAGTCCCTGAATCCATAATTCGTCAGACATCGTTCTCACGGTTTTGACGTAAAGCAGATCAGGCACAATCCCGACCGATTAAAATCTTCCCAGCGACATTGACCTGCCGCCGGTGCGCGTTCTGCTAAGCGCTAATTTCGAATGCCTGTCTCTCATCATGCACTTCTGACACTGGCTCTGGCACTCTCGCTCGGGCTGATTCTGATCGTCGTTTCCCGACGCCTGAAGCTTCCCACGCTGGTTTTCCTGCTTGGCGGCGGCATCCTCTGCGGACCGGAAGGGTTTGGCATACTGGACCCCGATTCGCTCGGTGGTTTTCTACCCGTGATCGTGTCTCTGGCCGTTGGCATCATTTTGTTCGAGGGTGGACTCACGCTCGACATCAAGGGTTACCTGACTGGCTCAACAGTGATCAAACGCCTGCTAACGCTCGGCGTATTAGTCACGTGGTTGAGTGTGTCCGGCATTGTTAAACTTTTTTTCCCCGTCGGCTGGGATATGGCGTTGTTGGCCGGCAGTCTGGTCATTGTAACCGGCCCGACCGTCATCGCGCCGTTGCTCAAACGCATCCGCGTCCAGCCGAGGCTCCATCACATCCTGCAATGGGAAGGCGTGCTCATCGATGCGATCGGCGTGTTCATCGCCTTACTTTGTTTTGAATGGGTCACCGCACAGTCCAACGGCGCCGGTGAGGCGCTGCGAAACTTCGGTATCCGCGCGATCATCGGCATGTCCTTTGGCCTGGCCGGCGGTTGGGCCATCTATCTGGCGCTGAAGTGGAGACTCGCCCCGGATAACATGGTCAACGGCTTCTCGCTCGCGCTGGCCGTGCTCGTTTTTGGACTGAGTGAAACCGTGCAGGCTGAGGCGGGTATTCTCGCAGTGACGGTCGCCGGCTTGATTGTCGGATGGAAGCGTCCGGTGGACTTGCACAAGATCCGCGAATTTAAGGGCGAGATCACCGAGCTGTTAATCGGTCTGCTTTTCATGCTGCTTTCCGCCCGGCTGGAACTGAGCAGGTTCGAAGCGTTCGGATTCCCCGGATTATTTGCGCTGGGTCTGTTGCTCGTAACGGTGCGCCCCCTTTCCATTTTCCTGTGCACCTGGGGCTCCAATCTAAACTGGCGCGAAAAAGTTTTCCTCGGCTGGGTGGCCCCCCGCGGCATCGTCGCCGCCTCGATGGCCTCGTTGTTTGCCTTGGCGCTCGCCGACCGCGCCTCCGACACGTTCGATCCCAACTTCGTCGAGACCTTCGTTTACAGCGTCATCGTCGCTACCGTGGTGCTGCAGGGTTTTAGTGCAGGTGCCCTCGCCTGGGCGCTCAAGCTGACCCAGCCGGTCCCCAGGGGATGGCTGGTGCTTGGCGCGCATGGATTTGCCCGTCCCATTGCCGCCTTCATTGGCAAGCATACCGGAACCACCACCGTATTGATTGATCGCAACCAACGTGAATCCGCTCTGGCCGCGCGAGAAGGCTTCAGCGTCATCACAGGCGACGCTCTCGAACCAGAGCATGTGACCACCGGCAATGATTTGGTGCATTGCGGTCACATGCTGGCGCTGACGGAGAACTCAGATCTCAACGAACTCGCCTGCCACCGGTGGAGCGAATTCATCTCGCGCGACAATCTTTTCCGCTGGAGCACCGATGGCTCGTCACGCCATCACCGCATCACTCACGGCACCGCAGTCTGGACCGAGTTGCCCCGCCCCGGATTGGTCGCCTCCGAATTGGCTTCGGGCGAAAGCACGCTTGCGGAATTCGCGGTTACCGGCCCCGGTCCCCTGCCCCCGCTGGCGGTTCCTCTGCTGCTCGCCCGCGATGGCAATGTGCGTCCGGTGCAAACCTCCAAACCCGACTTCAAAAAAGGTGATCGCGTGCTGCTGCTGCGCCGTTCCGGCAGTTATCTGGCCGGCGCACTGGCGGCAGGCGGTCTGCTCGATGTGTCCAACAGTAAGATGCAGGCTCCTTACACCGCGTTGATCGAGCACCTGCGGGCAAGCTATCCCGACTTGGACGTCGTAGCCCTGGGTGAAGATTTAAAAACCCGTGCCGAGACATTCCCGTTCGACATCGGCCACGGGGTTTCAGTGCCGCACGGCTACGCACCGCAATTACCGGGACGCGTTTGCCTGCTGGCCCGTGACAAGAGTTTCGGTGCGCTGACGTTCCTCGTGCTCAGCCCACACTCCGACGCCGACAGCCATCTCGCCACACTTGGCGAAATCGCCCGCATTTGCTCGATCCCCGAACGCCGTCAGGCCCTGCTCGCCGCCGAAGATCTCAGCACGATCGTCGCCCTAGCCCGCGACTTTGGACACGGGTGAACGGAATTTTTTAACCACTAAGGTCACGAAGAAACACGAAGTCGGAGCCAAACGAGTTTGAACCGCAAAAGACGCAAAAACTCGCGAAATCCGGATCTGAGTTTAGCGAACCTTTGCGTCTTTTGCGGTTAAAAGTCCTGAATCGGCCTGGGACGTCCGACGCTACATGGACAATCCCGGCTTCGTGGTCCTTCGTGACCTTCGTGGTTAAAATCGCAGGGAATAAAACCGGCTACGGGTTGTCTCACCCTCGTAGCTCTCCAAACGAAACTCATCATCATGAAAATACTCTCCGTCCTTTTGTTTGTTTCCCTGGGGTTGTGCCACCTATCCGCCGCCGAGCCGCAGAAGGCCACGTTTGCCGCCGGGTGCTTCTGGTGTGTCGAGGCTATCTATGAACGCGTTCCCGGCGTGATTGACGCGGTATCAGGTTTCTCCGGCGGCGACATGGAAAGCCCGACTTACCGCGACCACGGCGACCATACCGAGACCGTCGACGTGACCTTTGATCCCGACAAGGTTACCTACGAACAGCTCCTACGCATTTTCTGGAAATCCCACGACACCACCAACCCGCGCGGAGTCGCTCCAGACTTTGGCCGAAGCTATCGGCCCGCCCTCTTTTATCGCACGCCGGAACAGCTCGCCACGATTCTGCGGGTCAAGGCCGAGCTGCAAAATAACCTGAGCAAGCCCATCGCAACCGAGATCGTTCGTTTCGAAAAATTCTGGCCGGCCGAAGCCTACCATCAGGACTTCGTAAAACGTAATCCTGATCACCCCTACGTGAAAAACGTCAGCATGCCCCGCGTGCGAGAGACGCTGGAAAAATAAGAAAGGGTCGCTCTGATCCGGCATTCAGCACCAATCTGAGGCAACATGCGCCTCATCCGACACCAAACCTCAAGCGGTCCGGCCTACGCCGCGCTGCAAGCCGACAACTCTTTGCTCGCCATCACCGGTGACCCGCTGGCCGGCACGCATCGTGTGACCGACCAGGTCGTCACCGCCGGCAAGCTGCTCGCCCCGGTGCTGCCGCCCAACATCCTCGCGATCGGGCTCAACTACCGCAAACACGCGGAAGAAGGCGGCAAGGGTGTGCCGGACCGGCCCATGCTCTTCATGAAGACGACCACTTCGGTGCAAAACCCGGGGGATCCGATCGTCATCCCGACCACCGAGCCCGCCACCACCGAGATCGACTACGAAGCCGAACTGGCTGTAGTGATCGGCAAGACCTGTAAGGACGTCGTCGTTGAAAATGCATTGTCCTACGTTCTCGGATACACCTGCGCAAACGACGTGTCTGCGCGCGACTGGCAGAAAAAGTGGGGCGGCGGTCAGTTTTGTCAGGCCAAGAGCTTTGATACCTTTTGTCCGCTTGGTCCGGTGCTGGTCACTGCCGACGAGCTGACCAACCCACAGGACCTCGGCATCCGCACCATTCTCAACGGCGAACCCATGCAGGACTGGACCACCGCCGACATGGTCTTTGACGTGGCCGAACTCGTCTCCTTCCTCAGCCGCGGCCGCACACTTCTGCCCGGCACGGTAATTCTCACCGGCACGCCGCACGGGGTCGGCTTTGCACGAAAACCACCGGTATTCCTGAAGGCTGGCGACACCGTCACCATCGAGATCGACGGCATCGGTGCGCTGACCAATCCGGTGATGTAATTTTTGTAGCCACGGCCGTCCCCGGCCGTGTTGAACGACGTATCTGGCGGATTAGCGTCAAACACGCCCCCGAGACGGGGGCGGCTACATCTCATCTGGCTAGGCTTGCCCGTAGTAGGCGCCGGGGCCGTGCTTGCGTTTGAAGTGCTTGTCGCGGAGCTCCGTTTCGATGGTCGGCAACTGCGGCTCAAGCTGCAGCGACATCAACGCCATGTGCGCGATGCACTCGGTGGCGACGGCGACCTCGACGGCTTTGGCCACGGTCTTGCCCCAGGTGAAAGGCGCGTGACGATTGACCAACACCGCGGGGAAGTCGGCCGGATCGAGGCCCGTCTTAGTGAACAGCTCCACGATCACATTGCCAGTCTCCCACTCGTAGGCTCCTCCGCTGATCTCGGCCGGTGTCATCTTGCGAGTCACCGGCACGTTGCCGAAAAAGTAGTCGGCATGCGTGGTCCCGAAGATAGGGATTTCACGACCGGCTTGGGCAAAGGCGGTGGCGTTGGAGGAGTGCGTGTGCACCACGCCGCCAATCTCGCTGAACGCGAGGAACAGACGGCGATGGGTTGGCGTGTCTGATGACGGGCGGAGGGAGCCCTCAACCTGTTTGCCGTCGAGGTCCACAAGCACCATGTCGGACGGCTTGAGATCATCGTAGGCGACACCGCTGGGCTTGATGGCAAAGATACCCTTCGCGCGGTCGATGGCGGAGGCGTTGCCAAAGGTGAGGTTGATCAAGCCGTGTTTGGGCAAGGCCAGATTGGCCTCGTAGGCTTCGCGTTTAAGTTCTTCGAGCATGTTGGTATCCTCAGGCGCGGAAGCCGTTTTCGAGGTGATAGTAGACCTCGTTGTTGCGAAGGTCCTGTTTGAGCTGCGGCAGGCGGGTGTCGGCGTTGATATGCACGGTTTCGATGCCGGCGATGGTGGCGAAGTCTTCGAGCATCTCGGCGGTGACCGAGTAGCTGTAACCGGTGTGGTGGGCGCCGCCAGCATAGATCCACGAGGCGCAGGCGGTCTTGAAGTCGGGTTTGCACTCCCAGACGGCGCGGGCGACAGGCAGCTTGTCCATCTTGGGAACCTTGACCGCGACAACCTCATTGATGAGCAGACGGAAACGGTTGCCGAGGTGGACGAGCGAGGCGTTGAGCGCTTCGCCGGTGGGTGCGTCGAATACGAAGCGCACGGGGTCTTCCTTGCCGCCGATGCCGAGCGGGTGGATTTCGACCTTGGGTTTACCGGCAGCGATGGTCGGGCAAATTTCCAGCATGTGCGAACCGAGCACCTGATGGCCCTTGGGCGACATATGGTAAGTGTAGTCCTCCATAAATGAGGTGCCGCCAGGCAGACCGTCGCCCATGATCTTCATAGCGCGGACGAGTGCAGACGTTTTCCAATCGCCTTCGCCACCGAAACCGTAACCGGCAGCCATCAGACGTTGGGTAGCCATGCCGGGCAGCTGGCGAAGACCATGCAGATCTTCGAAGGTGTCCGTGAAACCCTTCGCGCCGACCTCGGCAAGGAAGCCCGCCATGCCGAGCTCGAGGCGCGCGCTGTAGCGGAGTTCGGAGTGGCGCTTGCCGCCTTTCTTGAGCTGGGCGGTAACGCTGTAGAGTTTTTCGTAGTCGGCGCAGAGAGCGGTGATTTCCTTGTCGGAGACGGCATCAACTTTGGCGACGAGATCGCCGATGCCGTAGCCGTTGACCTCAAAGCCAAACTTCATCTCGGAGGCCACCTTGTCGCCCTCGGTGACGGCAACAAAGCGCATGTTGTCACCGAAGCGAACAAAGCGGGCGCCCTGCCAGTCGTGCCAGGCGTTGGCGGCGCGCATCCATGCGGAAATGCGGTCCTGCACCTCGCTGTCCGACCAGTGACCGACGACGACCTTGCGGCCGAGACGCATGCGGGTGTGCAAGAAGCCGGCCTCGCGGTCGCCATGGGCGGCCTGGTTGAGGTTCATGAAATCCATGTCGATCGTGGACCAAGGCAGGTCGCGATTGAACTGGGTGTGCAGGTGCAGGAAGGGCTTTTTGAGCGTGGTCAGGCCGCGTATCCACATCTTGGACGGCGAGAAGGTATGCATCCAGAGAACAAGACCGGCGCAGTTGGCGTCGGAGTTGGCCCCGATGCAGACCTTACTGATTTCCTCGGGAGTGGTGAGCAGCGCCTTAAACTTCAGCGGCAAGGCAAGTCGCTTGGATTTGACGAGACCGTCGACAACAGCCTGTGCGTTGGCGGCGACCTGCTTGAGCGGGCCGGGGCCGTAGAGGTGCTGCGAACCGCAGACAAACCAGATTTCGGGAGTGGAGAGATTAACGAGGGACATGGTGGTTGGAGGAAAAGTTTTTTTAACCACGAAGAACACGAAGTGGCACGAAGGTCGGAGAGGTTTAGCTCTTAGGTTTTTCTTCGTGAAACTTCGTGTTCTTCGTGGTTAAGAGATTTAGCTGGTTTGGGCGGATTTGATGGCGAGGAGGTCTTTCATGACGTTGCCAAGGTCGGCGGACGTGTTAACGCCACCAAAGCTGTCGTGAAGATTCCGATACAACCCGTAGAGACGCTCATAGACCTTGCGGTTCGCGGCCTTGGGCTTGTAGGCGACACCGGCCTTGAGGCGGGTCATCTTGTTCTGCGCGGAAGCGAAGTCCTTGTGGGCTCCCGCGAGCACGGCGGCGGATACGGCCGAGCCAAGCGCACAGGCCTGCGAGGAACCGGCGAGCAGCATGGTGCAACCGGTGACGTCGGCGTATATCTGCATCAGCATCGGGTTTTTCTCGGCAATGCCGCCGGCGCAAACGACGCGGTCGACGGGCACGCCGTATTCCCTGAGCCGTTCGATGATCGCGCGGGCGCCAAAAGCGGTGGCCTCGATAAGCGCACGATAGATCTCGGCCTTGGTGGTGTAGAGCGTCTGACCGACGAGCAGGCCGGTGAGCAGTTGATCAACGAGAATGGTTCGATTGCCGTTGTTCCAATCGAGCGCGAGCAGGCCGGACTGGCCGGGCTTCAGCTTGGCGGCCTCGGCGGTGAGTTTAGCGTGGAGCTTCACGTCGGCGAGCACGCCTTCGACGAACCACTTGAAGATGTCGCCGACGGCTGACTGGCCGGCCTCGACACCATAGTAGCCGGGAAGGATGGCGCCCTTGACGATGCCGCAGATGCCGGGGATGTCGGCGACCTTCTTGTTGGCCGCGACCACGCCGCAGTCACAGGTGGAGGTGCCGATGACCTTAACCAAGGTGCCTTCGGTCACGCCCGAGCCGATGGCGCCGTAGTGCACATCCATCTCGCCGATGGCGATGGGGATACCGGCGGGCAGACCAAGCTTCTTGGCCCACTCGGGGCAAAGGCTGCCGGCAGACTCGGTGGCGTCGTAGGCCTTCTCGTAGAGACGGTCACGCAAATCGGCGAGCGCCGGGTCGAGCAGTGAGAGGAACTCCTTGTCAGGCAAACCGCCCCAGTCTTCGGCGTAGAGCGCCTTGTGACCGGCGCAGCAGATACCGCGTTTGACTGCCTTGGGATCGTTGACACCGGCGAGCACGGAAGGAATCCAGTCCGCAAGTTCGACCCAGGAATAGGCGGCTTTAAAAACGGTGGGCGCGGTGCGTTTGCAGTGCAGGATCTTCGACCAGAACCACTCCGACGAGTAGGTATTGCCGCACTTGGCGATAAAGTTCGGGCGAATCTTGACGGCCAGTGCGGTGATCTCAGCGGCCTCTTTCACCGAGGTGTGATCCTTCCACAGCCAGCAGTGCGCGGAGAGGTTCTTGGACCACTTTTTTTGCAGAGCGATGGGGCTGTTGGACGCATCGACCGGAATCGGACTGGAGCCGGTGGTGTCAACACCCAGTCCGACCACAGCGCGAGGGTTGAAACCCTTGGTCTTCTTGGCCTGGACCAGCGCCAGCTTGATGGATTTTTCCAATCCGAACAGGTAGTCGGCCGGGTTCTGACGGGCCAGATGATGGTCCTTGGAGTCGAGCAGCACGCCTTGGGTGCCGCTGGGATAGTTGACCACTCCGGTGCCCAGTTCGGAACCATCCTTGGTGCGGACAACGAGGGCGCGGACAGAGTTGGTGCCGTAATCAATGCCAATGGTATACATGAGTAATCAAAAGGGGTTTATGGGAAACGGCATCATCACCCGCAGCTTGGATCTGGTAAATGGCAGCTTTACATGACAGTAATGTAAAATGCCTAGAATCAGCATGGCCACGATCGCCGAACAGGCCGGTGTTTCCAAAAATACCGTGTCGCTGGCCTTGCGTGGAGATCGGCAAATCCCCCCTGCGACACGGGAGCGCATCACCCGCATCGCCGATCAACTGGGCTATCAGCGCAATCCCGTGATGGCGCAACTGATGGTCGAGTTACGCAAGGCCCGCCCCTCCGGCTACCGTCGCACGTTGGCAGTGCTCAATGCCAACCTTGATCGGAAGGCCTTTACCAAACACCCCACCCTGCCTCCTTATCTCGACGGCATCAAACGTAGGGCCACGTTTCACGGTTACCGGCTCAACGAGTTTTGGCTGCACGATCCCGAACTTTACGGCGAGCGGCTCAATCGTATTCTGAAAGCCCGTGGTATCCGGGGCGCGCTCATCGTCGGGCTGATGAAGGAAAACCGGCTGCCCGATCGTTTCGCCGCGACCTGGGCCAATCAGGCCTGCGTGGTCACGGGGGTGCGCACCCGCGGCCCGACCTTGTCGTTTGTCTCGTCCGATCATCACGCGTTGGTAATAGAAGCAGTCGAGCAGGCGATCCGCCTCGGCTACCAACGTCCGGCTCTGGTGATGGACGAGCATATTGATCGCTTGGTCGAAGGACGTTTTGGAGCCGGCATGTGGACCGCGCAGCAAAATCTCCCCGCCCGCCGACGCGTGCCCGCTTTTACCCAAGTGGAAGCTTCACGCACCGACACCACTGCATTCCATGCGTGGCGCGAGCGGCACCAACCGGACGTGATTCTCACGCTCTACAGCTATGTGCAGGACTGGCTTAAGCAGGCCGGTTTCAAAGTTCCGCAGGACATTGGTTTGATCCAACTGGAGAGACGCGCCTCGCATCCCGACTGGGCCGGACTCGACCAGCATAACGACCAAACCGGCGAGGCCGCCGTCGATATGTTGATCGGCATGCTGCACAATCAAGAAACCGGCGTGCCGGCCCACCCACTGGCCACCCTGATCGGTCCCACTTGGGTCGACGGACAAACCGTCGCCGCAGTTGCTTCCCGCTGAGCAACCGGCAGTATTATTCACATGCCCCTCTCTTCGCTGCGCTCGTTACGCTGGCTCGTTGCCGTTCCGTTGCTGGCTCTACTCTGCTGGTTCCTTCTGCCCTTCCTGATTCCGTCCCGCGGACTGGACCGCGCTTGGTCTCATCTCATCGACGCCATCGAAGATCGCGATGACGCGGCTTTAAAAACCCTGCTCGCCGATGACTACCGCGACGGGTTTGGCTTTGATCGCGAGCAAGTCATCGGCCTGTTCGATCAAGCCTCCCGCCAATTCATCGCATTGGGTATTCGCCGCGAGCGTCCGTCGATCAACATCGAGTCTTCCCGCCTGGCCAACACCAGCGCCGTCGTCCGCATCAACGGCAATGGAACCCCTTTCGCGCACATGATCGTGCAAGGCTCGGCCGGCGTGACCACGCCCACCATTTTCAAGTGGCGACGCAACTCCTGGAAGCCTTGGGACTGGCAACTCACCTCGATCGAAAACCAAGCCGTGCGCGGCGAAATCGTTCGTGCCAGCCGTCAGTTGAAGCAACTCGACGGGGCCATTTCAAATTTGCCCTGAGTTGTATTCACAGGCTTGACACGCCCCCCGCCCCTCAACTTGCCTGACATCAGCAATCACCACATGACCCTCGCAAAAGCCAACGTTCTCAAAGCCGCCGTCCACGCCTCCTCCGTGGTCGTATCCGCTATTGTGTCCGTTACTCGCGCGCCGCGAGGGGAATGATCGTGTAAACACTTTCGCCCCCTCCGGTGCCAACCGGAGGGGGCTTTTTTATGGGCTCTCACCGGATAACCGGATGGGGCGGCAAACAAACCGCCCACAATGAAGACCCACACCACCACTAGACAGACCCACAACGCCCGCACCCGCTGGCCCGAACCGCTCGGCCCTGCGCCCGAGCGTAACACCGCCAGACCGGCATTCAGCATCCCTGACCGTGCCACCGGCCACGACTTCCTGATCATCAACCCGCGGCCTGATTTGGAGGAACCGCCGCCGCCGCCCGATGATCTGAACTTCTACAACATCGACTTCCCGTGAATCCCACTAACGCAGTCATCCGTCGGGGAATAATCGCCTTCCCCATTCACTCCCAATCCGGGAGCCGAGCTTGCCATTCCAGCGCAGGCCCATCCTCTCAATTTTAAACATGAGCACCGAGACCGCAGTCCGCGACCGCTACGCCAACGCCGCCCACGCCCCCGAAGCCGCCTTGTGCTGTCCGGTCGACTACGATCCTAAATATCTCAAGGTCATCCCGTCCGAAGTCATCGAACGCGACTACGGCTGCGGCGATCCCTCCCGCTGGGTGCAACCCGGTGAGACCGTGCTCGATCTCGGCTCAGGCACCGGAAAAATCTGCTTCATCGCCGCCCAGGTCGTGGGCGCCACCGGCAAGGTCATCGGCATCGACATGACCGACGACATGCTCGCCGTCGCCCGTGCCGCCGCCCCCGTGGTCGCCGAACGCATCGGCTACGCCAACGTCGAATTTCGCAAGGGTCGCATCCAAGACCTCGCGCTCGACCTCGCCCGACTCGAAACCCACCTCGCCGCCGCTCCCGTGGCCGACGCCAACGGCTGGCTCGCCGCCGAGGCCGCCTCCGCGCAACTGCGCCGCGACCATCCGCTCGTGCCGGATAACACCATCGACGTGGTGGTCTCCAACTGCGTGCTGAACCTTGTGGAGCCTCAGCTCAAAACGCAGATGTTTGCCGAACTTTTTCGCGTGCTCAAAGTGGGCGGCCGCGCCGTTATCTCCGACATCGTTTGCGACCGTCCCGTGCCCGCCGAGCTCCAGGCCGACCCCAAACTGTGGAGCGGCTGCATCTCCGGTGCGCTCACCGAAACCGAATTTCTGGGCGCCTTCGAAAAGGCCGGTTTCCACGGCATCGAACTGGTCAAATTTGACTCCGCCCCCTGGCGTGTCGTCGCCGGCATCAATTTCCGTTCCATCACCGTGCGCGCCTACAAAGGCAAACAAGGCCCCTGCATCGACCTCGGTCAGGCCGTCATCTACAAGGGTCCCGGCAAGGAGTTCCTCGACGACGACAATCATCGCTTTGTCCGAGGGGTGCGCTCCCCCGTCTGCGAAAAGACCTTCAACCTCTTTAAGTCCGGCCACTACGGCTCGTCGTTCGAAGTAATCGGCTGCGACGGGGCCGCGAGCGCCGCTCCCGGCCCCGCCTGTTGCGAGCCGGGCTGCTGCTGAAAATGTAGCCGCCCTCGTCCCTGAGGGCGCATAACTGTTTGTCCGCCGGCGACGTCGCCATACGGCCGGGGACGGCCGTCGCTACAACAAATCCTTCGCAAGCCAGCTTGCCTCCGCCACGCAGCTGCACGACGCTGACCGCCATGCGTTGGACCACGCCCATCAAGCCCGCCCTGATCGCCGGTGAGAGTTTGCTCGACCGTGTGCTCTGCGTGGCGGGAGCGGTCGCCTTTTCCCAGTTCCCCGAGTTTATCCAGCAATACCTGCAACGTCTCGGCGGCCATCTCGACGAGGCCCGCCGGCAGGTCGCCAAGTTTGCCGAAATTGCCGCGCAGTCCAAACTCACCCTGCCTGAGTTCATCACCCGCACCGACCACAACAGCGACCTCGCCGTGGCCAAGCTCGGTGGTGTGATGCAAGGCGCGGTTGATCGCGTTGAACAACTCAGCTTCGCCAACGCCGCCATCCACGACGCGTCCCTCTGGGAGCGTCCGTTTGTTTTTCTCCGCCATCTTGATCCGGAGATCGCCCGCGGCACCTGGTCGATTTACCAACCCGCCGTCCCGACCACGGTCGAAGGTCTGATCTACGCCTTACTCGGTGTCGTCACCGTGCTCTGTCTCTACTACGGCGCGATCAAGTATCCCACACTGGCCGTGATGCGGGCCCGCCGGGCCCGCAAAGCCGGCGTCGGCACCATCAAACCGGTGCCGCCGCCGGAAGAATCCTGAAGCATTTCCCCCCAAGGACTGTCCTCAGCGAGCGGAAATCCGGTTCATCATAGGCAGCCTACAAGCTCCGCTTCCAAGCTCATCCAGATGGGCTTCTGTCCACCCTGATCGAGCCCGCAGGGCTTCCCCCGATGCGTTACGGGTCGCAACCTGTGAAACTCGCATGTCCAACCCAATCATTATTCAAGGCGGCATGGGCGTCGCCGTTTCCAATTGGCGGCTGGCCCGCGCGGTTTCGCAGGCGGGTCAACTGGGCGTCGTCTCCGGCACCCTGATCTCCGTGGTTTTTATCCGCCGCCTTCAGGCCGGTGATACCGATGGATCCATCCGTCGGGCGTTGAGCCATTTCCCCGTGCCCAGCGTCGCTCACCGCATCCTCGACGAGTATTTCATCGATGGTGGCAAACCCCGGCTCCAGCCCTACCGCCAGATTCCCATGCCCGGAGCCGCTCCGACCCGCACCCAGCAGGAGCTCGATGTGCTGGCAAACTTCACCGAAGTCTTCCTAGCCAAGGAGGGTCATACCGGACTCGTTGGCATTAACCTGCTCGAAAAAATTCGTTTCACCACCCTGCCCGCGCTCTATGGCGCCATGCTCGCCGGGGTTGATTACGTGCTTATGGGCGCCGGTATTCCCCGCGCGATCCCCGGAGTGCTGGATGACTTTGCCGCCGGTCGGACCAGCCGACTCCGACTCGATATCGAGGGCGCGAAGGAAGACGACGCCGAGGTGTGGATGGAATACGATCCGCGCACACTCCTGCGCACCGCACCAGTGATGAAGCGTCCCAAGTTTCTCGCCATCGTATCGTCGGCCGCCCTGGCCACCACGCTGGCGCGCAAATCAACCGGCCAGGTGGATGGCTTTGTCGTCGAGGCGTCCAACGCCGGCGGACATAACGCCCCTCCCCGCGGAGCCGCCCGCTACAACGACGCCGGCGAACCAATCTATGGCCCACGCGACGAACCCGAGCCGGCCAAGTTTCGCGAACTCGGTCTGCCATTTTGGCTGGCCGGTTCCGCTGCCGGCCCGGAGCAATTGAAAGCCGCCCAGGATGTCGGTGCCGTCGGCGTGCAGATCGGCACCGCTTTTGCGTTTTGCGAAGAGTCCGGCCTTACCCCCGAAATCAAACGCGAGGTCTGTCAGCTGAGTCAGGCCGAACTGGTGCGCGTGCACACCGACCCGCTGGCTTCGCCGACCGGATTCCCGTTCAAAATCGTGCAACTCGCCGAGACCATGGCCAGCCGCATGGTTTACAGCGAGCGCCCCCGCCTTTGTGACTTGGGACATCTGCGCCAGTCCTACCGCCGCGAAGACGGCTCAACCGGCTACCGTTGCCCGGCTGAACCGGTGGCGGATTTTCTGCGCAAGGGTGGCACCATCGAGGAAACCGAGGGACGCAAATGTCTTTGCAACGGTCTGCTCTCGGCCATCGGGCTGGAGCAACATCGCCGCTCCGGCTACGACGAGCCAGCCTTGGTCACCGCCGGAGAAGATGTGGCCACCGTGGCGCGTTTCCTCGCTCCCGGCGCGGATACGTATCGCGCCGTTGATGTGCTGAATAAGGTCTTGGGAACGGCTCAGGACGAAAGCGCTTCGTCCATGGCCGAAGCCAAGGCGTCGTAGGCGATTTCGCCCTGAAACTCGATCGGGTTGATCACTTCGTCTTTGGCCCCAACGGCCGGCGAAGCGGTCACCGTCGGCTGTGCCTGCTTTACCGCGACCACCGGCTTGGCAACCGGAACGTTCGGCGCGACCTCTACCACCGGCGTAGCTACCGGAGCGACGGGTTGAACCAACGCGACTGGAGCAACCGGGGCGACCGGGACGACCCGGACAGGCGCCTCAACAATCTGAGGACGCGCTGCCTCGATGCCCGCGATCAAGGCGACCTGTTCGGAAACCAAGGCTGCATGGGCGAACTTGATCTGCGATTCAAAATCAGCCCGGGCAGACTGAACAACGACCTCAAACGAAGCACGCGCCTCTGCGCTCGCCTCGGACAACGAGGTGGCGCCGGCGGAGACTTCTCGGGCAAGCTCGCCACGGGCAGTTTCGATTCGACCAAGCTGAACCGGAACTTCCGCCATGGCCTTTTCGAGCGGGGACAGTTGCGCGCGCAGTGTGTCGATTTGACCGGCAACAGCGGTATCGAGCCGTTCGGTCAAGGCATTGCCCAAACGGTCGGCCTCGGTCTGCAAACGACCGGTCGAGGCCTCGACTGCAGCGGACACGGCCTTGTCGACGGATTGATTGAGTGTGTTGATCCGACCGGTGACGGCAGTGTCGAGCCGCTCCGTCAGGGCATTGCCCAAACGATCTGCCTCGGTCTGTAAACGACTGGTTGTAGCTTCGACGGCCGCGGACACGGCTGAGTCAATGGACTGGTTGAGGCGCGCCAGCGCGGCGTCGGTGGCGGCGGCGATTTTCTCGGCAGCCTGTTGGGCGGCTTGTTCGGCGAGGGCCTGCTGACGGAGGCTTTGCTCGGACAGAAGATGCAGGCTGGCAGTGGAATCGTTGAGGCGCTTCATCGCAGCCTCGGTGCCGTCTGCCACGGCAAAGATACGGGCTTCGCGCTCCTGGCGCTGTTTTTCCTCGCGGGCAAAGGGAACGATCAACGCCCACGAGGCCGCTGCGGCGCAGATACACAGAATGGAAATCTGCCACCAGGCGGGAGTCGGGCCGAAAAAGCAGACGGCCGCACCGAGGCTGAGCAAAATCGCACTGGCGGCGATAAAGGGAAATTTGGAGATGGACTGGGCGGAATTGGAAAGTGACATGGCAAACGAGCGAAAAGGTAGATGCTAGACCCGCGCGCGGGATGCTCAAGACCGAAGCTGCACCCATCACCTCCCGAACGCAAAAGAGCCGCCCTAAATACAGGACGGCTCTGGCGTTGCGGAATTAAAAACCGAAGCCAAATCTTTACCCCTCGGGGCACCACTTAAAGATCGAGGTGCTCAACGGAGGCAGGACGAGCTCAAGGCTTTGATCGAGTCCGTCGCATCCAATCGGTTGGCTGCACTTGCCGCCGCCATTACCGTCGCCGGTGCCGCCGTAGTATTCGCTGTTGGAATTAAGCACTTCCTTCCAGAAACCTGCCCGCGGCACGCCCACGCGATAGCAGGGACGCGGAACAGAGGTGTAGTGGCCAATGACCAGATAGAATGTCTTCTCATCCGGCGTGAGTCGCAGATAGGAAGCAACGCTGGCGTCGGCGTCCTGACAGTTGACCCAACGGAAACCCTTCGGGTCGAGATCGTGCGAACTGAACGCGGGCTCGTTGACGTAGAGTTTGTTGAGGTCGCGGATCAGCAGGCGGATGCCCTCGTGATCCATGTATTGGAGCAGGTCCCAGTCGAGTTGACCGGCATAGGCCCACTCGCGGCTTTGACCAAACTCGCAACCCATGAAGATGAGTTTCTTACCCGGCCAGGCCCACATGTGGGCGTAGAGCGAACGCAGGGTGGCGGCCTTCTCGGGGATGTGGGCGGCGTTCATCTTGTAGAGCAGGGAGTTTTTCCCGTGCACCACTTCGTCGTGAGAGAAGACGGTAATGAAGTTTTCCGTATACTGATAAAGCGCTCCGAAGGTGAAGTCGTTGTGGTGCCACTTGCGATGGGCGGACTCCTTTTGGAAATAGTTCAGGGTGTCGTGCATCCAGCCCATGTTCCATTTGAAGTCGAACCCGATGCCACCCTGCTCCACCGGCTTGGAAATGCCGGCAAACGCGGTGGACTCTTCGGCGATCATCAGGACGCCGGGATAATACTGATGCACGAGGCGGTTGGTTTCGCGGAGGAACTCCATGGCCTCGATGTTTTCGCGGCCGCCGTATTTGTTGGGGATCCACTCCCCTTCCTTGCGCGAGTAGTCGAGATAGAGCATCGACGCGACCGCATCAACCCGCAGGCCGTCGAGGTGATAGCGGTCGAGCCAGGAGAGCGCGTTGGCCACGAGGAAACAACGGACCTCATTACGGCCGAAGTTAAAGATCAACGTGCCCCAGTCCATGTGTGCGCCCTGACGCGGATCGGCGTGCTCGTAGAGATGGGTGCCGTCGAACTCGGCGAGTGCAAAGGCATCGCGCGGGAAGTGGGCTGGCACCCAGTCAAGGATGACACCGATGCCGCGTTGATGCAGATGATCGACAAACCAAGAAAAATCTTCCGGCGTGCCGAAGCGATGGGTCGGGGCAAAAAAGCCGGTGACTTGATATCCCCACGAGCCGTCGAACGGATGCTCGGCGAGCGGCATGACCTCGATGTGAGTGAAGCCGAGCTCGATGCAGTAGTCGGCGAGCATCGGGGCGAGCTCGCGGTAGGTGAAGGGACGATTGGCGTCGTCGAGCTTGCGCTTCCAAGAACCGACGTGGATCTCATAAACGGAAATCGGACGGTCGATGTTGCCGGCGTTGGCGGTGCGGTTGGCGATCCAGTCGGCGTCTTTCCAATCGTGGGTGCGCGGGTTGCAGACGATGGACGCATTGCCGGGAGGCGCCTCAAAATAGGTGCCGTAAGGATCGGTCTTGATACGAATCAGCCCCTGCTGATCGAAGATCTCGAATTTGTAGAGTTCACCTGAACGCAAGCCGGGGATGAAAAGCTCCCAAACGCCGGACGCACCGAGCGGACGCATCTGGTGGTAACGACCGTCCCAGTGATTGAAGTTGCCGACGACGGAGACGCGCGCGGCGCTGGGCGCCCAGACTGAAAAGGCCACGCCGCGAACGCCATTGATCTCACGGAGATGCGCGCCGAGTTTTTCGTAGATACGGTGTTCGTTGCCCTCGTTGAACAAGTAGAGGTCCTGATCACCGAGTGTGGGCAAAAAACTGTAGGGATCGAAGAACTGGTGGATCTCTCCGTTGTAGCGGGTCGCGCGCAGTTGATAGCTGAACTGAGTGCGACGACGCGGGATAAAGACCTCAAAAAAACCCGCGTCATCAAGGCGGGTCATCGGAAATGCAGTCGGGGTCTTTTTGGTGAGATCTACAACTTCACAGGTTTCGGTATCACGGAGAAACGCCCGCACGACGAGGCCGTTGACCTTGCCCTTTTGGGCGTCGTGCATGCCCAGCAATGTATGCGGGCTGGAGTTGCGTGCGGAGGTGAAGGTTTCGATTTCGTCCTTGGTGATGAGCACGTGGATGGATTTGTGTTGAAGGTTGGAGAGGGTAACCGGGGGTAAAGTGAAGGACGGCGGGATGTAGCGCTAGGGTTAGCCGGTGTTTTTAAGTCCTCCGGATACGCCATTAATGGTGAGTTCGACCACGGCACGCAACGCCTCTTCTTCGGATTTTGCGAGGGTGCCCGAACGCAGCCGGCGGAGCATCTCAACCTGGATGTAATTGAGCGGGTCGATGTAAGGGTTGCGCAGCTGCACCGACTTCAAAAGCACGGGTTCGTGGGCCAGCAATTGACGCTGGCTGGTGATGGCCAAAACCGCGGTTTCACTACGGGCATATTCCTTTTCCAGCTCGCGTTGGATGCGGGCGCGCAGGGCCTCGTCCTTGACCAGCGATGAGTAGACCCGGGCGATGCTCATGTCGGCCTTGCGCATGGTAACCTGGGCGTTGTCCAACAGCGTCTGGAAAAACGGCCACTCGGCATACATAGTCCGCAGGAGTTTTTTGCCGGCGGGACCGCGCTTCAAGATACTGTCGAGCGCGGAGCCCAGACCGAACCAACCGGGGAAGTTAAAGCGGCTTTGCATCCAGGAGAATACCCAGGGAATTGCGCGCAGATCGCCGACGCTCTGGGTGGCTTTGCGGTAGGTCGGACGGGAGCCGAACTTGAGGTTGCTGATCTCGTCGATCGGGGTGGCTTCCTTCCAGAAATCGAGGAACCCGGGATCGTCGTGCACCAGGCGCTTGTAGGCGGCAAAACCGGCGGCGCTCATGGTCTCCATGGCTTCGCTCCACTCGGCGGCGACCGGGCGCGGCGTGCCCGCAGCATGGGCACCGAGCAACACGCCGTAGGTCATCTGTTCGAGGATGCGATGCGCTAGATCGGGATCGTGATAGCGCGTGGACAACACCTCGCCCTGTTCGGTCACCCGAATGCCACCGTCGCGCAGACCGATGGGTTGCGCCAGAATGGCCTTGGCGGCCGGACCACCACCACGGGCGATGCTGCCGCCGCGACCGTGGAACAACGTCGTGCGGACCTGATGCTCGCGGCAGACCGCGGTGATTTCTTCCTGCGATTTAAAGAGCGCCCAGTTGGCGGTGAGGTAACCGCAGTCCTTGTTACTGTCGGAATAGCCAAGCATGACGTGCTGATGTCCGCCTTGAGCGGCCAGCGTGGCGGCGTAGGCCGGGTGTTTGAACAGATCGCCCAATACGGCGGGCGCATGGTTTAAATCCTCCAGGGTCTCGAACAAGGGAGCCACCGGCAGATCGGCTCCAGCCAAAGTCATGAGCAAACGAACCTCCAGCAAATCGGAGGCCTCGGTCGTCATGGAAATGATATAGATGCCCAGCGCTTCAGGTCCAAATTCGGCGATCACGCGGGAGCAGAGCGCGAGCGGTTCCAACACGTTGCGCGTAGCGGGGGACATCTCGGCGATTTGCGCGGCGGACAGCGGTTTGGCGGAGGCGAGCGCGGAGGCGAGCACCTCACGGCGCTCGGCTTCGGGCAATTTGACGTAATCCTTTCGACCAATGCACTCAGCCACGGCGTTTTCATGGTGACCGGAGTGTTGGCGGATATCCATCCGCGCGGTGTGCAGACCAAAAACCTCCAGCTGATGCTCGATGTCGGAAACTTCACCATCGGCCAACAAGGCCCCCCGCCCCGCCTGTAGACTTTCGCGGATCACCCGCAGGATTTCGCGCGGCGTGTCGGTATTGAACGGCGACTCATTTTTGGGCGCGTTCGCATCAACCAGGGGCGACGGTCCGGCTATCAACTCGGCCGAGGCCTGGTCCAGTCGGTCACGCAGACCACCAAGCAACAGACGGTAGGGCTCGTGCGGATACCGTCCGGTCAATGCCTCGACGTGCTTGGAAATGTGGCGGTGCTCGCGCAGCATCTTTTTCATGGCTGGCGAAATGGCGTCGCGCCGGTCGGAAACGGTCAGCGTGCGCGAAAGGGCGTAAATGCCCTTGCGAAGTTTCTCCACGGCCAGCCGGCGATGCAGCGTGAGAATATTGGCGGTGAGGCCGGCGGTCACAAACGGGTTGCCGTCACGATCGCCACCGATCCAAGAGCCAAAAGTCAACCAGCGCGAAGGCGCCTTGACCGACGGATAGTGAAGCTTGAGCGCACGCTGCAGGTCGACCTGCAGGCGGGGGAGCACCTCGTAGAGGTTGGTGTCAAAATACCACAGACCCGTGCGGGCCTCATCCGTCACCTCGGGGCGGGCCACGCGGCTGCGATCAGTCAGCCAAAGTGAGGCGATTTCACGATCCAGCGCGTCGGCATCCAGCGCGGCCTCGCTACCGGGAATGACGTTGCGGAGCATTTCACCGAGTCGCTTGAGCTTGGTCAGCAGTGTGCGGCGTTTGGACTCGGTCGGGTGCGCGGTAAATACGAGCTCGATTGCAACCCGATCCAGCAGCGCCTGCATCTCGGCGGCAGACACGCCGCGGGCTTTCAGTTCGCAGAGCGCGGCCTCGATTGATTCACGGATCGGTTGGCCGGCCCCGGTTTTGCCCGCCTCAACGCGACGGGCGGAACGACGCTCACGGAGCAGGTGGATGCGGAAATTTTCCTCCGCAAGGTTTACCAGCTCAAAATATAGCGTGAAAGCCATGGCTTGGGCAAAAGCACCCGAGGCCGTCATGCCCGCGACGGTTTCACTTAATGCGGCGGTGGCGGCCTTGTCATCGGCGCGACTTAACTTGGCCAGCTGGCGGAGTTTTTCCACCGTGGCGTAGGCTTCGTCACCCTCCATTGTGCGGATGACACGCCCCAAGGCGGTGCCCAGGGTGCGAATTTCAGACCTCAGACGGGTCAAATTGTTGATTGCGGAGGACGAGACGGGTTTTGAGCGGACCATTTATATGAGATTCGAAAGGAGACGCGGTTCGCGACCATGAGTCGCGGGGTTTGGGGCGGAAAGCGAAAAGTGGGCCAACTCCATCATTGAGTGGGAGCTTGCTAGGGCGCGCGCCACCGCTTTTGCTCCCCGCTCATCGTGACTCGACGTTTATTGCTCCTCACTCTCCTGCTACCCTGCCTGGCCTCCCTGCAAGCTGCGGAAAAACCCCAACTGACCGCCATCCAAACTCGGATTACCCCCGAGGGAACGGTCTTCAGCGGCTCCGCCCGATTGGTCCAGGGGGATTTCATTCTCACGGCCGAAACGATCACCTATAACCAGAAGACTCAGGTCGCGGTCGCAACCGACAACGTCGTGTTAACCCACACGGGACAACGTCTTTTGGCCGATCAAATCACCTACCGGGTCGAAGATCAGTCCTACGAGGTGACCCGTTTCCGCCTCGGTCATCCTCCCGTTTATGCCGAAGGCGAAAGCGTGACGGGCAATCGCGAGGGGCTGTCGCTGCAAGCCGCCCGCATCTTTTACGACGAACCCGGCCGCCTCACCCCCTCCCTGAGCACCGGCAAGGTGGACGTGGTCCCCGGCGAAAGCATCACCACGAGTGGCGGACGCATCAGCATCGGTTCGGTTCCGGTTTTTGGTTCCCCCGGTTTCAAGCAATCCCTCGACAGCCCCAACACCCCTGATTTCAGCGCCTCCGTCGGTTCGGACTCCGCGCTCGGTGTTTATCTTGAGCTCGGACTGCTCGTGCCGCTTTCGGGCAAACTAAGCTTCGGCGGTGAAGTCGACTTCTACAGCGAGCGCGGCGTCATGTTCGGCCCCTCGGCCAACTACAATACGTATGCAGGAAGCGACGTCGGCCTGAGGGGAACCCTGCGCACCGGTTTCATTCAAGACGAGGATCCGTTTGGCGTGGATATCCTCGCAGCTCCGATTCCCACGGACCGCGGCTTTGTAACTTGGCAACATCACCAGGATCTTTCCCCCGGCCTGACTCTTAACGGTGAGATCAACTACTGGTCGGACTCCGAGGTCATCCGCGATTTCCGCAACGACGATTTCCGTCGGGTGCAGACTCCCGACACTTGGTTTGAAGGCACCTCCGCCCACGACAATTATGTGGTTTCCGCCTTCATGCGCGCCCAGCCAAACGACTTCCATCGCATGCAGGAACGCCTGCCGGAAATCCGTTTTGACGGACTCCCCATTCAGGTCGGAGCCGGTATCTATCACCGCGTCAACGCCAGTGCCGCGATTCTGGTGGAGCAAGATCCCGCCGGCATCGCACCCGATATCCGCAGCGACCGCCTCGACGTTTATTACTCGCTCACCCGCCCCTACTCTCCCCGCGAATGGCTTTCCATGACCCCGGTGCTCGGTGGACGCGCCACTTACTATGACCGCGCCATCGGTCGCAGTGACTACACCCGCCTGCTCGGCGAAGCCGGCTTTGATGCCGAGATTCGCACCAGCGCCACCTACGACACCCAAAGCGAAGTCTGGGGTATCAACGGCCTGCGCCACCTCTTCACCCCGAAAGTCTCCTACCGCTACATTCCGCAGGCCGACAACGGCATCCCCTACATCCCCGCGATCGACCGTCGCATCTTCGATACCTACCTGCCTCCGCTCGGCCTCGGCGACCAACGTAATATCGATGACCTCGCTGCCACCAACACCCTTCGTGTCGGGTTCGACAACGTGCTGCAAACCCGCTCCGAAAACTACGGCTCGCGCGATTTGATCTCCCTTGCACTCGCGACCGACATTTACTTCGACGACCAGCCCGGCACCGAAAAAACCTCTCCCCTGCACGCGGCCCTCGCCGTCACCCCGGCTGACTGGCTGACCTTCGATCTCTACCAACGCTACACCGTGCAGACCGGCACGCTCGAAGAAATCAACACCGGCGTGACCTTCCGCGATGCCGATGTCTGGAGCCTTCGCCTCTCCAACCACTACCTCAAAAACACCACCCCCATCGAGGAATACATCGCGGACTACTACCTGCGCTTAAACGAAATCTATAGTCTCTACGCCTCGCTCCGTTACGACGCCGTCAGCGCCAGCTTCATCGAACAAAGCATCGCCATCCGCCAACGTCTGAGCCGGATCTGGTCCGTCAGCTACCTCGTCAGCCTGACCGACGGTTCCACGCGTGAAAGCGACCTGTCCTTTTCTGTTCGCGTCGAGCTCGACTCCTATTGATCGAATCCACCCGTCCGGCGTGAGCGTCCCGCACAATCAACGCCGTATCCTGCTCGGCCTGCTGTCAAAACTCCGCTCTCGCTGGCGGAGTGATCGCAACCTGCCGGCCCGAATGCAGCTCATGCTGGCCGACCGACGCTTCGGCTCACGCGACCGGCGCCTCTACCGCGAACTGGTTTACACCGCGCTGCGCATCCTCCCCTGGATCGAAGAGGCCGGTGAAGACACCGTCATCACGCTGATCGCCAACCACGCCCGCGACACGCGGGACACCCACCTCTTCCGCCAAGCCTGGGCCTCCGACCAATTAGTATCTCCTCCGCTCAGCGAACTCCTGCCCGCGTGGCTGGCCGACGAATGTCCGGCCGTATTCGAGCCCGACCAACTGGCCGCCCTGCTCAACCGTGCCCCGCTCTGGCTTCGCCTGCAAACCGACGCTCCCGCCGTTGTTACTGAAGAATTCAGCGCCCTCGGATGGTCGCCCACCCCATCGCCGGTGTTGCCGGAAGCCTGGCGCCTGGACGACGATCTCCCGATCGACAAAACCGACGCCCACCGCTTGGGACTGATTGAAATCCAAGATCTCGGTTCGCAACTTATCCTCGCCAGCCAGTCCATTACGACCGGCGGACATTGGCTCGACGCCTGTGCCGGAGCCGGCGGCAAAACCCTGCAACTCGCCCGTCTGCTCGGTCCGGCCGGCAAGGTCGACGCCAACGACATTCGTCCCGCCGCCCTTGCCGAGCTGCGCCAACGCGCCGAACGCGCCGGACTCACCACCGTCTCCACCCCGGCCGTATTGGCCGAAACCTACGACGGCGTGCTGGTCGACGCCCCCTGCACTGGCACCGGCACCTGGCGTCGCGCTCCACACCTGAAGTGGACGACCACGCCCGACGACGTCCGCGCCGCCGCAAAACTCCAAGCCGAGTTGCTCACCCGTTTCGCCGCCAAGGTCCGCCGAGGTGGCCGGCTGGTCTACGCGACCTGCTCGCTTTGTCGCACGGAAAACACTGCTGTTGCCGCTGCCTTTGCCTCAGCGCACCCCGATTTTGAACCGCTGCCACCCGCCAATAACTATGGTGGAATAACCGACGATGCCGGCGGTTTGCAGATCCTGCCCGCCAAGCACGACACCGATGGTTTCTACGTGGCCGCCTGGCAGCGCCGATAATTCGGCATTGCCAGCCCCCTCCCCGCCTCAAGCATCTTCCAACCGTGGTTCCCGACGCCGATTATCGCATCAAACTGCCGGTCTTTGAAGGCCCGCTCGATCTCCTGCTCTTTCTGATCAAAAAGAACGAGCTGGATATCTACGACATCCCGATCGAGTCGGTCACCCGTCAATACATCGACGTGATCCACTCCCTCAAGGAACTCGATCTCGATATCGCCGGGGAGTTTTTTGTCATGGCCGCCACCCTGATGGAAATCAAGAGCCGCATGCTCCTGCCGCGCGGCCAGGCCGCCGTCTCCGCAGATGGCGACGACGATGCCCTCGACCCCCGCTGGGAACTCGTGCACCAACTGCTGCAATACAAGAAATTCAAGGAAGCCGCGGCCAAACTCGACGAACTGGTCCGCTTCCAGCACGACATGCTCGCGCGCCACGTCTCCGAGCTGTCCACGCCCGAGTCCGACCGTCCGCTCAAACCCACCGACCGAATCGACCTGTGGAACGCGTTCAACATCGTGCTGCGTCGACTGGCCGAGAAACTCGTGGTCGGCCAGATTGAGGACGAACAAGTCACTGTCTCCGACAAAATGGAGGAGCTCTTACTGATGATCCGCACCCGCAAGGAATTCGTCTTCAGCGAACTCTTCGAAACCGGACCGGTGACCGTCCGCGTGCTGGTGGCCACCTTTATTGCCGTGCTGGAGCTGACCCGTCTGCGCAAGCTCCGCATCAAGCAGGACGAAGCCTACTCGGATATTCTTTGCAGCGCGGTTCCCGATGATGATCCGGGTCCGATCCTTTTGGAAAACCAACTTGAAACACCCATCGAAGCGGGCACGTTGTCCACGTGAGTAAGCGCCCCGACAAATCAGCCGTCAGCAAACCCGCCGCCAAACAAGCCGGATTGCTTGGGGTTGGCTTGGACAATACCGACGGCCACAAACGCATCACCAAAGGCGAGCAATTTGTCCTCGTCGGCGGTTCTGCCGAAACCCACGACCGCATGACGGAGACCACCGTCAAAACTTTCGAGGAGCTAAAACGTCGCGATAAACAAATCGCCACTGTTGACCCGCGTGAACTCGCCGAGATTATCCACAAATCCACCCCCCGTTAACCCCATCACTACTTTCCCCATATGAACGTCGAAAAAAACCCCTCTCCCGATTCTTCAGAAAATCCGGTTCCGGCCGCGCCCGGACTCGCCGCAGGTGCTGCATCCGCCCCGCCTGCTCCGGGCTTAAAAATTCCCGCACAGTCCCCGGCGCCTGCTCCGACGGCCCCGGCTGAGGAAACCACACCGGACGCCGAAGCGCCCGCGCCCAAGCCCGGCCTGCGCCTTTCCGCCAAGCCCATGGGCGATGGCAAGCCGCTCACCAACCAGCAGATCGAGCGCGCCGTAAAAATGCCGAGCTACGCCGGCAAGTTCTCCTCCCCGATGCCAAAGATCGACCAAGCCGACGAGGGCACTCCCGGCTGGCAGGCCGGACTCGCCGCGCTGGCCGCTGTTGTGGCCGTTGGCAGTGCCGTGCTCCTTTTCCTTAAAGTCTAATTATTATGTCCGAAAATATCGCTCAATACGACACCGACTCCTTCAAAGCCGCCATCGCCAGCGCCCAACCCACCCTCGTGGACTTCTGGGCTCCTTGGTGTGGCCCCTGCAAGGCCATCGCCCCCCTGCTCGAAGAGTTGGCAGTGGAAGTCTCCGGTCAGGCCGCCATCGGCAAGGTCAACGTGGATGACAACGACACCCTCGCCGCCGAATACGGCGTGCGCGCCATCCCCACCATGCTGATCTTCAAGAGCGGTAAGCTCGTCGATACGCTCGTTGGCATGATGCCCAAGGACGCGATCAAAACCAAGCTGCTCGCCCACGCCTGAGTTTACACTGCGATAGTCCGCTTCCAACACAACGCCGCCCCGCAACGGGTGGCGTTTTTCGTGGGCTGGAATTACCGGTTCCGAATGTAGCCACGGGCGTCCCCGCCCGTGCGTGCGACGTCGGCCGGCGTCACCACACCCAACACGCCCCCAGGGACGGGGGCGGCTACATCCCGATCCAGTCATACCCGTTTCAACCGGATTTCACTTCCTTGTAGCCACGGGCGCCCCCGCCCGTGCGTGCGACGCCGGCCGGCGCCACCACACCCAACACGCCCCCGGGGACGGGGGCGGCTACATCCCCGATCCAGTCATACCCCGTTTCAACCGGATTTCACTTCCTTGTAGCCACGGGCGTCCCCGCCCGTGCGTGCGACGTCGGCCGGCGCCACCACACCCAACA